>NZ_MSJP01000031.1 GCF_014596525.1 Streptomyces sp. CBMA291
CTCGGCGGCGTCCCGCCCCGCCCCGGCTTGGGCTCGCCCGGCGGCGGGCAGGCCGGTCCGTCCAGACAGGCATCGCCCAGCGGCCCGCCGTCGTACCAGGCGTACGACCAGCTCCCCGGCGCCTTCCGGGCCACGTCGAGCCGCGCTCCGGCGCCGTCCTTCGCGGGCCTGATCGTCCAGACGTCCTCCACCAGGACCGGGCTCCCGGAAAGACCGAGCGCCGCGGCCAGCCTGGTCACCTCCGCCGAGGTGACCAGGCCCTCGGGCCGGTGGACCGCGGCCGAGGAGGGCCCTTGGGGGAGTGGGCCCTTGGCTGTGTAGACGGTTCCGCCGGGACCGCCGCCGGGGTCGGGCTCACCCGGCGCGATCCCGGGCCCGCCCGGCGCCGCGGAGACGGTACCGCCCGCCGCACGGGGTGCCGGGGACTCCGTCGCCCGGTCCGCCACGACGTCACCGGCGGCCGCCGCCAGACAGACCCCGCCGCCACCGGCGAGCAGGACGCCCGCCGCCACCGAGGCGGCCAGCGCGCCCCGCCGCCTCCGCACGTTCTCCGTACCGCTCACCGCGACTCCCTCGTCTCGATCGGATGCCGATGGGACGGTACGGGGCGGCCGGCGGTTCCGCTCGTCAGGAGCCGTACTCGGCGGTGGCCGCGATCAGGCGGGCCGAGGCCGCCGGAACCACGACCCCGTGGATCGCGGCGGGGGAGACCGGCGCGGGCGCCGGGGAGACCGGAGAGACCCAGTGCGGAGCCATCCGTGCCCCGGCGCCGCGCAGCTCGGCGAGGCTGAACTCGGACTCGTGTCGCTCACGCGGAGCGGGGTACGTGGTCATGGGCGCACCGTACGCACCTCACGCCCCTGGGGAAAAGGCCTACTCTGGGGTAGTTTCCACTGTTCGGCAGGGGCTGTCCCAACGGGTAGCGTGAACTGTCCCTACCCATATCCCGCAGGAGCACTCGCCGTGCGTATCGCAGTCACCGGCTCCATCGCCACCGACCACCTCATGACCTTCCCCGGCCGGTTCGCCGACCAACTGGTGGCCGACCAGCTCCACACGGTGTCCCTCTCCTTCCTCGTCGACAACCTGGACGTGCGCCGCGGCGGCGTCGGCCCCAACATCTGCTTCGGCATGGGCCAGCTGGGCGGCACCCCGATCCTGGTCGGCGCGGCAGGCTCCGACTTCGACGAGTACCGCGCCTGGCTCGACCGGCACGGCGTCGACACCGGCTCGGTGCGCATCTCCGAGGTCCTGCACACCGCCCGCTTCGTGTGCACCACGGACCAGGACCACAACCAGATCGGCTCCTTCTACACCGGAGCCATGAGCGAGGCCCGGCTGATCGAGCTCAAGGCCGTCGCCGACCGCGTCGGCGGTCTTGACCTGGTCCTGATCGGCGCCGACGACCCCGAGGCCATGCTCCGCCACACGGAGGAGTGCAAGACGCGGGGGATCCCCTTCGCCGCCGACTTCTCGCAGCAGATCGCCCGGATGGACGGCGAGGAGATCCGCACCCTCCTCGACGGCGCCACCTACCTCTTCTCCAACGAGTACGAGAAGGGCCTCATCGAGTCGAAGACCGGTTGGACCGAGAGCGAGATCCTCTCCCGCGTCGGCCACCGGGTCACCACCCTCGGCTCGCGCGGAGTGCGCATCGAGCGCGTCGGCGAGGACCCGATCGAGGTCGGCTGCCCCGAGGAGAACGCCAAGGTCGACCCGACCGGCGTCGGCGACGCCTTCCGCGCCGGTTTCCTCACCGGTCTGTCCTGGGGCGTCGGCCTGGAGCGCGCCGCCCAGCTCGGCTGCATGCTGGCCACCCTGGTCATCGAGACCCTCGGCACCCAGGAGTACACCCTGGGCCGCGCCAACTTCATGGAGCGCTTCACCAAGGAGTACGGCGAGGACGCCGCCGCCGAGGTCCGCACCCACCTGTCCTGACCGGACGAGGCCCGAGGGCCCCGGAGGCGCGCACCACCGCCTCCGGGGCCCTCGCGCCTTCCGGCCCGCCGAGGCCCGCCGCCCCACCGGAAGCCCGGCCCGCAGGGCCGCACCCCCGGGCCCGGCCCGCAGGACGCTCCGGGCCCCGGCCCTGGCCCGTAAGGCCCCGGCCCCGGCCCGTAAACCCCCGCCTACCCCACCCGCCGCACCACGTACGCCACCCCGCCCCGCTCCGAGGGCTCCTCGCCCACGTACTCCTGGCCGCGCATCTCGCACCAGGCCGGGATGTCGAGCCGGGCCGCCGCGTCGTCCGCGAGGACCGTCACCGTGGCCCCGGGCGGGACGTCGCCGATCACCTTCGCCAGCTCGATCACCGGGACGGGGCAGCGCTTGCCCAGCGCGTCCACCACGAGCGGGCCCGCGTTGTCCGAAGGGGCCGCAGCCGGGGCGACCGGGGCGCCCAGCCGTTCCCGTACGCCCGCCACCACCCCCGGCAGCACCTCCAGGAAGCGGTCCACGTCCTCGGCCGCCGTGCCGGCGGGCAGCGACACCCGGACGTTCCCCTCGCTCAGCACCCCCATCGCGCGCAGCACATGGCTGGGGGTCAGCGTCGAACTCGTACACGAAGAACCGGACGAAACGGAGAAACCCTCCCGGTCCAGCTCGTGCAGCAGGGTCTCCCCGTCGACATAGAGACAGGAGAACGTCACCAGATGGGGGAGCCGCAGCACCGGGTCGCCCACCACCTCCACCTCCGGCACCAGCTCCGGCACCCGCGCCCTGATCCGGTCCACCAGGGCCCGCAGCCGCGCCCCCTCGGCCGCCGCCTCCGCCCGTACCGCCCGCAGCGAGGCCGCCGCAGCCACGATCGCCGGCAGGTTCTCGAAGCCGGGCGCCCGGCCCGACTCCCGCTCGTCCGAGGGACCTTGCGGCGCGAACCTGACGCCCTTGCGGACGGCGAGCAGCCCCACCCCCGCCGGACCGCCCCACTTGTGCGCGCTCGCCGCGAGCAGCGACCAGCCCTCCGCCACCGGCCCCCAGCCGAGCGACTGGGCCGCGTCCACCAGGAGCGGCACACCCGCCGCCCGGCAGGCCCCGGCCACCTCGGCCACCGGCTGCTCGGTGCCCACCTCGTGATTGGCCGACTGGAGACAGGCCAGGGCCGTCCCGGCGTCGAGCGCCGCCGCGAACCCCGCCGCGTCCACCGCGCCCGTCCGGCCCACCGGCACCTCGGTCACGGTGCCGCCCGCCGCCGCGTGCGCCTCGGCCGCGTGCAGGACGGAGGAGTGCTCGACCGAGGAGACCACGAGCCGGTTCCCGGCCCGGCGGCGCCCCGCCAGGGCCCCGGCGACCCCGGCGTGCACCGCACGTGTCCCCGAAGGAGTGAAAGACAGCTCGTCCGGACGACAGCCCACCGCCTCCGCCGCGGCCTCCCGCGCCGCGTCCAGGAGCAGCCGGGCCCGCCGCCCCTCCCGGTAGAGCCGGGCGGGGTCGGCCCAGCCCTCGTCCAGGGAGGCGAGCAGTGCCTGGCGGGCGACGGGGTGCAGCGGGGCGGCGGACGCGGCGTCGAAGTACGGCATCCGCCCACGGTAGGGCCTGGACCGGACGGGTGTCCGACCGGGCGCCCCGGGGGTCCGTACGGGACCGCCCGGCCGGGGTGAGCCCTCGTCAGAAGGGGCGCGCGGCACGCCGTGAGACCCCCGAACGGGTGTCTTCGGACCCCCGGCGGAACGCCGGAGTCCACCCCTTCGGGGGCTCGGACGGCGCGTTGGGCACCCTCCCCGCGCGACCCCAAATAGCGTCCAGTAGGGTTTGGTCCGCATAAACATCCAAACCCCTGCCCGCGGCCGGGGCGGCGACCGACCAGCGAGACGGACGGCCGTGGCCGACCACTGCGGGCCGAGACTCTCGGGAAGGCGCTACGTGAGTCCCAACGGCTCCGACCGCTCGTCGCGGCGCCCGATGCGGCGGAAGCTGCCGCAGGTGCTGACTGCGGGCCTGATCCTGGCGACAGCCACAGGCTGCTCGTACAACTGGGAAGACTTCCCCCGCCTTGGCATGCCCACCCCCGTCACGGAAGAGGCGCCTCGGATCCTCTCCCTGTGGCAGGGCTCCTGGGCCGCCGCCCTCATCACGGGCGTCCTGGTATGGGGCCTGATCCTCTGGGCCACCATCTTCCACCGGCGCAGCCGGACCAAGGTCGAGGTACCTCCGCAGACCCGTTACAACATGCCCATCGAGGCGCTGTACACGGTCACTCCGCTGATCATCGTCTCGGTGCTCTTCTACTTCACCGCACGCGACGAGTCGAAGCTCCTTGAGCTCTCCCCCAAGCCTGCCCACACCATCAACGTGGTCGGCTACCAGTGGAGCTGGGGCTTCAACTACGTCGAGGACGTGCCCGGTGTGAAGGGTGACGCCAAGACGGACAAGAACCTCGCCTCGATCCCGGACAAGTTCCTCGCGGACTTCCCGGCGAACGCGGGCGGTGTCTACGACGCCGGCATCCCCGGCGACCGCAACCCCCAGACCGGCAACCCGGGTCCGACCCTGTGGCTGCCCAAGGGCGAGAAGGTCCGGTTCGTCCTGACCTCGCGTGACGTCATCCACTCCTTCTGGGTCGTTCCCTTCCTGATGAAGCAGGACGTCATCCCGGGTCACACCAACTCCTTCGAGGTGACCCCGACGCGGGAAGGCACCTTCCTCGGCAAGTGCGCCGAGCTGTGCGGTGTCGACCACTCCCGGATGCTCTTCAACGTCAAGGTGGTCTCTCCGGAGCGCTACCAGCAGCACCTGAAGGAGCTGGCCGAGAAGGGGCAGACCGGCTACATCCCGTCTGGCATCGAGCAGACGGACCCGGCCAGGAATGCGGAGAAGAACCAACTGTGAGCATCCACAACGAAACCCAGGGTGCCGCCGCAGCTGAGGACTCGTACGAGAACGAGCTGCCCGTACGGCGCAAGCAGCCCGGCAACGTCGTGATCAAGTGGCTGACCACCACCGACCACAAGACGATCGGCACGCTCTACCTGGTCACGTCGTTCGTCTTCTTCTGCATCGGCGGACTCATGGCGCTCTTCATGCGCGCCGAGCTGGCCCGTCCGGGTACGCAGATCATGTCGAACGAGCAGTTCAACCAGGCGTTCACGATGCACGGCACGATCATGCTGCTGATGTTCGCGACGCCGCTGTTCGCCGGTTTCGCGAACTGGATCATGCCGCTTCAGATCGGCGCGCCCGACGTGGCGTTCCCGCGGCTGAACATGTTCGCCTACTGGCTCTACCTGTTCGGCTCGATCATCGCGGTGGCCGGCTTCCTCACCCCGCAGGGTGCGGCCGACTTCGGCTGGTTCGCCTACTCCCCGCTGTCGGACGCGGTCCGCTCGCCGGGCGTCGGCGCCGACATGTGGATCATGGGTCTGGCCTTCTCAGGCTTCGGCACGATCCTCGGTTCGGTCAACTTCATCACCACGATCATCTGCATGCGTGCTCCGGGCATGACGATGTTCCGCATGCCGATCTTCACCTGGAACGTGCTGCTGACCGGTGTCCTGGTCCTGCTCGCCTTCCCCGTGCTGGCGGCGGCGCTGTTCGCCCTGGAGGCGGATCGCAAGTTCGGTGCCCATGTCTTCGACGCGGCCAACGGCGGCGCCTTGCTGTGGCAACACCTCTTCTGGTTCTTCGGACACCCAGAGGTGTACATCATCGCCTTGCCCTTCTTCGGCATCATCTCCGAGGTCATCCCGGTCTTCAGCCGCAAGCCGATGTTCGGCTACATCGGTCTGGTGGCCGCGACCATCGCGATCGCCGGTCTGTCCGTGACCGTGTGGGCCCACCACATGTACGTCACCGGCGGCGTGCTCCTGCCGTTCTTCTCCTTCATGACGTTCCTCATCGCCGTACCGACAGGCGTGAAGTTCTTCAACTGGATCGGAACGATGTGGAAGGGCTCACTGTCCTTCGAGACACCGATGCTCTGGGCCGTCGGCTTCCTGATCACCTTCACCTTCGGTGGTCTGACCGGCGTCATCCTGGCCTCGCCCCCGATGGACTTCCACGTCTCCGACTCGTACTTCGTCGTGGCGCACTTCCACTACGTGATCTTCGGTACGGTCGTCTTCGCGATGTTCTCCGGCTTCCACTTCTGGTGGCCGAAGTTCACCGGCAAGATGCTGGACGAGCGCCTCGGCAAGATCACGTTCTGGACGCTGTTCGTGGGCTTCCACGGCACCTTCCTGGTGCAGCACTGGCTGGGTGCCGAGGGCATGCCGCGTCGTTACGCGGACTACCTGGACGCCGACGGCTTCACCGCCCTGAACACGATCTCGACGATCTCCTCCTTCCTGCTCGGTCTGTCGATCCTGCCGTTCTTCTACAACGTCTGGAAGACCGCCAAGTACGGCAAGAAGATCGAGGTCGACGACCCGTGGGGCTACGGCCGTTCGCTTGAGTGGGCGACGTCCTGCCCGCCGCCGCGGCACAACTTCCTCACCCTGCCCCGGATCCGTTCGGAATCCCCGGCGTTCGACCTGCACCACCCTGAGATCGCGGCCGTCGACCAGCTTGAGAACAAGCCGCACGAGGCCGAAGCCCTCACGGGCGGCAAGGAGGCCGGCAAGTGAAGATCCAGGGCAAGATGTTCATCTGGCTGAGCGTCTTCATCCTCGCCGTCGCGATCCTGTACGGCGTGTGGGCGAAGGAGCCGGTCGGTGCGACGGCGCTGTTCCTGGCGTTCGGCCTGGCCATCATGATCGGCTTCTACCTTTCGTTCACGGCCCGGCGCGTCGACGCGCTGGCCCAGGACGACAAGGAGGCCGACGTCGCGGACGAGGCCGGCGAGGTGGGCTTCTTCGCTCCGCACAGCTGGCAGCCGCTGTCGCTGGCCACCGGTGGTGCCCTGGCCTTCCTCGCGATCGCGATGGGCTGGTGGCTGCTGTACTTCTCCGCCCCGCTGATCCTCGTCGGCCTGTTCGGCTGGGTCTTCGAGTTCTACCGCGGCGAGAACCAGAACCAGTAGCGGTACCCCGCTCCACACCGGAGCACACGGAGGGGCCCGGACGCTTCGTCACCGAAGCGGCCGGGTCCCTCTTTCGCCGTAGTCGGGCGCGCTGCCTCGGCGGTTTGTTCTTACGGTGAACTCATGAACGACACGCCGCGCATCAGGACCGCCGTGAGCTGCACCCTGCTGGCCTTCACCGTCACCGCGGGCGCCACGGCGTGTGCGGGTTCCGACGCCCACCCGCTGTCGGGACGGGCCTACGACGCGGCCGCGCAGCTCGCGGTCAACGCACCCGCCAAGGGCGCCAAGGCGGACCCCGAGAAGCCTCTGGAGGTCACCGCCAAGGGCGAGGACGGACGGATCGCCGACGTCACCGCCGTCGACGCCTCGGGCCACCATCTGGCGGGCGAACTCACCGCCGACGGGAAGCGCTGGCGCTCCACGGCGTCCCTCGCCGCGGGCGCCCGCTACACCGTCCGGGTGGCCACCGAAGACGAGGACGGCGCTCCAGGCGCCCGTACGTTCACGTTCGAGACGGCTCCGGCCAAACGGGCCCTCACCGTCGAGTTCGGCCCGGAGGAGGGCACCTACGGCGTCGGGCAGCCGATCACCGCCGACCTCAGCCTCCCCGTCAAGGACCGCAAGGACCGCACGGTCGTCGAACGGGCCCTCAGAGTCCGCTCCACCCCCTCCGTCGAGGGTGCCTGGTACTGGGTGGACGACAAGAAGCTGCACTTCCGCCCCAAGGAGTACTGGCCCGCCGGGACGCAGGTCACGGTCACGGGCAACCTGGACGGGCTCAAGGTCGGCGACAAGCTCTACGGCGGCGCCTCCACACCGCTCAAGCTCACCATCGGCGACCGGATCGAGGCCGTCGCGGACGCCGAGGCGCACTCCATGACCGTGGAGCGCAACGGAGAAGTGATCAACACCATTCCGGTGACCACCGGGAAATCGGGATACTCCACCCGAAACGGGATCAAAGTGGTCCTCGGCAAGGAGTACTTCGTCCGGATGCGCGGCGCCAGCATCGGCATCTCCGAGGGCAGCTCCGACTCGTACGACCTGCCCGTCTACTACGCCACCCGGGTGACTTGGAGCGGCGAGTACGTCCACGCCGCCCCCTGGTCCGTCGGCTCCCAGGGCATGGAGAACGTCAGCCACGGCTGCATCGGCATGTCGACGGGGAACGCGGCCTGGTTCTACGAGACCGTGCGCCCCGGCGACATCGTGAGGACCGTCAACAGCTACGGCGACACCATGGACACCTTCGGCAACGGCTTCGGCGACTGGAACATGCCCTGGGCCGACTGGCGCAAGGGCAGCTCCCTGGTGGAACCCACCGGCGAGCCCGTCCCCGCCGCCCAGAAGGCCCGTCTGCGGCCCTCCCTCTGACCCGGACGGCCCGGAGGCCCGGACAGCCCGACGGCACGCGTCGACTCGCGTCGGCGCGTGCCGTCCCACGGGATTCCCGGCCCGGCGCGCCCGGCCTACGCGTCGATCGAGAGCCGTGCGCGCAGCAGGGCCGCCAGCGACGCCGCGAACTCCACCGGTTCCACCGGAAGGGTGATCGCGGCGTCCGCGCGGCTCCAGGTGGCCAGCCAGGCGTCCTGCGGGCGCCCGATGAGCAGCAGCACCGGCGGGCACCGGTACACCTCGTCCTTGATCTGCCGGCAGACGCCCATGCCTCCGGCGGGCGCCGCCTCGCCGTCCAGGACGCACACGTCGATCCCGCCCTCGTCCAGGCGCTTCAGGACCGCCGGCAGCGTCGCGCACTCCACGAACCGCACCGGAGGCACGTCGGAGGCGGGCCTGCGCCCGGCCGCCAGCCGTACCTGCTCGCGGGTGTTCGCGTCGTCGCTGTAGACCAGGACCGTGGCACTCGACTGCATCGTTCCTCCGGCTGGGAAGGCGGGCGGTCGTCGTCGACCGATGCGCGGGATGCTACTCCGCTCCACTCTCCGTCAACACCCGTTCCGCACCCGTTCGAAGGGTGCCGGAGGGCCCTCGGACTGGGCCGTTCGGGCAGGACACACCCCTCTGACACTCCGAACGGCACCCCCCGGAGTGAGGGCGGGATAAGCGACCGACATAATGTCGGTCGTGGCGACAGTAACGACAGTAGAAACAGGGCACGCGCACCCGTCGGTCAATCGACCGAACCTCACCAGCGTCGGAACCATCATCTGGTTGAGCTCCGAGCTGATGTTCTTCGCGGCCCTCTTCGCGATGTACTTCACCCTGCGATCGGTGACGGGTGCCGAGTTCTGGGCAGAAAAGGCTTCGGCCTTGAACTTCCCGTTCTCGGCGACCAACACCACGGTCCTGGTGCTCTCCTCTCTCACCTGCCAGCTCGGCGTCTTCGCCGCCGAGCGGGGTGACGTGAAGAAGCTCCGGACGTGGTTCATCATCACGTTCGTGATGGGTTCGATCTTCATTGGCGGCCAGGTCTTCGAGTACACCGAGTTGGTCAAGCACGAGGGCCTCTCGCTCTCGTCCGACCCGTACGGCTCGGTGTTCTACCTGACCACCGGCTTCCACGGACTGCATGTGACGGGCGGACTCATCGCCTTCCTGCTGGTCCTGGGCCGGACGTACGCCGCCAAGAGGTTCACTCACGAGCAGGCAACCGCCGCCATCGTCGTGTCCTACTACTGGCACTTCGTCGATGTCGTCTGGATCGGCCTCTTCGCCACGATCTACATGATCAAGTAATCGGTCCCGCCGACCCGGCGGACCGAGACATCCAGCAAGCATCGACGCAGAAGATCCTGACACCGGGGTAATCCGTGAAAAAGCTCTCCACACGACGACGCCATCCGCTGGCGGCGGTCGTCGTCCTACTTCTCGCGCTGGCGGCCACTGGGGGGCTGTACGCCGCGTTCGCGCCCGCGGGCACCGCGAAGGCCGATGAGACCGCCCAGTCCCTCGCCATCGAGGAGGGTAAGAAGCTCTACTCCGTCGGCTGCGCCAGCTGCCACGGAACCGGCGGTCAGGGCACCACTGACGGCCCCTCCCTCGTCGGCGTCGGCTCCGCGGCCGTCGACTTCCAGGTCGGCACGGGCCGTATGCCGGCCCAGCAGCCGGGCGCCCAGGTCCCGAAGAAGAAGGTCATCTACTCGCAGGCTGAGATCGATCAGCTCGCGGCGTACATCGCCTCTCTCGGCGCCGGTCCGATCACTCCGACCGAGGGCCAGTACAACCCCGCGGGTGCCGACTCCTCCCGGGGTGGCGAGCTGTTCCGCAACAACTGCGCCCAGTGCCACAACTTCACCGGCCAGGGTGGCGCGCTGACCCACGGCAAGTACGCACCGAACCTCGAAGGCGTGAGCCCGAAGCACCTCTACGAGGCCATGCAGACCGGCCCGCAGAACATGCCCTCCTTCCCGGACGCGACCATGCCGGAGCAGCAGAAGAAGGACATCATCGCGTACGTCCAGGCCGTCAACAGTGACAAGACGGACAGTCCGGGCGGTCTCTCGCTCGGTGGTCTCGGCCCCGTCAGCGAGGGCCTGTTCGCCTGGATCTTCGGACTGGGCGCGCTGATCGCAGTTGCCATCTGGGTCGCGGCCCACACCGCTAAGGCCAAGAAGTCATGAGTAGCCAAGAGATTCCTGAAGAGACACTGCCGGCAGGGCAGGACACCGCGCACGGCGCGGTGAAGGTCGCCGACGACCCGTTCGCCGACCCGGGGCTGCCGCCCCACAAGCCGCGCATCCAGGACATCGACGAGCGTGCCGCTCGTCGTTCCGAGCGTGCGGTCGCCTTCATGTTCACGCTGTCGATGCTGGCCACCATCGGCTTCATCGCCTCGTACGTGATCTTCCCGGTCGACAAGATCGTGTACATCTGGCCGTTCGGCCGGGTGTCCGCGCTCAACTTCTCGCTGGGCTGGACCCTCGGTCTCGCGCTCTTCTTCATCGGCGCGGGCGCGGTCCACTGGGCCCGCACCCTGATGTCCGACGTCGAGATCGCGGACGAGCGGCACCCGATGGAGGCCGACGCCGAGACCAAGGCCAAGGTCATGGCGGACTTCGCGGCCGGTGCCGCCGAGTCCGGCATGGGCCGCCGCAAGCTCATCCGCAACACGATGTTCGGCGCGCTGGCCCTGGTGCCGCTCTCCGGCGTCGTCCTGCTGCGCGACCTGGGCCCGCTGCCCGAGAAGAAGCTCCGGACCACCCGGTGGGCCAAGGGGCTTCAGCTCATCAACATGAACACGCACGAGCCGCTGCGTCCCGAGGACGTCGCGGTGGGCTCGCTGACCTTCGCGATGCCGGAAGGCCTGTCGGAGCACGACGAGCACTTCCAGACCGAGATCGCCAAGGCCGCCCTGATGATCGTCCGGATCCAGCCGGAGGACATCAAGGACAAGCGCGAGCTGGAGTGGTCCCACCAGGGGATCGTCGCGTTCTCGAAGATCTGCACCCACGTGGGCTGCCCGATCTCCCTGTACGAGCAGCAGACGCACCACGTCCTCTGCCCGTGCCACCAGTCCACCTTCGACCTCTCCGACGGCGCCCGCGTCATCTTCGGCCCGGCCGGTCACCCGCTTCCGCAGCTGCGGATCGGTGTGAACGACAAGGGCTTCCTTGAGGCGCTCGGCGACTTCGACGAGCCCGTCGGCCCTGCCTTCTGGGAGCGCGGATGAGCACCGTGACCGATACGACGAAGAAGGCGCCCGCCGGTGAGCGGGTGGCCGACTGGGCCGATGGACGCCTGGGGATCTACACCCTGGCCAAGTCCAACATGCGGAAGATCTTCCCGGACCACTGGTCCTTCATGCTGGGCGAGATCTGCCTCTACAGCTTCCTCATCATCATCCTGACGGGCGTCTATCTGACGATGTTCTTCCACCCGTCGATGAACGAGGTGGAGTACGTCGGACCGTACGTCCCGCTCCAGGGACAGCTGATGTCCGAGGCGTTCAACTCGACCATGACGATCTCCTTCGAGGTCCGCGGTGGTCTGCTGATCCGCCAGATCCACCACTGGGCCGCGCTGATCTTCCTGGCCGGCATGTTCGTGCACATGATGCGCGTCTTCTTCACCGGCGCGTTCCGCAAGCCGCGTGAGATCAACTGGCTGTTCGGCTTCCTGCTGTTCTTCCTGGGCATGTTCACCGGTTTCACCGGTTACTCGCTCCCGGACGACCTGCTCTCCGGCACCGGTGTCCGCTTCATGCAGGGCGCGATCCTGTCCGTGCCGATCGTCGGTACGTACCTGTCGATGTTCCTGTTCGGCGGCGAGTTCCCCGGCGGCGACTTCGTGGCCCGGTTCTACTCGGCCCACGTCCTGCTGCTGCCCGGCATCATGCTCGGCCTCGTGGTCGCCCACCTCATCCTGGTGTTCGTCCACAAGCACACGCACTTCGCCGGTCCCGGCCGGACGAACAAGAACGTCGTCGGCATGCCGCTGATGCCGGTCTACATGGCCAAGGCCGGAGGCTTCTTCTTCCTGGTCTTCGGTGTCATCGCGATCATCGCGGCCGTCGCCTCGATCAACCCGATCTGGGCCATCGGCCCGTACCGGCCGGACATGGTGTCCACCGGCGCCCAGCCCGACTGGTACATGGGCTTCGCCGAGGGTCTGATCCGTGTCATGCCGGGCTGGGAGATCAACCTGTGGGGCCACACGCTGGTCCTCGGTGTGATGATCCCGCTGGCGATCTTCCCCGTGGTCCTCGCGGCGATCGGTGTCTACCCGTTCATCGAGTCCTGGATCACCGGCGACAAGCGCGAGCACCACATCGCGCAGCGCCCGCGCAACGCTCCGACGCGCACCGCCTTCGGTGTCGCCTGGCTCACCGCGTACATGGTCATGCTCGTGGGTGGTGGAAACGACCTCTGGGCGACCCACTTCCACCTGTCGATCAACTCGATCACCTGGTTCGTCCGGATCTTCTTCTTCCTGGGCCCGGTGCTCGCGTTCATCGCCACCAAGCGGATCTGCCTCGGCCTCCAGCGCCGGGACAAGGACAAGGTGCTGCACGGGCGCGAGTCCGGCATCATCAAGCGCCTGCCGCACGGTGAGTTCGTCGAGGTCCACGAGCCGCTCAGCCAGGGCGAGATGCACCGCCTCACGGCGCACGAGCAGTACGCCGCCGCCGAGCTGCCGCCGGCCGTCGACGAGAACGGTGTGGAGCGCAAGACCGGGCCTTTCGAGAAGCTCCGGGTCAAGCTCAACAAGGGCTACTACGGCGACGACAGCCAGATCGCCAAGCCCACGGCCGAGGAGTACAAGGAGATCCAGAGCGGCCACGGCCACCACTGATCACTTGAACGCCTGACCGAACAGGTCGCCACGGCAGGAGCCCCGTCCATTCGCTGGACGGGGCTCTTTGCCGTTCCCCGGGATGGATAGGGTGGGTCCGTATCCGTCTTGTACTCATCAGGAGCTGCCATGAGCGCTGCGACCCCCGCTGGAGGACCTACGTCGGCGGGCCGCTCCTGGCCGGCCGTACTGAACACCCTGCTGACCGGAGGCGACCTCAGCACCGAGGAATCCGCCTGGGCCATGGACAACATCATGAGCGGCGAGGCCACCGACGCGCAGATCGCCGGGTTCGCGGTCGCGCTGCGGGCCAAGGGCGAGACCGTCGAGGAGATCACCGGTCTGGTCCGCGCGATGTACGCGCACGCCAGCACGATCGAGGTGCCCGGCCGGTCCGTGGACATCGTCGGCACCGGCGGTGACGGTGCCAAGACGGTCAACATCTCCACCATGTCGGCGATCGTCGTCGCCGGGACCGGCGCCAAGGTCGTCAAGCACGGCAGCCGGGCGGCCTCCTCCGCCTCCGGCGCCTCCGACGTCCTGGAGAAGCTCGGCGTCAATCTGGAGCTGACGCCGAAGCGGGTGGCCGAGGTCGCCGAGGAAGCCGGGATCACCTTCTGCTTCGCGGTGAAGTTCCACCCGTCCCTGCGCCATGTCGCCACCGCCCGCGGCCAGCTCGGCGTACGGACCGTCTTCAACTTCCTGGGCCCGCTCACCAACCCCGCCCGGGTCAAGGCACAGGCCACGGGCGTGGCCGATGCCCGGATGGCGCCGATCCTGGCCGGGGTGCTCGCCGAGCGCGGCTCCTCCGCCCTCGTCTTCCGGGGCGACGACGGGCTCGACGAGCTGACCACCACCGCCACCTCCCGGGTCTGGGTGGTCCGGGACGGAAGGGTGACCGAGGAGGCCTTCGACCCCCGGGACGTCGGCGTCGACCTGGTCCCCGTGGAGGCGCTGCGCGGCGCGGACGCCTCGTACAACGCCGATGTCGCCCGTCGGCTGCTCGCGGGGGAGACCGGGCCGGTACGGGACGCGGTGCTGCTCAACTCCGCCGCCGCCCTGACCGCGCTCGACCCGGGCAGCGGCAGCCTCGCCGAGCAGATCAGGGGCGGGATGGAACGGGCGGCCGAGGCCATCGACTCCGGCGCCGCCCGACGGCTCCTGGAGCGCTGGGTGGCCGTCAGCAACGCCTGAGCCGTTCGCCGTTCACTCCACGACCCCGGTCCATCATGCGGACCGGGGTCGTGTGCGTGGTCGATCATGTGGCAAGATGCTCCCCAGGTCACGAGTGACAGCGTTTAGGCCCCGGCTTGCTGTCCGGCAACCCTCCGTCCGTGGCGGGGTGCCCCGGGTGATGACCAGGCCGTAGGCAGCGAGGTCTACGGCAAGCGCGGACCCCTCGAACACCAGGGGTCCTGGTCTGTCGAGGAGCTTTTTCCGTGAGCAAGCGAATGCGATAGGGCGAGTCCGCCCCTTCTTCACCCTTGGACCAGGGTCTCTTCCGCGTACCTTCGCGCACCCGTGCCGTCCGAGGTCTCCACCCGTACCCCGCCGTACCCGGCCGCGTACGGGACCACCGAAGCCATTCAGCACCGCCCGCCGGGAGATATCGCCATGTCCGCACGCCCTGACGCCCTCGCCACCGCCGCCGCCACCGTCGAGACCGCCGCCGAGTCCGCCGACCCCTGCTGCGCCGCCCCGCTGCCCGTCCTCGGCCGGGACGTCACCGTCCCGCTCGTCACCGGCGGCGAGGTGACCTACGCGGCGCTCGACTACGCGGCCAGCGCCCCGGCCCTCCAGCGCGTCTGGGACGACGTCGCCGCGTACGCCCCCTACTACGGCAGCGTCCACCGGGGCGCGGGCTACCTCTCCCAGCTCTCCACCGACCTCTTCGAGAACAGCCGCGCCACCGTCGCCGAGTTCCTCGACTGCCGCGCCGACGACCAGGTCGTCTTCACCCGCTCCACCACCGACTCGCTGAACCTGCTGGCCAGGGTCGTCCCCGAGGAGTGCGAGGTCTTCGTCTTCGAGACCGAGCACCACGCCTCGCTGCTGCCCTGGAACGACGCCCGCGTCACCTATCTGAGTGCCCCCCGCACCCCCTCCCAGGCGGTCGAGACCCTGGAGCGGGCGCTCGCCGACCGCGACCCCTACGGGCCCGCCCTGGTCTGCGTCACCGGCGCCTCCAACGTCACCGGCGAGCTGTGGCCGGTACGGGAACTGGCCGCCGCCGCCCACGCGCACGGCGCCCGGATCGTCCTCGACGCCGCCCAGCTCGCGCCCCACCACCCGGTCTCCGTGCGCGACCTCGACGTGGACTGGATCGCCTTCTCCGGCCACAAGCTGTACGCGCCCTTCGGCTCCGGCGTGCTCGCCGGTCGCGCCGACTGGCTCCAGGCGGCCGAGCCCTACCTGGCGGGCGGCGGCGCCTCCCGCACGGTGGCCCGCCGCGCCGACGGCGGCGTGGACGTCGAGTGGCACACCACCGCCGCCCGGCACGAGGCCGGTTCCCCCAACGTCATCGGCGTCTACTCCATCGCCTCCGCCTGCAAGGCGCTCACCGAGGCGGGCTTCGACTCCCTCGTCGCCCGCGAGCGGCACCTGATCGCCAAGGTCCGGGCGGGTCTGGCCGAGGTCCCCGAGGTCAAGGTGCTCTCGCTGTTCGGCGACGACGCGCCCCGGGTCGGCGTCATCTCCTTCGTCGTGGCGGGCTGGAACAGCTCCCACTTCGCCGCCGCGCTCTCCGCCGAGTACGGCATCGGCGTCCGCGACGGTCTGTTCTGCGCCCACCCGCTGGTCCGCACGCTGCTCGGCAGCGACCCGCAGGACCCGGGCGAGTGCGGCGCCCCGGACGCGGCTCCCGGCGAGCGCTCCCTGAACGCCATCCGGGTGAGCTTCGGCGCCGGTACGCCGGACGAGCACGTGGAGCGGTTCGTGGGCGCGGTGAAGGCGCTGGTCCGGGACGGGGCCCAGTGGAAGTACCGCACGGAGGACGGCCGCTGCGTCCCCGACCGCGGCTGATCACTCACTCGTACGGGTGAAGGGGGCCTCCCGCCGGGAGGCCCCCTTCGTCATGCCGCGTACCGGGTCTCAGGACTCCAGACCGATGGCGAAGGCCGCCTCCAGGTCGTGCTGGGAGTAGGTGCGGAAGGCGACGTGGGTGTCCGTGGCCTCGACGCCGGGGATCTTGCTGATGCTGCCGGGGATGACGTCCGCCAGGTCGTCGTGGCGGGAGACCCGGACCATCGCGATGAGGTCGTAGGTACCGGTCACCGAGAAGACCTCGCTGACGCTGTCGAGCCCGGCGATCGACTCGGCGATCTCGGGGATGCGGTCCACGCTGGTCTTGATGAGCACGATCGCGGTGATCACGGCTGGCTTTCTCCCTCGGTGGCCGCGGTTTGGGCTTTCACTCTATCCCCACCCCGGTAGCGCCCCCAGGCGTAGAGGAAGCCGACGGAGAAGCCCACCACGTGGGCCAGATAGGCGACGCCGGGTCCCGCGCCCGCCGCCCGCGCGGCCAGCCACTGGAGCACGAACCAGAAGATCAGCACGATCCAGGCGGGGAAGCGCAGCGGCAGGAAGAAGAGGAAGGGGAAGAGGCTGGTGACCCGGGAACGCGGAAAGAGGAAGAGGAAGGCCCCGAGCACCCCGGAGATCGCCCCCGACGCCCCCACCAGGGTCTGCTCGCTGCCGGCGTGCGCCACCGCGTACCCCAGCAGGGCGAGATAGCCGGTGCCCAGATAGAAGAGGGCGAATCCGGCCGCGCCCATGCGTTCTTCGGCCATCGCGCCGAAGACGTACAGGAAGAGCATGTTTCCCAGCAGATGGAGCCAGCTGCCGTGGACGAAGAGCGCGGTGAGCGGGGTGAGCAGGGCGTGCGGCTCCCCGGCGAGGAGTTCGGCGGGGACCACGCCCCAGCTGCGGAAGTACAGGCCCTGCGCCGCGAGGAGCTGTTCCCCGGTGCCGTGACCGGGGTCGAGTCCGGACGCCGGACTGAGGGCGAAGAGCAGACAGCAGGCGGCGATCAGGCCGTACGTCACCGCGGGTCCGCCCCGGACGCCCTGCCAGGCGCCGAGGGTCCTGTCTCGCCAGTCGGTCACGGACAGATCATGGCGTACCGGGGCCGAAGTGGACAGAGTGCCTCGCCGTGCCGTCGGGTGGCGGCGAGGCCGTAGGGTTGCTGCCAGTACAACCGCAGTTCGACGGCGCACCGCGGCTCCCGTACCTGGCCCACGCAACAGGAAGAAGGACGGACCGATGACGACGGTTCCCTCGCCGACCGACGAGACCCGCTGGCGCTGCACGCTCTGCGGCAATCTGACCCGTTTCGATGTGACGCGCTCCTCGAAGGTCGTCGAGTTCGTCCATCTGGACCTCGCGGGTGATCCCACGGTCGAGGAGCGGCAGGTGGTCAGTGAGACCATCGAGTCGGTCCGCTGCCGCTGGTGCAACGCGGTGGACCAGATCGAACTGGTGGACAGGCCGGGCGCCGCTTCCTGAGGGACGGCGCGGACGACATAGGGGTGACGGATCGTGGAGCAGCCCGCGCGCGGTGGAGAACCGACCGGCGCGGCAGGTGACGCTGCCGAGACGCTCGACCATCCGCTGCCGGAAGGCGTACGGCGCAAGGTCGTGGCGCTGGTCGCCGACGCCTTCGGCGGGCTGACCGTCGCCGAGCTGCCCGCGCCGCTGCGGCAGTACGCCCGTTTCACCGCGAGCCGGCGGGCCAAGTTCGCCGGGAACGCGATGGCGGCGGCGCTGGAGAGCGATCCGCTGTTCCGTCAGCGGATCGGCGAGCGCTTCCGGCAGGGCCATCCCGAACTGGCCGGGCCCGTGGAGAGCGGCACCCCGCCCGCCGCCGCCGACCCCGTGGACGTCGCGGCGGCGGCCTATGTGCTGCGCCCGCCGGGCTGGGTCAAGCTGGTGGCCGCCGCGGGCGAGGAGGCCCAGCGCGCCGACGCCGAGCGGGCCGACGAGGCCGGGCGGCGCGAGGTGGAGCGGCTGCGCGAGGAACTGGCCGCCGCCCGGGAGCGCATCCGCACCGAGACCGAGCAGCTCCGGCACGACCTGGAGGCTGCCCGCAAGGAGACCGAGGCGCTGCATCGCAAGCTGCGCAGCGCCCAGAGCGACGTGAAGCGGGGCGAGGCCGCGCTGCGCCGGGTGCGGGGGGAGACCGAGGCGGCGCGGACGGAGGCGGCGGCGCAGGTGTCGGCCGCCGAGAGCGAGAGCAGGCGGCTGAAGGCGCGGCTCGGCGAGGTCGAGGCGGCCCTTGAGGCGAGCCGCAGGACGGCCCGCGAGGGGCGTTCGGTGGAGGACATGCGGCTGAGGCTGCTGCTCGACACGGTCCTCGACGCGGCGCAGGGGCTCCGGCGCGAGCTGGCGCTGCCGCCGGTCTCGCTGCATCCGGCCGATCTGGTGGACGCGGTGGAGCCGGGGCGGATGTCCCCGAAGGACATCGCGGCGCGGGCGCTCTCGGAGACCGATCCGGCGCTGCTCGACCAGCTGCTGGCGCTGCCTCAGGCCCATCTGGTCGTCGACGGCTACAACGTCACCAAGACCGGCTATCCGACGATGCCGCTGGAGAAGCAGCGGCTGCGGCTGCTCGGCAGCCTCTCGGCGCTCGCGGCCCGTTCGGGCGCCGAGGTGACCTGCGTCTTCGACGGGGCGGAGCTGGCGGCGCCGGTGCTGCTCGCGCCGCCGCGCGGGGTGCGGGTGCTGTTCTCCAAACCGGGGGTGACGGCGGACGAGCTGATCCGTCAGCTGGTACGGGCGGAGCCGGGGGGCCGGCCGGTCGTGGTGGTCTCCACCGATCGCGAGGTGGCCGACGGGGTGGCGAAGGCGGGGGCGCGTCCGGTGGCGTCCGCCTTGTTGTTGAAGCGGCTTTCGCGGCTCTCGTGACGCATCGCAACTCCTGGGCGTAATGCCCGGATTATGGGTGGCGCACCGTCAAGTTGCCCTCACTGCCCGTGCGATATGTGTAAAGAAAACAGGCGAGAGCGATATTTTTGCCGGTGGGATTTGAACTGATCACAACTTGGTCACTAGGGTCGGCCTTCGAACCTTCGCGCGGTCGACCATCCATCCGGGGTGGCAGCGGAGGAACCGCCTGCCCCTGACCGGTTGGGCGGCTCTGAGGAAGAAGGAGATCGCCTTCGTGGCGTCCCACCGTCGACCCAAGCAGCCGAGCCGCACCCGCGTGACCGTGCTCACCGCGACCGCCGCAGCCGCCGTCGCCCTCTCCGCCCAGTCCGGAGCCCAGGCAGCCCCCAAGCCCAAGATCGACGAGGTCAAGGCGAAGGTCGACGCCCTGAACCACGAGGCCGAAGAGGCCACCGAGCAGTACAACCTCGCCGAAGAGCGCCGCACGACCCTCCAGAAGGAGATCGGCGCCCTCCAGGACAAGGTGGCCCGGGGCCAGCAGGAACTCAACACCCTGCGTGACCAGATCGGTTCGGTCGCCAGCGCCCAGTACCGCTCCGGCGGCATCGACCCGGCCCTTCAGCTCTTCCTCTCCGCCGACCCGGACACCTATCTCGACAAGGCGTCCGCGATCGACCAGCTGAGCGCCCAGCAGGCCGACGTCCTCACCTCGATCCAGGCCAAGCAGCGCACCCTCGCGCAGCAGCGCGCCGAGGCCGGCACGAAGCTGGCCGACCTTGAGGACGTCCGCAAGACCCTCGGCGCCAAGAAGAAGAAGTTCCAGGGCAAGCTGGCCGAGGCCCGCACGCTCCTGAACACCCTGACGGCCGCCGAGCGGGCCAAGATGCAGGAGCAGGAGCGGCAGAAGGAGCAGCGCGCCAGCCGCGCCGCCACCGACCGCGTCGAACTCGGCAACGAGGTCCCCGCGAACGGCTTCGGCGCCGCCGCCCTCGCCGCCGCCCACACCCGCCTCGGCATGCCGTACGCCTCCGGCCACGAGGGCCCCTCCTCGTTCGACTGCTCGGGTCTGACCCAGTGGGCCTACGGCAAGGCGGGCGTCGGCCTCTCCCGGGTCACCTACACGCAGCAGAACGACGGCGTGAAGATCAGCCGCAGCCAGCTCAAGCCCGGCGACCTGGTCTTCTTCAACGGCCTCTCGCACGTCGGCCTGTACGCGGGCAACAACACGATCCTGCACGCCCCCAAGCCGGGCGCGAACGTGCGCTACGAGTCGATGAACTACATGGGCACGTTCCAGTTCGGCGTGCGCATCGCGGGCTGACGCCCCCGCGACCCGCCCCGCGACACCGCCCGAACGGGTGGTTCGCATCGGCCTCTGCCGACTGACGCCCCGCCGGTGACCTGTGGTCTCCGGCGGGGCGTCACTTTATGTGCCTTTCGCCTTCGTTGGACGCGGGCCGCGCAACGGCTACTCTCTGCCGCGCCAGTCTGCGTAGAGCCGAACGGAGCGCGATTCGTGGCGTCCCACCGCCGACCCGCCGCCAGGGTCACCGTCCTCACCGCCGCCGCGGCCACCGCCGCCGCGTCCCTCGGGGCCGTCCCCGCGAGCGCCGACCCCGGGACGGGAACCGCCGCCACCCGCGCCACCGTCGACCGTCTCTTCGAGGAGGCGGAGAAGGCCACCGAGGGCTACAACCAGGCGGACGAGAAGGCGGACGCGCTGCGCCGGACGGTCTCCCAGGCACAGGACGCCCTCGCCCGCGGCCAGGAGCGCGTCAACCGCATGCGGGGCGCCCTCGGCTCGGCCGCCGGAGCCCAGTACCGCTCCGGCGGCATCGATCCCTCCCTCGCCCTGCTGCTCTCCTCCGACCCCGACACCTATCTCGACCGGGCCGCCACCCTCGACCGCCTCACCACCCGGCAGAGCACCGTCCTCGGCGAACTCCGCCGGGAGCGGCGAAGGCTCGACCAGCGACGGGCCGAGGGCCGCCAGGCCCTCGCCGAGCTGGAACGCAGCCGCGCCGAGGTCGCCCGCCACAAGCGGACCGTCGAACACAAACTCGCCGAGGCCCGCCGGGTGCTCGCCCGCCTCACCGCCGCACAGCGCGCCGACTTCGACCGGGGCTCCCGCTCCGGCGGACGCGCCGGGGAACTGCCGCCGCTCGCCGACCTCGGCCCGGCCTCCTCCCGCGCCGCCGCCGCGGTGCTCGCCGCCCGCAGCGTGATCGGCAGGCCGTACGTGTGGGGCGCCACGGGACCGTCCGCCTTCGACTGCTCGGGCCTGATGGTCTGGGCGTACCGGCAGGCGGGCGTCAGCCTGCCCCGCACCTCCCAGGCCCAGCGGTACGCGGGCCGTCAGGTGCCGCTCTCCCAGGCCCAGCCCGGCGACCTCGTCACCTACCGGGGCGACGCCAGCCATGTCGCCCTCTACGCGGGCAACGGCCAGGTCATCCACGCCCCCTACCCGGGCGCCCGGGTCCGCTACGACCCGGTGAACATGATGTCGCACATCACGGTCACACGGGTCTGAGCGGGGCCTGAGCGGGGTTTGAGGGAGAGGCCCGAGAGGGGGCGGAGCCGCCCGCTCCGGCGAGGCCGAGGCGCCGGGCTCCGCCGCGCGGCGGCCCCGCCGGCCGCGTCACCCGTCCCCTCGACCGTACGATCGGAGGCGTGGCAGGTCAGGGGTGTGGAGCGCGGCGGCCGGTGGCCGGCTGGCTGCCGGTCCTGCTGCTCGTCCTCGCCGGGCTCGTCGGCTGCACCGCGAAACCGCCCGCCGAACCGGCCACCCGGGAGGCGCAGGCCCTTCTCGACCGGTACGCCCACGCGCTCCTCGCCCGCGACGAGCCCGGCTACCTCGCCGCGCTCGACCCCGGCTACGCCCCGACCGCGCTCACCGTCTACCGGCGGCTCGCCGCCGTGCCGCTCGACGGCTGGACGTACCGGGTCACCGGCACCGAACGCACCGCCCCCGACCGGATCACCGCCCGCGCCGAACTCGGCTACCGGCTGACCGGTCACGACCGGCGGCCCGCCACCGGCGCCCGGGTCCTCGACCTCGTCCGGCGCGGCGGACGCTGGTACGTCACCGGCGACCGGCCCGACCGGGGCGCGCCCCGGCAGCTGTGGGAGCAGGGGGACGTGACGCCCGTCCAGGGCTCCCGCTCGCTCGTCCTCGGCGTCGGGCAGAGCGCCGAGCGGCTCCGGGAGATCGCCGGGGCGGCCGACCGCGCGGTCCCCGTCGCCGCCGCCTCCTGGCCCGGGGACTGGGACCGGAAGCTCGTCGTCCTCGTCCCCGCCACCCTCGACGGCATGGGTGAACTCCTCGGCGCGCCGGGCTCCGGCTACCGGGGCATCGCCGCCGTCACCACGGGGGAGACCCGGGGCGGTACGGACGCCCCGGCGGACCGGGTGATCGTCAACCCGGAGGCGTACGGGCTGCTGGGCGACTTCGGCCGGCAGTTCGTCCTCACCCATGAGACCGTCCATGTCGCCACCCGCGCCGCCACCACCCCGGCCACCCCCGTCTGGCTCTCCGAGGGCTTCGCCGACTGGGTCGCCTACCGGGGCGCGGGCCGCACTCCGGCGCAGGCGGCGCCCGAGCTGCGCCGCGCGGTCCTGGCGGGGGAGGTGCCCGCCCGGCTGCCCGAGGACGAGGAGTTCTCCTTCGGCGGGGACGCGGAGGCGCTGGCGCGGGCGTACGAGGGCGGCTGGCTGGCCTGCGCGCTGATCGCGAACCGCTGGGGCGAGGAGCGGCTGACCGCGTTCTACCGCGCGGTCGGGGCGGCGGCGTCCCGGGAGGGTGCGGTGGAGGCGGCCCTGCGGGAGGTCCTGGGCACCACCCCGGAGCGGTTCACCGCCGACTGGCGGGCGTACGTCCGGGAGCGGCTGGGCTGACCCGGGCCCGGTCCGGTCCGGTGTCGGGGTGTCAGAGGACGCCCACCAGCACGATGACCAGGGCGGGCAGGGCGATGAAGACCGTGCCGAGGTAGACGGCGAGGACCCAGCGGTGCTCGGCGGCGACCCGGGCCAGGTTCTCGGCGCAGTACAGCGGTACGGGACGCAGGAGCGGGATCACGTAGATCACGACGATGGCGAAGAGGTTGTAGATCAGATGGACGAAGGCGGCTTGCAGGCCGATCTTCGCGTCCGGTCCGGCGCCCGCGAAGGCGGCGAAGACCACGGTGAACGTGGTGCCTAGGTTGGAGCCGACGACCACCGGATACACCTGCGCCGGGGTCAGGATGCCCGCTCCCGCGAAGGGGACGAGGACGGAGGTGGTGATCGTGGAGGACTGGGTGACGACGGTGACCGCCATGCCCGAGGCCATGGCGAGGTAGGCGTTGCGGCCGACGGCCCTGACCAGGATGTCCCTGGCCCTGCCGACCATCAGCAGCTTGAGCAGCCTTCCCAGGTAGCGGACGGCGACCAGGATGAGCAGGGCGCCGATCACGATGGTGAACAGCGGGCCCAGGGTGCTGCTGATGTGCGAGGTCGCCTGGATCACGCCGTGTTCCACCGGCCGGGTGGCCGCCCGGATGACGTTGAAGTGGGCGGGGTTCGGCAGCCAGTCCCTGCCGTACAGGGCGTCGGTGAGTGCTCCGCTGATGCCCCGCAGCGGATGCCAGATCAGTTCGACGGGGAAGAAGACGAGCAGCGCGAGCCAGTTGTAGAAGTCGTGGACGGTCGAGGCGCCGAGCGCCCTGCGGAACTCCGCGCGGTCGCCGATGAAGGTCAGGGCGACCAGGCTCGTCGTGACGGTGGTGCCGACGTTCGCGCCGAGGATGATGGGGATCGCGCCCTCGATGGGCAGTGCGCCCGAGCCGACGGCGGTGACGGCGATGGCCGTCGTCGTGGTCGACGACTGGATGAGGACCGTGCCGAGGACGCCGACGCTGAGTCCGACCCAGGGGTGCGCGGCGAAGGCGAACATGGTGTGCGCCGCGTCGGTGCCGAGCCCCGCGAAGCCCCGGCTGATGATGCTCACGGCGCAGATCAGCAGGTAGATCAGCCCGGCGACACCGCACCAGCCGAGGACTTGGGTCCACAGGGGGAGCCGAAGGGCTTCGGCGCCGCGCTCGGTCGTGGCCTCCGCCATGGCCCCAGGCTACGAGCGCCAGCCGGGGGACGCGCGGGGCCGAGCGCCGTACGGGTGCGGGGGCCTGTCGGCCGGACCTGCGCTCGACGGTCGGCCGGTCGGCCGGTCGGTCGGTGAGCCGGTCTGCGGTCCGTCGTCAGCCGGTGGGCTGGATGCCGGTCGACGGGGTGCCGTTCGGCTGGATGCCTGTCGACGAGGTGCCTGTCGACGAGGTGCTCGTCGGCGGGGTGGCGGTCCGCTGGAGGAGGGAGATCCCGTCCCGCTTCTCGATCAGCCGGTAGCCGGGCACGTCGGAGCCCGCTTCCAGCAGGTTTCCGGTGGCGCAGGCGGGGTCGGTGTTGTCGGTGTCGTCGTAGATCAGCCAGCGGGGCGGTTCCTCCGGGGGGAAGGACCGGGGGAAGAGGCAGACCTCGCTGACCGTGGTCCGGTCCATGAGCTGGGCGGCCAGCCGGTTCGACGCGGCCACCGTGGTGCCGTCGGGGATCCTGCCGAGCAGTTCGTCGGCCGTCCTGGCGTGCGCGGACTCGCTCCACGTCCGGGGCAGGACCAGCTCGTGCAGGGGATGGGTGAAGAAGGTGACGCCCGTGACGACCGCGCCGAGGACACAGGCGGGCAGGACGCCCCGCGCACGGAGCCGGGCACCGACCGCCCCTCCGAAGCCGCCCCCGGAACCCCCTCCGACGCGGCTGCCGAAGCGGGCTCCGAGACGGCTCCCGAGCCCCGTACGGCCCGAGTCCACGGCGTGTATCGCGGCGGCGAAGGCGATGGGCATGAGGACCGCGCTGTAGTGGAAGTCCGTTCCCCAGTAGTACGGGTTCGAGGAGACGAAGCGCCAGCCGAGGGTCGGCAGTGCGACGAGCAGGATCGGGGAGCGGAGCGCCAGGAAGCCGGTGGGGGCGACGAGCATGAGGACCGTCAGCCACTTGACGGGGGGCCAGAGGACGCCGACCGCCTGGAGGAGGAGCCCCGCCTCCTCGGACGCCTCGGGCGGCCAGTAGGCGAACTGCCCGAGCGGATTGAAGTACGGGAGGATCACCAGCATTTCCAGCGCCGTCGCGGCGACGCCGAAGACGGCCAGGGCGATGCCCGTGGTCCGGGCGCCCTTCCACGCCAGATACGCGCCGATCGCGGCGACCGTGAGCCCCAGATCCTCCTTGACCAGGACCAGGGGCATGGCCCACAGGGCGGCCGCCCGCCAGTTCCGGCGCCCCGCCGCGCAGAGCGAGAGCGAGAGGAACGGCACCGCGAAGGCGACCTCGTGGAAGTCGAAACTCACGAGCTTCGCGAGCCCCCACGAGGCGCCGTAGGAAATGCCGACCCAGAGGGCGAATCCACGCCCCCGCACCTCGTACGCCCACTTCATCAGGGGGGCTATGGAGAACGCCACGAGCGCCGCCTGGCACACCAGCAGCGTGAAGCCGGAGGGGAAGAGCCTGTAGGCGGGTGCGAGCACCGCGAGGATCGGATGGAAATGATCCCCGAGCGTGTTGTAGTCCGGACCCTTCAGCGCCGAATAGGGGGCGGTCCCGTTCGCGTAGGACTGCACGACCTGGGTGAAGATGCCCAGGTCGTATCCGGTGGAGAGGTTGGCCGCGTGACGTCGTGCCGAGAGCGCGAGATAAATCAGGAAGAATGTCCCGGACGTCGCGAAAGTGAGGGCCGAGAACTTTCGCGCCGTGAATTCCGGGGTGCCCTCCGGCGTGCTCCGAGGGGTGTTCCCGGGGTTTCTCTCCGGCGCTCCCTGGGTCCTCTCCCGGGCTCTCTCCGGGGCTGTTCCCCTCCCTCCCGTCCCCTGATGCGGAAGAAGCGTCTCGACCGAGAGTTCCGGGTTATTCATGTCGGCAGAAGGCCCTAACGGAGAGATAAAGGTGTTCAGGGTAGCACCGGCCTGAACCGGCATTCGGAAGAGGTCGATCCGCCCTCATCGGTACGACCCGGCCAGTTCCTTTTCCCGGTCCGGGTGGCCCGCCGGGGCGGGAACGTTCACCGGGTCGGTCTCCATCACCGTGTGCCGCCACAGGGTGCGGCAGGCGAGGAAGGCGGCGGCGACCAGCAGACCGTTGCGCAGGAAGAGCACGCCGACGCCCAGCGGATCGCTCTGTGTCACATGCCAGAACCAGACGGGGTACTCGAACTGCGTGACGGCCGTCGCCCACAGCACCAGATGCGCCGGGAGCCGCATCCGGCTCGACCGGTAGGCCAGACAGACCGAGGCGAGGGCGAAGAGCCAGATCATGTACTGCGGCGAGATCACCCGGCTGGTCAGGGTGAAGAGGAGCACCGCGACGAAAGCAGCGTCGGCCGTCGTCGAGGAGGTGAAGCGCCGGGCCTTGAACCGCCACAGGACCAGCCAGCCGAACGCCGCGACCGTCAGCGCCATCGAGACGGCCGAGACCCAGGAGACGTATGGGCCGAGGAACTCCATCGAGCCGTAGTTCATCCGCGCCTCCCCCTCCCAGCCGAGGTTCCGGGCCACGTGGAAGACCATCGCCCCCAGCGACTCGACCTCCGTGCCCCGCTCGCTCTGGTACGAGAGGAAGGCGAGCGCCCCCGGCATCCACAGCGCGCACAGCAGCAGCACACCCGCCGCCGAGCCCGCCGCGACGAGCCAGGCACGCCAGGTCGCCCGCCCCTTGGAGGTGCCCGTGAGCAGCAGCGCCGGCCAGATCTTCAGAGCCGCCCCGAAACCCGTGAGCAGCCCGAGGACCAGGGGGCTGCGGACGGCCGCGAGCAGGGCCGCCACCGCGACGGCGGCCACCATGATGTCGTAGCGGGCGTACGCGGTCGGGCCGAGCAGCGGGACCGCCGCGAGCCAGAGCCAGGCCCCCCGCATCGAACGGCCGGGGCGGCGGCCCGTGTGCAGGAGAAGCCCGAAGACGAGGGCGTCGCACGCGAGCGCGAGGACGAAGAAGGCGGACGCGTAGTCCAGGAACGGCAGCAGCGCGGGGGAGAGGATCGCGAGGGCGGCGGCCGGCGGGTACTGCCAGGTCACGTCGCCCATGGGGTACGTCCCCGTCTCCAGGACCTCGGCCCACGGCCGGTATATGGACTCCACCTCGGCCGTCGTGTCCGGGCCCGGCTGGACGATCACCTTGAACACGCACAGCAGGAGGATGATCCGGGTCAGGCCCCAGAGCCCGAGGGGAAGTGCCGAGGTCGTGCGCGAGTGGTTCGCGGTGGCGCCCGTCATGCCCGTCCTGATGCCTGTCCTGTCGGCCCCGCTCACGCGGGGGAGTGGTGGTGCCGGGCGGTGGGTGCGCGCGCGGTACTGTCGGCCACGATGCACAAGACCCTGATCGTAACCAACGACTTCCCGCCACGTCCCGGCGGAATCCAGGCCTTCCTGCACAACATGGCGCTGCGCCTCGACCCCGATCGGATCGTGGTCTACGCCTCCACGTGGAAGCACGGCCGCGAAGGGATCGAGGCGACGGCCGCGTTCGACGCCGAACAGCCTTTCACGGTCGTCCGGGATCGCACCACCATGCTGTTGCCGACGCCTCGGGTCACCGCCCGCGCGACCGCCCTGCTCCGCGAGCATGGCTGCGAGTCCGTGTGGTTCGGGGCGGCCGCGCCGCTCGGGCTGATGGGCCCGGCGCTGCGGAAGGCGGGCGCCCGTCGGCTGGTCGCGACCACGCACGGCCACGAGGCGGGCTGGGCCCAGCTGCCCGGCTCCCGGGGTCTGCTGCGGCGGATCGGCGAGGGAACCGACACCCTGACGTACCTCGGCGAGTACACCCGCTCCCGGATCGCGGGGGCCCTCACGCCCGCCGCCGCCGGCCGGATGACCCAGCTGCCGCCCGGCGTCGACGAGAAGACCTTCCACCCCGGCTCCGGCGGCGCCGAGGTCCGCGCCCGGCTCGGACTCACCGACCGCCCGGTCGTCGTCTGCGTCTCCCGCCTCGTCCCGCGCAAGGGCCAGGACACCCTGATCAAGGCCATGCCGCAGATCCTGCGCCGGGTCCCGGACGCGGTCCTCCTGATCGTCGGCGGAGGCCCGTACGAGAAGGACCTGCACCGGCTCGCGGCCACCACCGGCGTGGCCGATTCCGTACGGTTCACCGGCGCCGTCCCCTGGGCGGAGCTGCCCGCGCACTACGGGGCGGGCGACGTGTTCGCCATGCCCTGCCGCACCCGGCGCGGTGGCCTCGACGTGGAGGGCCTCGGCATCGTCTACCTGGAGGCCTCCGCGACCGGCCTCCCGGTCGTCGCGGGCGACTCGGGCGGCGCCCCCGACGCCGTCCTCGACGGCGAGACCGGCTGGGTCGTCCGGGGCACCTCCCCCGAGGAATCGGCCGACCGCGTCACCACCCTCCTCCTGGACCCGGAACTCCGCGCCCGCATGGGCGAGCGGGGCCGCGCCTGGGTCGAGGAGAAATGGCGCTGGGACCTCCTGGCGGAACGCCTGAGGGAACTCCTGTAGGACGCGCGAACGCCCGCACCGACAGTCCGGTCCGGACCCGACCGAGGGGCCCTGTCCGTCGGCGCGGGCGGGCGGGCGGGGCGGGGCGAGGGTGGCCGGTCCGTCGGCAGGGCGGGCGGGACGAGGGCCTGCTCCGTCGGCAGGGCGGGCGGGGCGAGGGGGTCCGGTCCCGTCAGTCGGGCCGGTAAGGCGAAGGGGCCGGTCTGTCTGCCGGGCCGGACCCGACCGAGGGGCCCTGTCCGTCGGCGCGGGCGGGTGAGACGAGGGTGGTCGGTCCCCGTCCGTCGGTCCGGCAGCGGCGAAGGGTCCGGTCTGGCTGCCGGGCGGGCGAGGCGGAGGACCCGGTCCCGCCAGTACGGTCGGCGAAGGCGCGGCCCCGGTCCGAGCGGCGGGCGCGGCCGGTCGTCGGATGCGAAGGGGCCCGGGACGCACACGCGTCCCGGGCCCCTTCGCAGGTCCGGCGGCCCTGCCGGGCCTCACTTCGTGTAGATCGCCTCGATCTCGTCCGCGAAGTCCTTCGCCACCACGCTCCGCTTCAGCTTCAGGGACGGCGTGATGTGGCCCGCCTCCTCCGTGAACTGGGTCGGCAGGATGCGGAACTTGCGGACCGATTCCGCCTTCGAGACCGCCGCGTTGCCGTCGTCGACCGCCCGCTGGATCTCCGCGAGCAGCTCCGGGTCCTCGCGCAGCGAGCCCGCCGACGAGCCCGTCGGCTTGCCGTGGTCGGCGGCCCAGCGGCCGAGGAACTCCTCGTCGAGCGTGACCAGCGCGCCCACGAACGGGCGCCCGTCGCCGACCACCATGCACTCCGCGACCAGCGCGTGCGCCCTGATGCGGTCCTCGATGACCGCCGGGGCGACGTTCTTGCCGCCCGCCGTCACCAGGATCTCCTTCTTCCGGCCGGTGATCGCCAGATAGCCGTCCTCGTCGAGGGTGCCGATGTCCCCCGTGTGGAACCAGCCGTCCGCGAGCGCCTCGGCCGTCGCCGCCTCGTTGTTCCAGTACCGGGTGAACAGGTGCTCGCCGTGCAGCAGCACCTCGCCGTCGTCGGCGATCCGGATCACCGAGCCCGGCAGCGGCTGCCCGACCGTGCCGATCTTCTGCCGGTCCCACGGGTTGAACGCCGTCGCCGCGCACGACTCCGTCAGGCCGTACCCCTCCAGGACCGTGAAGCCGATGCCCCGGAAGAAGTGGCCGAGCCGCTCGCCCAGCGGCGCGCCGCCCGAGATCGCGTACTCGCCGCGCCCGCCGAGCACCGCCCGCAGCTTGCCGTAGACCAGCTTGTCGAAGAGCCTGTGCCTGAGCCGCAGCCCGAGGGACGGGCCCTGCGAGGTGCTCAGGGCGCGGCTGTACGCGATGGCGGTGTGCGCCGCCTTGTCGAAGATCTTGCCCTTGCCGTCGGCCTGCGCCTTGGCCCGCGCCCCGTTGTAGACCTTCTCGAAGACCCGGGGGACGCCCAGGATCAGCGTCGGCCGGAACGCGGCCAGCTCGTCCGTGAGCGACTTGATGTCCGGCAGACAGCCGAGCCGCACCGGGGCCATCACGGAGGCCACCTCGATGAGCCGGCCGAAGACGTGCGCGGCGGGCAGGAAGAGGAGGACGGAGGACTCGCCCGTACGGAAGAGGGGCTTCAGCCGCTCCACCGCGTTGCCGCACTCGGCGAAGAACGCCCGGTGGGTCAGGACACAGCCCTTGGGGCGGCCCGTGGTGCCCGACGTGTAGACGATCGTCGCCGGGTCGTCCGCGTTCGCCGCCGACATCCGCGCGTCGACCAGCTCGTCGGAGACGTCCGCGCCGGAGGCGGTGAGCCGGGCCACCGCGTCCTCCTCGATCGCCCACAGCTCTTCGAGGGCGGGCAGGTTCGCCCGTACGGACTCCACCGACTCGCGGTGCGCCGGGCTCTCCACCAGGGCCAGCCTGGCGCCCGAGTCGCCGAGGATCCACTGGATCTGCTCGGCCGAGCTGGTCTCGTACACCGGTACGGTCACCCCGCCCGCGCTCCAGATCGCGAAGTCGAGGAGCACCCACTCGTAGCGCGTACGGGAGAGCAGTGCGACCCGGTCGCCCGGTTCCACCCCGGCGGCGATCAGCCCCTTGGCCACGCCCCTGACCTCGGCGAGGAACTCCCTGGCCGTCACGTCGGCCCAGGCGTCGCCGACCTTGCGGCCCATCACGGCCACGTCTGGGTGCTGGGAGGCGTTGCGGCGGATGAGATCCGTCAGGTTGCCGTCCGCGGGGACCTCGTACAGGGCCGGAAGGCTGAACTCGCGCAAGACTGCTGCTCCTCATCGGGCGCCGGCGCCACGGCTCTGTGTGATGCACCGGTGAAGTCCAGTGACTACCCGGCGCTCAGTGGGGGCGAGCGCGACTGGACTGCCCGGACGTTACCCACCAGTACACGGTTCCCGGTAGGGGGTCCTGGGCAGATGTTCCATGCGTCACACACGCATGACGGTGCTCTCCGCACAGTAATCCACCGGTTTCCCGACTCGGAAGTAACCGCAGGTGACACCCCCTAGGGTGGGGGCCATGCGAGTCCATGTGGTCAGCGACGTGCACGGCAACGCCGAAGATCTCGCCCGCGCGGGGGAAGGCGCCGACGCCTTGATATGCCTCGGCGACCTCGTCCTCTTCCTCGACTACGCCGACCACGGCCGGGGCATCTTCCCCGACCTCTTCGGCGTCGAGAACGCCGACCGGCTGGTCGAGCTGCGCACCGCCCGCCGCTTCGACGAGGCCCGTGAGCTGGGCCGTAGCCTCTGGGCCACGCTCGACGTCGACCGCGAGACCGCGATCGAGGCGGCCGTCCGACGCCAGTACGCCGAACTCTTCGCCGCCTTCCCCACCCCTACGTACGCCACCTACGGCAATGTCGACATCCCCCGCTTCTGGCCCGACTTCGCCGGGCCCGGCACCACCGTCCTCGACGGCGGACGGGCCGAGATCGGCGGCCTCGTCTTCGGCTTCGTCGGCGGCGGACTGCGCACCCCGATGCGCACCCCGTACGAGATCTCCGACGAGGAGTACGCGGCCAAGGTCGAGGCCCTCGGCGAGGTGGACGTCCTCTGCTCCCACATCCCCCCGGACGTGCCCGAGCTGACGTACGACACCGTCGCCCGCCGCTTCGAGCGCGGCAGCAGCGCCCTCCTCGACGCGCTCCGGCGCACCCGCCCCCGCTACCACCTCTTCGGCCACGTCCATCAGCCGCTGGCCCGGCGGATGCGGATCGGCGCCACCGAGTGCGTCAACGTCGGCCACTTCGCCGCGACCGGCACACCGTGGGTCCTGGAGTGGTGAGTGCCCCGACGGCCCGGGGTGACAGCCGGTGTGTCACGGCGCGATAGCCTTCCGTCGGCACACCTGTGCCCCTTGACTTCCGCCGGACCGCACCGTGGAGGAGCCACCGCGATGGCCGAACACACCAGCTCGAGCATCACCATCGAGGCGGCACCGGCCGACGTCATGCGCGTGATCGCCGACTTCGCCCGCTACCCCGAGTGGACGGGCGAGGTGAAGGAGGCCGAGGTCCTGGCCGCCGACGACGCCGGGCGCGCGGAGAAGGTCCGGCTCGTCCTCGACGCGGGCGCCATCCGGGACGACCACACCCTGGCGTACACCTGGACCGGCGCCGACGAGGTCAGCTGGACCCTGGTCAAGTCGCAGATGCTCCGCTCCCTCGACGGCTCCTACCGGCTCACCTCGCTCGGCGGCGACCGCACCGAGGTCACCTACCAGCTGACCGTGGACGTCAAGATCCCCATGCTCGGCATGATCAAGCGCAAGGCCGAGAAGGTCATCATCGACCGCGCCCTCGACGGCCTCAAGAAGCGCGTCGAATCCGGCGCCTGAGCTTCCCCCCTCCGCCGTCGGTCCTCGCGGGGAGGGCGGGCTTGTTGCCTCTCCTGGCCCGGCCTTCGCGGGACGGGCGCGTCCGTGCCTCCCCGCAGGGCCCTCGTGGTATGGGCGCGCTTGAGCCTGCCGCCTGGTCTTCGGGGGACGCGCGTTTGAGCCTGCCGCCGGGACTTCGCGGGATGCGCGCCTGAGCCTCCTGCCGGTCCCTCGCAGGGCGGGTGCCCGAGCCTCGTGCGCCGACTTCGGCGCCGGTGTCTCCTCGCCGGGCCCTCGCGCGGCGGGCAGGCCCGCGCCTCCTTGCCGGTCCCTCGCGGGCCGGGCGCCCGAACCCCCCGACGGGCCCTCGCGGCGCGCGGGTAACGTCCTGCGCATGCGGATCATCCTTGTCACCGGCCTCGGCGGCGCCGGTCGTACCACCGTCGCCGCCGCGACCGCCCTCGCCGAGGCGAGGGCCGGCCGCCGGACCCTCCTGATCTCGGAGAACGCCGACGCGCTCTTCCCGGAGGGCAACCCGGAGGGGTTCCTCGCGGCGGGCGGCGACGAGAGGCTCCTCGCGGAGGCCGGCACCGGCGGGTCCCCCGCGAAGGGCACCACCGGCCCCCTCCCGGAAGACGGCACCACCCGCCCCGGCCACGACGGGCACCCCGGCGACGGCCCCGGCCCTGACGGCCCCGGCGGGCACGAGCACCGTCCCGGCGGCCCCGGTCCTGACGAGCACCGGCCCAACGCCCACCGGCCCGACGCCCACCACCCCCACCGCGCGGACAGCCTCGGCGGCCCCCGCAGCCCCAGCGCGCCCCCCGGCCGTCTCAAGCTCCTCCGGCCCCGTCCCGCCGACGACTTCCGGCGCGAGTTCCTGGCGCTCCAGGAGCGCTCCGCCACCGTTCTCGACCTGCTCGGCGCGGCCCCCTTCGAGGACGCCGAGCTGACCGAACTCCCCGGCAGCCGCCAGTTCGCCCTGCTCCGTACCCTCCGCGACGCCGCCGCGGGCGACCACGACCTCGTCGTCGTCGATCTGCCCCCGCTCCCCGAGGCGCTCGCCGTCCTCGCCCTGCCCGAGCAGCTCCGCCGCTATCTGCGCCGCCTCCTGCCCTCCGAGCGGCAGGCCGCCCGCGCCCTGCGCCCGATGCTCGCCCAGCTCGCCGGGGTGCCCATGCCCGCGCAGTGGCTGTACGAGGCCACCGCCCGCTGGGAAGCCGAGCTGGCCGCCGTACAGGACATAGTCGAAGCCCCCGGCACCACCGTCCGGCTCGTCCTCGAACCAGGCCCCGCCGCCCTCCGCGCCCTGCGCACCGCCCGCCTCGGCCTCGCCCTCCAGGGCCTCGCCCTCGACACCGTCGTCGCCAACCGGCTGCTGCCCGCCGGTTCCGCCGACCCCTGGCTCGCCGGGCTCGCCGACCGGCAGCGCCGGCACCTCGCCGAGCTGCGCGCCGCCGCCGTCGAGGAGACCGTCACCGAGCTGCCCCACCTCGGCCGCGACCCGCACGGGCCCGGCGACCTCGCCCTGCTCGCCCCCGCCCACCCGGCACCCGCGCCCCTCCCCGTACCGGAGTGGACCGTCGAGGACCGGCGCGCCGAGGACGGCGTGCTCGTCTGGCACATCGGCCTCCCCGGCGCCGTCAAGGGGGAGCTGTCCCTGATCCGGCGCGGCGACGAACTCCTCCTCGGCGTCGGCCCCTTCCGCCGCAACCTGCCCCTGCCCGCCGCCCTGCGCCGCTGCACCGTCACCGGCGCCGGACTCGTCGACGGCGACCTGCGCGTGCGCTTCACTCCCGACCCCGGGCTCTGGCCCCGTACCCCTTGAGGCCGTGTACCGTCGAAGTACGACCACGGAGGAGTACGCCATGAGCGATCCGGACGCCTGGGCCGAGGCCTGCGCCGAGGACCTGGAGGCCGAGAAGGCCCGCCACCGGGCCCGGCAGGGCGCGGAGCCCGGCTCTCCCGCCGAGGAGTTCCGCAAGCTCTTCGAAGCCGTCGCCGAGAAGGTCTCCGGCGGACTCGGCGGCCCGCTCGCCGGTCAGGCGGCGCAGACCGTGCAGCACCTCGTCAGCCAGGCGAAGTCCGTCGTCGAGCCGGTCATCGAGCGCAACCCGAAGGTCTTCGACCACCTTGCCGCGGCGGGCGGCGAACTGCTCGCCGCCTACCGCTCCGCCGTCGAGGGCCACGAGAGCCGCTGGACCAGATCCGGGACCACGCCCCCCGACGCCGCCCCCTTCGACACCCCGCCTCCCGGCGCCCCGCCCACCGGAACCGCACCCGCCGACGACGCGCCCGACCGCGAGGACGGCGACGGGCCGGGACCCGGCCGCCGCATCGACCTCGACTGATCAGGAGTCGTCGACCCCTCCGGTACGGTGGGCCCTAGCGGGGCTCGACCGAAATCTGAGGGACACATGGGACTCACCATCGGCGTCGACATCGGCGGCACGAAGATCGCGGCAGGTGTGGTCGACGAAGAGGGCAGGATCCTCGACACGCACAAGGTGCCGACCCCGCCGACCCCCGAAGGGATCGTCGACGCGATCTGCGCCGCCGTCTCCGAAGCGGGCAAGGGGCACCCGATCGAGGCCGTCGGCATCGGTGCGGCGGGCTACGTCGACGACAAGCGCGCCACCGTGCTCTTCGCCCCCAACATCGACTGGCGGCACGAACCGCTCAAGGACAAGGTCGAGCAGCGGGTCGGGCTTCCCGTGGTCGTCGAGAACGACGCCAACGCCGCCGCCTGGGGCGAGTACCGCTTCGGCGCGGGCCAGGGCCACGAGGACGTCATCTGCATCACCCTCGGCACCGGCCTCGGCGGCGGCATCATCATCGGCAACAAGCTGCGCCGCGGACGCTTCGGCGTGGCCGCCGAGTTCGGCCACATCCGGGTCGTCCCGGACGGTCTGCTCTGCGGCTGCGGCAGCCAGGGCTGCTGGGAGCAGTACGCCTCCGGGCGCGCCCTCGTCCGCTACGCCCGCCAGCGCGCCGCCGCCACCCCCGAGAACGCGGAGGTCCTCCTCTCGCTCGGCGACGGCACCCCCGAGGGCATCGAGGGCCGGCACATCAGCCAGGCGGCCCGCGCCGGGGACCCGGTCTCCATCGACTCCTTCCGCGAGCTGGCCCGTTGGGCGGGCGCCGGTCTCGCCGACCTGGCCTCGCTCTTCGACCCCTCGGCGTTCATCGTCGGCGGCGGCGTCTCGGACGAGGGCGAACTGGTCCTCGACCCGATCCGCAAGTCCTTCCGGCGCTGGCTGATCGGCGGCCAGTGGCGTCCGCACGCCCAGGTCCTCGCGGCCCAGCTCGGCAACAAGGCCGGTCTGGTCGGCGCGGCGGACCTGGCCCGCCAGGGCTGAGCACCCGTCACCGGGGCCCGTCGCCGGGCCCGGTGTGCGTGGAAGACCCGTCACCTCCGCCCGTCGCGTCCCTCCCGGACGCGGCGGGCGGTTGTCGTACGTTACGTGCCATGGCGATCAGCGCACTGCCCGACTCCCGTACCGAGCCGGACGGTTCGGCCGTCCTGCGGGTCCTCTCCTACAACGTCCGCTCGCTCCGTGACGACGAGGACGCCCTCGCCCGGATCGTCCGCGCCTGCGCGCCCGATCTGGTCTTCGTCCAGGAGGCCCCGCGCTTCTTCCGCTGGCGCAAGCACGCCGCCCGGCTCGCCGCCAAGAGCGGCCTCGTCGTCCTGGGCGGCGGCGCGACGGCCGCGGGGCCGCTGCTGCTCTGCTCGCTGCGGGCCACCGTGGAGCACACCGAGGACGTCCTGCTTCCGCTCACCCCGGGACTGCACCGCCGGGGTCTGGCCACCGCCGTCGTCCGCTTCGCGGGCGCCCGGCTCGGGCTGGTCGGCTGCCATCTGGGCCTGCGGAAGGAGGAGCGGTACGCGCAGGCGGGCCTGGTCCTGGACCGGGTCGCCGCGCTGGGGACCCCGTACGTCCTGGTCGGCGGGGACTTCAACGAGCGGCCCGAGGGTCCCGCCTTCCGGCGGCTGACCGCCGGTCTCCAGGACGGCTGGGAGGCCGCTCCCTGGGGCGGCGAGCACACCTGGACCCCGGCCGACCCGCACCAGCGGATCGACGCGATCCTGGCCACCCCGGGCGTCGAGTTCCTCGGCTGCGGGGTCCCGCAGGACCTTCCCCCGGCCGACCTCCGGGCCGCCACCGACCACCTGCCGGTCCTGGCGGCGGTCCGGATCCCGGCGACGACGACCGCGACGACCGCCGCCACTTCGGCGACGACCACCGTCACCCCGGCCACCGTCACCCCGGCCGCCGTCACTCCGGCGACGGCCACCGTCACCCCGCCCACGGCCGCTCAGCCGGCGGCCGTCACCCCGCCGGAGGGCTGATCCGACCGCCACCGGCCCCCGTCCGGCGCGCCCCGCCCCGGACCTCGGCCGCTACACCACCGCCCCGCGCCCCGGGTCGCCGAACCCGTCGTCGTCCTCGTCGTCGTGCTTCATGCGGCCCACGAGCGTCGCGAAGCCGCCCAGGAAGCCGCCGATGCACAGGGTCGTCAGCCACCACGTCATCTCCCACTGGAAGAGGACCGCGACCAGCATCAGGATCGGACCGCCGACCACCGCGAGCCAGGCGAACCTGGTCGTCACGTCCGCGTCCGGCAGCGGCGGCGGCTCCGGCGGGACGAAGTGCCCCTCGTCGCCGCCGTCCGGCTCGGCGGGGGAGTAGTCGCGCGGTCCCGCGGCAGGCCGGACCCCCGGTGCGAACACGACGGAGCTGCCGAGCGCCGGACGCTCAGGCCCCGGCTCCTCGTCGGGCTCCTGCTCCTCCTCCTTCGGCGTCCCCGCCGCCGGGCGCGGCTTCCACACCACGCCCTTCCCCCCGTCCGGCCCCGGGCGGGCGTCCGGCGCGGGGTCCGCGTCCGTCTCCGCCGTCTCCTCCCCGGGCTCCGGCAGGGCCAGGTTCTCGACCGGCCGGAACGGCTTCGCGCCCGGCGGGTCCGCGGGCTCCTCGCCGTACCCGGCGACGATCGCGGCCCACGCCGCTTCCTCGTCGATGGGCTGCGGCTCCCGCTCGCCGCCGTCCTGCTGCTCAGCCACCGCTCCTGCTCCCCTTCTCGTCGACCAGCACAGGGGCGAGACGCTCGACGAAGGCCAGGCTCTCGTCGAAGATCCGCTCCGCGTCATGGTCCAACGTCGCGACGTGGTAGCTGTGTTCCAGCAGAACCTCACGGACATCGGTCGAGGAGATCCGGGACAGGATCCGGGCCGAGTCGGCCGGTGGCACGACATGGTCCTGGGGGCTGTGCAGCAGCAGCACCGGCTGGGTCACCTGGGGCAGCTCGCCGTCGACGAGCCGGAAGAACTCCCGCAGCGAGTACGCCGCGTGCAGCGGCACCCGGTCGTAGCCGGTCTCGGCCACGCCCTCCTTGGCGATGTCGCTGGAGATGCCCTGGGTGGAGGCCATCAGATGGCGCGCGACCGGCAGCGCGTGGGCGGCCGGACCGTGCACCTTGTTGCCCGGGTTGACCAGCACGATGCCCCGCACGGCGTCCCCGTGCCGGGCGGCGAGCCGCAGGGTCAGCGCCCCGCCCATGGAGAGACCGAAGACGAAGACGCTGGTGCACCGCTCCCGCAGCTCGCGCAGCGCCCGGTCCACCTCCGCGTACCAGTCGTGCCAGGTGGTGAGCTGCATGTCCTGCCAGCGGGTGCCGTGGCCGGGCAGCAGCGGCAGCGAGACGGTCAGCCCGCGCGCGGCCAGGTAGTCGGCCCATGGGCGCATCGACTGGGGGGAACCGGTGAATCCGTGACAGAGAAGGACACCGACCTCGCCGCCCTCGTGGCGGTAGGGCTCGGCTCCGGGGAGGACCGGCACCGGGAATCTCCTGTTCGTTCGACTTCGGGTGCGCCGAAGCGACGGAATACGGGGAAGAACCTTCACGGTACGCGACCGGACCGACACCGACCAGGGCCGTAGCGGGGGGCGTGCGCCGGTACGGGATAAAGTCGACGTGACGGCACACGGAAGGCTTGGCGAGTTGATCTACGGCGCGATGAAGTTCTCCCTCGGAGGGTCACTGAAGCTTGCCTTCAGGCCCTGGGTGGAGGGGATCGAGAACATTCCCGCCGACGGTCCGGCGATCCTGGCGAGCAACCACCTGTCGTTCTCCGACTCCTTCTTCCTGCCCGCGGTCCTGGACCGCAAGGTCACCTTCATCGCCAAGGCGGAGTACTTCACCTCGCCGGGTGTGAAGGGCAAGCTCACCGCCGCCTTCTTCAAGGGCGTCGGCCAGCTCCCGGTGGACCGCTCGGGCGCCCGGGGCGCGGGCGAGGCGGCCATCAAGGCGGGCATCGAGGTCATCGAGCAGGGCGGGCTCTTCGGGATCTACCCCGAGGGCACCCGCTCGCCCGACGGGCGCCTCTACCGGGGCAAGCCCGGCGGTCTGGCCAGGGTGGCGCTGGCCACCGGCGCCCCGGTGATCCCGATCGCCATGATCGACACCGAGAAGATCCAGCCGCCCGGCAAGGTCCTGCCCAAGCTGATGCGGCCGGGCATCCGGATCGGCAAGCCGCTGGACTTCACCCGCTACCAGGGCATGGAGGGGGACCGTTTCATCCTCCGCTCGGTGACCGACGAGGTCATGTACGAGATCATGAAGCTCTCCGGGCAGGAGTACGTCGACATCTACGCGACCGCCGCCAAGCGGCAGATCGCGGATGCGGAGAAGGCCGCCAAGGAAGCCGTGAAGGCCGAGATCGCGGCCAGGGAAGAGTCCGGCGCGTAGTCGGCGCCCCGCCGGGGGCGTCCGGGGGTGGGGGAGATGGCCAGGCGCGAGCGTGTCGTGCGCATGTCGGTCGAGCAGCCGCTGTGGCGGGCGCTGACCGGCTACCGCGTCCTGACCATGGTCTACGCGGTACTGCTCTTCGCCTTCGGCCGTGAGCGCTACGAGCGCCCCTGGATCGCCGTCTGCTATCTGTCGGTGCTCTGTGTCTGGACGCTCGCCACCCTCCCCAGGGTCTCCGGCGCGGCCCGCTGCACCAAGCGCTTCCTCGGCGCGGACCTCGCCGTCGCCCTCGGCGGCATCCTCCTCACCCCGCTCGCCGACGCCCAGGCCCAGTCGGTCGACGGCCCCACCCTGCCCTCGATATGGACCGCGGGCGCCGTCCTCGCGTACGCCATCAAGGGCGGCTGGCGCTGGGCCGGAGCCGCCTCCTCCCTCGTCGCCGTCGCCAACGTCGTCGAGCGCGGCCACCCCAGCCGGGACACCCTCCACAACATCCTGCTGGTCTGGATCGCCTCCATCGCCATCGGATACGTCGTCGAGGTCGCCCGCGCCTCCGAGCGCACCCTGGCCCGTGCCCTGGAGATCGAGGCCGCCACCCGGGAGCGGGAGCGGCTCGCCCGGGACATCCACGACAGCGTCCTCCAGGTCCTCGCCATGGTGCAGCGGCGCGGCACCGCCCTCGGCGGCGAGGCGGCGGAGCTGGGCCGGATGGCGGGCGAGCAGGAGGTGGCCCTGCGCACCCTCGTCGCGGGCGGCCACACCCGGGCCGCCCGGCTCTCCGAGGACGCCTCCGAGGGAGCCGTCGTCCGGATCGTGGAGGACGGCCTCCCGGCGGACGCGTCGGACGCGGAGGACCCGGCATACGCGGCCTACACGGTGTACGCGAGGGGTGTGAGGGGCGCGGGTGGCGCAGGGGGCGCGGGGGACGACGGGGGCGCCCCCGTCGACCTGCGGCTGCTGCTCGCTCCGCGCGCCGGGGCCCGGGTCACCCTCTCCGATCCGGGGGCGCCGGTGCTCCTTCCGCCGTCCGCCGCCCGGGAACTGGCCGCCGCCGTGGGCGCCGCCCTGGACAACGTACGGGCGCACGCCGGAGCGGACGCGCGGGCCTGGATCCTCGTCGAGGACTGGCCGGAGGAGGTCGTCGTGACCGTACGGGACGACGGGCCCGGCATCCCCGAAGGGCGGCTCGCGCAGGCCGAGGGGGAGGGGCGGATGGGCGTCGCCCTCTCCATCCGGGGGAGACTGCGGGATCTGGGCGGCACGGCCGAACTGATCTCGGTCCCGGGCCAGGGCACGGAAGTCGAGTTGAAGGTCCCCCGGGGGAAGGCAGGGAAGAAGTGAGCGAGCAGCCGATCAAGGTGATGGTGGTCGACGACCATCCGATGTGGCGGGACGCGGTCGCCCGCGATCTGGCGGAGGCGGGCTTCGACGTCGTCGCCACGGCGGGCGACGGCGAGCAGGCCGTGCGCCGGGCCCTGGCGGCCGGGCCCGAGGTCCTGGTCCTGGATCTGAACCTGCCGGTGAAGCCGGGCGTCCAGGTCTGCAAGGAGCTGGTCGGCGCCGGTACGGGCCCCCGGGTCCTCGTCCTCTCGGCGAGCGGCGAGCACGCCGACGTCCTGGAGGCGGTCAAGTCGGGCGCCACCGGCTACCTCCTGAAGTCGGCGAGCACGGAGGAGCTGATCGACGCGGTGCGCCGGACGGCGGCGGGCGATCCGGTCTTCACCCCGGGGCTTGCCGGGCTCGTCCTCGGCGAGTACCGCAGGCTGGCCTCCGAGCCCGCTCCGGCGTCCGGCGCCGACGAGCCGAAGGCGCCCCGGCTGACCGACCGCGAGACGGAGGTCCTGCGGCTCGTCGCCAAGGGCCTCGGCTACAAGCAGATCGCGGAGCGCCTGGTGATCTCGCACCGCACCGTCCAGAACCACGTGCAGAACACCCTCGGCAAGCTCCAGCTGCACAACCGGGTGGAACTCGTCCGGTACGCCATCGAGCGCGGTCTCGACGAAGCCTGAGGTCCGGGGCGGTACCCGGGCGGGCGGCGCGGCAGGCGGACGCGCCGCTCATGGGTGATGATCGGCCTGTACGACCATCTTCGGCCTGAGGGGAAGCTCGTGGAAATCCTGGCATTCGGCGTGCAGGCGGACGAGAGGCCCCTGATCGAGAAGGCCTTCGAGGGACACCACGAGGTGCGCTGCCTCGACGTCTTCCTCAGCGAGGACACCGCCCCCATCGCGGCCGGCTACGAGGTCATCTCCACCAGCGTCAACGCGAGCCTGGACAACCGGGTGCTCCAGACCCTCGCCGCGGGCGGCACCCAGATGATCGCCCAGCGCTCCACGGGCTTCAACAACATCGATCTGGAGGTCGCCGAGCGGCTCGGCTTCACCGTCGCCCGGGTCTCGTACTACTCGCCGTACTCGGTCGCCGAGTTCGCCTGGACCCTCGCGACCGCCGTCAACCGGCGGATCGTCCGCGCCTCCAACCGGACCCGCGACTTCGATTTCCGGCTCGACGGGCTGATGGGCCGCGACCTGCGGGGCCGTACCGTCGGCGTCCTCGGCACCGGCAAGATCGGCGAGGCGTTCACCCGGATCGCCCACGGCTTCGGGATGAACCTCCTCGGCTGGGACGTCGCCGAGAACCCCGCCTGCGTCGAACTCGGCATGCGGTACGTGGAGAAGGAGCGGCTCTTCGCCGAGGCCGACCTGGTCAGCCTGCATGTGCCGTTGCTGCCGTCCACTCATCACATCATCGACGCCGGGGCCCTCAAGTCCATGAAGGACGACGTCATCCTGGTCAACTCCAGCCGGGGCGGGCTCGTCGACACCGAGGCCCTCGTCGCCGAACTGCGGGCCGGGCGCTTCACCGGTGTCGGGCTCGACGTGTACGAGGCGGAGGCGGGGCTCTTCTTCCTCGACAAGTCCCTCGAAGTCGTCGAGGACGACACCCTGGCCCGGCTCGTCACCTTCCCGAACGTGGTGGTCACCTCCCACCAGGCCTACTACACGGTCGACGCGGTGGGCCAGATCATCGACACCACCGTGCGCAACGTCCTCGACTACACGGCGGGCCGACGCGGCGAGAACGTCCTGGTGCCCCGGATCAACCCCTGACACCACCGCCGGAAGCCGGAAGCCGGAAGCCGGAAGCCATACGCCAGGAACCGTGCGCCGGAAGCCGTGCGCCGGAAGCCGTGCGCCGGAAGCCGGGTCCGGCCCCCGCCGCCCACCCGGGGAGCGAGGACCGGACCAGCCGGTCTCTCAGACCAGCACCCCCGCCAGGAGCGAGGCCGTCAGGGCCGCGCCCTCCGTGGACAGGACCGACTCGGGGTGGAACTGCACCCCCGCGAAGCCCGGCCCGCGCAGCGCGTGCACCTCGCCGGTTGCCGCGTCCCGGCTCACCTCGATCCGGTGCAGCGCCAGCTCGGTCGCCGTCCGGTCGTCGCAGCGGGCCGTGAAGCTGTTGTAGAAGCCGACGGTCCGCTCCTGCCCGAAGAGGTCGATCCGCAGCTGCGCGCCCTGGAACGGGACCCGCTTGCGGACGATCTCCAGGCCCAGCTCGGCGGCGATCAGCTCGTGCCCCAGGCAGACCCCGAGCAGCCCGTGCCGGTGGCCCCCGACCAGCTCGGCCGTCAGCCCGCGCAGCAGCCGCATCTTCGGGTCGGCGGAGTCCGAGGGGTTGCCGGGGCCGGGTCCCAGGATCACGGGGCCCTCGTGGGCGAGGGCCAGTTCGCGCAGCCCCGGCTCGTCGTAGCGGAGCACCGACACGTCGAGGCCCGAGGAGCGCAGGACGTGCGCCAGCATCGCGGTGAAGGTGTCCTCGGCGTCGATCACCAGGGCGTGCCCGGACAGCTCGGCCGACCGGTCCTGCATCCGCAGCCAGAACGGCGCCAGGTCCGCCCGGCGCGCGTCCAGGGCGGCCCGGACCCGGGGGTCGTCGGCGAGCAGGGCGGGCGGGAGCGCCGGGTCCGCCGCCGGACGCCCTTCGCGGACCCCGAGGGCGGCCAGCACCCCGGCGGCCTTGGCGTGGGTCTCGGCGACCTCGGCCGCCGGGTCGGAGTGCCGGACGAGGGTGGCGCCGACGGGGACCCGCAGCCGTCCGTCGGCAGCGATGTCCGCCGTACGGATCAGGATGGGGGAGTCCAGGGTCTGGGCGCCGCCCGCGTCGGTGCCGAGCAGGGCGAGGGCGCCCGCGTAGTAGCCGCGCGCGATGCCGTCGGGGCCGAGGGGTTCGTGCCGCTCGATGACCCGGCAGGCGTTCTGCACGGGCGAGCCGGTGACGGTGGCCGCGAACATGGTCTCCCGCAGCACCTCCCGCACGTCGAGGGAGGAGCGGCCCCGCAACTCGTACTCGGTGTGCGCGAGATGGGCCATCTCCTTCAGACGCGGGCCGATCACCACCCCGCCCATGTCGCCGACCGTGCACATCATCTTCAGTTCCTCGTCGACGACCATCGACAGCTCCTCGGTCTCCTTGCGGTCGGCGAGGAAGGCGAGCAGGTCGTCGGCGGTGGGGGCGGCTTCCGCCGGGTAGCGGTAGGTGCCGCTGATGGGGTTCATCACGACCGTGCCGCCCGACATGCGCACATGGACCTCGGGGCTGGCCCCGACCAGGGTCCGCTCCCCGGTGTGCACGACGAAGGTCCAGTACGCGCCCCGCTCGCCGGTCAGCAGCCGCCGGAACAGGGCGAGCGCGTCGGCGCGGCCGAAGCCCGGGATCTCGCCCCGGTAGGTGCGCCGGATGACGAAGTTGGCGCCCTCGCCCGAGCCGATCTCCTCGTCGATGACCCGGCGCACGGTCCCGGCGTACTCCTCGTCCGAGACGTCGAAGCCGCCTCCTTCGACGCGGACCTCGTGCGCCGGGAGCTGCTCCAGGGCGTCGGCGAGCGTCAGTTCGGCCGTCTCGTCGGCGACGAGGCAGGCGAGCGGGGTGCCGTCGTCGCGGACGTCGAAGCCGCGCTCCCTGATCTGCCGGAAGGGCACGAGGGCGAGCGTCGGCCGGTCGCCCACGGGCAGCTCGGCGAGGAGACCGGCCTCGTGGACCCGCCCGATCAGCACCTCGACGGTGTCGTGGTCGCGGCCGGGGGTGCGGCGGCGGAGCAGCGCGAAGGGCGGGCAGGAGTCGTCGAGGAGACGGGAGAGGTCCATGGTCCGTCGTTCCTTCCGTGGGAGTGCGGAGAGGAACGGCCCCGGGTACGAGAAAGGCCGCCCCTCGGGCGGCCTGTGCGTGTGTCGGTGTACGCGCGATCAGTGGGCCGCCGGATGAGCGGTCCACCACCAGTTCTGGTTCAGGGGCGCGAACATGGCAGCACTGTAACCCAGCCGGGGACGGAAGCGGGGCCCGTTCCGCACCGTGGACGGTGGGAACGGGCCCCGCAGTGGAGCGTGACCAGATCAGAAGATCAGGTTGTACGACTGCCAGTCCGTGCCGACCTGGACCCGGCCGGCGTACGGCGAGGCCGCGTTGCCGGTGCCCTTGTAGAGCCACAGGGCGCCGGAGGCGTCCCGGCCCACGAAGTCGACCTTGCCGTCGCCGGTCAGATCGCTCGGGCCGACGATGCTGTTGTAGACCTGCCAGCCGTTGCCCACCTGGACGCGGGCGGCGTACGGGCTCGCGGCGTTGCCGCTGCCCTTGTACAGCCACAGCGTGCCCGTGGCGTCCCGACCGATCAGGTCAGGCTTGCCGTCCGAGGTCAGGTCGCCGGTGCTGATGATGTTGTTGTAGACCTGCCAGCCGTTGCCGATCCGCACCCGGGCGGCGAAGGGCCTGGCCGGGTCGCCGGTGCCCGCGTACAGCCAGATGTAACCGGACTTCTCGCGGCCGATCAGATCCGCCTTGCCGTCCCCGGTCAGATCGCGGACGCCGATGATCAGATCGTAGATCTGCCAGCCGCCGCCGACCCGCAGCCGGCCCTTGAACGGGGCCGACGGGTTGCCGCTGCCCTGGTAGTACCAGAGCACGCCGGAGGCGTCCCGGGCCACGGCGTCACCGGTGCCGTCGGCGCGGAGAGCCGTCATGGGGGTGATCGTGTCGTAGACCTGCCAGCCGCCGCCGACCCGGTAGCGGCTCAGGAACGGAGTGGTGGCGCTGCCGGTGCCCTGGTGCTGCCAGAGGGCGCCGGAGGCGTCCCGGGCCAGCAGGTTGTAGCGGTTGTCCGAGGCGACCGGGCCGACGCCGGGCGCCTCCACGACGTCGCTCTGCTTCACCCAGGTGATCTTGTGGTGGAAGCGGATCGGGACGAAGAGGGTCTGCCCGACCACGTTCCTCTGGGCGGAGCCGAACCAGTCGTCGCCCTTCACCGCGGGACCGGCCTTCACGTACGACTGACCGGCGGGGAGGGAGAACTTCGTCAGGGAGGCGTTCTCGTCACCCGGGGCGGTCAGCCCGGCGGCGGTGTAGGCGGCGGTCTCGGGGAACGCGCGCCCGAAGACCTTGGCCGAGGTCGCGCCCGCCTTGACCGTGACGGTCGTGGCACCTCGCACCGGCACCGTGTACTGGTTGCCCGGGTTGAAGAACCAGGCCTTCTCGCCCGCGTACCAGATCGCCGTCCAGTCGGTGCGGGACTCGGCGACCACGTAGGAACCGCCCGCGCGGACCTTGTTCCCGTAGTTGGAGCCCTCGGACCAGGACGAGGTGAAGTACGGGTCCTTCAGCGGAGTGCCGCTCGTGGACGGCGTGGTGTAGAGGTAGCCGAAGTTGGCCGGGCGTGCGGTGGCCGTCGTGCCGCCCGTGGTCAGCTTCGGCTGGTTGTCCGGGGTGAACGGAGGCACCACCCGCACCACCTGACCGGCCTGGAGCGGGGCGCCCGCGCCCTTGTCGCCCTGCGGCGCGCCCAGGAGGGACATGTAGTAGTTCCAGTCCCAGTACGGGCCCGCGTCCCAGTGGAGGCTGGAGACCCGGCCGTCCGTCTGGAGCGCCACCTCGTCGTGGCCGATGATGTGCTCACGGTCGACCGGCACGTCGTACTTCTTCGCCAGGAACTTCACCAGCTCGGCGGAGGAACGATACTGCGGCTCGGTGAACCAGCTCCCCTCCTTCATGGCGAAGCCCTCGTGCTCCACGCCGATGGAGTGCATGTTGTGCGTCCAGTTGCCCGCGTGCCACGCCAGCTGCTTGTTCTCCAGCATCTGGGTGACCTGACCGTCCTGCGCCCGGATCAGGTAGTGCGCGCTGCCCGCGCCCTTCGGGTCGGTCAGCGTGTCGAGCGAGCCCTGGTAGCCGCCCTCGGTGTCGTGGATGACGATCTGCCGGATGTCGACGCCCTGGTCGGGGCGGTCGGCGGGCGTGTAGTTCTTCGCGCCGCCCGGGTCCGTGCGGACCGGCACGAAGTTGCAGTTCAGCGTGGCCGGGCACTCGGTGACCGGATCGGCGGTGACGGCCGCGGGGGTCGCCGCGAGCGGCACGTTCGAGGGCTTGACCGGCTCGACCGACGGGGCGGCGGGCAGCGCGACCTGTTCGCCGTCGAGGGTGAGCGCCCGCTCACCCTCCTTGATCGAGGCGAAGACGCGCCGGGCGAAGAGGTCGGCGCCCTTGCGCTCGGGGGACTGGCTGTAGCGGGCCACGGCCGGGTACCAGTCGCCCGGGTCCTCGGACAGCTCGGCGCCCGCCTGCTTCTGGTACTCCGCGAGCAGTGCGGCACCGGCGCGGATGGAGGCGGCGGTGTCGTTCTCCACGGTCTCCGTGGAGCTGCCGATCAGCTCGGCGCCCTTGTCCAGGGTGTGCAGCCGGGGGTCGTCGGTGTCGACGACGGCCTTCTCCAGGATCCGCCGGACCATCGCGCGGTCGAACTTCTTCTCGATCTCCGGACGGCCCGAGCCGTTGAAGTGGTCGATCTGCTCGTCCGTGACCTTCCGCGCCACGTCGCCGGGGTCGACCTTGGTCAGACCCATGACGTTGTACGCGCCGGTGGTGCTCGGCTCGCCGTCGTGCGACTCCCAGCGGGTCTGCTGGTACGAGACGGCCATCAGCACGCTCTGCGGGACGTCGAACTCCCGCGCCGCGTCGGCGAACTGGGTCTGGAGGGGAAGCCCGCTCCCGGCCGCCTTGGCGCCGTCCGCGGCGAGGAGGCCGGGCGAGGCGACCGCCAGGGTGCCGAGCGTGGCGGTGGCGACGACCGCGGCCGCGCCTCCGTAGAGAAGTCGTTTCTTCTTGCGGTCCCTGCGGTGCCTCTGGGTCACACCCACCCCTGTGGTTCGACTTTATTTAGTATTTGCTGTGTTCTTGCGAAACGGGGCCCGAGGGTAACACCGGGCCGAAATGCGGGGGATCACGGGGGGAGTCCCCGCCCGCGTGTCTCAGCCATTGGTCAATCGGACAGGACCGGACGAAGAACCCCGTACTGTGGTGGTGTGACCGTGAACGCTGATTCCCACGCCGTCGCCGAGGCGACCTGGCGAGACCTGCCCGCGGCGCAGCAGCCCGAGTACCCCGATGCCGAGGCTCTGCGCGATGTGATCGCGGACCTCGGGTCGTATCCTCCGCTCGTCTTCGCGGGCGAGTGCGACCAGCTGCGTGCCCGGATGGGAGCCGTCGCCCGTGGCGAGGCGTTCCTGCTCCAGGGCGGCGACTGCGCGGAGGCCTTCGACGCGGTGTCCGCCGAGCACATCAGGGCCAAGCTCAAGACGCTGCTCCAGATGAGCGCCGTCCTCACCTACGCGGCCTCCGTGCCCGTGGTGAAGGTCGGCCGCATCGCCGGCCAGTACTCGAAGCCCCGCTCCAAGGGGACCGAGACCCGTGACGGCGTGACCCTGCCGACGTACCGGGGCGACTCGGTCAACGGCTTCGCCTTCGACGAGGCGTCCCGGATCCCGGACCCCGAGCGGCTGAAGCGGATGTACCACGCCTCCGCCTCCACGCTGAACCTGGTCCGCGCCTTCACCACCGGCGGCTACGCCGACCTGCGCCAGGTGCACGCCTGGAACCAGGACTTCGTGAAGTCGTCCCCCTCGGGCCAGCGCTACGAGGCGCTCGCCCGCGAGATCGACAACGCGCTGAACTTCATGAAGGCCTGTGGCACCGACCCGGCCGAGTTCAAGGCCGTCGAGTTCTACGCCTCCCACGAGGCGCTGCTGCTCGACTACGAGGGCGCCCTGACCCGTACGGACTCGCGCACCGGCAAGCTCTACGACACCTCGGGCCACATGGTCTGGATCGGCGAGCGGACCCGGCAGCTCGACCACGCCCACGTCGAGTTCGCCTCGCGCATCGCGAACCCGATCGGCATCAAGCTGGGCCCGTCCACCTCGGTGGACGAGGCGCTGTCCTACGTCGACCGCCTCGACCCGGACCGCGAGCCGGGCCGGCTGACCTTCATCGTCCGCATGGGCGCCGACAAGGTCCGCGACAAGCTCCCCGAGCTGGTCGAGAAGGTCACCGCCTCCGGCGCGGTCGTCGCCTGGGTCACCGATCCGATGCACGGCAACACCTTCGAGGCGGCCTCCGGCCACAAGACGCGCCGTTTCGACGACGTGCTCGACGAGGTCAAGGGCTTCTTCGAGGTCCACAAGGCGCTCGGCACCCACCCCGGCGGCATCCACGTCGAACTCACCGGTGACGACGTCACCGAGTGCGTGGGCGGCGGTGACGAGATCTTCGTCGACGACCTGCACCAGCGCTACGAGACGGCCTGCGACCCGCGTCTCAACCGCAGCCAGTCCCTGGACCTGGCGTTCCTGGTCGCGGAGATGTACCGGGACCAGTAGGCGAAGGCCATACGGCGATGGGGCACGGATCGATGTGATCCGTGCCCCATCGCCGTATCCGGGGCTTTTGCGGCACCCGGGCGCCGGGTAAGGTTAGGTTAGCCTTATCGATCTCGGCGGGAGGTGAACCGCGATGTACGTCTGCTCTTGCTTCGGTGTCACGGAGGCGCAGGTCAAGGAGCACGCTGACGCGGGCGCCTGCACTCCCCGGCAGATCGCCTCCGCCTGCAAGGCGGGCACGGACTGCGGTTCCTGCGTCCGCCGCATCCAGGCCCTCCTCGGCCGCGGCACCTGCCCCCGCCGCGAACTCCTCGACCAGGGCGTCCCCGCCCTGGCCTCCGGCACCGTCGTCGGACTCGGGGAAGCCGCCTAGGCGCCCGATGGGCCCGTACTAGCTCGGCTGCTCGATCAGGGTCGAGATGTAGAGCGCCTCGCCCAGCGACTCGATCAGCTCCAGCTGGGTGTCCAGATAGTCGATGTGATGCTCCTCGTCGGCCAGGATCTCCTCGAAGATGTTGGCGGACGTCACGTCCCCCTTGGCCCGCATCACCTCGATCCCGCGCCGCAGCCGGTCGATCGCCTCCACCTCGACCTGGCGGTCCGCCTGGAACATCTCGGTGAGCGTCTGGCCGACCCGCACGTGGAAGAGCCGCTGGTAATTCGGCAGGCCGTCGAGCATCAGGATGCGCTCGGTCAGCTTGTCCGCGTGCTTCATCTCGTCGATGGACTCTTCGCGGGTGTACTTGGCGAGCTTCGTCCACCCCCTGTTGTCCTGGATGCGGTAATGCAGCCAGTACTGGTTGATGGCCGTGAGCTCGCCGGTCAGCTGCTCGTTGAGGAATTCGAGGACCTCGGGGTCGCCCTGCATCACGGGACTCCTTCCGTTTCGCGTATCCAAGCCGTCACAAATCGGAACGGCCGCATCCTCGCACCCGGGTGGGAAGGGCGTCCAGTAAGTGCACGCTTAGTGGGAGTTGCCCCGAATGGGACCCGGCGGCCGTAGCGTGGTCATGACCACCCCTCGCGGTCTGTCACCATGGAAGGCATGGGTCAGCCGGAGAGCGGAGTACACCGGGAAGCGGGGCAGCCGGAGCTTCCCCCGGGCCAGCGGATCCAGCGCGGCTGGCCGGTCACCCATTACGGCCCCGTCCCCAAGTTCAAGCCGGACCGCTGGGAATTCCGGGTCTTCGGGGCGACCGCCGACGGCGAGAAGCACTGCTGGAACCACGAGCAGTTCTCGGCCCTCCCTTTCTCCTCGGTCGTGGCCGATCTGCACTGCGTCACGAAATTCAGCATGCTCGGGGCCGAATGGGGCGGAGTCCAGGCCCGTACGGTGCTCGAACTCGCACCACCCGCGCCGCAGGTCACCCATGTGATGGTCTGGGCCGAGTACGGCTACAGCGCCAATATGCGCCTCGCCGACTTCGCCGCCGAGCGCACGATCTTCGCCACCCACAAGGACGGCGAACTGCTCACCGCCGAGCACGGCTTCCCGCTCCGCCTCGTGGTGCCCCATCTGTACGCCTGGAAAGGCCCGAAGTGGGTCCGGGGCGTGGAGTACATGGCCGCCGACCGCCGGGGCTTCTGGGAGGAGCGCGGCTACCACAACCTCGGCGACCCCTGGACGGAGCAGCGCTACTCGTACCAGGAGGAACCGGGCGACGGACCGGAGCTGTAGCGCACGGTCCACCGGGGCGCGGACGGGGCCGCGCGGCCCCGAGCAGGCCCGGTCCGCCCCGGGGCGCGGCCCCCGGGTCAGTCCCTGAGCTTCTTCAGTAGCTCCACGTCCGCGAGGTGCCCTGCCTTCCCGCCGGGCGTCTCGATGATCAGCGGCACGCCCTCGGTCGCCGGGTGCCGCAGCAGGTTCCGGAAGCCGTCCTCGCCGATGTGGCCCGCGCCGATGTTGGCGTGCCGGTCCTTCCGGGCGCCCACCACGTCCTGCGAGTCGTTGGCGTGGATCAGCCGCAGCCGCCCCTCGCCCACGGTCGCCACCAGCTGGTCGAGCGTCCGCGCCGCCCCGTGCGGTCCCGTGAGGTCGTGCCCGGCGGCGAAGACATGGCAGGTGTCCAGGCAGATGCCCAGCTTCGGATGCCGGTCGAGCGCGTCGAAGTACGGCCCGAAGTCCTCCGCGCGCGAACAGAGCGAGGCGCCCTGACCCGCCGTCGATTCGAGCAGCAGATACGGGTCGTCCTCGTGCGTCAGCTCGTCGAGCAGCGGCAGCAGCAGCTCCCGCACCTGGGCGAGCGCCACCGCGCGCGGCCGTCCGCCGGTCGCCGAGCCGGTGTGCACCACCACGCCCTTCGCCCCGATCTCCCGGCCCCGCCGCAGCGAGTGCCGCATCGACTCCACCGACTTCTCGGCGGTGGCCTCGGTGTGGGAGCCGAAGTTGATCAGATACGGGGCGTGGACCCAGGCGGAGAGGGATTCGGCCTCGCACTCGCTCCGGAACCGCTCGTCCTGGGCGGGGGTGCCCGTCGGCGTGGCCCAGCCGCGCGGGTTGGCGACGAAGACCTGCACGGCCTCGGCGCCCAGCTCGCGGGCGTAGCCGAGACCGACCGTGGCGAGGCCACCGGCCACCGGGACGTGACCGCCGACGGGGTTGCGCATGCTTCCTACAGTCCCTTGATCGTGAGGATGACGGTGGAGCCCTCGGGGGCGGTGGAGCCGCCCTCCACGGACTGGCCGGAGACGGTGTCGCCGAGGTACGGGAAGGACTTCTTCACCTCGACGCCGAAGCCCGCCGCCTTCAGGGCCGTCCGGGCCTCCTCGGTCGTCTTGCCGGTGACGTCCGGGACCACGACGAGCCGGGGGCCCTTGGAGACCGTCAGGGTGATCGTGTCGCCGTTCGCGGCCCTGCTGCCCTCGGCGAGGGACTGGGCGGCGACCGCGTCGGCCGGTTCGGGCGAGTTGATCCGCTCCGGGGCGACCCGGACCGTCAGCCCGGCCTTCTGGAGCCGGGCCGTGGCGGCGGGGACGCTCTCCCCGGTGACGTCCGGCACCGGGACCGGGGTGCCCTTGCTGACCACCAGGGCGATCGCCGAGTCCGGCGCCCGCTCGGTGCCGGGCTCCGGGTCGGAACCGATCACCGCGCCCTGCGGCACGGTGTCGCTGAAGGACTGGGTGACCACCCCGGTCGCCAGGCCCTCCCGCTCCAGGACCCGCCGGGCCTCGGCGAGCGGCTTGGCCTTGAGCTGGGGCACCTTCACGATCCGCGGGCCCCGGGACAGGGTGAGGGTGACCCTGCCGTTGCTCCGCACCCGCTCGCCGGGGGCGGGGTCGACGGCCATGACGGTGCCGCGCTCGTACACGTCGCTGAACGCGCGCTCGGTCGCCCCGACGTCGAGACCGGTGCCGACGAGCCGCCGGGTGGCCGCCTCCTCGGTCTGGCCGAGGACGGCCGGGACCCGGGTGAACTGGCCGGAGTTGATGTACCAGACGCCGGTGCCGAGCCCCAGGGCGAGCAGCACGCCGACGACCAGGAGCAGCGGGCCGCGCGGGGGCAGCCGCCGGGCGGCGCCGGGCGGAGCCTCGGGGACCGGCATCCGGTCCGTGAGCGCGACGGGCGGCTCCTCCGCGGGGGCCGGTACGGCGCGGGCGATCACACTGGTGCGGTCCTCGGCGGAGCTGCGCTCCCCGGACCGGGATCGCGGGGGCACGGCGTCCAGCTGCTCGTCGGTGAGCCCGGCACGGGCCTCCCGTACGAGGGCGAGCAGGGCGACGGCGTCGTCCGGGCGTGCCTCGGGGTCGCGCGCGGTGGCGGTGGCGACCAGCGCGTCCAGGGCCGGGGCGAGGCCGGGGACGGTCGCGGAGGGCGCGGGCGTGTCGGTGTGCAGCTGCTGGTAGAGGACCTGGCCGGGGGTGTCGCCGGAGTGCGGCTTGCCGCCGGTCAGCATCTCGTACAGGACGACACCGCAGGCGTACACGTCGGCGCGGGTGTCGGCGGTGCCGTGCTCGATCTGCTCCGGCGCCAGATAGGAGACGGTGCCGAGGACCGAGCCGGTGGTGGCGGTCGCCGAGCCCACCGCCCGGACCAGGCCGAAGTCGGCGACCTTGACCCGGCCGTCGTCCCCGATCAGGACGTTCTCCGGCTTCATGTCCCGGTGTACGAACCCGGCCCGGTGCGCGGCGCCGAGCGCGGCGAGCACGGGCTCCAGGATGTCGAGCGCGGCCCGGGGGGCCAGGGCGCCCCGCTCGCGCAGTACGTCCCGCAGGGTGCAGCCGGCCACGTACTCCATCGCCAGGAAGACGTACGCGCCCTCGGCGCCCTGGTCGAAGACGCCGACGACGTTCGGGTGCGAGAGCCGGGCGACGGACTTCGCCTCGCGGATGAACCGCTCGACGAAGGCGGCGTCGGTCGCGAGGGCCGGGTGCATCACCTTGAGCGCGAGGACGCGGTCGAGGCGGGTGTCGACGGCCCGGTAGACCGTGGCCATCCCGCCGACGGCGATGCGCGCGTCGACGCGGTAGCGGCCGTCGAGCAGCCGCCCGACGAGGGGGTCCTGAAGGGTCGTGTCCACGGCGTCGAGTCTACGAGCAGCGAAGGCACCACCCGGCAGCCGCCCGGCCGGGCGGCCCGGAGCGGTGACACGGGCACCGGGACGGGAGGGGGCCCCGGGGCGACGGGGGGCGGCCCGGCTGGAGGGCCTGGCTGATCGGAGCTTCCCGGCTGGAGGGCCTGGTTGCTCTGGGCTTCCAGGGGGCGAGGGCCTGGCTGTTCCGGGCTTCCCGGGGCCGAGGGCCCGACTACCCCGAGCTTCCCGGTGCCGAGGGCCCGGCTGACCGGAGCTTCCCAGGGCCCGAGGGCCCGGCCGCTTCGAGCCCTCGGTGCCGAAATTCCGGCCGCTACGCCCCCGGGCCGAGTTCCCGGCCGCCCCCAGCCTCCCGCGCCGAAGACCCGGCCGGTCCTGGGGCGCGGCCTCGGGAGTCCGGCCGCGCCGGAAGCTTTCAGGGCCGAGTCCCCGGTCGCTGTGTCCAGTCCGCCCGGGGCCGGCCCCGGGCCGCTGTCGCCCTCCCGTTCAGAACGCCGGGCGTTCCGGGTCCAGGGTGGCGCGGCCCGTCTCCGGGGAGGACGCCAGGGCGAAGTGGCGGCGCGGGATGCGGCCGGCCCGGTGGGCGAGGCGGCCCGCCTCGACCGCGTGCCGCATCGCCGAGGCCATCAGGACCGGCTCCTGGGCCCGGGTGACCGCAGACGCCAGCATCACCGCCGCGCACCCCAGCTCCATGGCGAGGGCCACGTCCGACGCGGTGCCCGCCCCCGCGTCGAGGATCACCGGGACCCCGGCCCGCTCCGTGATCAGCTCGAAGTTGTGCGGGTTGCGGATGCCGAGTCCGGAGCCGATGGGGGAGCCGAGCGGCATGATCGCCGCACAGCCCGCGTCCTCCAGCTTCCGGGCGAGGACCGGATCGTCGTTGGTGTACGGGAGCACGGTGAAACCGTCGTCGACCAGGGTCTCGGCCGCCGCGAGCAGCTCCTCGCCGTCCGGCAGCAGGGTCCGCTCGTCGGCGACGACCTCCAGCTTGATCCAGTCGGTGCCGAGCGCCTCCCGGGCGAGCCGCGCGGTCAGCACCGCCTCGCCCGCCGTGAAGCAGCCCGCCGTGTTGGGCAGCACCCGGATGCCGAGCCGCTCCAGGACGGAGAGGACCGAGCCGCGCACGGTCGGGTCGAGCCGCCGCATGGCGACGGTGGTCAGCTCGGTGCCGGAGGCGATCAGGGCCCGTTCCAGGACGTCCAGGCTGGGCGCGCCGCCGGTGCCCATGACGAGCCGCGAGGAGAACTCCGTACCGCCGAGGAGGAACACGTCGTCGGACATCGCGCTCAGCCCCCCTGCACGGCGGTCAGGACCTCGATCCGGTCGCCCTCGGCGAGCGGGGTGACGGCCCAGGCGCCACGCGGCACCACCGTCTCGTTGAGGGCGGCGGCGACCCCGGAGGGGGCCGTGGTGAGGGTGGCGACGAGGGCGTCGAGGGAGAGCGGTCCGGGGACCTCGCGGGCCTCTCCGTTCACGGACACGATCATGCGGGCTGCTCCTGTCGTACGGGAGGGGCGGGGGAGAAACGGCGGGGGGTGAAGGGGCGCGCCTCGTCGGGGAGGGCGCCGGTGACGAGCGCCTCGGCCATGACGTCGCCGGTGACGGGGGTCAGCAGGACCCCGTTGCGGTAGTGGCCGGTGGCCAGGTGCAGTCCGGGCAGGGCGGTGGGGCCGAGCAGGGGGGCGTTGTCGGGGGAGCCGGGGCGCAGTCCGGCCAGGGTCTCGGTGAGGGGCAGTTCGGTGATGCCGGGGACGAGTTCATGCGCGTCACGCAGCAGCTCGTACACCCCTCCGGCGGTCACCGTGGTGTCCCAGCCGAGTTCCTCGCTGGTGGCGCCGACGACGAGTTCGCCGTTCTCTCGGGGCACCAGATAGACGTGGCTGCCCCGGACGACGGCCCGGACGGTCCGGGACAGGAAGGGGGCGTACGCGGGAGGCACCCGCAACCGCAGGACCTGGCCCTTCACCGGGCGGACCGGGGGGAGGACCTCGTCGGGTACGCCCGCGAGGCGTCCGCTGAGGCTGCCGGCGGCGAGCACGACCTGGTCGGCGGCGACCGTCCGGCCGTCGGCGAGTTCGGCGCCGCGCGCCCGGTCGCCGGTGACGGTCAGCCGCCGGGCGAGGGTGCGGTGGAAGGCCACCCCGGCGCGTTCGCAGGCGAGGAGGAGGGCGGTGGCGAGCCTGCGGGGGTCGATCTGGTGGTCGCCGTCGACCCGCAGTCCGCCGCGCACGCCGGGCGCGAGCATCGGTTCGAGGCGGCGGCACTCGCGTCCGCTGAGCCAGTCGGACGAGAGCCCGCAGCGGGTCTGGAGGGCGTGCAGTTCGCGCAGATGGGCCCGGTCGTCGGCGTCGAGGGCGACGGCGAGGGTGCCGCAGGCGCGGTAGCCGACGTCGTGCCCGGTGGCCTCCTCCAGGTCGGCGACGAAGGCGGGATAGCGCGCGGCGGAGGCGAGGGAGAGGCCGAGCAGGGTCTCCTCGCCGTAGTGGAGTTCGGTGACGGCGGCGAGCATCCCGGCGGCGACCCGGGCGGCGCCGCCGCCGGGCTCCGGGTCGACGACGGCGGTGCGCAGTCCCCGCCGCGCGGCCCGCCAGGCCGTGACCAGGCCGATGATGCCGCCCCCGACCACGAGGACATCGGAAGAACGCATGGGCGTCCAGCCCCTCCCTTCGCCGGCATGACCCGGATCAGGTTCGTACGGTCGGAGGCCGTCCCAGCCTCCCTCTCAGCCCGGTACGTCCGGGCTCCCGCGAGTGCTTTACGGCGCCAGACTAGCCCGCGCCACCGGGCGGCCACAGCCCCCGCCCCGGCCCTTGCCGCCCGGACGGCCACGGATGCCGTCCTGACCTCGCCGTGCGGGCGGCCACGGTTTCCGCCCTGGCCCCGCCGTACGGGCGGCCACAGCCCCCCCCTGGCCGGGCCCTGCCGTCTGGATAGTCACAGTCCCCGTCCTGGCTTCGCCGTACTGTCGGTCATGGGTCCTGTCCTGGTCCTGCCGTCCGGACGGCCACAGCCCCCGCCGCGCTGACAGCCATGCATGCCGTCCCGCTCCTGCCGTGCGGATGCCACACATCCCGGCCAGGCCCCGCCCCCCCCGGACGGCCACAGCCCCCGGCCGGAGGCCCCGCCGCGCTGACAGCCATGCATGCCGTCCCGCTCCTGCCGTGCGGATGCCACACATCCCGGCCAGGCCCCGCCGCCCGGATGGCCACAGCCCCCGGCCAGAGGCCCCGCCGCCGGGACAGCCACGCATCCCGTCCCGGCCTCACCGCCCCGCCGGTCGCAGTCCCCGCCCTGGCCCTGCCCTCCCGGCGGCCCCGGCCCACTCCCGCCCCCGCCCCCGCCATCCTGACGAGGCGTCAGATGCGTAAGGTGGACGGGTGAGCGAGCAGAAGCAGGATCAGCAGCACGTCGTGATCGTCGGCGCCGGAATGGCGGGCGTCCAGACCGCCGTCGCCCTGCGCGAGCAGGGCTTCACCGGCCCCGTGACCCTCATCGGGGCCGAACCCCACCAGCCCTACGACCGGCCCCCGCTCTCCAAGGCGATCCTCCTCGGCAAGGCCGAGCACTCCGCCTTCGACGTCGACTTCGAGGCCCTCGGCGTCACCCTCCGCCTCGGCCTCGACGTCACCGCGCTGCGCCCCGGGGACCACGAGATCGACACCGAGGCGGGGCCCGTCGGCTACGACGTCCTCGTCGTCGCCACCGGTGCCCACCCCGTCACCCTGCCCGGCACCGAGGGCGTCCCCGGCGTCCATCTGCTGCGGACCCTCGACGACGCCGTCCGCCTCGGACCCGTCCTCGGAGCCCGCCGTGACGTCGTGGTCGTCGGCGCGGGCTGGATCGGCGCCGAGTTCGCCACCGCCGCCCGCGAGGCGGGCTGTGCCGTCACCGTCGTCGAGGCCGCCGACCGCCCCCTCGCGGGCGCGCTGCCCGCCGAGGTCACCACCCCCATGGCCGAGTGGTACGGCGCCAGTGGCGCCGAACTCCTCCTCCACGCGCGCGTGGACCGCGTCGAACCCGGCCGGGTCGTCCTCGCCGACGGCCGCGTCCTGCCCGCCGACGCCGTCGTCGTCGGCATCGGCGCCCGCCCCGCCACCGGCTGGCTCGCCGGTTCCAGTATCGCCCTCGACCCCGACGGCGCCGTCACCGCCGACGACCGGCTGCGCACCTCCCTGCCCGACGTGTACGCCGTCGGCGACTGCGCCTCCTTCCCCTCCGCCCGCTACGGCGAGCGCCTCCTCGTCCACCACTGGGACAACGCCCTCCAGGGCCCCCGCACCGTCGCCGCCGCGATCACCGGCACCGATCCGGGACCGTACGACCCCGTCCCGTACTTCTGGTCCGAGCAGTTCGGGCGCTTCGTCCAGTACGCCGGTCACCACGCCCACGCCGACGAACTGCTCTGGCGCGGCGACCCGGCCGACCCGGCCTGGTCCGTGCTCTGGCTGCGCGCCGGGGTCCCTGTCGCCCTCCTCGCCGTCGGACGCCCCCGCGACCTCGCCCAGGGCCGCAGGCTCGTCGAGGCCGCCACCCCGCTCGATCCCGCCCGCGCGGCCGACCCGGCCGTCCCCCTGAAGGCGGCGGTCAGGTAGGGCCCGACTACCGGCTGTCAGTCCGGGATGGCAGGCTTGTCCCGTGACCGAGATTGACGTAAAGATCGATGCGCTCGTCCCCGCCTGGCTCTACGTGCCCGATATCGCGGAGATGTTCGACGTCGAGGTGACGCGCGTACGGCAGCTGATCAAGGAAGGCCAGCTCATCGCCGTACGCCGTGGCGAGAACAATGCCCTTCAGATCCCCGCCGCTTTCATCCAGGGCGACCGGATCGTCAAGGGACTCGTCGGCACCCTGACGCTCCTGCGGGACGACGGCTTCACCGACGAGGAAATGCTGGAGTGGCTCTTCACTCCGGACGAGAGCCTGCCCGGCACGCCCGTGCAGGCCCTCGGCGAGAACCGCGGCACGGAGGTGAAGCGCCGGGCCCAGGCGCTCGCCGTCTGACCCGGCACCGAAGACACCACCAGCGGGTGTCGCGGCGCCCGGCCCCACCGAGGGCCGGGCGCCGCGCCCCCGCGCCACCGACGGGGGGACCCATCCATGCCCACGCCTCGTGAGCAGCTCGCCGACGCCCGGCTCTATCTGTGCACCGACGCCCGGAAGCGCCAGGGCGACCTGCCCGCCTTCCTCGACGCGGTGCTCTCCTCAGGCGTCGACATCGTCCAGCTCCGCGACAAGGGCATGGAGGCGGGCGAGGAGCTGGAGCACCTCGCCGTCCTCGCCGACGCCGTCCGCCGCCACGGCAGGCTCCTCGCCGTCAACGACCGGGCCGACGTCGCCCACGCCATCGGCTCCGACGTGCTCCACCTCGGCCAGGGCGACCTGCCCGTGCCCGCCGCCCGCGCGATCCTCGGCGACCGGGTCCTGATCGGCCGCTCCTGCCACGCCGAGGACGAGGTGGCGGCCGCCGCCGCCGAGCCGGGCGTCGACTACTTCTGCACCGGCCCCTGCTGGCCCACCCCCACCAAGCCCGGCCGGTACGCGCCGGGACTCGGCCTCGTGCGGTACGCGGCGGGGCTGGCCCAGGACCGGCCCTGGTTCGCCATCGGCGGCATCGACGCGAACAATCTCGACGAGGTCCTGGACGCGGGCGCCCGCCGGATCGTCGTCGTCCGCGCGATCACCGAGGCCGAGGACCCGGCCGCCGCCACCGCCGCCCTCGCCCGCCGGATCAGGGAGCGCACCCCGCACCCGGCCCCGACCGGAAGCTGACCGGCCCGCCCCGCCCCGGCTCCGGCCGACCAGCCGACCTGCACCCGGCCCCCGCCGGAAGCCTGACCCGCCAAGCCCCCGCCGGGACCGCGCGCACCACGGCCCGCCCCCTGGCGGACACCCGCGCGACACGCCCGAGTGTCCAAAAACATGTCCATCTGTCGGACGTGGTGTACGCCGCCCGCCGGACCCCGTCTAACCTGCCCGTATGGCCCTTGGTACCGCTTCCGTCCGATCGGACCGTGCCCGCACGGTCCGCGAGATCCTCGCTTCCGGTGGCACGTCGTACTCCTTCGAGTTCTTCGCGCCGCGGACCGAGAAGGGCGAGCAGGTCCTCTGGAACACGATGCGCCGGGTCGAGGCGGTCGGCCCCAGCTTCGTCTCCGTGACCTACGGAGCCGGCGGCTCCACCCGCGGCGGCACCGTGAAGGCGACCCAGAAGATCGCCTCGGACAGCACGCTCACCCCGGTCGCCCACCTCACCGCCGTCGACCACTCCGTCGCCGAGCTGCGCAACATCCTGGGCCAGTACGCCGACGCGGGCATCCGCAACATGCTCGCCGTCCGCGGCGACCCGCCCGGCGATCCGCTGGGCGAGTGGGTCGAGCACCCCGAGGGCGTCCGCTACGCGGCCGATCTCGTACGGCTCATCAAGGAGTCGGGAGACTTCTGCGTCGGCGTCGCCGCCTTCCCCGAGATGCACCCCCGCTCCACCGACTGGGACACCGACATCCGGCACTTCGTGGCCAAGTGCCGCGCGGGCGCGGACTACGCCATCACCCAGATGTTCTTCGACCCGGAGAACTATCTGCGCCTGCGCGACAGCGTCGCCAAGGCGGGCTGCGAGACCCCGATCATCCCCGAGGTCATGCCCGTCGTGAACGTGAAGACCCTCGACCGGCTCCCCCAGTTGAGCAACGCGCACTTCCCCGCGGACGTGAAAGAGCGGATCCTCGCCGTCAAGGACGATCCCGCCGCTGTACGCTCCATCGGTATCGAGTTCGCGACGGAGTTCTGCGCGCGGCTGCTCTCCGAGGGTGTCCCCGGACTGCACTTCATCACGCTGAACAGCTCCACCGCGACACTGGAGATCTACGAGAATCTCGGACTGCACCAGCAGTCGTGACCGGTCGTACCCGCCCCGACCCGCGGCGGTGACCGTGAGAGGGGCGGCGGGGCATGGGGTGGACGGTCCTCTACATCGCGTTCGGCGTGGTCGCGCTGTGGCTGCTGGGGGAGGTGCTCCTCCAGTACAAGGCACGACTGCGCTGGCGAGTTCTCGCCTTCTGCGGCTTCCTCGGCGTCGTCCTCGGCGTGCTGCTCCCCTCGATCCTGGTCATCATCGTCGGCGCGATCGCCTTCGCCGTCGGCCAGACCTATGTGACGCTCTCCTTCCGCCGGGGCTTCTCCACCGGCTGGGCGATCGGCGGCAGCCCCGGCGCGAGCCGCCGCCGCAAGGCCGGCCGCCCCGCCCGCGGCGGCCCCACCCTGGAGGTCACCGAGGTCTCCTACGACGCCGCGGACACCCCGTACGAGACCGGTGACGGAACCCCCGCACCGGTCGCCGCCGAGACCACCGCGGTCTACGAGCCCCTGCCGATGCCCGACGAGACGGGCCAGTACGGCGTCTACGGCGGCCACCCCCAGGCCCACACCCAGCCCCACCCGCAGGCCCACCTCCAGGACCCCGCGCCCGGCCACGAGACCGGCACCGAGGCCCCCACGGGATACGAGACCCCGGCCTACGACCCCTACGCCCCGGGCTACGACCAGCAGCAGCCCGTCTACGGCTACGACACCACCGGCCCCCAGCAGTACGCCGCCTACTCGGACCCGTACATCGGCACGAGCCCGGACGCCCAGTCGTACGAGAACTACTACGGCGACCCGTACGCCCCCTCGTACACCTACGACACGCCGCCCGGCGGCGTCTGGGTCCCGCAGCAGCGCGACACCGAACAGGCCCCTCAGCAGCAGACCCCCCAGCCCTACGGCCAGGGCCCGCACCCGGACGACCAGCAGTACCGGTACTGACCCGTTCTGATCGGTGCCGAGTATCGGAACCGACTGGAACCGACCAGAACTGACCGGTATGGAGCGGAGGCCGGGGATCACCCGGCCCCCGCCCCCCGGCGCCTCACCGAGAGCCGCGGAAGTCCGCGCCCTCCACGATCAGCCCCGCCACGAGCGCCCCCGACATCCCCGCGTGGGCCAGCCCGCCCCCCGGGTGGGACCAGCCGCCCGCGAACCAGAGCCCCGGCAGCGGCGCACGGTTGTCGGCGGGCAGCAGCAGCCCCCGCGCCCCCGCGAGCGCGGGCCCCGGCACCTCGGCGGCGCCGGTCTCCCGCCGTACGTCCTCCGGAGTGCGCACCCGTCGCCACAGCAGCCGCTCCGCGAGCCCGGGGACCGCCTCCCCGGCCGCCTCCACCATCCGGTCGGCGATCGCCTCCGCGTCCGGCGCGGGCAGCCGGACGGTCGCCGTGACCGTCACCGACTCGTGCTCCGCGTCCGGTCGCAGCGCCGGATCGTCCGGGCGCAGCACCGTCACCGTCGGCCGCTCCCCGGCCGCGTGCACGACCGTGCGGTGCGCCGCCGACGCCTCCCGGGGGCCGCGCAGGGCCAGACACACCGTCACCCGGCCCGTCCCCACCGTCTGATGACGCGGCGGCTCGCCACCCGCGAGGACCCCGTCCCGGTGGAGCGCGGGCACCGGTGCCCCCGCCACCACATGATCGGCCTCGACCGTGGCGCCCCCGGCGAGCCGGACGCCCGCCGCCCGCCCGTCCCGCTCCAGGACCTCCTCGACGGGCGAGTCGAACACGAACTCCACCCGCCGCTTCCGGCACCGCTCGTACACCGCGTCGGCCAGCGCCCGCAGCCCCCCGGCCACGTACCAGCTGCCGAAGGTCTGCTCCATGTACGGCAGGACGGCCGCCGCCGCCGGGGCGGTGACCGGGTCGAAGCCGTAGCTCCACGCGTACCCGTCGAGCAGCGCCGCCAGCCGGGGATCGCGCAGCTCCCGCTCCCCGATCCGGGCGAGCGTCGTCGTCGGGCGCCGCAGGAACCCCGCCTTCGGCGCCGGATACGGGTCGGCGGGCGGCGCCCCCGGCTCCCTCGGCTGCGGCTCTTCGAGCAGCGGACGGCGGGTGCGGTCCCAGGCCTCGCGGGCCCGTACCAGGAAGGCGCCCCAGCGCTCTCCCGCGCCCGCGCCGAGGGCCGCGTCCAGGGCGGCGACCGTACCGGCGCGGGAGGCGTTCGGCAGATCCACCCGGGTGCCGTCGGCGAAGACATGACGGCTCGCCGGATCGACCTGCGTCAGCGTGACGCACTCCTCCAGCGGCTCCTTGCCCGTCTTCACGAACAGGTCCCGGTAGACGGCGGGCAGATGCAGCAGCCCCGGCCCCGTGTCGAAGGCGAACCCGTCCCGCTCGTACCGGCCGACCGCCCCGCCGTACGTCCCGTTCCGCTCGTACACCGTCACCCGGTGGCCCGCCACGGCCAGTCGCGCCGCCGCCGCCATGGCGCCGAGTCCCGCGCCGATCACCACAATCCGTGCCATGCCGGCGAGCCTATCCGGCCCGCCGGGGGCGCGAACCGGCCGGTCAGAAGTGCTCGGAGCCATCCCCGGACGGCGGCCGGTCCCGGGCCCTGGCAGCCGCTCCGGCGAGCCGCCGCTCCTCGCTCCGCTGCGACCTGCGGCGCAGAAAACGACGGATCCGGCCCGCGAGGAAGACGAGTATCGCCAGACCGAGGGCGAGCAGCAGCCCCGCCGCCACCGCCGCCGCCACCGGGTGGAAGACCGCGAAGGTGACGAGCCCCGCCACCCCCAGATCCTCCGCCAGGCTCAGCACCACATTGGAGAACGGCTCGGGCGAGGTGTTGACCGCCATCCGCGTCCCCGCCTTGACCGCATGGCTCAACAGCGCCGTCGAACCGCCGATCGCCCCCGCCGCCAGCTCGGGGAGCGAGCCGCTCTGCCCGGCGAGCAGCGCCCCGACCACGGCCCCCGCGACCGGCCGGATCACCGTGTGGACGGCATCCCAGACCGAGTCGACGTACGGGATCTTGTCCGCCACCGCCTCGCACAGGAAGAGCACCCCGGCGACGACGAGGACATCGGTGCGCTGAAGGGAAGCGGGCACCTCGTCGGTCAGCCCGGTCACGCCGAAGACGCCGAAAAGCAGTACCACCGCGTACGCGTTGATCCCGCTCGCCCAGCCGCTGGTGAACACCAGGGGAAGTACCGCCATGCGGGCGATGGTAGCCAGCCCTGAGTATCCGTACCTAGAGGACGAGATGAGTAGGCGCGCGGATGGGCGAGGGAGGGCCCGGGGGAGAGAGTGGAGCCCACGGAAGGGGCGCGGCTCCGGAACCGCCGGCACGGGGCTGCGGAACGGGGCCGCGCACCTGCCGTCACGGGGGAGTGCCGGAAGGCCGGTGTCGTGGGGCTCGGGGGGATCGAGCCCCACGACACCGGCCTTCTCGGCGTTCCTGTACGGCCTCCCTGACGTTCCTGTACGGGCCTTCCCGGCGCTGCTGTAGGGGCTTCCGGCGCCGCTGTACGGGACCTCCCGGCCCGGACGCCGCTGTGCGGGCTTTCCCGACGCTGCCGTACGGGCTTTCCCGGAGGCTTCCGCGCAGGTGTCTCCCGACGTTGCTGTACGGGTTTTCTTTCCCGGTCTCAGCGCCCGCCGACCCGGCCGTGCAGGAGCCGGGAGAGGGCGGCGTGGACGTCGTCGAGGGAGCGTTCGCTCTGGAAGGCCTTCCAGTCCAGGGCCGCCACGAGCACCATCCCGACCAGCGCCGCCGCCGTCAGCTGGACGTCGATCTCCTCGTGCAGCTCCCCGGCCGCCACGCCCTCGCGCAGCACCCCTTCGACCACCGCCACGGCCTCCTGGCGGACCACCAGGAGGGTCGAGTTCCAGGCGCGGTTGGTGCGCCACAGCTCGGCCACGTACAGCTGGGTGAAGGCCGGGTAGCGGTCGATGAAGACGAGTCCGGCCCTGATCATGGCGTCCAGGGCCGCCACCCGGCTGCCGCCGCTCGCGGCGGTCTCCTCGGCCGCCGTCCGCAGGGAGGCGGTGAGCAGCGACACCCCGTGGCGCAGCAGCTCCTCGAAGAGTTCGGTCTTGCTCTTGAAGTTGTAGTAGACCGTGCCCTTGGCCACGCCCGCCCGCTCGGCGATCTCGTCGACGGTCGTCGCCGAGAAGCCCTGCTCCGCGATGAGGGTGACCGCCGCTTCGTAGAGCTTCGCGCGGGTGGCCTGGCGTCGGGTGCTGCTGCTGTCCATGGGCTCGATTCTCACAGGTGCCGCGGCTCCCACCGGCCGTGTCTCACAGGCTCAGCTCCGGGTGGAGCCGGTCGAGCGTCCACACCTGCCGCCTGCGGGCCGAGACGGCGGTCAGGGCGAGCGCGCCGAGCGTGAACGCGGTCAGGACCGCGCAGGCCTGCCAGACGGGCCCGAGCCCGCCGCCCGTGATCAGCCGGCGCAGCGCGTCGACCACGTAGCTCATCGGCAGGAAGGGATGGAGGACGTTGAAGAAGGCGGGGCTGGTCTGCACCGGGTACGTGCCGCCCGCCGAGGTCAGCTGGAGCATCAGGACGGCGAGCACCAGGATGCGGCCGGCCGCTCCGAAGCGGGCGTTGAGCCACTGGATGATCGCGGCGAAGCAGCAGGTGACCAGGGCGAGGAAGGCGGCGGTCCCGGCGGCCCTGGCCATCTGGAGCCCGAGGCCCCAGTGCAGCACCGACAGGAGCGCGGCGACCTGGAGGACACCGATGGCCGCCACCGGGAGCCACCCCGCGAGGGCGATCCGCAGGGCGGAGCCGCCCGCCGCGAGCGCACGCCGGTTCAACGGCTGGATGATCATGTAGGCGACCATGGCGCCGACCCAGAGGGAGAGCGGGATGAAGTACGGGGCGAACCCGGTGCCGTAGTTCGGGGCCTTGTGCAGCGACTGGGAGGCGAGCTTCACCGGATCGGCCATGACCTCGGTCCGCCGGTCGCGGTCCTGCTTGTCGTAGTCCGGGATCCGCCCCACGCCGTCGTGCAGCCCGCCCGCCAGCTCGCCCGAGCCGTCGGCGAGCTTGAACAGACCGCCGTCGAGGTCGCCCGCGCCCTTCTTCAGCTTGCCGACGCCGGTGTCCAGGTTCACCGAGCCCGTACGCGCGTCGCCGATGCCGGTGCCCAGCCGGTCCACGCCCGCCGCGACCTTCTTCGCGCCCGCGTTCAGCTCGTTGATCTTCCGGATGGCGCCGGCCACGTCCTCGTCGAGGTGCGGGGCGCGGGCGGCCAGCTCGTCCGCCTGCGTCTTCAGGGTGACGAGCCGGGTGTCCAGGGTCTTCAGGTCGCCGCCGCTCTCCTTGGTCAGCTCGTGCACGTCGTCGGCGACGAGGGCCACGTCGCCCGCCGTCACGGAGGCCTCCTTGAGGACTTCGCACATCTCGGCTTCGGGGGCCGGGTTCGCCGGGTTCCCGGGGTTCTCCGGGTTCGCCGGTTTCCCCGCGGTCCCGACGGCGCCCGGCTTCTCCGCGTTCGCCGTGCAGTGCTCGCGAAGGAGCGTGGCCAGACCGGTGTCGGCCTTGTGCGCGGCGGCGCGGACCGCGGGGGCGCGCCGGACCAGGTCGTCGAGGTCGTGGCGGACGGCGGTGGCGGAGTCGGAGACGAGCCGGGCCGTGTCCCGGACGGACCTGCCGTTGTTCGCGAGGTAGGGGCGGACCTTGTCGGCGGTGCCGTTGACCTTGTCGGCGAGTGCCTGGGTACCCGCGGCGACCTTGCGGGAACCGCTCTCCAGGTCCTTCGCGCCCTTGTCGAGCTTCTTCAGGCCAGCGACCAGGTCGCCGCTGCCGGTCTTGGCGTTCCTGAGCCCGTCGGAGAGGTCCTTGGAGCCCTTCTTCGCCTGGTCGACGCCGTCCTTGAGGTCGTCGGCACCCTTGGCCGCCTTCGCGGTGGCGTCGTGGATGTCGGAGAAGGAGACGAAGATCTTGTCGAGGAAGGTGCGGGAGGACTTGGTGGAGGCGGCAGTGCGGACCTCGGAGAAGACCGTCCGGGAGATCTGGCCGACGATGTAGTTGTTGGCGTCGTTGGTCCGCACCTGGAGGGCTCCGGTCTCCGGCGAGTCGCCGGAGTTGGAGGCGATCCGGGAGCTGAAGTCGCCGGGCATGGTCAGGGACAGGTAGTACCTGCCGCTCTCGACGCCCTCGCGCGCCTCGGCGTCGCTCACCCGGTGCCACTCGAAGGTGTCGCTCTCCAGGAGCCCCTTCGTGATCTCGTCACCGGCGTTGACCCGCTTGCCGTCGGCGGTGGCTCCCCGGTCCTCGTTGACGAGGGCGACGGGGATCCTGTCGAGCCTGCCGTACGGGTCCCAGAACGAGTACAGGTACAGGGCGCCGTACAGCAGCGGCAGCAGCAGGATCGCGACGAGCGCGGCGCGCGGCAGCCGCCCCCTGCCGAAGCGCCTCAGCTCAAGCGCGGCCAGTCTCGACGAACGCACCGGCCGCCCTCTCCTCGGTCGTGATCTCGGTCGTGGTCTCGGATGCGCCCTTGGACGTGGTTTCGGGGGTGTCCTTGGACGTGGTCTCGGGCGGGGTCCCGGGCGTGGTTTCGGGGGTGTCCTTGGACGTGGTCCCGGGCGTGCCCTCGGGCGGGGTCCCGGGCGTGATCTCAGGTGTGTCCTCGGGCGTGGTCTCGGGCCTGGTCCCGGTCGTGGTGATCCGCAGGGCGTCCTCGGGTGCCTCGCTGCACACGGCGAGGACGGTGGTGCCGGCGGCGGCCACCGAGCGCAGAACTTCCCAGGCCGTGGCCCGGTCGGCGTCCGAGAGCTTCAGGTCCGTGTCGTCGACGGCGAGCAGCCGGGGCCGGCCGATCAGGGCCAGGGCGAGCGAGAGCCGCAGCGCTTCGAGCCGCTCCAGATCCCGTACGCGGGTCCGCTCGCCCTTCGGCAACGCGGCCGGGTCGAGCCCGACGGCGGTCAGCGCCTCCTCGATCCGCTCCCTGGAGGTCGCGGCCCGTTCGCCGGGGCGGCCCAGCAGGGCCCGGAGGGAGCCGTCGTACCGGCGCTGGAGCAGGGCCCGCTCGCGCAGGTGCTCGGCGACGCTGAAGGCGGGATCGAGTTCGCTGACGCCGGGGACCTGCCCGAGCGCGCTGATCCGGCGCACCGCCGCCATCTTCCGGGGCAGCGGCAGACCACCGACCTCGGCGGTGCCCTCCCTGGCCTTCATCCGGCCGGTGAGCGCGAGCAGCAGACAGGTGCGGCCCGAGCCGGAGGGCCCCTCGATCGCCACCAGCGTCCCGGGAGCGGCCCGGAAGGACACCCCCCGGAACGCCCAGCCACGCGGTCCCTTCAGGCCGAAGCCGTCCGCGACGACGGCGGCGCCGTGCGGCTCCTCCCCGGCCTCCGTACGTGGGGACCCCATGGGTCCACCCCCCGTTCCCCTTTTTTGAACTGACTGGTCAGTGCAAAAAGTACCGCCGCCCCGAAGTTCAGGCAAAGCCCCAGGTCAGCGGGATTGTCAGTGGGGCGGTGCACGATGAACACATGCGGCCACCCGGCCGTCACGCGACGACAGGAGGACTCGTCATGGCAAGCCCTTCCGCAGCAGCCGCGCCCCACCGCCGCCCCGTGCCCGCACAGCCCGGACCCGCGTCCGACATCCACCCCGTCACACGCCGCGCCACCGCCCCGCCCGCCGCCCTCGACCTCCTCGCCAAGGCGACGGCCGGACTCGCCGAAGCCGCCACCCTCGACCGTCCCCACGAGCGGTACGCCGCCGCGCACCTCGCCGCGCTCCGGGCCGCCGCCGCCGTCCTCGCCGCCCGCGCCAGGCCCGAGCCCGCCCGCCGGGGCCGCCGGATTCGGAGCGCCTGGGAACTGCTCGCCGAGCTGGCGCCCGAGCTGACCGAGTGGAGCGCCCTCTTCGCCTCGGGCGCCGAGCGGCGGGCCCGCGCCGAGGCCGGGATACCGAGTGCGGCGACCCGGCGCGAGGCGGACGACCTGCTCAGGGACGCCGCGCTCTTCCTCCGCCTCGTCGAGCGGCTGCTCGCCCTCCACCCGGAGCCGCCCCGCCCGCGAGGGACGGGCCGGGACGGCGGTTGATCCGAAAGGAGGGGGTCAGGCCATAGGGTGGGGAGCGTCCGTACCCGTCACCGAGGAGTCAACAGCCGTGCCGGACCTTTCCCCCGCTTTCGGTCGAGAGGCGACATCGCGCCCGTCGCGCGCCTCCCTGCGTACCGCCGTCGTCTGGGACGTCCTCAAGGACGCCCTCGACCGCCGGGTCGAGGCCACCGGGAAAGCCGGGCTCGACGTCCTCGACACGGGCGGCGGCTCCGGGAACTTCGCGGTGCCGGTGGCCCGCCTCGGCCACCGGGTCACCGTCGTCGACCCCAGCCCCAACGCGCTCTTCGCGCTGGAGCGCCGGGCCGCCGAAGCCGGGGTCGCCGACCTCGTCACCGGCGTCCAGGGAGACATCAGCGGCCTCTTCGAGGTCGTCGGACGCGAGAGCTACGACACCGTGCTCTGCCACGGAGTCCTGGAGTACGTCGACGACCCCGTCGAAGGCGTGCGGAACGCCGCCGCGGCCCTCCGGCCCGGCGGCGGCCTCAGCCTGCTCGCGGCCGGACTCGGCGGCGCGGTCCTCGCCCGCGCCCTCGCCGGGCACTTCACCGAGGCGCGGCACGCCCTGGGCGACCCGGCGGGCCGCTGGGGCGAGGGCGACCCCGTGCCCCGCCGCTTCACCGCCGAACAGCTCACCGAGCTGGCCGACGGCGCCGGACTCGCGGTCGGCGCCGTGCACGGCGTGCGGGTCTTCGCCGACCTCGTCCCCGGCGTCCTGGTCGACACCGAGCCCGGCGCGGCGGAGGCCCTGCTCAAGCTGGAGGCCGCCGCCGCCGAGCTGCCGTCCTTCCACGCCATCGCCACCCAGCTGCACCTGCTGGGCCGCAAGCGGGCCTGAGCAGGACGCCACCCGATCGGCGGTGCGAGCCGTGGGCTCCATGGAGTACGGCACGGGCCGCCCGGTCAGGGGCCGGGCCCCGTATGATCGGGGGACAGCATCCGGCATGACGGGGAAGAGGCTGGGGAATCAAGGCCTCAGCAACCGATCCGCATGGCGGCCCGGACTGGCTATACGGCATTGAGGGCGGGTTTCACGGGGACGATTCCCTGCCTATCCTGAAAGGGCCGCAAACCGGTCGCCCCCGCGACCGACGACTAGGAGGACTCCGTGCCGCTCTCGGAGCACGAGCAGCGAATGCTCGAGCAGATGGAGCGAGCGCTGTACGCCGAAGATCCCAAGTTCGCGACAGCGCTCGAGGGAAGCGGACTGCGTACGTACACCCGGCGACGGGTCTACCAGGCAGTCGTCGGCTTCCTGGTGGGTATCGCGCTCCTCATGGCCGGAATGGTCGCACAGCAGATCTGGATCAGCGTGGTGGGATTCCTCGTCATGCTGGGCTGCGCGGTCCTGGCGGTCACCGGATGGCGCAAGGCGCCCAAGCCGGGGGAGCAGCAGCCCCACGGTGGGGGAATGGCGGCCGGAGGCCGCCGGACCCGGCAGCGACGCTCGATGATGAACCGCATCGAGGAGCGGTGGCAGCGCCGCCGCGACGAACAGCAGGGCGGCGGCCACTGACGGCCCCCTGAGCGGAGGCCCCGCATTTCTGAGGATTCCCAAGCCCGAGCCCCGTGCCACTCCGCGCCAGAACGCGGAATTGCACGGGGCTCGGTCGTGCGTGGGGCCTGGGTGTGCCCGGGGCTCCATCGCGCGCGCCTGGGGCACGTCGTGCACGGGAGGGGTGGGCGCCGGAGGCACGGGCGGAGAGGCCAAGACTGCCTGCGGCACCCCGGGCCGTGCCCTGCACTCCGGGCCGTGCCTTGCACCCCGGGCCGTGAGCGTCCCCAGCCGTCGAGCGTTCTCAGCCCGCTGGCGGTACTCGGGCCCCCTGGCGGCCCTCCGGCCCGCCTCCGGCACCGCTCGGCGGAGGCGCCCACAGCCCGCCCCTCCTCCGAGGGCGCTCCGGTCCGCCCCCCCACCGACGCCCCTCCAGCCCGTACCGCTCGGCAGGGGGCCGCTACCAGCCACCCCCCGCCGAGCGGTGTCCGCTCAGCCCGTCTCCCTCGGTGACCTGCGGAACACCCCCGCCACCCGGTCCGTCGCCGTCCGCCACCGGAGTGACCACGTGCGGGCCAGGGACACCCGGCGGGCCTCCGCCGACCAGCGCAGGCGGCGGGCCGAGCGGGGGGCGAGCAGGGCGCGCAGCCGGGTGCGGCGGTCGGCCGTGGCGTGGAAGCCCGCCCTGACCCGGGCGGCCTCCTCCACGAGGCCCGTGGCGGCGCCCGGCCGGGGCGCGTACAGGACCTCCTCCACGGCTCCCGCGACCCGGTGCACGGCCCGTGCCGACTCCTCGTCCAGCGCGCCGAGGCGGACGATCCGGTCCGCCGTGTTCCTCGGCGTCCGCGACTCGTCGGGCTCCACGCCGTGGTCCCAGGCGGTGTCGATGATCTCCCGCCAGACCGCGAGCGTCCGGGCAGCCGTCCCGGCCGGGCTCCGGTCTCCCGCCGGAGCGAGGCGACGGGCCCTGACCCGGGTCCGCCAGAACAGCGGACCCAAGGGGAGCGCGAGCACCACGAGCACGGCGAGGCCCACGAGGAGCACCGTCGACGGCTCGGGACCCGAGCCGTCCGAGGACGCCCCCGCCACCGCCGCGTCCGGCCCGCAGTCGCCCTGGCGGCGCATCTGCGGGGTGCAGCTCTCGGAGGCGCTCGGCGCGGCGGACGGCTGCGCCGAAGCGCTCTGCTGCGGCTGCGCGGGGCCGGTGGCCGAGCCCGAGGGCGTGTCGGGCCGGGTGTACGAGGGGGTGGAGCCCCGCGAGGGGGTCGGCTCGAAGCGGGTCCAGCCGACGCCCTCGAAGTACAGCTCGGGCCAGGCGTGCGCGTCCCGGATGCCGACCGAGACCGAGCCGTCGGTCTGGGGGGTGCCCGGGGTGAAGCCCACCGCCACCCGTGCCGGGATGCCCAGGGAGCGGGCCATCGCCGCCATGGAGAAGGAGAAGTGGACGCAGAAGCCCTCCTTGTCCTTCAGGAAGCGGGATATCGCCTGCACTCCGGTGCCGGACTCCACCTGCACGTCGTAGCGGAAGCCGCCGTCCCGGGCGAACCAGTCCTGGAGCCGCACGGCCCGCTCGTAGTCGTTGGCGGCGCCCTTGGTGACGTCGAGGGCGGTCGTCTTCACGTCCTGCGGCAGCGTCGGCGGCACCCGCGTGTACTCGCGGCGGATCCGCTCCGGGGCGGGCGGGGCCGTCGCGAGCCGCTCGGAGGTGGGCCGTACGTCGAGGCTGGTGACCTGGTAGCGGGCGCCCCGGGTGGTCTGCTTGTCGTCGCCGACGAGCATCCGGCCGGCCGGCTCGTACCGCCAGCGTCCGTCGATGCCGACCCGGGTCGCCGGGTACGGCATCGGCAGCCACTTCTGCTCGTACGCGTCGGCGGCGACGAAGTTCCCCGTCACCTCGGCGGTCTCGACGGACGGGTCGAGCCCCTCGGGGGAGGGCAGCCGCTCGGGCACGTCCTCGATGGGGCGGACCGAGGACTTCCAGGAAGTGCCGTCGAACTGGTCGAGCGCGACGAGCCGCAGATATCTGCCGGAGATGTCGGTGGCGTTGGTCCGGTAGCGCAGGACCTCGCGGTCCTCCGGCTGGCGCAGGTTGTTCTGGAGGGAGACCAGCGGGTTCACCGCCGAGATCGTGCCGCCCTTGCCGCCCGGGTCGCCCGCCCCGCCCTTCTCGCCGAACAGGCCGCCGCTGAAGCCGGGCAGCGCCAGCGGCACGACCAGCGCGACGCCCATGGCCACGACGCCGATCCGGCGCCCCGTGCGGGCCGGGGAGGAGGCCGTGCCGCCGCTCGCGACGGCCGAACCGGGCCGTCCGGAGCGGTGGGCCCCGCCGAAGACCCGGCCCCACGCGGCGAGCCGGTCACGGCTCTCGGCGAGGAGCAGCAGCAGATAGCCGGAGGCGGCGAGGAGGAACCAGAGCCAGCCCGCGCCGCCGCCGGAGAGCCCGGCGGCGACCGAGTACAGGGCGAGCAGCGGCAGACCGGCCGGGGCGGCCTTGCGGAAGGTGACCGCGAGGGCGTCCACCAGGAGCCCGATCGCGACGACCCCGCCGACCAGCAGGAGCCGGATGCCCTCGGTGTCGGGGGCGGGGGCCGCGTAGTGCCCGACGTCCGTGACGCCCGCCCGGAACAGCTCGACGGCGTGCGTCACGGCCTGCGGGCCGGGCAGGAAGCGCAGTACGGCCTGCTCCCCGGCGAAGACCGAGGTCAGCACCAGGAGCGCCACGGCCAGCTGGGCGAGGACGGTCAGCGGCCGGGCCAGCGGAACCCTTCTGGCCACCGCGCCCACCCCGCTGACCAGGGCGAGGACGAAGGCGGCGGTGAAGATCCAGGTCGCGGGCCTCACCAGCGGCAGCAGTGCTCCGGAACCCATCAGGGTGGCGGCCCAGGCGGCCAGGGTCAGCCGGGTGCGCCCGCTCATGTCCAGCCTCCAGGGGTGTCGGGGGCGGACTCGGCCCGGATTCCGGCCGCCGCCTGCCACAGGTCGGGGAGCCGGGCGCCGGGCGGTACGGCGATCGCCGTCCAGCCGGCCTCCCGGAGCTGCCGCACCCGCTTGTCCACGGCTCCGCTGACGGCGCCGGCGGTCAGCCAGGTCCCGGCGTCCAGGAGGAACGCGACGGCCCCGCCGCGGCCCCTGCTCCGGGCGAGGAGCGCGGCCTGTTCCTCGTCGAGATCGCCGAGGAAGGCGACGAGCAGCCCCCCGTTGTCGCCGCGCAGGGCGTCGGAGGCACGGGAGAGGCCGCCGCCCTCGGAGTGGTCGACGACCGCGAGGGTGTCCATCAGGAGCCCCGCCGACTCGGCCGGGTCGTGGGACCCGGCGAAGCCCTCGGAGCCCTCGCCGGGGACCGTGCTGCCGGTGTCGGTGACGAGCCGGACCGAGTAGCCCCGCTCCAGCATGTGGACCAGTGCGGAGGCGACGCCGGAGACCGCCCACTCGAAGGCGGAGTCGGGGCCCGCGCCCTGCCAGGCGATGCGGCGGGTGTCGAGGAGGACCGTGCAGCGGGCCCGCTGCGGCTGTTCCTCGCGGCGGACCATCAGCTCGCCGTAGCGGGCGGTGGAGCGCCAGTGCACCCGGCGCAGGTCGTCGCCGTGGCGGTAGGCGCGCGGGATGATGTCGTCGTCGCCCGCGAGGGCGAGGGCGCGCTGCTGCCCGTCGCCGTGGCCGGAGGCCTCGCCGGTGAGCTTCACCGGCGGCAGCGGCTCGCTCCTCGGCACCACGGTGAGGGTGTCGTACGCGCTGAAGGACCGGGTCAGCTCGCACATCCCGAAGGGGTCGCTGAGTCGTAGCTGGAGCGGCCCGAGCGGGAAGCGTCCGCGCAGGTCGGAGCGGACCCGGTAGGACACCTCGCGCCGCCCGCCGCCCTCGACCCGGTCGAGCACGAAGCGGGGCCGGGGCCCGAGCGTGTACGGCACGTGGTCCTGGAGCATGAGGAGGCCGGTGGGCAGTTTGGAGACGTTCTCCATCCGCAGCTGGACCCGGGCCTCCGAGGCGGCCTCGACCCGCTGCGGGGTGAGCCTTCGGGAGGTCGCGACCCGGTAGCGGGTGCGGTGCAGCACGAGGGCGCAGAGCAGCGGGAGCGAGGCGAGCAGCAGCCCGACGCGCAGCAGGTCGGCCTGGCCGAGGACGTACGCGCAGACGGCGGCGGCCACCCCGGCGGCGAGGAAGGAGCGGCCCCGGGTGGTGAGACCGCCGAGGGCGGTCCGCAGACCGCCCCGGTCGTCCTCCTCGCCCCGCTGGCCCTCCGGCACGGCGGAGGCTTCCATCACGGCCGCCGGGCGCCGGGCTGCGGGTGGATCGGGCCGGCGGGCGCCGCCGCGGCCGGGACGGGCGTGCGCTGGAGGATGTCCTGGACGACCTGCTCGGCGGTGCGCCGGTTGAGCTGGGCCTGCGCCGTCGGCAGGAGCCGGTGGGCGAGGACGGGCGCGGCGAGGGCCTGGAGGTCGTCGGGCAGCACGTACTCGCGGCCGCTGAGCGCGGCGGACGCCTTGGCGGCCCGCAGCAGATGCAGGGTCGCTCGCGGGGAGGCGCCGAGCCGCAGGTCGGGGTGGGCGCGGGTGGCGGCGACGAGGTCGACCGCGTACCGCCGGACGGCGTCGGCGACGTGCACCGCGCGCACCGCGTCGATCAGCTTCAGGATCTCGTGGGCGTGGGCGACCGGCTGGAGGTCGTCCAGGGGGGAGGCCGAGCCGTGCACGTCGAGCATCCGGAGTTCGGCGTCGGCGCTGGGGTAGCCGATGGAGACCCGGGCCATGAAGCGGTCGCGCTGGGCCTCGGGCAGCGGGTAGGTGCCCTCCATCTCGACCGGGTTCTGCGTGGCGACCACCATGAACGGGCTGGGCAGCTCGTACGTCTGGCCGTCGATGGTGACCTGGCGCTCCTCCATGGACTCCAGGAGCGCCGACTGGGTCTTCGGCGAGGCGCGGTTGATCTCGTCGCTGATGACGATCTGGGCGAAGATCGCGCCCGGCTTGAACTCGAAGTCCCGCCGCTGCTGGTCGAAGATCGACACGCCGGTGACGTCCGAGGGCAGCAGGTCGGGGGTGAACTGGATACGGCGCACGGAACAGTCGATGGACCGGGCCAGGGTCTTGGCGAGCATGGTCTTGCCGACGCCGGGGACATCCTCGATGAGGAGGTGCCCCTCGGCGAGCAGCACGGTCAGAGAAAGCCGTACGACCTCGGGCTTGCCCTCGATCACGCTCTCCACCGACCTGCGGACACGCTCGACGGTGGTGGTCAGATCAGTGAGGCTCGCTCGATCGTCATAGGTGGTCACCCCGGCCCTCCTCGGCCTTCCGGAACAGGGACACCTGCCCCCGTGGGATCTTCGGGGGGTGTCACACGGGCATTCTTGTTCGCGGATCCGGCTCGTGTCACTCGCCTGTGGATAACTGCGGGTGCAATGCCGGGGTTTGGGGGGTGTTAGGCCGTTTCGGTCTCGGGGTCTTCGGAGGGGTCGATCTCCCGCAGGAGGCCCGTCGTCACATCGAAGACGAAACCGCGGACGTCGTCGGAGTGCAGCAGGAAGGGGGAGGTCCGCACCCGCTGCATGGACTGGCGCACGTCCTTGTCCACGTCGCGGAAGGCCTCGACCGCCCACGCCGGGCGCTGTCCGACCTCGTCCTCGATCTCGTGCCGGAAGTCCTCGGTCAGCGACTCCAGACCGCAGTTCGTGTGGTGCACCAGCATCACGCTGCGGGTGCCCAGGGCACGCTGGCTGATGGTGAGCGAACGGATGACGTCGTCGGTGACGACCCCGCCCGCGTTGCGGATGGTGTGACAGTCGCCCAGTTCCAGACCGAGGGCCGCGTGCAGGTCGAGACGGGCGTCCATGCAGGCGACGACGGCGACGCGCAGCACGGGCCTGGCGTCCATTCCGGGATCGGTGAAGTCGGCGGCGTAGTGGGCGTTCGCGTCGACGAGACGGTCGGTGACCGTGCCGCCGTCGCGTATGGCGTCAACAGAGGAGTGCGCGGAAGTCGACATGGTTCCGACGTTAGTGGCCGCGACCCCTCGTGGCCCGCTGTGGGAGCGGACAAATTACGTCGACGAGCCTTGTTGTGAGGTAACCCACACGTGTCGGCGACATGCCCCGAACGAGTGAGGCGCCCGGAAATGTCCCCCGGCCTCCCACCTCCGGGCGACGCGCCAGCGGGTTGATTGACCGGCGCGTCCGGTGGACTAAAGTGGCGCGGAGTTCCTGGAGACAACGAGCGATTTCCGCGGTTTCTCCCCCGTGTGTGCGGCGGTACCTACGGCTCGGCCTCCTCCCGCTCGCCGGTAACCTCCGCGCCCGATCTGAGAGGGCGCATTGAGCAACGACCGACACGTCCCGGTCATGCTCCAGCGGTGCCTGGACATGTTGGCCCCCGCCCTGGAGCGCCCCGGCGCGGTCGTCGTCGACTGCACCCTGGGCCTCGGCGGCCACAGCGAGGCACTCCTGAAGCGGTTCCCCGAGGTGCGGCTCGTCGCCCTCGACCGCGACAAGGAGGCCCTGCGGCTCTCCGGCGAGCGGCTCGCCCCGTACGGGGAGCGCGCCACTCTCGTGCACGCCGTCTACGACGAGCTGCCCGAGGTCCTCGACCGGCTCGGCATCCCCGCCGCCGACGGCGTCCTCTTCGACCTGGGCGTCTCCTCCATGCAGCTGGACGAGGCCGACCGGGGCTTCGCCTACGCCCAGGACGCGCCGCTCGACATGCGCATGGACCAGACGACCGGCATCAGTGCCGCCGAGGTCCTCAACACCTACCCGGCCGGCGAACTGGTCCGCATCCTGCGCGCCTACGGCGAGGAGAAGCAGGCCAAGCGGATCGTCTCCGCGATCGTGCGCGAACGCGAGAAGGAGCCCTTCGACCACAGCGCCCGGCTCGTCGAGCTGATCCGCGACGCGCTGCCGCAGGCCGCCAAGCGCACCGGCGGCAACCCGGCCAAGCGCACCTTCCAGGCCCTGCGCATCGAGGTCAACGGCGAGCTGTCCGTCCTGGAGCGGGCGATCCCGGCCGCCGTCAAGGCCCTCGCCGTCAACGGCCGCATCGCCGTCCTCTCGTACCACTCCCTGGAAGACCGGCTGGTCAAGCAGGTGTTCGCGGCCGGCGCCGCGAACACCGCCCCGCCCGGCCTGCCCGTCGTCCCCGAGAAGTACCAGCCCCGTCTGAAGCTGCTCACCCGAGGCGCCGAGCTGCCCACCGAGGAGGAGGTCGCCGAGAACCGGCGCGCCGCCCCCGCCCGGCTCCGCGGCGTCGAACGCATCCGGGAAGACGTCCGGTGAGCACGGCGAAGGGGCCCCTCAAAGGACGGGCCGCACGGCTCGGTCGGCTTCTGCCCGCCGGGCCGAGCCAGGCGGCCCGCACCCCCTTCGTCCTGCTCGTCGTGGTGCTGCTCGGCGGCGGCCTGATCACCCTGCTCGTGCTGAACTCGGCCCTCAACCAGGGCTCCTTCCGGCTGAACGAGCTGAAGAACAGGACCACCGAGCTGACCGACGAGGAGCAGGCGCTCCAGCGGGACGTCGACGACTACGCGGCCCCCGACGCCCTGGCCCGCCGGGCCCGCCAGCTGGGCATGGTCCCGGGCGGCAGCCCCGCCTTCCTCGGCCAGGACGGAAAGGTGCTCGGCGAGCCGTCCAAGGCCGCCGCCGCCCCCAAGCCGAGCCCCGCCCCGACGGGGAAGACCACGCCGACGCAGGACCCGACGCCCACGGCGACGGCCACCCCCTCCACCGCCGGCACCCGGAACCCGCCCACCACCCCGGACCCCGCCACCACCGGCACCACGGGCCCGAAGACGACCGCGCCCGACCCGACGACCTCCGGCAGGTGACCGAGCAGTGCCCCCCAAGGAGCCCCCGCGCCGACGCGTCCCCGGCCCCGCCAGGCCCGTACGCCCCCGGCCCGCCTCCGCCGGAGCCCGCCCGAACCGACCCGCCCCCCGCCCGGCGGGGAAGCGGACCGCGCCCCGCCCCCCGGCCCGGCGCGCCCGCACCATCCGGCTCGGCAGCCCCCGGCCCCGGCTGCGGCTGATCTCCTTCGCCCTGACGCTCGTCATGCTGGTCTTCGTGGTCCGGCTGCTCCAGGTCCAGGCCGTCGACGCCGACGCCTACGCGGCCAAGGCCGACCGGTACCGCTTCCAGGAGTACACGCTCTCCGCCGAACGCGGCGAGATCACCGACCGCAACGGCATCGCCCTCGCCGCCAGCGTCGACGCGTACGACATCACCGCCGACCCCAAGCTCTTCACCCCCGAGGAGTCCAAGGTCCCCGACGCCCCCGAACAGGCTGCCGCCCTCCTCGCCCCCCTCCTCGGCAAGGAGCCCGCGGAACTGGCGAAGAAGCTGCGCACCCCCAAGTCCCGCTACACCCTCCTGGCCCGCAAGCAGACCCCGCAGGTCTGGAACCAGATCAAGGACCTCAAGCGGGTCTACGGGCAGAAGTCCCAGTCCTCCGAGGGCGGCAACGGCGTCAACCTGCTCGGCGGCATCCTCAGCGAACCCAGCACCAAGCGCGTCTACCCCAACGGCGAACTGGCCGCCGGAATACTGGGCTACGTCAACGCCGAGGGCAAGGGCGCGGGCGGCGTCGAATCCATGCTCGACCCGGCGCTGGCCGGCAAGGACGGCAAGATCCGCTTCACCCAGTCCGGCGGCCGTCAGGTGCCCACCGCGGGCTCCCAGGGCACCCCCGCCGTCCCCGGCTCCGACATCGAGCTGACCATCGACCGGGACATCCAGTGGGCCGCCCAGCAGGCCATCACCGAACAGGTCCGCAAGTCCAAGGCCGACCGCGGCTACGTCATCGTCCAGAACGCCAGGACCGGCGAGGTCCTCGCCATGGCCAACGCCCCCGGCTTCGACCCCAACGACCTCTCCGCCGCCAACTCCGCCGCCATGGGCAACGCCGCCCTCCAGGACGCCTTCGAACCCGGCTCCACCAGCAAGGTCATCTCCATGGCCGCCGTCCTGGAAGAGGGCAAGGCCGCCGCCGATACCCATGTCACCGTCCCCAACCGGCTCCACCGGGGCGACCGGCTCTTCAAGGACGACATCGACCACGAGACCTGGCACCTGACGCTCAACGGCGTCCTCGCCCGGTCCAGCAACATCGGCACCATCCTCGCCACCGGCCAGCTCGGCACCACCCAGGCACAGGCCAACCAGGTGCTCTACTCCTACCTGCGCAAGTTCGGCCTCGGCAGCCCCACGGGCCTCGACTACCCCGGCGAGACCTCCGGCCTCCTCGCCAAACCCCAGGACTGGTCCACCTCCCAGCAGTACACGATCCCCTTCGGACAGGGCCTCTCCCTCAACGCCATGCAGGCGGCCTCGGTCTACTCGACCATCGCCAACGGAGGCGTACGCGTCGAACCCACCCTCGTCCGCGGCAGCAAGGGACCCGACGGGCGCTTCGCCCCCGCCGCCAAGCCCGAGGAGACCCGGGTCGTCAGCGAGAAGACCGCCCGCACCCTCGCCGCCATGCTGGAATCCGTCGTCGGCGGCGAGGGCACCGGCGTCAAGGCGGCCATCCCCGGCTACCGCGTCGCGGGCAAGACCGGCACCGCCAACCGCGTCGACCCCGAACTCGGCCGCTACAAGGGCTACACCGCCTCCTTCGCCGGTTTCGCCCCCTCCGACGACCCCCAGATCACCGTCTACTGCGCCATCCAGAACCCCACATCCGGCAGCTACTTCGGCGGCCAGATCTGCGGGCCCATCTACAAGCAGGTCATGGAGTTCTCCCTCAAGACCCTCCACGTCGCCCCCACGGGCAACCCCCCCGGCCGACTGCCGGTCACCTTCGACCCCACCCCGTGACACTCCGGGAGCACCAGTGACAACGATCACCCCCCATTCCGGGAACCGGAAATCGAACTCCGGCGAGGCCCCGGGCTCTTTTGGCCCCCCACAGGGTGCGCCCGGTACGCTCACCGCCGTGCCACACGCTGATCAGTACCGAACCACCCCGCCCCGGCCGGAGCAGGCCCGCCCGACACCCCTGGGCGACCTGGCCGCACAACTGGGGACCACCGCCCCCGGGACCGCAGGGATCTCCGGCATCACCCACGACTCCCGGGCCGTACGCCCCGGCGACCTGTACGCGGCCCTCCCCGGCGCCCGCGCGCACGGCGCCGACTTCGTGGCCCAGGCCGCCGGACTCGGCGCCGCCGCCGTCCTCACCGACCCGACCGGCGCCGACCGCGCCGCCGCGACCGGCCTGCCGGTCCTGGTCGTCGAGAACCCGCGCGCCCGGATGGGGGAACTCGCGGCCCGCATCTACGGCCGCCCCGGCGACGACCTCCTCCAGATCGGCATCACCGGCACCTCCGGCAAGACCACCACCGCCTACCTCGTCGAGGGCGGACTGCGCGGCACCGGACACCACACCGGGCTCGTCGGCACCGTCGAGATGCGGATCGGCGACGAACGCGTCAAGTCCGAGCGCACCACCCCCGAGGCCACCGACCTCCAGGCCCTCTTCGCCGTCATGCGCGAACGAGGCGTCGAGGCCGTCGCCATGGAGGTCTCCAGCCACGCCCTGGTGCTCGGCCGGGTCGACGGCTGCGTCTTCGACGTCGCCGTCTTCAACAACCTCAGCCCGGAGCACATGGAGTTCCACTCCGGCATGGAGGACTACTTCCAGGCCAAGGCCTCCCTCTTCACCCCCGAGCGCAGCCGCCTCGGCGTGGTCAACCTCGACGACGCCTACGGCCGCAGGCTCGCCAAGGAGGCCACCGTCCCGGTCCTCACCTTCTCCGCCGAAGGCCGCGCCGAAGCCGACTGGCGCGCCGAGGACGTCGTCCTCGGCTCCCACGACTCGACGTTCACCGCCGTCGGCCCCGAGGGCGCCCGCATCCCCGCCACCGCCCCGCTGCCCGGCCCCTTCAACGTCGCCAACACCCTCGCCGCCATCGCCACCCTCGCCGCCACCGGCGTCGACCCCCGGCGCGCCGCCGAGGGCGTCGCGGCCGTCCCCGGCGTCCCCGGCCGCCTGGAGCGCGTCGACGCGGGCCAGCCGTACCTCGCCGTCGTCGACTACGCGCACAAGACCGACGCCGTCGAGTCGGTCCTGCGCTCCCTGCGCGAGGTCACCGAGGGACGGCTGCACGTGGTCATCGGCTGCGGCGGCGACCGGGACACCACCAAACGCGGCCCGATGGGCGCCGCCGCCGCCCGGCTCGCCGACACCACCGTCCTCACCTCCGACAACCCCCGCTCCGAGGACCCCCTCGCGATCCTCACCGCCATGCTCGCGGGCGCCGCGGAGGTGCCCGCGGAGGAACGCGGCGAGGTGCTCGTCCTCGCCGACCGCGCCGCGGCCATCGCCGCGGCCGTCGCCCGCGCCGAGCCCGGGGACACCGTCCTCGTCGCGGGCAAGGGCCACGAGCAGGGCCAGGAGATCGCCGGAGTGGTCCGCCCCTTCGACGACCGTCAGGTCCTGCGGGCCGCCATCACCGGCCGCCCGCACCCCCAGGCCCCCGCGCCGAGCGGAACAGACAGCCACCAGAACAGTCAGGGATGAAGCAGTGATCGCCCTCTCCCTCGCCGAGATCGCCGAAATCGTCGGCGGGCAGGCGCACGACATACCGGATCCGGACGCCCGGATCACCGGGCCCGTCGTCATCGACTCCCGCGAAGTGCGGGCCGGCAGCCTCTTCGCGGCCTTCACCGGCGAGCACGTCGACGGCCACGACTACGCGGCACGCGCGGTCGAGGCCGGAGCCGTGGCCGTACTGGCCGCCCGGCCCGTCGGCGTCCCCGCCCTCGTCGTCGACGACGTCCAGACCGCGCTCGGGGCCCTCGCCCGCGCGGTCGTCGAGCGGCTCGGCACCGATGTCGTCGCCCTCACCGGCTCGGCAGGCAAGACCTCCACCAAGGACCTGATCGCCCAGGTCCTCGACCGGCACGCGCCCACGGTGTGGACGCCCGGCTCGCTCAACAACGAGATCGGACTGCCCCTCACCGCGCTCCGCGCGAGCGACGAGACCCGGCACCTGGTCCTGGAGATGGGCGCCCGGGGCATCGGCCACATCCGCTACCTCACCGGCCTCACCCCGCCCCGTATCGGCCTCGTCCTCAACGTGGGCACCGCCCACATCGGCGAGTTCGGCGGCCGGGAGCAGATCGCCGAGGCGAAGGGCGAACTGGTCGAGGCGCTGCCGTCGGCCGAGGACGGCGGAGTGGCGGTCCTCAACATCGACGATCCGCTCGTCCGCGCGATGGCGAGCCGCACCAAGGCCCGCGTCCTGTTCTTCGGCGAAGCGGACGAAGCGGCCGTACGGGCCGAGAACGTGCGTCTCACCGAGACCGGACGGCCTTCTTTCCGCCTTCACACACCCACCGGGTGCAGCGACGTGACCTTGCGCCTGTACGGTGAGCACCACGTGTCGAACGCGCTCGCAGCGGCCGCCGTCGCGCACGAGCTGGGCATGCCCGTCGAAGAGATCGCCACCGCGCTCTCCGAAGCGGGCACCCTGTCGCGCTGGCGCATGGAGGTCACCGAGCGTCCGGACGGCGTGACGATCGTCAACGACGCCTACAACGCGAACCCCGAGTCCATGCGAGCCGCCCTGCGCGCGCTCGCGGCCATGGGCAGGGCCGCACAGGCCCGAGGGGCTCGTACGTGGGCGGTGCTCGGCAAGATGGCCGAGCTGGGTGACGCATCGCTCGTCGAGCACGACGCGGTCGGACGGCTCGCCGTCCGGCTCAACGTCAGCAAGCTCGTCGCGGTCGGGGACAGGGAAGCGTCCTGGCTGCAACTGGGCGCATATAACGAGGGTTCGTGGGGTGAGGAGTCGGTGCACGTGTCCGACGCGCAGGCGGCTGTCGACCTGTTGCGCAGTGAGCTGCGCCCGGGGGACGTCGTCCTTGTGAAGGCTTCCAGGTCGGTCGGTCTCGAACAGGTCGCCCTGGCTCTCCTGGACACCGAGGGCGAGGTCACCGGCCGATGAGGCAAATCCTCTTCGCGGGGGCCATCGGGCTCTTCCTGACCCTGATCGGCACCCCGCTGCTGATCAAGCTCCTCGCCCGCAAGGGATACGGTCAGTTCATCCGCGACGACGGCCCGCGCGGCCACGCCGGGAAGAAGGGCACGCCCACCATGGGCGGCATCTCCTTCATCCTGGCCACGCTCATCGCGTACGCACTGGCCAAGGTGATCACCGGCGAGTCCGTCACGTACTCCGGTCTGCTGGTCCTCTTCCTGATGACCGGCATGGGCCTGGTCGGCTTCCTCGACGACTACATCAAGATCGTCAAGCAGCGTTCGCTCGGCCTGCGGGCCAAGGCGAAGATGGCCGGACAGCTGATCGTCGGCATCGCCTTCGCGGTGCTCTCGCTCCAGTTCGCCGACTCGCGCGGACTCGCCCCGGCCTCCACGAAGCTCTCCTTCATCACGGACTTCGGCTGGGCCATCGGCCCCGTCCTCTTCGTGGTCTGGGCGCTCTTCATGATCCTGGCCATGTCCAACGGCGTGAACCTGACGGACGGTCTGGACGGCCTGGCCACCGGCGCCTCCGTGATGGTCTTCGGCGCCTACACCTTCATCGGCCTCTGGCAGTTCCAGGAGTCCTGCGCCAACGCGCTGACCCTCACCAACCCGAGCGCCTGCTTCGAGGTCCGCGATCCGCTCGACCTCGCGGTCGTCGCCTCCGCCCTGATGGGCGCCTGCTTCGGCTTCCTCTGGTGGAACACCTCGCCCGCCAAGATCTTCATGGGCGACACCGGCTCCCTCGCCCTCGGCGGCGCCCTCGCCGGTCTCGCCATCTGCTCCCGCACGGAGCTGCTCATCGCGCTGCTCGGCGGCCTGTTCGTGCTGATCACGATGTCCGTGGTCATCCAGGTCGGCTCGTTCAAGATGACCGGCAAGCGCGTCTTCCGGATGGCCCCGCTCCAGCACCACTTCGAACTCAAGGGGTGGTCGGAAGTCCTGGTCGTCGTCCGGTTCTGGATCATCCAGGGCATGTGCGTGATCGTGGGCCTGGGCCTCTTCTACGCGGGATGGGCAGCGGACAAGTGACGGAACAGCTCGACTGGAACGGCAAGAAGGTCACCGTCGCGGGGCTCGGCGTCTCCGGCATCCCGGCCGCCCGCGCCCTGCACCGCCTCGGCGCGCACGTGACCGTCGTCAACGACGGCGACGACGAGCGCTCCCGGGCCCAGGCCGCGGAGCTGGAGGCGGAGGGCGTCACCGTCCGCCTCGGCGACGGCGACACCCTGCCGACCGGCACCGAGCTGATCGTCACCGCCCCGGGCTGGCGGCCCGACAAGCCGCTCTTCGCCGTCGCCGGTGCGGCGGGCGTGGAGATCTGGGGCGACGTCGAACTCGCCTGGCGGCTCCGGGGCCCGGACGCCGCCCCCTGGCTCGCGGTCACCGGCACCAACGGCAAGACCACGACCGTCCGGATGCTCGTCTCGATCCTGGAGGCGGCCGGACTGCGGACCGCCGCCGTCGGCAACATCGGCGTCTCGCTCCTCGACGCCGTCCTCGGCGAGGAGCCGTACGACGTCCTCGCCGTCGAACTCTCCAGCTACCAGCTGCACTGGGCGCCCTCGGTCCGGGTCCACTCGGCCGCCGTGCTGAACCTGGCCCCGGACCACCTCGACTGGCACGGCTCCATGGAGGCGTACGCCGCCGACAAGGGCCGGATCTACGAGGGCAACCAGGTCGCCTGCGTCTACAACGTGGCCGACAAGGTCACCGAGGACCTGGTCCGCGAGGCCGACGTCGAGGAGGGCTGCCGGGCCATCGGCTTCACCCTCGGCACCCCCGGCCCCTCCGAACTCGGCGTCGTGGAGGGCATCCTCGTCGACCGCGCCTTCGTCGAGGACCGGCAGAAGAACGCCCAGGAACTCGCCGAGGTCGCCGACGTCCAGCCGCCGGCCCCGCACAACATCGCCAACGCGCTCGCCGCCGCCGCCCTCGCCCGCGCCTTCGGCGTCGACGCCAGGGCCGTACGGGACGGGCTGAAGGCCTTCCGGCCCGACCCGCACCGCATCGAACTGGTCGAGGAGGTCGGGGGAGTCGCCTACGTGGACGACTCCAAGGCCACCAACACCCACGCCGCGGAAGCCTCGTTGGCGGCCTACGACCCGATCGTCTGGATCGCCGGGGGCCTCGCCAAGGGCGCGACCTTCGACGAGCTGGTCGGGAAGTCGGCCAAGCACCTGCGCGCCGCCGTCCTGATGGGCGCCGACCGGGCCCTGATCCGCGAAGCCCTCGCGCGACACGCCCCGGAAGTCCCGGTGGTGGACCTCGACCGGACCGACACTGGGGCGATGTCCGAGGCGGTCCGCGAAGCGGCCCGGCTCGCCCGCCCGGGGGACACCGTCCTCCTCGCCCCGGCCTGTGCCTCGATGGACATGTTCACCAACTACAACAAGCGGGGCGAGGCCTTCGCGGACGCGGTCCGCGCCCTCGCCGCGACCGGGAACGCCTGACCGCCCAGGGGAAGGGTCCGGCAGGACCGGGCACGACCTGAGGGGATCAGCGACCATGCCGAGCAAGATCGTCGGGACACGCCGTCCTTCCGCCGTACGCGGCGGAGGGCGGGTTCCCGCGACCCCGCGGCCACGCGGCGGAGGTCTCCGGGGCCTCCTCGACCAGGCGCGGAAGGCCTGGGACCGGCCCCTCACCGCGTATTACGTGATCATCGGTGCGGGCCTGCTCATCACCACGCTCGGCCTCGTGATGGTCTACTCCGCCTCGATGATCACGGCGCTCCGCTACGACCTGGCGCCCTCCTACTTCTTCCGCAAACAGTTCCTCGCCGCGCTGATCGGCACCGTACTGCTCCTGGCCGCCTCCCGGATGCCGGTCCGGCTGCACCGGGCCCTGGCCTACCCGATACTGGTCGGCGCGGTCTTCCTGATGGTGCTCGTCCAGATCCCCGGGATAGGGCACGCGGTCAACGGCAACCAGAACTGGATCTCCCTCGGCGGGCCCTTCCAGCTCCAGCCCAGCGAGTTCGGCAAACTGGCGCTCATCCTCTGGGGCGCCGACCTGCTCGCCCGTAAACAGGACATGAAACTGCTCACGCAGTGGAAGCACATGCTGGTGCCGCTGGTACCCGGCGCCTTCATGCTGCTCGGGCTGATCATGCTCGGCGGCGACATGGGCACCTCGATCATCCTCGCCGCGATCCTCTTCGGTCTGCTGTGGACCGCGGGGGCGCCCACCCGGCTCTTCGCCGGAGTGCTCTCCGTGGCCGGTGCGATCGGCTTCCTGCTGATCAAGACGAGTGCCAACCGGATGCGGCGCTTCGAGTGCATCGGCGCCTCCGACCCCGGCGGCGAGGGAGCCCCCTGCCTCCAGGCGGCGCACGGAATCTACGCGCTGGCCTCGGGCGGCTGGTTCGGATCCGGACTCGGTGCGAGCGTCGAGAAATGGGGCCAACTCCCCGAAGCCCACACCGACTTCATCTTCGCGGTCACCGGTGAGGAACTGGGCCTCGCGGGGACGCTGTCGGTGCTGGCCCTGTTCGCGGCCCTAGGCTATGCGGGTATCCGCGTGGCCGGAAACACGGAGGATCCCTTCGTGAGGTTCGCCGCGGGAGGCGTGACCACCTGGATCACGGCCCAGGCCGTGATCAACATCGGTGCGGTGCTCGGTCTGCTGCCGATCGCCGGTGTCCCGCTCCCGCTGTTCTCCTACGGAGGATCGGCCCTGTTGCCGACCATGTTCGCCGTCGGGCTCCTCATCGCCTTCGCGCGACAGGAACCCGCCGCGAAAGCGGCCCTGGCCATGCGCCGCCCCGGCTGGGGCAAGCGGGCCGGGGTGAGATGGAAGTCGATGCGACGGCGCGTCAAGAAGCGCCCGTCCGGAGAGCGGTGAATTTCGGTGCATGTCGTACTCGCCGGCGGGGGGACCGCCGGTCATATCGAGCCGGCGCTGGCCCTCGCGGACGCCCTGCGCAGGCAGGACCCCAGCGTGGGAATCACGGCGCTCGGCACGGAGAAGGGTCTGGAGACCCGGCTCGTGCCCGAGCGGGGCTATGAGCTGGCGCTCATCCCCGCCGTACCGCTGCCCCGCAAGCCGACCCCCGAGCTGATCACCGTCCCCGGACGGCTGCGCGGCACGATCAAGGCGGCCGAGCAGATCCTCGAACGCACCCAGGCGGACTGCGTGGTCGGCTTCGGCGGCTACGTCGCGCTGCCCGGCTATCTCGCGGCCAAGCGCCGAGGGGTGCCGATCGTGGTCCACGAGGCCAACGCACGGCCCGGTCTGGCCAACAAGATCGGTTCGCGGTACGCCGCCGGGGTCGCCGTCGCCACCCCGGACAGCAAGCTCCGCAACGCCCGCTACATCGGCATCCCGCTGCGGCACACCATCGCCACCCTGGACCGGGCGCGCGTACGGCCCGAGGCGCGCGCGGCGTTCGGACTCGACCCGAACCTGCCGACGCTCCTCGTCTCCGGCGGCTCGCAGGGCGCCCGGCGGCTCAACGAGGTGATCCAGCAGATCGCCCCGGTGCTCCAGCGCTCGGGCATCCAGATCCTGCACGCGGTCGGCCCGAAGAACGAAATGCCGCGCGTCGACAATATGCCCGGAATGCCGCCCTATGTGCCGGTACCGTATGTGGACCGGATGGATCTCGCGTACGCCGCCGCCGACATGATGCTCTGCCGCGCGGGCGCGATGACCGTCGCCGAGCTTTCCGCCGTCGGACTGCCCGCCGCCTACGTCCCGCTGCCGATCGGCAACGGCGAACAGCGGCTCAACGCGCAGCCGGTGGTGAAGGCGGGCGGCGGACTCCTCGTCGACGACGCGGAGCTGACGCCGCAGTGGGTGCAGGGCAACGTTCTGCCCGTACTGGCCGATCCGCACCGTTTGTACGAGATGTCCCGGTCTGCGGCCGAGTTCGGCCGCCGGGACGCCGACGAGCTGCTCGTCGGCATGGTGTACGAGGCGATCGCCGCCCGCCGTCAGGCGTAGCGCGGCGGCAGAGGGCAGGAGGCGCCAGGTGGCAGCCGGACCGACGACCGCCGAGAAGAGCGGCGAGCGCAGGACGAGGGGGTCGTCGGACGGTCCCTCCGGCGGGGGCGCCCGGGGGCGCGTGCTCCGGGTGCCCCGCACCCGAACGCTCCTGATCGCCCTCGGCGTTCTCGTCCTCGTGGCGGGCGGGATCTGGGCGCTCTACGGCTCCTCCTGGTTCCGTGTGGAAGGTGTGAAGACTTCCGGCACCTCGGTGCTGACCCCGGCCGAGGTCGAGAAGGCCGCCGCCGTACCCGTGGGCGCCCCGCTGGTCTCGGTCGACACCGACGCCATCGGGGCGCGGCTGCGGTCCGCGCTGCCGCGCATCGAGTCGGTGGACGTGGTCCGGTCATGGCCGCACGGAATCGGTCTGAAAGTGACGGAGAGGCAGCCCGTCCTCCTGCTGGAAAAGGGCGGAAAGTTTATCGAAGTGGACGCGACCGGTATGCGGTTCGCCACGGTCGCCACCGCCCCCAAGGGCGTCCCCCGGCTGGTCCTGGACACCTCCGCCTCGCCCAGCCTCCGCCGCTTCGACGCGGACCGGCTGATGTCGGAGGCGGTACGCGTCCGGGGTGAACTCCCGCCCGAAATCGCCCGGGACACTCGTGTCGTACGCGTCACCTCGTACGACTCCGTCACTCTGGAGCTGACCAAGGGGCGCACCGTCTACTGGGGCAGTGGCGAACACGGTCCGGTCAAGGCTCGGGTCCTCGTCGCCCTGATGAAGGCCACGCCCAAAGCGGGGCACTTCGATGTAAGTGCCCCCACGGCGCCCGCCTCGTCCGGAAGTTGACGTGTATCGCCCCTGGCCAGCACCCTGGTTGGCCAGCGCTACGGGTGATCACATAGGGTGAAAAGAAAAACGGGAGGTTCGGCGTGTTCGTTGAACGTGCGCCACTTGTCGACTTAGTGTCCTGTCCGGAAGAGTCCAGCGAACAGAGACACTGGTAACCCTAAACTTCAACGTTAGGGTTCGGGTCGGCGTTTCGGACCGTCCCAATCGGCATCCGTCGGAGCGGCGCTACAACGCGCGGCGACGACACGTAACTCGAGGCGAGAGGCCTTCGACGTGGCAGCACCGCAGAACTACCTCGCAGTCATCAAGGTCATCGGTGTCGGCGGCGGTGGTGTCAATGCCATCAACCGAATGATCGAGGTCGGTCTCAAGGGCGTCGAGTTCATCGCGATCAACACCGACGCGCAAGCGCTGTTGATGAGCGACGCCGACGTCAAGCTCGACGTCGGCCGTGAACTCACCCGCGGCCTCGGGGCCGGGGCCAACCCGGCCGTCGGTCGCAAGGCGGCAGAGGACCACCGTGAGGAGATCGAGGAGGTCCTCAAGGGGGCCGACATGGTCTTCGTCACCGCAGGCGAAGGCGGCGGCACCGGCACCGGCGGCGCGCCCGTCGTCGCCAACATCGCGCGCTCGCTCGGCGCCCTGACGATCGGTGTGGTCACCCGGCCGTTCACCTTCGAAGGCCGCCGTCGCGCCAACCAGGCGGAGGACGGCATCGCCGAACTCCGCGAAGAGGTCGACACCCTCATCGTCATCCCCAACGACCGGCTCCTGTCGATCTCGGACCGTCAGGTCTCCGTGCTCGACGCCTTCAAGTCGGCCGACCAGGTGCTGCTGAGCGGTGTCCAGGGCATCACCGACCTCATCACCACCCCGGGCCTGATCAACCTCGACTTCGCCGACGTCAAGTCGGTCATGTCCGAGGCCGGATCGGCGCTCATGGGCATCGGCTCCGCCCGGGGCGACGACCGCGCGGTGGCCGCCGCGGAGATGGCGATCTCCTCGCCGCTCCTGGAGGCCTCCATCGACGGCGCCCGCGGCGTGCTGCTCTCCATCTCCGGCGGCAGCGACCTCGGTCTCTTCGAGATCAACGAGGCCGCGCAGCTGGTCAGCGAGGCGGCCCACCCCGAGGCCAACATCATCTTCGGCGCCGTCATCGACGACGCCCTCGGCGACGAGGTCCGGGTCACCGTCATCGCGGCGGGCTTCGACGGCGGTCAGCCGCCGGCCCGCCGGGACACCATGATGGGCTCGGCCGCCAAGCGCGAGGAGCCCGCCCCGGCGCCCCGTCACATCGAGCCCCCCCGCCCGCTGGGCGGCCTCGGCACCGTCGCCCCGCGCGACGAGCCGGTGCACATCCCGGCCGAGTCGGCCTCGGTCAACGAGGCTCCGCTGCCGCCCGCGCCCCCGGCCGTCCCGCCCGCCCGCCCGTACGCGGACTCCCAGGCCGAGGAGCTGGACGTCCCGGACTTCCTGAAGTGATAGGCCAACGCCTCGACGCGAACGGCGCCCACTTCGCCTTCACCGACCGGTGGGGCGGGGTGAGCGCCGTTCCGTACGAGGAGCTGAACCTCGGCGGCGCGGTGGGTGACGACCCCGAGGCCGTGCGCGCCAACCGGGCGCTGGCCGCCGGAGCCCTCGGGCTCGCTCCGGACCGGGTGGTCTGGATGAACCAGGTCCACGGCGCCGGTGTCGCCGAAGTCGACGGGCCCTGGACCACCGGTGACGTCCCGTCGGTCGACGCGCTCGTCACCGCCCGGCGGGGCCTCGGCCTCGCCGTCCTGACCGCGGACTGCGTCCCGGTCCTGCTCGCGGACCCCGTCGCCGGGGTCGTCGCCGCCGCCCACGCCGGACGACCCGGGATGGTGGCGGGGGTCGTCCCCGCCGCCCTCGCGGCCATGGTCCGGCTGGGCGCCGAGCCCGCCCGTGTCGTCGCCCGCACCGGCCCCGCCGTCTGCGGGCGTTGTTACGAGGTGCCGGAGGCGATGCGCGCCGAGGTCGCGGCGGTCGAACCGGCCGCCTGGGCCGAGACTTCCTGGGGCACCCCGGCCGTCGACGTCGCCGCGGGCGTGCTCGCCCAGCTCGAACGGCTCGGTGTCGCCGACCGGCAGGCCAGTGGCGTCTGCACCCGGGAGTCCGGTGACCACTACTCGTACCGTCGCGATCGCATCACAGGGCGACTCGCGGGATATGTCTGGTTGGACTGAGAAGAGACATGACGACGGACCGCACGTCGGAACTCGCCGAGAACCTGGCCGGGGTGGAGGCGCGCATCGCCGCCGCCTGCGCCGCCGCCGGTCGCCCCCGGGAGGAGGTGACTCTCATCGTGGTCACCAAGACCTATCCCGCGAGCGACGTCAGAATCCTCCATGGCCTCGGAGTTCGGCACGTCGCCGAGAACCGGGACCAGGACGCCGCACCCAAGGCCGCGGCCTGTGCGGACCTCGATCTCACCTGGCACTTTGTCGGTCAATTGCAGACCAACAAGGTCAGATCGGTGGTCGGTTATGCAGATGTCGTGCAGTCAGTCGACCGTTTGAAGCTCGTTTCCTCTCTCTCCGCAGCTGCGGAGAAGTCGGGCCGCGAGCTGGGCTGCCTCCTCCAGGTCGCGCTCGACGCCGAGTCCGGCGAGCGGGGCGAGCGCGGCGGTGTCGCGCCGGACGGGATCGAGGAGTTGGCGGCGGCGGTGGACGCCGCCGCCGGGCTGCGCCTCGACGGTCTGATGACCGTCGCCCCGCTGGCCGGTCCGTACGCCGGACGGCAACGCGCCGCCTTCGACCGGCTGATGGATTTGTCGTCCGCGCTGCGCGCGACACGCCCGGCTGCGAACATGGTGTCAGCAGGCATGAGTGCGGACCTGGAAGAGGCCGTGGCGGCCGGGGCGACACACGTACGCGTCGGTACTGCGGTACTCGGAGTCCGCCCGAAGCTCGGGTAACGTCGCGAAGCAAGTCGGACCACAGCAGAAAATATGGTCATTCCGCAGAATGGCGGGACGACCCGTGGATCGCACACTTGGTGACGAGGCCGATCCACCACAGAGCGGAGGACTCAGAGAATGGCCGGCGCGATGCGCAAGATGGCGGTCTACCTCGGCCTCGTGGAGGACGATGGGTACGACGGCCGGGGGTTCGACCCCGACGACGACTTCGAGCCCGAACTGGAGCCGGAGCCCGAGCGCGACCGGCGCCAGGTGCCTCCTCGTCAGGTGGAACGCGAGGAACCGGTACGGGTGGTTCAGCCTCCCGCACCCCGCGAACCGGTCGCCCATTCCGTCCCGGTAGCTGCCGAAAGCGGACGTCCGGCCCGAATTGCCCCCGTGGCATCCATCACACCCGAACGTCCGAGCCTGGAGAAGAACGCACCGGTGATCATGCCCAAGGTCGTGTCCGAGCGGGAGCCCTACCGCATCACCACGCTGCACCCGCGGACCTACAACGAGGCCCGTACCATCGGGGAACACTTCCGTGAGGGCACTCCGGTGATCATGAACCTCACGGAGATGGACGACACGGATGCGAAGCGACTTGTCGACTTTGCCGCCGGACTCGTCTTCGGACTCCATGGCAGCATTGAGCGTGTGACACAGAAGGTGTTCCTGTTGTCGCCTGCTAACGTCGATGTCACGGCGGAGGACAAGGCCCGGATCGCAGAGGGCGGATTCTTCAACCAGAGCTGACAAAACGAAAAACGGACGGGCCGGTCGCGAAGCGGCCGGACCAGTGAGAGCACGAAAGCCAGGGGAGAGGGAAACGCGGGATGGGCGTCGCACTACAGGTGGTCTACATCGTGTTGATGTGCTTCCTCGTCCTCCTGATCGTCCGGCTTGTCATGGACTACGTCTTCCAGTTCGCCCGTTCATGGCAACCCGGCAAGGCGATGGTGGTGGTCCTTGAGGCCACCTACACTGTCACCGATCCACCGCTCAAGCTTCTGCGGCGGCTGATTCCGCCGCTGCGTCTCGGGGGCGTGGCACTCGACCTGTCCTTCTTCGTTCTGATGATCATCGTCTACATCCTGATCTCCATCGTGAGCAGCTTCGCGAGGTGAATGTGGACGATACGGTCTTGCCGACTGCCGACGACTACGTAGAGGTGAAGAAGAGATGCCGCTGACTCCCGAGGACGTGCGGAACAAGCAGTTCACGACCGTCCGCCTTCGAGAAGGCTATGACGAGGACGAGGTGGATGCGTTCCTCGACGAGGTCGAGGCCGAGCTGACCCGCCTGCTCCGCGAGAACGAGGACCTGCGCGCCAAGCTGGCCGCCGCGACGCGTGCCGCCGCGCAGAACCAGCAGCAGCAGGGCATGCGCAAGCCCCCGGAGCCGCAGGACCGTCCGGTCGCTCCCGGCGCGCCGGTGCCCGCCGCCATATCGGGCCCGCCCGTACAGCAGCAGCCGCCCCAGATGGGGCCCCCGCAGCTGCCGTCCGGTGCCCCTCAGCTTCCCGCCGGCCCCATGCAGGGCGGACCGATGGGCCCCGGCCCGATGCAGGGCGGTCCCATGCAGGGTGGGCCGATGGGTCCCGGCCCGATGCAGGGCGGCCCCATGGGTCACCCGCAGCAGCAGATGCAGCCGCCGCAGATGCAGCAGCAGCCTCCGCAGCAGGCGCCCGGTGGAGACAGTGCCGCCCGTGTCCTCTCGCTGGCCCAGCAGACCGCCGACCAGGCGATCGCCGAGGCCCGCTCCGAGGCCAACAAGATTGTCGGCGAGGCCCGTTCGCGCGCCGAGGGTCTGGAGCGGGACGCCCGCGCCAAGGCCGACGCCCTGGAGCGGGACGCGCAGGAGAAGCACCGTGTCGCGATGGGCTCCCTGGAGTCCGCCCGCGCCACGCTTGAGCGCAAGGTCGAGGACCTGCGCGGCTTCGAGCGCGAGTACCGCACGCGTCTGAAGTCGTATCTGGAGTCCCAGCTGCGTCAGCTGGAGACGCAGGCCGACGACTCGCTGGCCCCGCCGCGGACCCCGGCGACGGCCTCGCTGCCGCCGGCCCCGTCGATGGCCTCGGCCGGTGCGGGTGCCCCGTCCTACGGTGGCAACGGCGCGATGGGCGGTGCTCCGTCCATGGGCGGCGGCCCCTCCTACGGCGGTCAGCAGCAGATGTCTCCGGCGATGACCCAGCCGATGGCTCCGGTCCGTCCGCAGGCTCCGCAGCCGATGCAGCAGGCGCCCGCGCCGATGCGCGGTTTCCTCATCGACGAGGACGACAACTGACGGCGGGCGGTCGCGCGTTGAGCGCGTAGCCGTCGGCAGGCTGCGAGGCCGGGCCCCCGGGAAACCGGGGGCCCGGCCTTTTGCCGTGCGCGCTGCCGGGGTCGGCGTACGGGCTGCCGGGTCGCCGTGCGCGCTGCCGGGGTCGGCGTACGCACTCCACGGCGGCCCGTACGCACTCCACGGCGGCGGCGCGCGCACTCCACCGGGAGCCTTCCCTGAGGGAGCCCCGGTCTCATCGTCCTTTCGTCGTACGGGACTTGGGAGGCATTCCCTACCAGCCCTGTCCCGCAAGGGACTTCACGGACCGGCCCGGGAAACGCCAGAGGCCCGGCCCCCCGGGGAAAGGGGGGCCGGGCCTCTCACTCGTGCGGGTTACGCCTTGCGCAGACGGAACGTCAGGGAGAGCGAATCGTCCGTGAACGGCGTCCCGTAGCTCTCGTCGGCCTCGCCCTGGGCGTACTCCGTGGCCAGGACCTCGTCCGCGATGAGTTCCGCGTGGGCGGTCAGGGCCTGCGCCGTCTCCGGGGAGTCCGTCGCCCAGCGCAGGGCGATCCGGTCGGCCACGTCCAGACCGCTGTTCTTGCGGGCTTCCTGGATGAGCCGGATCGCGTCACGGGCCAGACCCGCCTTGCGCAGCTCCGGGGTGATCTCCAGGTCGAGGGCGACCGTGGCGCCCGAGTCCGAGGCGACCGACCAGCCTTCGCGGGGGGTCTCCGTGATGATGACCTCCTCGGGGGTGACGGTGATCGTCTCGCCGTTGACCTCAAGGGTGGCCTCGCCGGAGCGCAGGGCGAGCGAGAGCGCCGCCGCGTCGGCCGCGGCCACCGCCTTCGCCACGTCCTGGACGCCCTTGCCGAAACGCTTGCCCAGGGAACGGAAGTTGGCCTTCGCCGTCGTGTCGACGAGCGAACCGCCCACCTCCGAGAGGGAGGCCAGGGCGGAGACGTTCAGCTCCTCGGTGATCTGCGCCTGGAGTTCCTCGGAGAGGGCCGCGAAGCCCGTCGCCGCCACCAGGGCCCGGGAGAGCGGCTGGCGGGTCTTCACACCGGACTCCGCGCGCGTGGCGCGGCCCAGCTCGACCAGGCGCCGGACGAGCAGCATCTGCTCGGAGAGCTTCGGGTCGATCAGCTCCCGGTCGGCCTCCGGCCAGGCGGAGAGGTGGACCGACTCCGGGGCGTCCGGCGTCACCGTGACGACCAGGTCCTGCCAGACCCGTTCGGTGATGAACGGGGTCAGCGGGGCCATCAGCCGGGTGACGGTCTCCACGACGTCGTGGAGGGTGCGCAGGGCCGCCGCGTCACCCTGCCAGAAGCGGCGGCGGGAGCGGCGCACGTACCAGTTCGACAGGTCGTCGACGAAGGCGGAGAGCAGCTTGCCCGCGCGCTGGGTGTCGTACGCCTCCATCGCCTCGGTGACCTCGGCGACGAGGGTGTGCAGCTCGGACAGGAGCCACTTGTCGAGGACCGGGCGGTCGGCCGGGGCCGGGTCGGCGGCGCTGGGTGCCCAGCCGGCGGTGCGCGCGTACAGCGCCTGGAAGGCGACCGTGTTCCAGTACGTCAGGAGGGTCTTGCGGACGACCTCCTGGATGGTGCCGTGGCCGACCCGGCGGGCCGCCCACGGCGAGCCGCCGGCCGCCATGAACCAGCGGACGGCGTCGGCGCCGTGCTGGTCCATCAGGGGGATCGGCTGGAGGATGTTGCCCAGGTGCTTGGACATCTTGCGGCCGTCCTCGGCGAGGATGTGGCCCAGACAGACCACGTTCTCGTACGAGGACTTGTCGAACACCAGCGTGCCGACGGCCATCAGGGTGTAGAACCAGCCGCGGGTCTGGTCGATCGCCTCGGAGATGAACTGCGCCGGGTACCGGCTCTCGAACAGCTCCTTGTTCCGGTACGGGTAGCCGTACTGCGCGAACGGCATCGAGCCCGAGTCGTACCAGGCGTCGATGACCTCGGGGACGCGGGTCGCGGTCTTCTCGCAGCCCTCGGCCGTACAGGTGAACGTGACGGCGTCGATGTACGGGCGGTGCGGGTCGAGTTCCGACTGGTCGCTGCCGGTCAGCTCGGTCAGCTGGGCGCGCGAGCCGACGCAGGTCAGGTGGCCTTCCTCGCAGCGCCAGATGGGCAGCGGGGTGCCCCAGTAGCGGTTGCGGGAGAGCGCCCAGTCGACGTTGTTGGTGAGCCAGTCGCCGAAGCGGCCGTGCTTGACCGAGTCGGGGAACCAGTTGGTCCGCTCGTTCTCCGCGAGCAGCCGGTCCTTGACGGCGGTCGTACGGATGTACCAGGACGGCTGCGCGTAGTAGAGCAGGGCCGTGTGGCAGCGCCAGCAGTGCGGGTAGCTGTGCTCGTACGCGATGTGCTTGAAGAGCAGTCCGCGCGCGTCCAGGTCGGCGGTGAGCGCCTCGTCCGCCTTCTTGAAGAAGACGCCGCCGACCAGCGGCAGGTCCTCCTCGAAGGTGCCGTCAGGGCGGACCGGGTTGACGACCGGCAGACCGTACGCCTTGCAGACCCTGAGGTCGTCCTCGCCGAAGGCGGGGGACTGGTGGACCAGACCCGTGCCGTCCTCGGTCGTCACGTACTCGGCGTTGACGACGTAGTGCGCGGAGGGGGAGCCGTCCTCGGTGACGGGGAACTCGACCAGGTCGAAGGGGCGCCGGTAGGTCCAGCGCTCCATCTCGGCGCCGGTGAAGGACTCGCCGGTGGTCACCCAGCCCTCGCCGAGGGCCTTCTCCACCAGCGGCTGGGCGACGACCACCCGCTCGTCGCCGTCGGTGGCGACGACATAGGTGACCTCGGGGTGCGCGGCGACCGCCGTGTTGGACACCAGGGTCCACGGGGTCGTCGTCCAGATCAGGAGCGCCGCCTTGCCCGCGAGGGGGCCGGAGGTCAGCGGGAAGCGGACGTACACCGAGGGGTCGACGACCGTCTCGTAGCCCTGCGCCAGCTCGTGGTCGGAGAGACCGGTGCCGCAGCGGGGGCACCAGGGGGCGACGCGGTGGTCCTGGACGAGCAGGTCCTTGTCGAAGATCTGCTGGAGCGACCACCAGACCGAGTCGATGTACTCGGGGTCCATCGTCCGGTACGCGTCGTCGAGGTCCACCCAGTAGCCCATGCGGGTGGTCAGCTCGGCGAAGGCGTCCGTGTGCCGGGTCACGGAGTCGCGGCACTTGTCGTTGAACGCGGCGATGCCGTACGCCTCGATGTCCTTCTTGCCGGAGAAGCCCAGCTCCTTCTCCACGGCCAGTTCGACCGGCAGACCGTGGCAGTCCCAGCCCGCCTTGCGGGCCACGTGGTAGCCGCGCATCGTCCGGAAGCGGGGGAAGACGTCCTTGAAGACGCGGGCTTCGATGTGGTGGGCACCGGGCATGCCGTTGGCGGTCGGCGGGCCCTCGTAGAACACCCACTCGGGGCGTCCCTCGGACTGTTCGAGCGACTTGGCGAAGATCTTGTTCTCCTGCCAGAGATCGAGCACGGCGTGCTCCATCGCGGACAGGTCGACCTGGGCGGGCACCTGGCGGTACTGCGGCGGTGTCATCGGTTCCTCCGGCGGACTGGCGTCGTTCCGTCGGAGGGACGAGAGCACTGCTCCCGCGGTACCACCCTCCTTGGCCCGGGGCGCGCACGCCCCGAGCCCCCTCATTGGGGCGCGACGCCGGGTCTAGTCACCGCGCTGTGCTGCGGCTTTCTTCCGACGGCTCCGGGGTGATGCTTCACATCGGGCTCGCCCCCGGGCTCTCACCGTCCCCGGGTCGCTCATGGCTGCGTACGACGCTACTCGTCCCCATCCAAGCCTTTCGCTTCGCCCAGTGTAAGGGCCCCGGCGCGATACGGCGGACCGGTTTTCCCGTGACCCGAATGGGCATACGGGGCGGTCCGGAGTCGGTGTGCGGCCATGTGGGGGAGGGCGGGAGGCATTACCCGGCGGGGAGCTGGGCACAACGGATGCGGGTCCGCTGTGCGGGGCGCGGGAACGGCGGCGTGCCCCGTTGCCGAGGACCTTGGGCCGATTTATCGTCCCAGCACGGTGCGCGAGCAAGATCACAAAATGTGAAGGGGCCGCGACATGGTGGCGAAGAAGACGGCGACGCGGCACTCCCCGGCCGGGGAGACCGCCGCCGGGACGGACGCGGCCCGGACGCCGGACGCCGACAAGGCCCCCGCGAAGAAGGCTCCGGCCGAGGCTCCCGCGAAGAAGGCCGCCGCCGGGAAGGCCCCTGCGAAGAAGGCCCCGGCCGAGGCTCCCGCGAAGAAGGCCGCCGCCAGGAAGACGGCTGCCAGGAAGACCCCGGCGAGGAAGACCGCCGCAGGGGAGACCGCGGCGAAGGAGGCCCCCGCGAAGAGGGCGGCGGCCGGGAAGACCCCCGCGAAGAAGACCGCGCCCGGGGCGAGGAAGCAGACGGGAGCCAGGACGGTGGCAGCGCAGAGGACCGCGCCCGGGGAGACGGCCGGGGTGCCCGCGGCCGGGTCCTGGGAGCTGGCGGTACGCCCCGGCGAGGAGCCGTGGACCCCGGCGGAGGTCGCCGAGGCCCGCACCGGGCTCCAGGCGGAGGTACTGCGGCTGCGCAGCGAGCTGGCCCACTCGCGGGAGGAGCTGACCGGTCTGATGCGGGACTCCGGCGACGGCGCGGGCGACGACCAGGCCGACACCGGCACCAAGAACATCACCCGGGAGCACGAGCTGTCCCTCGCCGCCAACGCGCGGGAGATGCTGGAGCAGACCGAGCACGCCCTGGAACGGCTCGACGCGGGCACGTACGGCCTGTGCGAGGTGTGCGGGAAGCCGATCGGCAAGGCGCGGATGCAGGCCTTCCCCCGGGCCACGCTCTGCGTCGAGGACAAGCAGCGTCAGGAGCGGCGCGGCTGACGGTCTCGGCTGCCGGTCTCGTACGCCTGTGCCGTACGCTCGGTGCACGGTCAGGCATCGAGGTCGAGGGACTCACTCACGTGGCAGAGGCGGAGCGCATCATCGGTACGCCGGATTCAGCAGGGGCCGAAGAGCCGGAGGGCACGACCGGCGCGGACCCGGCAGCGAAGGCCGCCGAGACCGAGGCCGAGGGTACGGCCGGGGATGCGGACACCGCGGTCTCCGGCCCCGCCGCCGCGACCGCCCCCGTCGCCGCGACCGCCCCTGCCGACGCGGAGACCTCCCGGACCGGCCCCGCCGACGCGGACGCCGTCGCGCCCCCCAAGGGCCGTCGCAGGATCCTCGCGCTCTTCGTCGTCGCCGTCCTCGCGTACCTGCTCGACCTGGGCAGCAAGATGCTGGTCGTGGCGAAGCTGGAGGGGCACGAGCCGATCGAGCTGGTCGGCGATCTGCTCCGGCTCGACGCCATCCGGAACGCGGGCGCCGCCTTCGGCATGGGCGAGGCCTTCACCATCATCTTCACCTGCATCGCCGCCGCCGTGATCCTGGTGATCGTCCGGCTGGCCCGGAAGCTCTACAGCCTGCCCTGGGCCATCGCGCTCGGGCTGCTCCTCGGCGGCGCGCTCGGCAACCTCACGGACCGGATCTTCCGCTCGCCGGGCGTCTTCGAGGGCGCCGTGGTCGACTTCATCGCCCCCGCGCACTTCGCCGTCTTCAACCTCGCGGACTCCGCGATCGTCTGCGGCGGCATCCTCATCGTGATCCTCTCCTTCCGCGGTCTGGACCCCGACGGCACCGTCCACAAGGACTGAGCAGGGACGACGCGGGACCGGCGCGGGGCCGGGAAGGTCCGGAACGACCCGGTCCGGCGGTCGTGGAAGACGAGGCGGCCTCCGCACAAGGCATACTCGACGGGTGAGCACGAGTCCCGAGATCCGCACCCTGCCCGTTCCCGATGGCCTGGAGGGCGAGCGCGTCGACGCCGCCATCGCCCGTATGTTCGGGTTCTCCCGTACGAAGGCGGCCGAGCTGGCCGCGGCGGGGAAGGTCCACGTCGACGGCTCCGTCGTCGGCAAGTCCGAGCGGGTCATCGGCGGTGCCTGGCTGGAGGTCGAGATGCCGGGGGCCGCCGCTCCCGTGCAGATCGTCGCGGAGCCCGTCGAGGGCATGGAGATCGTCCACGACGACGACGACATCGTCGTGATCATGAAGCCGATCGGGGTGGCCGCGCACCCCAGCCCCGGCTGGACCGGCACCACCGTCATCGGCGGGCTCGCCGCCGCCGGGTACCGCATCTCCACCTCCGGCGCCGCCGAGCGCCAGGGCATCGTGCACCGCCTCGACGTCGGCACCTCCGGTCTGATGGTGGTCGCCAAGTCCGAGTACGCGTACACCTCGCTCAAGCGCCAGTTCAAGGAGCGCACGGTCGACAAGCGCTACAACGCGCTGGTCCAGGGGCACCCCGACCCGATGAGCGGCACCATCGACGCCCCCATCGGCCGGCACCCCCAGCACGACTACAAGTGGGCGGTCACCGCCGACGGCAAGCCCTCGGTCACCCACTACGACCTCATCGAGGCGTACCGGTCGGCCTCGCTGCTCGACATCAAGCTGGAGACGGGCCGCACCCACCAGATCCGGGTGCACATGTCCGCCCACCGGCACCCCTGCGTCGGCGACCTCACCTACGGCGCCGACCCCACCCTCGCCAAGCGCCTCGGGCTGACCCGGCAGTGGCTGCACGCCGTCCGGCTCGGCTTCGAGCACCCGGGGGACGGCTCCTGGGTCGAATTCAGCAGCACCTACCCCGAGGACCTCCAGCGGGCCCTCGACCGGATCGCGTCGGAGAGCCGATGACCGCCGCGTACACCGTGCGCCGTGCGGACGTCGACGAGGACCGGGAGGCGTGCTTCGCGGTGCGCCGCGAGGTCTTCGTCGAGGAGCAGGGCGTGCCCACGGAGATGGAGTACGACGACTGCGACGCGACCGCCCTGCACGTCCTCGCGGTCGGCGCGGACGGGCGCCCGCTGGGCACCGGGCGGCTGCTGTTCGGCGCGGACGCGGCCGACAGGACCGGCGCGGACGCCTCGGTGGGCTCCCTCGGCCGGCTCGCGGTCTCCCGTGCGGCGCGCGGGCTCGGCGTCGGCGCCGCCCTGGTCCGGGGCATCGAGGAGGCGGCGCGCGCCCAGGGTCTGACCGCCGTCGACCTGCACGCCCAGACCCACGCCCTCGGCTTCTACGAGCGTCTCGGCTACGAGGCGTACGGCCCCGAGTTCCCGGACGCGGGCATGCCGCACCGGGCGATGCGCAGGGTCCTGTAGGGGCCCTCCGGTAGCAGCCGCCGCGCGCGAAGACGCACAGGGGGCAGTCGCAGCCAAACCGGACATACATGGCAGGGTGTGGCCGTGGATCAATTGGCCCTGTTGTTCTTGCTGCTGCTCGGCGCCCTGCTCACCGTGCCCCTCGGTGAGCGGCTCGGACTGCCCGCGCCCGTCCTGATGACCCTCATCGGGATCGTGCTGGCCCTCCTGCCCTTCGTGCCGAACGTCGAGGTCCCGCCGGAGTTCATCCTCCCGCTGGTGCTGCCACCGCTGCTCTACGCCTCGGTGCAACGCACCTCGTGGCGCCAGTTCACGGCGAACAAGCGGCCCATCTTCCTCCTCGCGGTCGCGCTCGTCTTCGTCACCACGGCGGCCGTCGGCGCGGTCGCGAACGCGCTGGTGCCGGGGCTGCCGCTGGCCGCCGCGATCGCGCTCGGCGCCCTCGTCGCACCCCCCGACCCGGTCGCGGCGACCGCCGTGGCCGGATCGCTGGGGCTGCCGAGGCGCCTTGTGTCGATCCTGGAGGGCGAGGGCCTCTTCAACGACGTGACCGCGATCGTGCTCTACCACGTGGCGATCGCCGCCGCCGTGAGCGGGGCGTTCTCCTGGCCTGAGGCGGTCGGCGCGCTGGTGCTGTCCGCCGTGGTCGCCGTGATCGTCGGACTGCTGCTCGGCTGGCTCTCCAACAAGCTCATCGGACTCCTCGGCGACGCCACCCTCCAGACCGGGCTCACCCTCCTCGTGCCCTTCGTGAGCTACGTCCTCGCCGAGGAGCTGCACGGCTCCGGCGTCCTCGCGGTCCTCGTCGTCGCCCTCTTCCTGGCCGAGCACGCGGCCGACGCCGACGACGTCATGGGACGGCTCGCCGGGCAGACCTTCTGGCAGATCGTGGACACCCTCGTCACCGGCATCGCGTTCGGGCTCATCGGCCTGGAGATGATCCATGTCTTCGCGGTGGCCGAGGGGCACGGCAGGGAGATGTTCGGCTGGGGCGCCGCAGTTGTCGGGGTGGTCGTCGGGGTCCGGCTGCTGTGGCTGCTGCCGGCCACCTGGCTGGCGAAACGGCTGCACACCCGCAGGGACGTGGAGGAGGACATCCCGACGAGCTGGCGGGAGACCATCGTCATGTGGTGGGCGGGGATGCGCGGAGTGGCCTCGGTGGCCCTCGCGCTCGCCATCCCGCTGCGCACCGACGACGGGACGCCGTTCCCCGGCCGTGACGAGATCGTCTTCATCGCCTTCTGCGTGATCATCAGCACCCTGGTCTTCCAGGGCCTCACCCTGCCCTGGCTGGTCAGGAAGCTCGGCGTACGGGCCGACACGGACGCCGAGCGGGCCCTTGAGCGCGATCTCGCGATCCGGGCGGCGAAGGCGGCCCGGCGCAGGCTCAAGGAGATCGAGGAGGTCGAGGAGCTGCCGGAGGAGGTGCAGGAACGGCTCCAGCGCGGCGCCTACGACATCGGGGCCAGGATCAGCCCGGACGTCGTCGACGAGGAGCGCAGGGCGGCCTTCGTGGAGCGGACCCAGCGGTTCAAGGCGGTGCAGCGGATCCAGCGGGAGCTGATGTCGGCCGCCCGGCACGAGGTGCTGGCCGCGCGCAACGAGCCGGGCGCCGACCCGGAGGTGGTGGACCGGGTGCTGCGACAGCTGGACGTACGCAGCATGCGGTGAGCCCGGCCGAGGCGGCGGCCTCGCCCCGGCCGCCCTCGCCTCGACTGTCGGTGGCGGGTGGCAGGATGTCCCGTATGGACATCATGCTTTTCCACTCGGTCTACGGGCCCCGGCCCGCCGTCGAGGCCGCCGCCGGGCGGCTGCGGGCCGCCGGACACCGGGTGTGGGTGCCGGACCTCTTCGAAGGCTGGACCACCGACTCGGTGGAGGAGGGCATGGCGAAGCGGGACGAGATCGGCAAGGACGAGCTGCTCAAGCGCGCGATCCTGGCCGCCGCCCCCTACTCGGAGCGCGGTCTGGTCTACGCGGGCTTCTCCTTCGGCGCCTCCGTCGCGCAGACCCTGGCCCTCGGCGACGAGCGGGCGCGTGGCCTGCTGCTGCTCCACGGCACCTCGGACCTCGCGCCGAACGCCTCGGTGGACGACCTGCCCGTGCAGCTGCACGTGGCGGAGCCGGACCCCTTCGAGACGGACGACTGGCTGTCCTCCTGGTACCTCCAGATGGGCAAGGCGGGGGCGGACGTGGAGATCTACCGCTACCGGGGCGCCGGTCACCTCTACACGGACCCGGAGCTGCCCGACTGGGACGAGGAGGCGGCCGAGCGGACCTGGTCGGTGGCGCTCTCGTTCCTGGAGGAGCTGTAGGACCGGCACGGACACACGGGTGTGGCCCCGGGGACCGATCCCCGGGGCCACACCCGTGTGCGGGCGCTCGCGTCAGGCGCGGTACGCCGTCCAGGAGCTGCTCATCCGGGCCACCTGGCCCGAGGTGAACTGGTACATGCAGGAGTCGTACGTGTAGTCCATGAAGTTGTGGATCGGGTCGACGCCCGTCTTGCCGGTGCAGGAGTCACGGCCGGTGGGGCACTCGTAGGCCGGGCTGGCCTCGGCCGGGGTGTCGGAGACGTAGTCGCCGTTGCCGTTACAGCCGCCCTGGAAGGTGTGGTAGAGGCCCATCCAATGGCCGACTTCATGGGTGGCGGTGTCGCCCTGGTTGTAGTTGGTCGCCGAGCCGCCCGGGAGGGAGGCGTCGAGGATGACGACGCCGTCCATCAGGGGGCTTGAGGTGTACGAGGACGGGAAGGTGGCCCAGCCGAGGAGACCGCCGCCCAGGTTCGCGGTGTAGACGTTGAGCGCACCCGCGCCGCCCTTGCGGAGGGTCTGCTTCATCTGCTTCTCGGCGGTGGAGCCGTCGGTGAGGTTGTACCAGGTGGCGTTGTCCGTGTAGTCGGTGCCGGCCAGCTTGAACTGGAAGTTGGTGTTGGCGTTCCCGGTGCCCTGGCCGCCGTAGGCGGCGTTGAGCACCGCCATCTGGCCGCTGATGGCGGCGGCGGAGAGCTTGCCGGTCGTGCCGGAGTGGACGACGTGGAAGTAGACGGGGATGCTCACGGCGGCGGCGGCGGTGGTGCCCGCCTCGGCGCCGAGGCGGCCCGAGGCGCGGGCGGCGGAGAGCTTCTTCCGCAGGTCCTCGTCCATCGCCTTGGCCTTGGCGGCGGTGACCTCGTTCGGATCGGCGGTCTTGGTGTCCGCGCCGCGTGCCTTGCGGGCGGTGGCGGAGGTGGCGGCCTCCGCGTCCGGCGCGCACTTCTCGGCGGAGGCTCCGGCCAGGGTGGCGGTGCCGCCGAGGGCGACCGGGGCGGAGAGCGGGGCAAGGGCCAGGGTTCCGGCCATCACGGCGGTACCGAGCATCCGGCGGGACGTACGCGGGGATATCCGGGCAAGAGCACGCATGGTGACTCCTCGTGGGGGGTGTGCGGAGGTCCTTCCTCCGCCACGCCGGGGAGATTACGCGTTCATGTCAGATCCTGTTGAGGAATGATCAAGCCCATTCATTCCTGCGGCAATTCGGGGCATCGGGAAGAAAAACTGATGTGCTTCTCGGAGTTTGAGATCCCGACGTCATGGATGGGGTGACGGAGGCGGGTGGTGTGTCCGGATTCGATCGGCGCGAATCGCCACCCGCCGTAGCGATGTGATCTTCCGTCAACGGAAGCGTCCATGGCTGAAAAGCATCGCTGTGGGGGCCGTAGGGGTACTCAGGAGGTACGCCGGAGGACCGGTTGGCCCCTCGTGTGGCGCCGCCAAGACGTCCGGCCCCGGTCCGTTCCCGCGGGAAGCGGGGGGACCGGGGCCGAAGGTGTGGGCCGGGCGGAGGGGTCAGGCCTTGAGCGCGGCGGCGATCGACGCCTCGAAGTCGGCGGCCGTCATCGGGGCGTTCTCACTGCCCGGCGCCGTCAGCGGCTTGCCGTCCATCTTCAGGGTCGGCGTCCCCGTGACCCCGCTCGCGTCGAAGGTCTTGGACATCTTCATGGCCCAGGCGTCGAAGGTGCCGTCCTCGACGTTCTTCTTGAAGGCGGCGTTCCCCTTGAGCGCCGGAACCGAGTCCGCCACCTTCAGGAGGTAGGAGTCCTTGGCGAACTTGTCGTCGTTCTCCTCCGGGTGGAACTCCGTCGAGTACAGCGCGGCCTTGTACTTGAGGAAGGCCTCGGGGCTCACGTCCAGGGCCGCGCCGAGCGCCGACAGGGCGTTCTTCGAGCCCTCGCCGTTGGTGGCGTTGTCGATGAAGGTGGCACCGATGTACTTGATCTTGTACTTGCCCGCCTCGACGTCCTTCTCGACCGAGGCGCCCGCGCCCTGCTCGAAGGTGGCGCAGACCGGGCAGCGGGAGTCCTCGTACAGCTCCAGGGTCTTCTTCGCCGACTCCTTGCCGATGACGACCGTCGTGCCGTCGGTGCCCGTGGTGTTCTTCGGCGCGGTCACCGTCTTGGCGTCCGCCGCCGCCTCCCAGGCGGACGGCTTGTTGGCCTGGACGATCGCGTAGCCGATGCCACCGGCGGCGGCCAGGACCGCCACCGCCGAGACGCCGACGACCAGCTGCCGACGGGCCCGGTCCTTCTTCGCCTGACGCTCGCGCTCGACGCGCAGCCGCTCGCGGGCGGCGGCCTTGTTGGACTGGGTGTTGCGTGCGCTCATGATCGTGATCTCCGTGAAAGTGAGGAAGACGAGGGGGACTGCGTGCCGGGGGCGCGCTTCGCTCAGACGAGGGCGAAGCGCGGGCACGGCGGTCCCCGCCGTCCCACGGAGTGGGTGAGGAGCCGGGCGCGGGAGAGCCGGGGCCGCGCCACCGGGCGGCCGGTGCGCCGGGGCGCGGGACCGGCGGTCCGCAGCAGGGCCGCGAGCAGCAGCAGCGGCCGGAACGCGAAGGCGGCCACCGCGCCGAGCAGCCGGGCGAGGGCCCGCTCCCCGCCGCGCAGCCAGAGCGCCGCCGAGAGGCCGACGGTCACATGGAGCCCGAGCAGCAGCCAGGGCAGCGCCGGATCGGCGGAGGAGAGGACGGCGCCCACGGCCCCGCCCTCGGGGTCCGCCACGCCGGGCAGCGGGGTGCCGAGGGCGCCGCCGCAGAAGACCTCCACGCCCACCGAGCGCAGCGAACCGGCGACCGGGCCGCCTGCGGGGCCGTAACAGATCGTCTGGCCGCTGGTGAACAGGGTGTCGGCGGCCAGCTCCAGCGGGATCAGGAGCCCGGCGATCGGGCCGAACCCCCGCTCGCGCCCGGCCAGCGCGTACGCCGTGGCGAAGACGCCGGCCGCGACCGGGACGACCGCCCCGAGCGGCAGCGGCACGCCGGAGAGCAGCACGTGGGACGCCACGGACAGCGTCACGACCACTGCCGTGAAGAACGCCGCCCGCAGCGCCCTCAGCTGCGTCCCTGCCATGTCCATTGCCCGGAAGTCTGTCATGCCGGGCCGTAAGGGGTGACTAAGGGGAACCTGTGGGCGGCCTCACGGGCCCCGGGGGGCCGGGGACGGCACGGACGCGCTCGCCGGGGGCCCGGCGGCGGGGTGTCTTCCGGCTCCTGGGAACCGGCGGGAATGTTCACGACAATTCGGGCGGGTGTCCGCTCCCGGCCCGCGGGCGACCCCGGCTCCCGGTACCCGTCGTCCGTCCCTCGCGCGACGTAGACTTCCACGCTGTCCCCCCAGACTGTCCGCAGCCTGTAGTCCGTCGTTTCCCGGAGGCCTTCCGCCGTGACCAAGCCGCCCTTCACGCACCTCCACGTCCACACCCAGTACTCGCTGCTGGACGGGGCCGCGCGGCTGAAGGACATGTTCAACGCGTGCAACGAGATGGGCATGACGCACATCGCCATGTCCGACCACGGCAACCTGCACGGGGCGTACGACTTCTTCCACTCGGCCAAGAAGGCCGGGGTGACGCCGATCATCGGCATCGAGGCGTACGTCGCCCCCGAGTCCCGCCGCAACAAGCGGAAGATCCAGTGGGGCCAGCCGCACCAGAAGCGCGACGACGTCTCCGGCTCCGGCGGCTACACCCACAAGACGATCTGGGCGGCGAACGCCACCGGACTCCACAACCTCTTCAAGCTCTCCTCCGACGCCTACGCCGAGGGCTGGCTCCAGAAGTGGCCCCGGATGGACAAGGAGACCATCTCCCAGTGGTCCGAGGGCCTGATCGCCTCCACCGGCTGCCCCTCCGGCGAACTCCAGACCCGGCTGCGCCTCGGCCAGTTCGACGAGGCCCTGAAGGCGGCCTCCGAGTACCAGGACATCTTCGGCAAGGAGCGGTACTTCCTGGAGCTGATGGACCACGGCATCGAGATCGAGCGCCGGGTCCGCGACGGCCTCCTGGAGATCGGCAAGAAGCTCGGCATCCCGCCGCTCGTCACCAACGACTCCCACTACACGTACGCGCACGAGGCGGGCGCGCACGACGCCCTGCTCTGCATCCAGACCGGCAAGAACCTCTCCGACCCGGACCGCTTCAGGTTCGACGGCACCGGCTACTACCTGAAGTCCACGGACGAGATGTACGCCGTCGACTCCTCGGACGCCTGGCAGGAGGGCTGCCGCAACACCCTCCTGGTCGCCGAGCAGGTCACCACCGAGGGCATGTTCGTGGAGAAGAACCTCATGCCGAGGTTCGACATCCCGGAGGGCTACACCGAGGTCACCTGGTTCCGCGCGGAGACCATGAAGGGCATGCACCGGCGCTTCCCCGGCGGCATCCCCGAGGACCGCATGAAGCAGGTCGAGTACGAGATGGACACCATCATCTCGATGGGCTTCCCCGGCTACTTCCTCGTCGTCGCCGACTTCATCATGTGGGCGAAGAGCCAGGGCATCGCCGTGGGCCCCGGCCGAGGCTCCGCGGCCGGTTCGATCGTCGCGTACGCCATGGGCATCACCGACCTCGACCCCATCCCGCACGGTCTGATCTTCGAGCGCTTCCTCAACCCCGAGCGCATCTCCATGCCCGATGTCGACATCGACTTCGACGAGCGCCGGCGCGTCGAGGTCATCCGGTACGTCACGGAGAAGTACGGCGCCGACAAGGTCGCCATGATCGGCACCTACGGCAAGATCAAGGCCAAGAACGCGATCAAGGACTCCGCCCGCGTCCTCGGCTACCCCTACGCGATGGGCGACCGGCTCACCAAGGCCATGCCCGCCGACGTCCTCGGCAAGGGCATCGACCTCGACGGCATCACCAACCCCTCGCACCCGCGCTACAGCGAGGCGGGCGAGATCCGGTCGATGTACGAGAACGAGCCGGACGTCAAGAAGGTCATCGACACCGCCAGGGGCGTCGAGGGCCTGGTCCGCCAGATGGGTGTGCACGCGGCCGGCGTGATCATGTCCAGCGAGCCGATCGTCGACCACGCGCCCGTCTGGGTGCGGCACACCGACGGCGTCACCATCACCCAGTGGGACTACCCCCAGTGCGAGTCGCTTGGCCTGCTCAAGATGGACTTCCTGGGCCTGCGCAACCTCACGATCATGGACGACGCCGTCAAGATGGTGAAGGCGAACAAGGGGATCGAACTCGACCTCCTCGCCCTGCCGCTCGACGACCCGAAGACCTTCGACCTGCTCCAGCGCGGTGACACCCTCGGCGTCTTCCAGTTCGACGGCGGCCCCATGCGCTCGCTGCTGCGGCTGATGAAGCCCGACAACTTCGAAGACATCTCCGCCGTGTCCGCCCTGTACCGGCCGGGCCCGATGGGCATGAACTCGCACACGAACTACGCCCTGCGCAAGAACGCGCAGCAGGAGATCACCCCGATCCACCCCGAGCTGGAGAAGCCGCTCGAAGAGGTGCTCGCGGTCACCTACGGCCTCATCGTCTACCAGGAGCAGGTCCAGAAGGCCGCCCAGATCATCGCCGGGTACTCCCTGGGCGAGGCCGACATCCTCCGCCGCGTGATGGGCAAGAAGAAGCCCGACGAGCTGGCGAAGAACTTCGTCATCTTCGAGGCGGGAGCCAAGAAGAAGGGCTTCAGCGACGAGGCGATCAAGGCACTCTGGGACGTCCTGGTCCCCTTCGCCGGATACGCCTTCAACAAGGCGCACTCCGCCGCGTACGGCCTGGTGTCCTACTGGACCGCCTACCTCAAGGCCAACCACCCGGCCGAGTACATGGCGGGACTGCTCACCTCGGTCAAGGACGACAAGGACAAGTCCGCCGTCTATCTGAACGAGTGCCGCCGCATGGGCATCAAGGTGCTCCCGCCGAACGTCAACGAGTCCGAGTCGAACTTCGCCGCCCAGGGTGACGACGTGATCCTCTTCGGCCTCTCCGCCGTCCGGAACGTCGGCACCAACGTCGTCGAGTCGATCATCAAGTCGCGCAAGGCCAAGGGGAAGTACTCCTCCTTCCCGGACTTCCTCGACAAGGTCGAGGCCGTCGTCTGCAACAAGCGGACGATCGAGTCGCTGATCAAGGCCGGCGCGTTCGACGAGATGGGCCACACCCGCAAGGGTCTGGTCGCCCACCACGAACCGATGATCGACAACGTGGTGGCGGTCAAGCGCAAGGAGGCCGAGGGACAGTTCGACCTGTTCGGCGGCATGGGCGAGGAGAGCACCGACGAACCGGGCTTCGGCCTCGACGTCGAGTTCTCCGACGTCGAGTGGGAGAAGTCCTACCTGCTCGCCCAGGAGCGCGAGATGCTCGGCCTCTACGTCTCCGACCACCCGCTCTTCGGCATCGAGCACGTCCTGTCCGACAAGTCGGACGCGGCGATCTCCCAGCTCACCGGCGGCGAGCACTCCGACGGCGCGGTCGTCACCATCGGCGGCATCATCTCCGGCCTCCAGCGCAAGATGACCAAGCAGGGCAACGCCTGGGCCATCGCCACCGTCGAGGACCTGGCCGGCTCCATCGAATGCATGTTCTTCCCCGCCACCTATCAGCTGGTCTCCACCCAGCTGGTCGAGGACACGGTCGTCTTCGTCAAGGGACGCCTGGACAAGCGCGAGGACGTGCCCCGGCTCGTCGCCATGGAGCTGATGGTCCCCGACCTGTCGAACGCCGGGACCAACGCGCCCGTGATCCTCACCATCCCCACCGTGAAGGTCACCCCGCCGATGATCACCCGGCTCGGCGAGATCCTCGGCCACCACAAGGGCAACACCGAGGTACGGATCAAGCTCCAGGGCCCCCGCACCACCACCGTGCTCCGGCTCGACCGCCACCGGGTCCAGGCCGATCCGGCGCTCTTCGGCGACCTGAAGGTCCTGCTCGGACCGTCCTGCCTGGCCGGATAACCGAAGAGCCGGGCCCCGGGGGCCCGCCGCACGCGCCAGGGGCGCGCCCGTCGTCACGGGCGCGCCCCTTCGCCGTACCGCGAGGTGCGTCAGAGGTGCGTCAGTTGTGACCGAAGCGCTTTTGACGCCCCTTGCGCGCCACGTCGCCCGGGGTGACCTGGCTCGCGCGCTGGTCGGCCTGCGACTCCAGGGACGACTGCTGCGCCTGCTGGGCGCCGCGCTCGGCCTGGGAGTGCTTCGGACCGCGGGTCTGGTTGCGGTTCTTCGCCATGGGGGTCGCCTCCAAAGGGACCTAGGGGCCAGGGCCGCTGTCAGACTCACATACCGGATGAACCGACGCATTTTGGATCATTGCGGAACGTGACGGCCCCCCAGGAGTGACATCCGCCACGCCGATGATCCAGTTCCGACCGTCCGGCCCCCGGCCTTCGGGCAGACTCGAAGGAAATCCGAAGCAACTTCCGTTCCCGAGGTTCCCGAAAGAGGGTGGAACACGTGGACCGCTGCGTCGTTCTGGTGGACGCCGGCTACCTGCTGGGTGCCGCTGCCAGCCTTCTCGCCGGGGAACCGGCCCGCTCCCGGATCACCGTCGACCACGCCGGGCTCATCCAGCAGCTGCGCCACCGCGCCGAGGCCGAGACGGCCCTGCCCCTGCTGCGGATCTACTGGTTCGACGGCGCCCCCGACCGGGTCCCCCAGCCGGAGCACCGCAGACTCCGGGTCATGCCCCGGGTCACCGTCCGGCTCGGCGCCCTCACCCGAAGCGAGGGACGCTGGGCCCAGAAGGGCGTCGACGCGGCCATGCACGCCGAACTCACCGAGCTGGCGAGGAACCGCGCCTGCTCCGACATCGTGCTCGTCACCGGCGACGGCGATCTGCTCCCCGGCCTCATGTCGGCCAAGGAACACGGCGTCGCCGTGCACCTCTGGGCCGTCCAGGCGGCCGACGGCGACTACAACCAGTCCGAGGACCTCGTCGCCGAGGCCGACGAACGACGGGTCCTCGACCGCGCCTGGATCACCCGAGCCATCCGCGCCAAGGACCTCAACGGCATCTGCTCCCCGTCGCCCGCGCCCCGCCCCGAGATCGCCGCCATCCTCTCGGCGCCCCTGCCGGAGGCGGCCCTCGCCGCCTCCGGCGAACGGGCCGGGCAGTCCCCGCCGCCCCCCTCCGAGACCACGCCCGCCCCCGCCGCCACCCCCGACGCCACCGCCGGACTCGCCCACGAGGACGCGCACCCGCTCACCCCCGGCGTCCCCGCCCCCGCCACCGGCAAGGGCGTCCCCACCCCCAAGGACCTGGCGGGGCTGCGCGGCCCGGGAACCACCGGCCCCGCCACCGCGCCCCCGGGCAACAGCGCGCTCCGCTGGTCCTCCGACCGGGGCTGGGTCGAGCGCCCGGCCCCCGCCCTCGGCGAACCGCCCGAGACCGCCTCCCTGCCCACCCTCGCCACCCTCACCAGCGCCGAGCAGCGCTGGGCCGACCGCGAGGAGGACATCACCACCGTCGGCGGCGACCCCTTCGAGGTCGGCCAGGTGTTCGCCCGCCGATGGATGGAACGCCTCCACGAACAGAGCCACGTCCAGAACCTCTCCGTCCTCTACCCCCGCATCCCGCACCGCATCGACGGCGAACTCCTCCGCTACGCGGCCCGGTTCGGCCTGCTCGCCCACAAGGACGACCAGATCGACGAACACGACCGGTACGCGATCCGGGCGGGCTTCTGGCGCGAGATCGACGTCCGGGCCGCCGCCGAACCCGCCCCCGCGCCCGGCACCGGCCCGACGACCCCGTAGGCTCTTCCCCCGTGAGTACGGTGTGCGCGGTGCGGGAACTGGTCAAGACGTACCCCGCCACGCGCGGCGGGCGCGGTACGCCCGCGACCCCCGAGGTGCGGGCCACCGACGGGATCGACCTCGATGTGCGCGGCGGCGAGATCTTCGGCCTGCTCGGCCCCAACGGGGCGGGCAAGTCCACCCTCGTACGCCAGCTCACCGGACTGATGCGCCCCGACTCCGGAACCGTCCGGGTCCTCGGCCACGACCTGGTGCGCCACCCCGAGCGGGCCGCCCGGCTCCTCGCCTACCTCGGCCAGGAGTCCACCGCCCTCGACGAGCTGACCGTCTCCCTCGCCGCCGAGACCACCGCACGGCTCCGGGGCCTGACCGCCCCCGAGGCCCGCGCCGAGCGTGACGCCGTCCTCGACGAGCTGGGCCTCGGCCCCCTCGCCTCCCGGCCCCTCAAGAAGCTCTCCGGCGGACAGCGCAGGCTCGCCTGCTTCGCCACCACCCTCGTCGGACGCCGCTCCCTGCTCGTCCTCGACGAGCCCACCACCGGCATGGACCCCGTCGCCCGCCGCGCCGTCTGGGCCGCCGTCGACCGGCGCCGCGCCGAACAGGGCACCACCGTGCTCCTCGTCACCCACAACGTCATCGAGGCCGAGACCGTCCTCGACCGCGTCGCCGTCCTCGACCGGGGCCGGGTCATCGCCTGCGACACGCCCACCGGACTCAAGGAACGCGTCGCGGGGGAGGTCCGCGTCGAACTGCTCTGGCGCGAGTCGGCCCCCCTCCACCTGCCCGAGATCGCCGCGCTGAGCGGCCTCGCCCAGGAGACCGGCCGCCGCTGGGCCCTCCGGCTCGCCCCCGACCAGGCACGCGCCGCCGTCGCCACCGTCACCGGCGGCGCCGCCTTCGCCGCCCTCGACGACTTCACCCTGGCCACCCCCAGCCTGGAGGACGTCTACCTGGCCCTCGGCGGCGCCACGGAGGGACTGGTGAAGGCGTGACCGGAACCACACCCGCACCCGCACGGATCTCCGCACCCTCCGTACGAGGGGCCATGCCCGCACCCGCGGGGACCTCCGTGTCCGTGCCGGGGACAGCGTCCGCGCCCGCACGGGCTTCCACACTGGTACGAGGGACCACGCCCGTACGAGCCTCCGCGCCTTCCGTACGAGGGGCCGCGCCCGCAGCCGCACGAGCCTCCGCCTCCGTACGAGGGGCCACGCCCGCACCCGCGCGGATCTCCGCCTCCGGGCGAGGGCCCGTGCCCGCGCCCGTACGAGTGGGCTCGCTCGCGTACGATCCGGGGGCCGGCTCCGTACCCCCGCCCGAGCCCGTGACCCCCAGGAGCTGTCCGCAGTGAGCACCGTGCCCGCCGAGGTCCTGCCGACCGGCGCGCCCGCCGTCCGGACCCGCGACGACGAGGACACCGCCGCGCCCCTCGCCCCCCGCGCCCGGCTGCTGCCGGCCCTGGCCGCCGTCTACCGGGCGCAGCTCTCCCGCGCCCGGGTCGCCCGCATCCCGCTGCTCTTCGTCGCCACCTTCCAGTCCGTCGGGATCATGATCCTGATGCGCGGGGTGGTCGACGGCGGCTCCGAGGCGCGGGCCGTCGTGGCCGGATCCACCGTCCTCGTCGTCGCCTTCGTCGCGCTCAACCTGCTCGCCCAGTACTTCGGGCAGCTACGGGCCACCGGCGGGCTCGACCACTACGCCACCCTGCCCGTGCCGCCCGCCGCCGTCGTGCTCGGCGCCGCCGGGGCGTACGCCTCCTTCACCGTGCCCGGCACCGCCGTCACCGCCGTCGCCGGATCCGTCCTCTTCGGGCTGCCGCTCGGCAACCTGTGGATCCTCGCCGCCGTCGTCCCGCTCTCCGGAGCGGCCCTCGCCGGTCTCGGCGCGGCCCTCGGCCTCCTCGCTCCCCGTCAGGAACTGGCCACCCTCCTCGGCCAGCTCGGCATGTCGGCGGCGCTGCTCCTCGGCGTCCTCCCGGCCGAACGGATGCCGGAGCCGATCGGCTGGGCCCGGGACCTGCTGCCCTCGACGTACGGCGTGGAAGCCCTCGCCCGCACCTTCGACGCGCGCCCCGACTGGGCCGTCGTCGCCCTCGACCTCGGGGTCTGCGCCGTGGTCGGCGCGGTCTCCCTCGCGGTCGCCACCTGGGCGTACCGGCGGGCCGCCGTCCGCTGAGGCGGGCCGCGGGGACACCTGGCACGATGGCGGGGTGACCGCACCCCTTACGCCGCCTCACCAGCCCTCGTCGCACGATCCCGGCTGGCCCCCGCCGCCTCCGCCGGTGTCCGGTCCCGCCGGGGACCCGATCACGGCAGCCGAGGTGCTCCAGGGGGTCCTGGTGGCCCTGGTGTCGACGATCGCGGGCGCGGTGCTCGGCGTACTGTGGCTGAATCTCGCCCCGCGCGTGCTGCTCGTCTCCGACGGCAAGGGCGTCTACCTCCGCGACTCCGAGGGCGAGGCGGCCATCGGCTCCGACGGCACGTTCGTCCTCCTCGCCCTGGCCTTCGGGGCCCTCGCCGCGCTCGTCGTCTTCCTGCTCAAGCGCCGGGGCGGCATCCCGCTGGTGCTGGGGCTCGCCCTCGGCGGCGGACTCGGCTCCCTGCTCGCCTGGGGCCTCGGCGTCTACTTCGGCCCCACCCGGGACGTGGTCGCCCACGCCAAGGCGGTCGGCCCCGAAGTCGTCTTCGACGCGCCGCTGGAACTGCACCTGGGGGCCGCCGCGATGCTGGCCTGGCCGCTCGCCGCGATGGCCGTGCACCTGGTGCTCACGGGTCTCCTCGGCCCGCGCGACCCGGAACCGGAACCCTGGGGCGCGCCGCAGCCGCACGAGAGCTGAGAGAACGCCAGGGAGGCCGACCGGGGCCCGGGGCGGGGGGACGTCAGGGGCCCGAGGCGGGGGAGCCGGGGGAGGCCTGGGGCCTTCCGCCGGACGTTCTCCGGTCCTGCCCGCCGTTCTCCGCGAGGCGCCCGGGGAGCCTTCGTCAGGCGCGGCCGATCGGCGCCAGCACCGCGGCGGTGAGCGTGGCCAGATCGGCGGGGGAGAGTTCCACCTCAAGACCCCGGCGGCCCGCCGAGACGCAGATCGTCGGGTGGCCGGAGGCCGAGGCGTCGAGGACCGTACGCAGCCGCTTGCGCTGCCCGAGCGGGGAGATCCCGCCCCGGACGTACCCCGTGGTGCGCTCCGCCGCCGCGGGATCGGCCATCGCCGCCCGCTTGCCGCCGACCGCAGAGGCCAGCGCCTTCAGATCGAGCTGCCCCGCCACCGGCACCACCGCCACGGTCAGCTCTCCGTCGACGTCCGCGACCAGCGTCTTGAAGACCCGGTCGGGGGAGACGCCGAGGGCCTCCGCCGCCTCCTCGCCGTACGAGGGGGAGGCCGGGTCGTGCTCGTAGGAGTGCAGGGTGAACGGGGTGCCCGCGGCCGTCAGGGCCACCGTCGCCGGGGTGCCGCCGGTGTTCTTCTTCTGCTTCTTCGTCACGTGCTCTTCCTCGGCTCGGCCGGCCGGCCCGTCCGCCGTGCGGCGCGGTTCCGCCGTGCGGTCAGTTCGGATACGTCGGGGCCTGTGTGAGTTCCACCGCCGGAAGCGAGGGCAGGTGCCGCAGCATCGCCGTCTCCGCGCGCAGCAGCGCCAGCTCCTCGCGCAGCCGGGTCGCCGTGTCCGGAGCCTGGAGCAGCCGCTGCCGCGCCGGGACGTCGAGCACGGCGGCTGCGGCCACCAGATACGACACCACCGAGGGGTCGTCGGGCAGCTCGCTCGTCGTCAGGGACCGCTCCCGGGCGCCCGCGAGACGCTTCTGGTACGAGCGGAAGGCCCGCAGCACCCCCTCGGAGAGCGCCTCGGCCTCCTCGCCCTGCTCCTCGGGTACGTCCTCGACCTCGGCCACCAGGAACGGGCCGCTCGCGTCGACGGACAGCAGCCGCACCCGGGTCGTGCCGGTGGCCACCACCTCGAAGGTGCCGTCCGCGCGCTCCCGGATCGTCGCCGCGTCGGCGACACAGCCCACCCGGTGGAAGGCCTGGATCGGATCGGGGCCGAAACCCGCCGCCGGACCCTTCTCCGGCAGCGCCGTCTGGTCCGGCAGACCGGGCAGGGTGGGCGCGATCTCGCGTCCGTCACGGATGGCGACGACGACGAAGCGGCGCGGTTCCTCCTCGTCGAGGGTCAGCAGGGAGCGCATCATGGCGCGATAACGCTGCTCGAAGACGTTCAGCGGCAGCACGAGGCCGGGGAACAGCACCGCGTTGAGCGGGAAGAGAGGCAGGCGAGCGGTCGTCACAGCGCCCAAGACTAATGGCCGCCGGGCCCGCCCCGTCCTGCCCGTCCCCGTCCGGCGCCCCACCAGAGGCCCCGGCGGGCCGGTTCGCGCCGGGTCCGGTCCCGCGCGGCGAGGAAACCCCGCAGCGGATCCACCCCGCCGGCCCCCCACGGGAACGAGGTCGCGTGCGCCCCGATCCGCCCGAACTCCTCCCGCGCCTCCTCCCACCGGGCCCGCTCCATCAGCACGTGCGCGAGGAGGTTGCGGACCTCGGCCGGCCAGGGGTCGCCGACCGCGAAGGACTGGGACAGGGCCCGCCCCCGGTCCACCGCCCGGTCGATCCGCTCCTCGGGGACCGTGCCGTCCCGGGGCGGCACCCTCAGCCGGTCGTAGGCCGCGCGGACCGGCAGCGCCCGGACGAGCGAACGCGGGGCGGCGTCGTCGGCCGCCTGCTCGGCGAAGTCGAAGGCGGCCCGGTGCGAGCCGTACCACTGGGCGGAGAGGTACTTCAGGGCCGCCACATGACTGCCGTAGTGGTGCGGGGAGCGGCGCACCGCCTGCTCCCACAGCGACTCGAAGACCGTGTGCCCGACGTGGGCCCCCCGCGCGTGGTCGAGGGCGAGCCGCCAGGGCACCGGGTCCTGCGGCGCCGCCTCGGCGACGGCACGCACCAGCGGGTCGAGCTCGCGCAGCCGCTCCGCCCGCGCGGGCGACTCCCAGGCCCTGCGCACGGCGAGCTGCGCGGTGACGAGCAGCGCGTCCGGGTCGCGGGGGGCGGCCGTCAGCCAGTGGGTCAGCCAGCCGTCCCTGCGGTGCGCGAAGGTGGCGAGGCGGGTGACGTACCGGTCGCGGTCCTCCCACTCCCGCGCGTCGCGGGTGGTGGCCAGCAGTTTCGCGGCGGGCTCCGGATCGGCGTAGGCGGCCGCGACGAGGGCGGGGGCCAGCCGCTCGTCGGGGGCGTCGAGCAGCACGTCGTCGTCCGGCACGCACTCGGCGGTGGGCTCCGGCGCGGGCCGGGCCGAACGAACGGCGCCGGTCAGGGCGCGGAGCAAGGACATGATGCGACATATTCTCTCCTGGCACCCGCCTCCTCGGCAGCCCGTCTCACCTCTGAGCCACAGCTCTCTCACACCGTGGGCACCGGTCGGTACCGTCCGCTCACCACACGCCCACAGGAGCCCCCGAGCACCCCCACCGGTCCGCCCGGCTCCACCCCCGCCGGTCCACCCGCTGCACCCGCCGGTCCGCCCGGCCCGCTCCCTCCGGTGGCCCCCCCTCGCGCTCCCGCCGGGTCCGCCCGGCCCACCCCCTCCGGTGGCCACCCCGAGTGCCCCGCCGGTCCGCCCGGCTCATCCGGCTCACCCGGCCAACCCCGGCTCGCCCCGGCCAACCCCGGCTCACCCCCGCCGAAGCAGCCCCCCTCACCCCCTGCTGAGCAGCCGGGTCGCGCCCGCCGCCACCGTCGTCGCCAGGATCCAGCCCAGCATGATCAGCACCGCCGCCGCCCACTGCCACATCCCGTGCAGCCGCCAGTAGCCGTCCTGGCCCAGGTTGATCACCGGGATCAGCAGGTCGAGGGCGTACAGCGTGGCGCTCCACTCGGGGGCCTCGTCCGCCTTCAGCGGTATCGGCCGGTAGTGGGAGAAGGCCACCGTGCCCGCGCCCCACAGGATCGCCATCCACAGCGCCGCCCGGCCGGGCCGGTAGCCGTAGGCCACGGCCAGGTCCTGGAGGTAGCCCCACAGCTTCCCCGCCACCGGCAGGGTCTCCCGTCTGCGCCGCTGCTTGGCGAGCAGCACCTCGCGGGCGTCGGCGTCCTCCCCGCTGTTGCGCAGCACCGCCGCCAGCCGCTCGTACGGCTCCGGGGCGTACTCCGGCGTCGCGGCGGCCACCCATTCGAGCCGTCGGGTCAGCGGGAAGTGTCCGTACGGCACCAGGTTCTCGTAGACGAAGCCGCCCATGGCGAGGCCGCCGGGCCCCGGCCAGCTCGTCGACAGGTCGATCAGGGTGACGACCTTCGCGCCGTTGAGCACCACCCGGCCCTCCTCCGGGCGCTCCCCGCTGAACCGCAGCTCAGGGGTGACGATTCGGCGCAGCGAGACCTCCTCGCGGCGCGCGCCGTTCAGCAGGAAGCGGGCGTGGTGCAGGTCCACCGCGTCGCCGAACCTCCCGTCGTCGAGCCGCACCCCGCCGTGGCACTCCACCGGTCTGCGGCGGGCGCCCTGGTCGGGCGTCACCCCGTAGGGCGGAGTGGCCGAGGACTCGCCGGGGGAGCCGGGGGTCTCCCCGTACACCCACGTCGCGTTGAGGTAGAGGGAGCGCTCGACGGTCAGCTGCGGGGCGTTGAGCGCGCGGCGGCCCTGGGCGCCGCGCAGCACGCTGCCCCGCAGGCTGAGCGAGACCCCGACCTTCGCGCCGCGCAGGCTCAGCTCGCCGTGCGTCTCGATCAGCTCGGCCTGGAGGTCCTGGGCGACCGCGAGCCCGTCCGCCGCGATGGCCCGGCCCCGCCGGTCCGGCCACACCTGGATCTGGTTGACGAGCAGGTCGGTGCCGATCTGCGCGTCGGTGAGCCGGATGCCGTGCCGCACCCGGCACCGGGGCAGATGCAGATCGCCCTCGGTGTGCAGCCGGGCCGCCTCCAGCCGGGGCAGCGAACAGCCCACGATCCGCAGCGTCCCGAAGCGGGCCTCGGGCAGGACGACCTCGCCGTCGAAGCGGCAGCCGTGCAGCTCCACGTACGGGCCTATCGTCCCGCCCGCGAGGTTCAGCACGCCGGTGATCCGGGCGCCGCGCAGCTTCAGCGCGGCGACGCGCCCGGTGCGGGCCGGCGGGCCGGCGAGCAGCAGCAGCGCCATCACATCCGCGCGGACGGTCCGCTGCTCCCCCCACTCCCGTCCCCCGAAAGGGTCGTCGATCTCGGCGATCCCCTCCGTCAGATCGCATGTCCTGCCGATCCGGAACGACCGCCACATGGTCCGCTCGGGACCCGTGAGACCTTCCGGCATCCCGTCCTCGTGCGGCTCGGTCAACGCCGCCCCCTCGCTCTCCACGATCCATTCCCCGCGATGTCCCGGCCCCGGAAGCCGGGCTTCGTAGATTCGTACAGTCGTTCTTCCCGCTGAGTGACGGGCTGAACGCTAACGGTCAGGAGTGGCGACTAGACGCCAGTGGGGTGTGTATCAGCCAGTGATACGGGCGTCCGGCGCTGTGGGCCGTCTGAGAGAATTGACCCGTGATCTCTCGAATCGATCTGCGCGGCGAGGCCCTCCCCGAGGGTTCCGCCCTGCGCGACCTGCTGCCCCGTGCCGAGTTCGACGTGGAAGCCGCCCTGGAGAAGGTGCGGCCCATCTGCGAGGACGTCCGGCATCATGGCGCGGCCGCGGTGATCGACTACGGAGAGAAGTTCGACGGCGTCCGCGTCCCGGCCCTCCGCGTCCCCGCCGAGGCCCTGGCCCGTGCCCTCGACGAACTCGACCCGGCCGTCCGCGCCGCCCTGGAGGAGTCCATCCGGCGCGCCCGGCTCGTCCACCGCGACCAGCGCCGCACCACCCACACCACCCAGGTCGTCCCCGGCGGCACGGTCACCGAGAAGTGGATCCCGGTCGAGCGCGTCGGTCTCTACGTGCCCGGCGGCCGCTCCGTCTACCCGTCCTCCGTCGTGATGAACGTCGTCCCGGCCCAGGAGGCCGGCGTCGAGGGCATCGCCATCGCCTCGCCCCCGCAGCGCGACTTCCAGGGCCTGCCGCACCCCACCATCCTCGCCGCCTGCGCCCTCCTCGGCGTCGACGAGGTCTACGCGGCGGGCGGCGCCCAGGCCATCGCCATGTTCGCCTACGGCACCGCCGACGAGGGCGACACGCCCGGCTGCGCCCCCGTCAACCTGGTCACCGGCCCCGGCAACATCTACGTGGCCGCCGCCAAGCGCCTCCTCAAGGGCCGTATCGGCATCGACGCGGAGGCCGGACCGACGGAGATCGCGATCCTCGCGGACTCCACCGCCGACCCCGTGCACGTCGCCGCCGACCTCGTCAGCCAGGCCGAGCACGACCCGATGGCCGCCTCCGTCCTCGTCACCGACTCCGAGGCCCTCGCCGCCGCCACCGAGGCCGAGCTGAAGACCCAGGTCGCCGCCTCCAAGCACATCGACGACCGGATCGTCCCGGCCCTCGCCGGACGCCAGTCCGCGATCGTCCTGGTCCGCGACCTCGCCGACGGCCTCAAGGTCGTCGACGCCTACGGCGCCGAGCACCTGGAGATCCAGACCGAGGACGCCGCCGCCGTCGCCGACCGGGTCCGCAACGCGGGCGCGATCTTCGTCGGCCCCTGGGCCCCGGTCTCCCTCGGCGACTACTGCGCCGGCTCCAACCACGTCCTGCCCACCGGCGGCTGCGCCTGCCACTCCTCGGGCCTCTCCGTGCAGTCCTTCCTGCGCGGAGTGCACATCGTGGACTACACCCGTGACGCCCTCGCCGACGTCGCCCACCACGTGGTGACCCTCGCCGAGGCCGAGGACCTGCCCGCGCACGGCGCGGCGGTCAAGGCACGGTTCGGATGGAAGGTACCCCAGAGCAAGTGACCGGCATCGACGACCTCCCCATCCGCGACGAGCTGCGCGGCAAGTCCCCGTACGGCGCGCCGCAGCTCGACGTCCCCGTCCAGCTGAACACCAACGAGAACCCCTACCCGCTGCCCGAGCCCCTGGTGGCCCGGATCGCGGAGCGGGTCGCCGAGGCCGCCCGCCACCTCAACCGCTACCCCGACCGGGACGCGGTCGAGCTGCGCACCGAGCTGGCCCGCTACCTCACCCGCACCACCGGCCACCCGGTCGCCACCGAGAACGTCTGGGCGGCCAACGGCTCCAACGAAGTCCTCCAGCAACTGCTCCAGGCCTTCGGCGGCCCCGGCCGCACCGCGATCGGCTTCGAGCCCTCGTACTCGATGCACGCCCTGATCGCCCGGGGCACCGGCACCGGCTGGGTCTCCGGCCCGCGCGCCGAGGACTTCACCATCGACCTGCCCGCCGCCGAGCGGACCATCGCCGAGCGGCGCCCGCACGTCGTCTTCATCACCTCGCCCAACAACCCCACCGGCACCGCCGTCTCCGCCGAGACCGTCCTCGCCCTGTACGAGGCGGCCCAGACGGCCCGGCCCTCCCTGGTGGTCGTCGACGAGGCGTACGTGGAGTTCAGCCACCGCGACTCGCTGCTGCCCCTCCTGGAGGGCCGCCCCCGCCTGGTGATCTCCCGCACCATGTCCAAGGCCTTCGGCGCCGCCGGACTCCGCCTCGGCTACCTCGCCGCCCACCCGGCCGTGGTCGACGCCGTCCAGCTGGTCCGGCTGCCGTACCACCTCTCCGCCGTCACCCAGGCGACCGCCCTCGCCGCCCTTGAGCACACCGACACCCTCCTCGGGTACGTCGAACAGCTCAAGGCCGAACGGGACCGGCTCGTCACCGAGCTGCGCGGGATCGGATACGAGGTCACCGACTCGGACGCCAACTTCGTGCAGTTCGGGAAGTTCCCCGACACCCACGCGGCCTGGCGGTCCCTCCTCGACCGGGGCGTCCTGGTCCGGGACAACGGCGTACCGGGATGGCTGCGGGTGACCGCCGGCACCCCCGAAGAGAACGACGCGTTCCTCGACGCGGTTCGTGAACTGAAGAAGGAGCAGAGCGCATGAGCCGCGTAGGCCGCGTTGAGCGCACCACCAAGGAGACCTCCGTCGTCGTCGAGATCGACCTCGACGGCACCGGAAAGGTCGACGTGTCCACCGGGGTCGGCTTCTACGACCACATGCTCGACCAGCTCGGCCGGCACGGTCTGTTCGACCTCACCGTCAAGACCGACGGCGATCTGCACATCGACTCCCACCACACCATCGAGGACACCGCCCTCGCCCTCGGCGCCGCCTTCAAGCAGGCCCTCGGCGACAAGGTCGGCATCTACCGCTTCGGCAACTGCACCGTCCCCCTCGACGAGTCGCTCGCCCAGGTCACCGTCGACCTCTCCGGCCGCCCCTACCTCGTGCACACCGAGCCCGAGAACATGGCGCCGATGATCGGCTCGTACGACACGACGATGACCCGGCACATCCTGGAGTCCTTCGTCGCCCAGGCCCAGATCGCCCTGCACGTCCACGTCCCGTACGGGCGCAACGCCCACCACATCGTGGAGTGCCAGTTCAAGGCCCTCGCCCGCGCCCTCCGCTACGCCTCCGAGCGCGACTCCCGCGCCGCCGGAATCCTCCCCTCCACGAAGGGCGCGCTCTAGTCGTGAACGGCCTCTCCACCATCCTGATCGTCGTCGGGCTCTTCCTGCTCGGCGGCATCTACTCCTTCGCCAAGCAGCAGATGCCCAAGAGCCTCATCGTGCTCCTCACCATCGGCGCCGTCATGTGCCTCTCCGCCGGAGTGCTCCGACTGGACGTGTGGGCATGAGCACGACCGCCCCCAAGAAGATCGTCGTCTTCGACTACGGCTTCGGCAACGTCCGCTCCGCCGAGCGCGCCCTCGCCCGGGTCGGCGCCGACGTCGAGATCACCCGCGACTACGACACCGCCATGAACGCCGACGGACTCCTCGTCCCCGGCGTCGGCGCCTTCTCCGCCTGCATGCGCGGACTCAAGGAAGCCCGCGGCGACTGGATCGTCGGCCGCAGGCTCGCCGGTGGCCGTCCCGTCCTGGGCATCTGCGTCGGCATGCAGATCCTCTTCGCGCACGGCATCGAGCACGGCGTGGAGAGCGAGGGCCTCGACGAGTGGCCCGGCACGGTCGAGCCGCTGAACGCCCCCGTCGTCCCCCACATGGGCTGGAACACCGTCGACGCCCCCGAGGACAGCGAACTGTTCGCCGGCATGGACGCCGACACCCGCTACTACTTCGTGCACTCCTACGCGATGCGCAAGTGGAGCCTGGAGGTCGGCAACCCCAACCTCCGCGCCCCCAAGGTCACCTGGGCCACCCACGGCGAGCCCTTCGTCGCCGCCGTCGAGAACGGCGCCCTGTGGGCCACCCAGTTCCACCCCGAGAAGTCCGGCGACGCCGGAGCCCAGCTCCTCACCAACTGGATCGGAACCCTGTGAGCACTCTCGAACTCCTCCCCGCCGTGGACGTCCGCGACGGTCAGGCCGTCCGCCTCGTGCACGGCGAGTCCGGCACCGAGACCTCCTACGGCTCCCCGCTCGAAGCGGCGCTCGCCTGGCAGCGCTCCGGCGCCGAGTGGCTGCACCTCGTCGACCTCGACGCCGCCTTCGGCACCGGCGACAACCGGGACCTCATCGCCGAGGTCGCCCGCGCCATGGACATCAAGGTCGAACTCTCCGGCGGCATCCGCGACGACGCCTCCCTGGCCGCCGCCCTCGCCACCGGCTGCACCCGCGTCAACCTCGGCACCGCCGCCCTGGAGACCCCCGAGTGGGTCGCCAAGGTCATCGCCGAGTACGGCGACCGCATCGCCGTCGGCCTCGACGTCCGCGGCACCACCCTGCGCGGCCGCGGCTGGACCCGCGACGGCGGCGACCTCTACGAGACCCTCGCCCGCCTCGACTCCGAGGGCTGCTCCCGCTACGTCGTCACCGACATCGCCAAGGACGGCACCCTCCAGGGCCCCAACCTGGAACTCCTGAAGAACGTCTGCGCCGCCACCGACAAGCCCGTCGTCGCCTCCGGCGGCGTGTCCTCCCTGGACGACCTGCGGGCCCTGTCCGGCCTCGTCCCGCTCGGCGTCGAGGGCGCCATCGTCGGCAAGGCGCTCTACGCCAAGGCCTTCACCCTCGAAGAGGCGCTCGCGGCGGTGGCGTCGTGACCTCCGGCGTCCGCAGGGTCGTCACCGGCGCCCCCTGGGAGGAGCAGTTCGGCTACTCCCGCGCGGTCGAACTGCCGGGCGGCCTGGTCCTGGTCTCCGGCTGTACGTCGGTGGTCGACGGCCAGATCGCCGAGGGCGGCCCCTACGAGCAGACGGTCAACGCCTTCCGGGTCGCCTTCGACGCCCTGGAGAAGCTCGGCCTCGGCCCGGAGCACGTCGTCCGCACCCGTATGTACCTCACCCACGCCCGGGACGTGGACGACGTCGGCCGCGCCCACAAGGAACTGTTCGACGCCGCCCGGCCCGCCGCCACCCTGCTCATCGTCTCCGGCCTCGTCGACCCCCGCCTGGTCGTCGAGGTCGAGGTCGAGGCCTACCGGGAGAGTGCCGCATGAGCCTCGCCGTACGTGTGATCCCCTGCCTGGACGTCGACAACGGCCGGGTCGTCAAGGGCGTCAACTTCCAGAACCTGCGGGACGCGGGCGACCCCGTCGAGATGGCCAAGCTGTACGACGCCGAGGGCGCCGACGAGCTGACCTTCCTCGACATCACCGCCTCCTCGGGCAACCGGGAGACCACCTACGACGTGGTGCGCCGCACCGCCGAACAGGTCTTCATCCCGCTCACGGTCGGCGGCGGCGTCCGCTCCACCGAGGACGTCGACAAGCTGCTGCGGGCCGGTGCCGACAAGGTCGGCGTCAACACCGCCGCCATCGCCCGCCCCGAACTCATCCGGGAGATCGCGGAGCGCTTCGGCAGCCAGGTGCTCGTCCTCTCGGTCGACGCCCGGCGCACCCCCGCGGGCTCCTTCGAGGTGACGACGCACGGCGGCCGCAAGGGCACCGGCATCGACGCCGTCGAATGGGCCCACCGGGCCGCCGAGCTGGGCGCCGGGGAGATCCTGCTCAACTCGATGGACGCCGACGGCACCAAGGACGGCTACGACACCGAGATGATCACGGCCGTGCGCGAGCACGTCACCGTCCCGGTGATCGCCTCCGGCGGCGCGGGCCGCCTCGCCGACTTCCCGCCGGCCGTGGCGGCGGGCGCGGACGCGGTCCTCGCCGCCTCCGTCTTCCACTTCGGCGACCTGCGGATCTCCCAGGTCAAGGACGAACTGCGACAGGCGGGCCACCCGGTCCGCTGACGGCCGCCGCACGCACGGGCCGAGGGGGCTCCTCAGGGACCCCCTCGCCGTACGCGCGGACTCTCCGCATACGCGAGACTCGCCGTACGCGCGAAAGGGGCTCCGCGAAGGGGCCCCTTTTCCCGTACCCGGGGGCGGCGGGTCCTCCCGGTGGGCGGGTCCGCCCAGGGCCCGGGTCCGCCCGTAGGCCAGGTCCGCCTGTACGTCGGGTCCGCCCGTAGGCCAGGTCCGCCCAGGCGCCGGGCCCACAGGGGGCAGGTCCTCCCAGGCGCCGGGTCCGACCGGGCTCAGATCCCCAGCTGCTTCGTCTCCCGCAGCCGCTCGATCGCGTCCGGCTCGCCCTCCAGGTCCACCTTGGCCGTCGCCTGCCGGCCGAACAGGTACATCACCAGCTCGCCCGGCTCCCCGGAGACCGTCACCACCGGGGTCCCCTTGTGCGCGACCACCGTCTGACCGTTCGGCCGCCGCAGCACCAGACCCACCGGCGCCTTCCGCCCGAGCAGCCGCGCCGTCCGCTCCAGACGGGACCACAGGGCGTCCGCGAAGACCGGGTCCAGCTCCCGCGCCGACCAGTGCGGCTGCGCCCGGCGCACATCCTCCGCGTGGACGTAGAACTCGACGGTGTTCGCCCCCTCGTCCACCTGCTTGACGGCGAACGGCGAGAACCGGGGCGGCCCCGTCCGCACCAGCTGGACCAGCTCCTCGTACGGCTTGGCGGAGAACTCCGCGAGCACCCGGTCCCCGCGCTCCTTCAGCATCGGCACGAGGGTGGCCGCCGCCGCGTCGGGGCGCCGCTCCCGCACCACCACATGGGCCGCGAGGTCCCGGGTCAGCCAGCCCTCGCAGAGCGTCGGGGCGTCCGGACCCGCCGCTTCCAACAGGTCGGCGAGCAGGAGACGTTCACGTTTCGCATGGGTCGACATGTCGGTCAGCGTACGGCGGGCGCCCCCGGTCCGCCCAGTGGACGCACCGCGAGTCACCACCCCCGGGCGCGGCACAATGGCGCCATGACCAGCAATCTCGACCCGGCCATCGCCGCCCGGCTCAAGCGCAGCCCCGACGGGCTCGTCCCCGCCATCGCCCAGCAGTACGACACCGGCGAGGTGCTGATGCTCGGCTGGATGGACGACGAGGCCCTGCACCGCACCCTCACCACCGGCCGCTGCACCTACTGGTCCCGCAGCCGCCGGGAGTACTGGGTCAAGGGCGACACCTCGGGGCACGTCCAGCACGTCAAGTCCGTCGCCCTCGACTGCGACGCCGACACCGTCCTCGTCAAGGTCGACCAGGTCGGCGCCGCCTGCCACACCGGCACCCGCACCTGCTTCGACACCGACGTGCTCCCCGTATCCGAGTAGGGTCTGGCGCCATGGATCTCGACACCTTCCGCAAGCTGGCGGCCGACCGCCGTGTCATCCCCGTCAGCCGCCGGCTGCTCGCGGACGGCGACACCCCGGTCGGGCTCTACCGCAAGCTCGCCGCCGAACGGCCCGGCACCTTCCTCCTCGAATCGGCGGAGAACGGCCGCAGCTGGTCCAGGTACTCCTTCATCGGCGTCCGCAGCGACGCCACCCTGACCGTCCGGGACGGCGAGGCCCACTGGCTGGGCGCACCGCCCGTCGGCGTCCCCGTCGACGGCGACCCGCTCCAGGCCCTGCGCGCCACCATCGAGACCCTGCACACCCCCCGTGACCTCGGCGGCGGTCTGCCGCCCTTCACCGGCGGCATGGTCGGCTACCTCGGCTACGACATCGTCCGACGCCTGGAGAAGATCGGCGAGCACACCCGGGACGACCTGGAGCTGCCGGAGCTGACCATGCTCCTCACCAGCGACCTCGCCGTCCTCGACCACTGGGACGGCACGGTCCTGCTGATCGCCAACGCGATCAACCACAACGACCTGGAGACCGGCGTCGAGGAGGCCCACGCGCACGCCGTCGCCCGCCTCGACGCGATGGAAGCCGACCTCGCGCGGCCGGTCGCCACCGCCCCCACAGCCCTGCCCGACTCCGCGCTTCCCGAGGTCTCCGCGCTCTGGGGCGGTCCCGCCTACCAGGACGCCGTCGAGGACGTCAAGGAACGCATCCGGGCGGGCGAGGCCTTCCAGGTCGTGCCCTCGCAGCGGTTCGAGACCCCCTGCACCGCCTCCGCGCTCGACGTCTACCGGGTGCTGCGGGCCACCAACCCGTCCCCGTACATGTACCTCTTCCGCTTCGAGAACGGCTTCGACGTCGTCGGCTCCAGCCCCGAGGCCCTCGTCAAGGTCGAGGACGGACACGCGCTGCTCCACCCCATCGCCGGGACCCGGCACCGGGGCGCCACCCCGCAGGAGGACCACGACCTCGCGGAGGAACTGCTCGCCGACCCCAAGGAGCGCGCCGAGCACCTCATGCTGGTCGACCTCGGCCGCAACGACCTCGGCCGGGTCTGCGCCCCCGGCTCCGTCGAGGTCGTCGACTTCATGTCGGTCGAGCGCTACTCGCACGTCATGCACATCGTCTCCACGGTGACCGGGAAGGTCGCCGAGGGCCGGACCGCCTTCGACGTCCTCACCGCCTGCTTCCCCGCGGGGACGCTCTCCGGCGCGCCCAAGCCGCGCGCGATGCAGATCATCGAGGAGCTGGAGCCCACCCGGCGCGGTCTCTACGGCGGATGTGTCGGTTATCTCGATTTCGCGGGCGACGCGGACACCGCCATCGCCATCCGCACCGCCCTGCTCCGCGACGGAACCGCTTATGTGCAGGCCGGAGCCGGTGTCGTCGCCGATTCCGACCCCGTCGCCGAGGACGAGGAGTGCCGCAACAAGGCCGCCGCCGTACTCCGTGCCGTCGACACGGCCAACCGGATGAACGCGGGCTGAGCAGGTAGGGGATAGTGGGGTACGTGAGCGCCGTACCCGTACCCCAGACCCGAGCCGCCCGGACGGCCGTCCCCGGCGGCGGCCGTCGCAGCCTCGCCGCGGCCCTTCTCCTCGGCGCCGCGGGCGCCGCCGTCGTCCTGCTTTCGGCGGGCCAGATCTGGGCGGAGGGCACCGCCGCCGTCGGCGGCGGCACCCTCCCCGTCGAGGCCGACGGAGGCGCCGTCACCGGAGTCCCCACCGCCCTCGCGATCGTCGGCCTGGCCGCGCTCTTCGCCGTCTTCGCCGTCCGCCGCGCCGGCCGGACCCTCGTCTCCGCCCTGCTCACGCTCAGCGGCGCGGGCGCCGCGCTCGCCGCCGTCCTCGGCGCGTCCGACCGCGCCGCGCTGAACGCCGAGGCCGCCCGCATCAGCGGCGACACCGGCGCAGCCGTCACCGGACTCACCCACACCGTCTGGCCGTACGTGGCCGCGGCGGGCGCCGTCCTCATCCTCCTCGCGGGCCTCCTCGCCCTGCGCTTCGGCAAGGCCTGGCCCGCGATGGGCGGTCGCTACGAGCGCTCCGGCGCCCCCCGCGCCCGCAAGGCGGCCACCACCGACCCCGACCGGCCCGAGGACCTGTGGAAGGCCCTGGACCGAGGCGAGGACCCCACCGGGGCCGCCTGACGCTCGGCCGACGGGGGAGTCCGCCGCGACGCGTGATCGTCCCGGCACCCCCGATTCATCCTCGTGAGCCCGCGTGCGGGACAATGAGCGCCGAGTGTCCGCGCACGCGGGACCTCACCATCGAGCAACTGCAACGAGGAGCAACTCATGTCGGGCAGCAGCCACGGACACACCCCGGCCGCCTGGACCGGTGTCATCATCTCCTTCATCGGCTTCTGCGTCGCCGGAGTCTTCATGGTGGGCGCCAACCTGGTCGGCTTCTGGGCCGGTGTGGGCGTCATCCTGCTCGGCGGCGTCGTCGGCGGCGCGATGAAGCTGGCCGGGCTCGGCATGCCGAAGGACACGGCCGCCGTCGTCGCGGCGCGCGAGGCGGCCACCCTCCAGATCCGTTCCTCCTGACGCGCCTTCCGCCGCGACAGGACACCCGTGTGAGCGCAGCCCGGCCATGCCGTGCTGCGCTCATCCGCGTCCGGGGCGAGAATCACCGGGTGGACACGCAGCCGACGGCCGGAGCCGCGACCGAGGATTCCCCCACCCGCCCGGGTGAACCCGGCACCACTCCCGCACGGGGACACGCCTCCGTGCCCCCGGGGCCGACCGGAACACCGCCCTTCGGACCCGGCCGCACCGGGGAGACCGCCGCCCCGGCCCACGCGTCCGCCGGACCCCGGACGACCCCCGCGCCGGACGGCCGGGCCCCCGTACGGCCCGGGGAAGCCCCGGCACAGGGCCCCGCCGCCCCCGCCCGGCACCGCCCCCCCAGCCCCCCCGCCCCCCCGCCCACCCCCACCCACCAACACCCGGCCGCCTCGCTCGCGGTCCCCTCCGTCGGCCCCAGGACCTCCCGGACGCACTCCGTCGCCCAGTCGAACCGGAGCGTCTGGATCCGCCGCTGCACCGCCTGCGCCGTCGCCACGTCCCGCATCCA
>NZ_MSJP01000032.1 GCF_014596525.1 Streptomyces sp. CBMA291
CCGCCCGCCCCTCAGCCGACCGCGCCGACCCTCCTCCTCGGCCTGCGGACCCCGCCGACGGACCCCGCCCCGGCGGCTTCCGCCCCGGCCGCCCCAGCCGCCCCGGCCTTCGCCCCCGCCCCCGTCGCCGCCGGGCACCCCGGGGCCTTCCCCGAGGGCGAGTTCCCCGAGGGATACACGCCGACCGAGCGCGATCTGCCGGTCATCAACCGGGGCGACACCGTCCAGGTCCCCGTCGCCCCCGAGCCCTCCGCCGCCGCGCCCTCCCCCGCGAGCACCGAGGGGCCCGGCCCGCTCTATGTCGTCGGCGACGTCCACGGCTACCTCGACGAGCTGGTCGGCGCCCTGCGCGCGCAGGGCCTCATCGACGAGAACGGCGGCTGGTCCGCGGGGAACGCGCGTCTGTGGTTCCTCGGCGACTTCACCGACCGGGGTCCCGACGGCATCGGCGTCATCGACCTCGTCATGCGCCTCTCCGCCGAGGCGGCCGCCGCCGGCGGCTACTGCAAGGCCCTCATGGGCAACCACGAGCTGCTGCTCATCGGCGCCAAGCGCTTCGCCGACACGCCGGTGAACTCCGGCGCGGGCACCGCCACCTTCCAGGCCGCGTGGCTGCTCAACGGCGGCCAGAAGAACGACATGGACCGCCTCCAGGACGTGCACCTCCAGTGGATGTCCCGGCTCGACGCCGTGGTCCAGGAGGACGACCACCTCCTGCTGCACTCCGACACCACCGCGTACCTCGAATACGGCGAGACCATCGAGGACGTCAACGACACGGTCCACGAGATCCTCACCAGGAACGACGCCGACGAGGTCTGGGACCTCTTCAGGAAGTTCACCAAGCGCTTCGCCTTCCGCGACGAGGCCGGTCCGCTGGCCGTACGGGAGCTGCTCTCCACCTACGGCGGGCACCGGATCGTGCACGGCCACAGCCCCATCCCGTACCTCCTCGGCCAGGTCGGCACGGAGGACGGCGAGGACAGCGTGCCCGTCGTCGACGGACCGCACGTCTACGCCGACGGGCTCGCCATCGCGATGGACGGCGGAGTGACCATGGCCGGAAAGCTGCTGGTCGTCTCCCTCCCCCTGGACGACTGAGCGTCACCCCCCGCAGCCGGGCACAGCGATTTCCGGGAAGACCCTGTCCGCTTCCGGCATCCCGGCCCTACCATCGGTCCATCCTTGGCAGGCTCTCCTCCGTCTGCGTCCGACCAGCTGTTTCGTCATGGCCGGAGCCGCACCCGACGGAGCATCGGGGGACGCACATGAACGTGGCTCCGCACCTGCTGACCGAGGACCGCGCCGAGTACATGCGGCTCCTCGACGGCGCCCTTGACACGGCCCGCGCCCGTCCGGAAATCGACGGTGCCGGACCCCGGCTGACCCGCGTCCAGCTCCGCGCCCTCACGCTGAACGCGACCGCCCTGGTCACCAGCGCGGCCGCGAACGAGTACGAGCATTTCGTACGACTCCGCGCCGAGCACCGCGCGGTCCTCGGCAGCCGTCCCTCGGTCCCCGCCGACCGGTCGGAGCGCGGTGCGGGCGTCCTCGCCGTCCTCGGCGTCCTGGTGCCGATCCTCGCGGGCACGGCGGCCGTCGTCTTCCTCCTCGCAGGATCGATCCTGCACGCCCTGGCCCCGGCCGTGGTGTTCGGCTCGACGCTCCTCACCGCAGGGCTGGTCTTCGGGATCGTGGCCGCCGCCGGGCTGCTCTGCGCCGCCACCGGACTCCTGGTGACGGCGCTGCGGAACCGGCCGGTCGAGCCGGGCGGGACGCCGGACGACGAGCTGTCCCGCGCCCGGGAAGCCTGGCGTCTGGCCCTTCTGGAGCGCGGTATCCAGCCCTTCCTGCACGAGCTGCTGGCGGCCACCGCCGCGTCCGACACGCCGGACGCCTGAGACCGCCCGGCGCCGGGGCGGGACCTCCGACGGTGCCGGTACCGGTGCGGAACACCGGTACCGGCACCGCGCGCGAGGGCTCAGTCCGCCAGCGGCAGATACACCCGGTTGCCGCTCGCCGCGAACTCCTTGGACTTCGCGGCCATCCCGTCCTCGATCTCCTGGCGCGTGCCGCCGTGCTCCCGCCGGATGTCCTGCGAGATCTTCATCGAGCAGAACTTCGGACCGCACATGGAACAGAAGTGGGCGGTCTTCGCGGGCTCCGCCGGAAGCGTCTCGTCGTGGAACTCACGGGCGGTGTCCGGGTCGAGCGCCAGGTTGAACTGGTCCTCCCAGCGGAACTCGAACCGCGCGTCCGAGAGCGCGTCGTCCCACTCCTGCGCGCCCGGGTGCCCCTTGGCGAGGTCCGCCGCGTGCGCCGCGATCTTGTAGGTGATGACGCCGGTCTTCACGTCGTCCCGGTTCGGCAGGCCCAGGTGTTCCTTGGGTGTGACGTAGCAGAGCATCGCCGTGCCCCACCAGGCGATCATCGCCGCGCCGATGCCGGAGGTGATGTGGTCGTAGGCGGGCGCCACGTCCGTCGTCAGCGGGCCGAGCGTGTAGAACGGCGCCTCCTCGCAGATCTCCTGCTGGAGGTCGATGTTCTCCTTGATCTTGTGCATCGGGACGTGCCCGGGGCCCTCGATCATCGTCTGCACGTGGTGCCGCTTGGCGATCGTGTTCAGCTCGCCGAGCGTGCGCAGCTCGGCGAACTGCGCCTCGTCGTTGGCGTCCGCGATCGAGCCGGGGCGCAGTCCGTCGCCGAGCGAGTACGTGACGTCGTAGGCCGCGAGGATCTCGCACAACTCCTCGAAGTGCGTGTAGAGGAAGTTCTCCCGGTGGTGGGCGAGGCACCAGGCGGCCATGATCGAGCCGCCCCGCGAGACGATGCCGGTCTTGCGGCGGGCGGTGAGCGGCACGTACGGCAGGAGGACGCCCGCGTGCACGGTCATGTAGTCCACGCCCTGCTCGGCCTGTTCGACGACCGTGTCCTTGTAGATCTCCCAGCTCAGCTCCTCGGCCCTGCCGTCGACCTTCTCCAGGGCCTGGTAGAGCGGCACGGTGCCGATGGGCACGGGGGAGTTGCGCAGGACCCACTCGCGGGTGGTGTGGATATTGCGGCCGGTGGACAGGTCCATGACCGTGTCGGCGCCCCACTTGGTCGCCCAGGTCATCTTCTCCACCTCCTCCTCGATCGAGGAGGTGACGGCGGAGTTGCCGATGTTGGCGTTGACCTTCACCAGGAACCGCTTGCCGATGATCATCGGCTCGATCTCCGGGTGGTTGACGTTCGCCGGGAGCACCGCGCGGCCCGCCGCGATCTCCTCCCGTACGACCTCGGGGGAGACGTTCTCCCGGATCGCGACGTACTCCATCTCCGGGGTGATCTCGCCCCGGCGGGCGTACGCGAGCTGGGTCACGGCCCGGCCCTCGCGGCCCCGGCGGGGCAGCCGGGGGCGGCCGGGGAAGACGGCGTCGAGGTTCTTGAGTCCGCCGCCGCGCGGTGAGGTGTGCTTGATGCCGTCGTCCTCGGGGCGGACCGGGCGGCCCGCGTACTCCTCGGTGTCGCCGCGCCCGACGATCCAGTTCTCGCGCAGCGGCGGCAGGCCCCGGCGTACGTCGGTGTCGACGGTCGGGTCGGTGTACGGGCCGGACGTGTCGTAGAGCGTGACGTCCTTGCCGTTGGTGAGGTGCACCTGACGGACCGGCACCCGGAGGTCGGGGCGCGAGCCCTGGACGTACCCCTTGTGCCAGCCGGGCGTGCGCTCCGGCCCGTCGCTCTGGTTCTGGTCGGAGGCAGGCGTGCGTGCATCCTGAAGGGTCATGAGACCTGATCTCCCTACGCCGGCATTACCCGGTAACAGGTTCGGCGGTCGGCGCAGCCTTGTCCCGTACGTACATCAGTACGCGCGTACGGTGATCAGCGCCCTCTCAGCCCGGTGCTCCGAGCTCCCGCGTGTGCAAAGGTGTCACCACGCTAGCGCCATCCCGGGCGTGCTGAACAGTGGGCCCCCGCCGTTCTTGCGATGATCGGCCGGTGACTTCCCCCCACCAGACCCCCGAACCGCACGGCCCTGGGCACGGCCACGGGCACAGCCACAGCCATGGCCCCGCCATCCCGGTCTCCCGTCATCTGCGCAAGGTCATCGCCGCCGTCCTGATCCCCTTCGCCACCGCCGTCGTGGTCGGTCTGGCGGTCCTGTGGCCGGGCGGCACCCCGGCGCACGAGCGCACGGGGGTCGGTTTCGACCGGCAGACGGAGCAGGGCAAGGTGGTCTCCGTCCTGCGGGTGGACTGTGCGTCCGTGAACGCCGCGCAGGCGCCGCCCGGGGACGCCTCCGCCGGGGGGCGCGAGGCGGTCGGGTCCGGGCAGCGGGAGTGCGCGAAGGCGACGGTCGAGGTCACCAGCGGTCCGCAGAAGGGGCGGAGGTTCACCGAGATCGTGCAGCCGGACGCACCGCGTCAACTGCGCGAGGGCCAGGGCGTGGTGGTGGCGTACGCTCCCGAGGCCCCTCATGACCTTCAGTACTCGGTTACGGACGTGAACCGAAAGCTTCCGATCGCGCTGCTGGCCGGAATCTTTGCGGTCGCGGTCGTGCTGGTCGGCCGGCTGCGGGGCCTGATGGCGCTCGTCGCACTTGTCATCAGCTTCCTCGTGCTGACCTTCTTCATCCTTCCGGCGATCCTCCAGGGATCGAATCCGCTGGTCGTGGCGGTGGTCGGGTCGAGCGCGATCATGCTGGCCGCGCTCTATCTGTGCCATGGGCTCTCGGCCCGCACCTCGGTCGCGGTGCTGGGGACGCTGATCTCGCTGCTGCTCATCGGGCTGCTCGGGTCGCTCTTCATCGGCTGGGCTTCGCTCACCGGGAACACCGACGACAACACCGGTCTGATCCACGGTCTCTATCCGAACATCGACATGTCCGGTCTGCTGCTGGCCGGGATCATCATCGGATCGCTCGGTGTGCTCGACGATGTGACGGTCACCCAGACCTCCGCCGTGTGGGAGCTGCACCAGGCCGATCCGGGGATGGGGCCGCGCGCGCTCTACCGGGCGGGCATCCGGATCGGCCGGGACCACATCGCCTCGGTCGTGAACACGCTCGTGCTGGCGTACGCGGGCGCCGCACTCCCGCTGCTGCTGCTCTTCTCCATCGCGCAGAGCAGCATGGGCACGGTGGCCAACAGCGAGCTGGTCGCCGAGGAGATCGTCCGGACGCTCGTCGGGTCGATCGGTCTGGTCGCCTCCGTACCGCTGACCACGGCGCTCGCGGCACTGGTGGTCTCGGCCGACCGCGCGGACGCCGGAGGCACGAACGGCGGAGAACCGGACGGCGGGGGCACGGCTCGGGGCCGGGGCCGGGGCCGGGGACCGTCCGGGGGCCCGGGGGCGGGCCGGGGTCGTCGGGGAGCGGGCGCCCGGTCGGCCGGCGGTACGCGATCGGCGACCGGCACGCGGGGCGGCCACCGCCGCGCCGGATGAGAGGCGCGGGGCGGCGGGAACCGGCCCGTCGGGCGGGGGTGGGTCAGGCGGCCGGACCCGCGCTCTCTTCCGCCAGGATGCGACCGAGTGCGGCTTCCAGGTTGTCCTCGAAGTCGCCCAGGCTCCGTTCCTGACCGAGTGGGACCAACTTGTCCGTGCGGTCGAGGAAGGCGACCAGAGGCGGTGTGCTGGCGCGGAACAGTGCGCGGTCGGCCCCGACCTGGAGCCGGATGGAGACGTCCGAGAGGCCCTCGGGCTCCGTCGGGGCGATGTGCACATCGCCGTCCCCGCTCGGCCTGTTGATCCCGTCGAGCAGCAGCTCCCGGCCGAATGCCCAGGTCACCGGGGCGTCCCCGGGGAGGTGGAAGGTCATCCGCACCGCGTAGGGATCAGAGGTCTCGTACCGCAGTTCCACCGGGATTCTGAACGAGAGCTCCTCGGAGACGAGGAAGCTCATCAGGACCTCGGCCTGAACCGACTCTCGCATCATGTACCCCGCAGTAGATGAAGCAGTTGCGTAAACAGCTGCTGAAAGCTGTGACCGAAACGGCCAGGAATGATCCCCCGTAGCCCTCTTGACGCAATCGTGCTGTACGCGATACCAGATCACAAGGAGTGATTTTTCAGATACTGATAGAGAACGCGAGCGAGTTGAAGAGCTTTCCCATCTCCGTACGTAGCTGTTCGACTGCTGGGAGCAACCGTTCTTGCTGGTGAAACGGGAGTGAAATCGCCACAGCGGCCGCAGTGGAACCTACGGTCACAGGGATCGCGCCGCAGACCGTGCCGAGCGCATATTCCTGCCGCTCCACCAGGGGCTCCATTCGCTCCAAACCACCCAAACGCTCCAAAAGCAGGCGCTGATTACGCACCGTGTACGGAGTGAGGGCTTCCACCGGATGGCGGTCGAGGTGGTCTTGACGAGATTTCGGATCGAGTTGGCTCAGCAGGCACTGACCGATCGCGTGGGCGTGCGCCGTCTCGCGGAAGTCGGCCCACTCCTCCACTGCGGGGGAGGAGGGAGCGTCCGCGACGGCGACGACTTCGATCTCGCCCTCGGCGTAGACCGCGAAGTAGACCGGCACCCCGATCTCGTCCCGCCAGCGGGCGAGGGAGTCTTCGATCTTGATGCGACGATTCTGCACGGCTTCGCCACCGGCCAGCCGCACGGCGGCGCCCCCGAGGACGAACACACCCTTTTCCCGACGCAGATAGCCCTCGTGCGTCAGGGTGCGCAGCAGGTGGTACGTGGTGGGCAGCGGAAGCCCCGTCTCCCGGGCGAGCTGCTTGGCCGGGGCGCCGTCCGCATGGGAGGCGACAGCCTCCAGAAGCCTCAGCGCTCGCTGCACCGAGCCGATCAGGGTAGGCGCAGCCGACTGCGTATCCGTGGCCAAAGGTCACCCCCAGGCGTGACAACGGATGCACTGCACCCGCCCGCAGGGGCCGCCCCCGCGCGCCCGCCGGGCCTGGGAAACCGCCGGTCAGAACCGAGGTTTACGCCTGTAGTCACCAACGCGGCGGAGAGATTCCACTCTAGTGGCAGCGCGGGGGCGCGTGTCCTGATTCGACCGGCGCGTTCCCTCAGCCGGGCTAATGCGCCCCATCAGCCTCACCCTCCTCGGCGGCTCTGGGGCCCGTCACCGGGCGCCGGATCTACCAGTCCTCACGCGAACGGCCGGAACTGAACCTGCGCACGACGTAGATCAGCCCGGCGACGAGGGCCACGAAGAGCAGCACCTTGAAGACCAGACTGATCACGAAAGTGAGGACGCTGGTGATCAGTCCACCGAAGACGAGCAGGACGAGGGCCGGTATGGCGACCCACTTCACCCACCAGGGCATCCCCGCGAGAATCTGCTGCACGGCCATCGTCCTACCTCGCTCTCGAAGTCGTTCCGCGCACTCCGCGCCGAACACTCTCCAGGCTAGGGGCCGGAAGCGACCCGTGGGGACGCCGCAGCCCCCGCTCTCCCCTGATCCGACCCCTAGGGGCCGGACCCCTCGGAAGGCCGTACGTCTCAGGGTCCCGACGCTCAGCCCTCCGGCGGCGAGAAGACCACGAGGACCCGCAGATCCTCGCTGACGTGGTGGAACTTGTGCTCCACCCCGGCCGGCACATAGACCACACTGCCCCGTGCCACCTGGGTCGTCTCCGTCCCCACGGTGATCGACGCCCGGCCGCTGACGACGAAGTACACCTCGTCCTGCCGGTGCGGCTGCTGCGGATCCAGCTCCCCGGCGTCGAGCGCGTACAGGCCCACCGACATGTTCCGCTCCCGGAGGAACTGGAGATAGGCGCCCTGGTTCGCGGCGCGTTCCGCTTCCAGTTCATCCAGTCGGAATGCCTTCATCGCCTGTCAGCCCCTGCCCTCGGCCCGATCCTGTCTGCCACGATCAGACACATGATGAATTTCGTAGTCAAGACGCTCGCCAACGCGGGCGCCCTGGGAGTCGCCATCTGGCTGCTCCAGGGCATCACTCTGACAGGTGACGATCCCCATGCGAGCACCGGCGACAAGGCCCTGGCCCTCATCCTCGTCGCGGTGCTCTTCGGCCTGGTGAACTCCCTGGTCAAGCCGGTCGTCCAGCTTCTGACGTTTCCGCTCTTCATCCTGACCCTGGGCCTGATCACCCTCGTGGTCAACGCCCTGATGCTGCTCCTCACCTCGTGGCTGGCCGATGTGTTCGGCCTCAGCTTCCACGTGGAGGGCTTCTGGACCGCCGTCCTCGGCGGCCTGATCATCTCCGTCGTGTCCTGGGCGCTGAACGTCGCCCTCCCCGACGCCGACTGAGCGCCGCCCGTGACCTACCGCGTCTGCTTCGTCTGCACGGGCAACATCTGCCGCTCGCCGATGGCCGAGCACGTCTTCCGCCGGTACGTGGAGGACGCCGGTCTCGGCGACGCGGTCGAGATCGACAGCGCCGGAACCGGCGGCTGGCACGAGGGCGAACCCGCCGATCCCCGTACCGTCTCCGTCCTGGACGCGCACGGATACACCTCCGCGCACACCGCACGGCGCTTCCGGGCCTCCTGGTTCCCCGCCCTCGACCTGGTGGTCGCGCTCGACGAAGGACACCTCGGGGAGCTGCGCGCGCTCGCCCGCACCCCGGCGGAGGCCGCCCGGACACACCTGCTGCGCTCCTACGACCCGGCCGCCGGGGACCTCGACGTCCCCGACCCCTACTACGGCGGCCGCCAGGACTTCGAGCAGTGCCTTGAGATGGTGGAGGCCGCGAGCGACGGCCTGCTCACCGCCATCCGCCGAGAACTGGAGAACCGGACACCGTGAACCACCACCCCCTGGGCGACGGCACCCGCGCCGTGCGCGCCGGTCTTCCCGAGCCCGTGAAGTACGAGCCCACCCTGCCGGGCCCGGTCTTCGCCGCGCACTTCCACCTGCCGGGCGAGGCGACCGGGCCGTACACCTACGGCCGCGACTCCAACCCCACCTGGACCCATCTGGAGCAGGCGATCGGCGAGCTTGAGGCGCCGGGGGAACCGGACGTCGAGACGCTGGTCTTCGCCTCCGGCATGGCCGCGATCTCCGCCGTCCTCTTCTCCCAGCTGAAGGCGGGCGACACGGTCGTGATGCCGAGCGACGGCTACCAGGCCCTGCCGCTCCTCCACGAGCAGCTGAGGGCCTTCGGCGTCGAGGTCCGCACCGCGCCGACCGGCGGCGACGCCCAGCTCGACGTACTCGAAGGCGCCAGGCTGCTCTGGCTGGAGACCCCCTCCAACCCCGGGCTCGACGTCTGCGACATCCGCCGTCTGGTGCGCGAGGCGCACGCCGCGGGCGCGCTCGTCGCCGTCGACAACACCCTCGCCACCCCGCTCGGCCAGCGCCCGCTCGACCTGGGCGCGGACTTCTCCGTCGCCAGCGACACCAAGGGCATGACCGGCCACGGTGACGTCCTGCTCGGCCACGTCAGCTGCCGCGACCCCGAGCGCGCGGCGGAGGTGCGCCGCTGGCGCAAGGTCGTCGGCGCCATCCCCGGCCCCATGGAGGCCTGGATCGCCCACCGCTCGCTCGCCACGCTCCAGCTGCGGATCGACCGCCAGTGCGGCACGGCGCTCACGCTCGCGCGGGCGCTCGCCGAGCGCGACGACGTCAGCGGGCTGCGCTACCCCGGACTGCCCGACGACCCCTCCCACGCGATCGCCGCCCGGCAGATGCGCCGCTTCGGCTCCGTCGTCTCCTTCGAGCTGGCGGACCGGGAGCGGGCCGAGGCGTTCCTCGAAGCGCTGCGGCTCGTGGAGGACGCCACCAGCTTCGGCGGAGTGCGTTCCACGGCGGAGCGGCGCGGGCGCTGGGGCGGGGACGCCGTCGCGGAGGGCTTCATCCGCTTCTCCGTCGGCGCCGAGGACCCGGAGGACCTGATCGCCGACGTGCTGCGGGCCCTCGACGAGACCAGGGGCGGTACGAAGACCCTCTGAGCCTCGGCCCGCGCCCGACTCGGCCGGGCGCGGGGAACGGGGCGCTCCGAGCCTCCCCCCTCGTGGCTCGGAACGCCCCGGTTCCGGCGCGGAAACCGCTGGAACAAGGCTAATTGACTGTTCGTCAGTGTCCAATCACGGTAGCGACAGAGAGCTATCGACTTATTTATAGTTGGACGGTCCTGAGGCGCCGTCAGCCGACCGCCTGAGTCGAACGGCCCACGGCCGGGAGGGGACGGACATGGATCTGGCCCTGCTGCGCACATTCGTCACGGTGCACCGGGCCGGTTCCTTCACCCGCGCCGCCGCGCTCCTCGGACTCTCCCAGCCGGCCGTCACCAGCCAGATCCGGACCCTGGAACGGCAGCTCGGCCGGCCGCTCTTCCTCCGGCAGGCCCGCGGCGTCACCCCCACCACCGTCGGCGACGAACTCGCCCACCGGGCCGCCCCCCATCTCGACGCCCTGGCCGAGATCGCCGACACCGGTCTCGACCGGGACGGCGGCGTCCGCACCCTCCACCTCGCGGGCCCTCCCGAGTTCACCTCGCTCCGCGTCCTGCCCGCCCTCACCCCGCTGATCGGCCAGGGGCTCGCCTTGCGGGCGTCCTTCCCCGGCAACACGGAGGAGGTCCTCGACGGGCTCGCCGCCGGACACCACGACCTCGCCGTCGCCACCGCCCGGCCCCGGGGCGGGCTGCTCGTCGCCACCCCGCTCTGCGACGAGGAATACGTCCTGGTCGCCGCTCCCCGCTGGGCCGCCCGGCTCACCCCCGATCTCCTCCTCGCCAGGGGCGCGACCGCCCTGGAACAGCTGCCGGTGGTCGAAGTACACGAGTCGCTGCCGTTCCTCGCCCGCTACTGGGCGACCGTCTTCGAGACCAAGCCGGCGGTCGCCGCCACCGTCATCGCCCCCGACCTGCGCGCCGTACGCGACTCCGCCGCCTCCGGCGCGGGTCTCGCCGTCCTGCCCCGCTACCTCTGCGAGGACGCCCTGGCGCGGGGGCGGCTCGTCGCGCTCCTCGACCCCCCGGTCCCTCCGCTGCGGACCTACTTCCTCGTGGTGCGCACGGGCACGCTCGCCCTCGCGCCCCTCGCCCGCGCCCATGAGCACCTGCTGCGCGCCGCCACCGGGTGGTGAGTTTCAGGACAGCCCGTACGGGCCATTTTCTTCCCATGAACGAACGGCCCGTGATCAAGCGCACCGCACGCGCCATCCTCCTCGACGGGGACGACCTCGTCCTCATCAAGCGCACCAAGCCGGGGATGGATCCCTACTGGCTCACCCCCGGCGGCGGAGTGGAACCCACCGACGCCACCGTCGTCGGAGCCCTGCACCGGGAGGTCCACGAGGAACTCGGCGCCAAGATCACCGATGTGGTGCCCTGTTTCGTCGACACCGTCGAGCACATCGTCGACAACGGCGTCTCGGGCGTGAAGGTCCAGCACTTCTTCGTGTGCCGGCTCGACTCCATGGACCCCTCGCTGCGGCACGGACCCGAGATCGAGGAGCCCGTCGGCGAGTACGAGATCGTCCGGGTCCCCTTCAGCCGGGTCGGCATCGCCGCCGTCCATCTCGTCCCCCTCTCGCTGCGCCACTACCTCGACGGCAACATCGAGGGCGTCCGCGCCATGCACGCCCCCGACCTGGGCTGATCCACCGGGTCCAGCTCGGCGGGGAAGTCGTGCCGGATGCGCTCGACGGGGACGCCCGCGCCCCGCAGCACGTCCACGCCCCGCCGGACCATGCCGAGCGGACCCGCCAGATAGGCGTCCCGCTCCGCCCAGGAGCCGAAGCGTCCGATCGCCTCCGGAAGCCGCCCCTGCTCCTCGGTGACCGGATGGACCGAGAGCCAGGGGAAGGTCCTCTGGAGCCGCAGCAACGTCTCCATCGCGTAGAGATCGTGGCCGCTGCGCGCCCCGTAGAAGACGTCGACCGGACGCCGGTCCCCGTGCTCGGCGACATCCTCGACCAGGGCCTTGATCGGTGCGATCCCGGTGCCGCCGCCCAGACAGAGCAGACCCGTGTCCGTGCCGTGTTCGACCGTCATGGAACCGGCCGGCGGGCCCAGACGCAGGACGTCCCCAGGGCGGGCCCGGTGGACGAGGGCGTGGGACACCCAACCGGCCGGCACCGCCTTGACGTGCAGTGAGATCAGCCCGTCCGGCCGGGGGGCGGCCGCGAAGGAGTAGGGCCGCCTGATCCGCGGCCACCAAGGGGTCTCCACCGTCGTGTACTGCCCCGCCAGGAAGGGATACGGCTGATCGGGCCGGAGCGTGACGACGGCGACGTCCGGGGTGCGCAGCTCGTGCGAGACGACCTCACCCTGCCACCAGGCGGGCCCTCGCCGCTCGTCCTCCGCCGCCGCGTCGATCATGATCTGCGAGATCCGTGTGTACGTACGGACCCAGGCCGCCTCGGTCTCCCTGCCCCAGCTCTCCGTCGCGTACCGGGCGAGCGCCCCGATGAGCGCCTCCCCGAAGGCCGGGTAGTACGTGGCGTGGGCCCCGTACGCACGGTGTCTCCGGCCGAGGTTCCCCAGGTACGCGGTGAGCGCCGGGGTGTCGTCCAGCCGCTCCGCCATCGCGAGGAGGGCCTGGAGGAACCGGTCCCGCTGGGCGTCCATGGCCGCCGGGAACAACTCGCGGAGCCCGGGGTGCCGGATGAAGAGCAGGGCGTAGAAGTACGAGGTCATCGCGTCGGCGACCGGGGCGATCTCGGCCAGGGAGCGGCGGACGAGGAGCGTGTCGACGGACGCCCCGGGGAAGCCGCAGCCTTCCTCCGGGGTACCGCTTCCGTCCGCCGGAGTCCCGCTCGCGCCCGCCAGGGTGCCACTGCCGCCCGTCGGGGTCCCGCTCCCGCCCGCCAGAGCCCCGCTTCCGCCCGCCGGAGTACCGCTCTCGCCCGTCGGGGCGGTGTCCGGCGTGTCCTGTGCCTGTCTCCGGCGGGTGTCCGTCGCCCCGAGGCCGTCCGCGGCCTCCGCTGCCCTGGTGGTGGTCGGAGCGTCCATCTTCTGCCTCGCCCTCGCGCTGGCCGGCTTCCGTGCTCGAAGCATGGGCCTGCGGGGGCCGCCCCGGACGGAAAGCGGCGTTCCCGGGCCAGAGGGCGGGGATTCTGGTTAAGCTGCGCGGATTTGGACCAGGGCATAGGCCTCGCGCAGATCCCCGCCCGTATAGCTGTGGCGGGCGAGCCCCGCAAGATGGTGGTCCGCGTTCACCGCCACGGTCTCCGGGACGGTCGCGAAGAGTTCCGCGTCGGACATCGAGTCCCCGTAGGCGACGCAGTCGGCCGCGGCCACGCCGTACCGCGCGCAGAGACCCCGGGCGATCCGTACCTTCGCCCGTGCGTCGAGGATGTGCGGACGGTGGATCTGCTCCGTGAAGGGCAGGACGGGCCAGCGTGAACCATGCGCCGTGTCGACTCCCCAGTCGAGCAGCCGCTCGACGAAGAAGTCGGGCGAGAGGGTGATCACCGCACAGTGGTCGCCTCGCTCTCGGATATCCGCCCAGACCTCACGGATACCGCCGAGCCAGGGCGCCCCCTCGAAGGCGGCGGCGACGTGGTCCACGGTGAGATCGGCCCAGAGATTACGCGCCTGGACGGCGAACTCGTCCGAAGTGAGCCCGCGCTGGAGGAAGCCCTCCTCCAGCGCGGCGATCTCCTTGACGAGACCGAGCTGCCGGGAGATCTCCACGGCGGCGGCCGAGCCCCGGATCAGGGTGCCGTCGAGGTCGAAGAGATGGAGGCGAGGCTTTCGCGGTTTCACGTGAAACATGTTCCTCACGCCATGGGATGGAAGCAACGCCTCCTCGGATACCGGCCGGTTCCGCTAAAGCGGTGGACGAAAGATCACTTCGTCGGAGAGCCTGGAGGGTATGCCGATCTCCCCCTCCGCCCTCGCGCAGCTCCCCGTCCGGCACCTCACCCCGAACGACCTCCTCGTCTGCGCCGACCTCTCGGAGGACCGCGGCTGGCTACGCGAGGAGCACAAGTGGGGACTGCTCCTCACCGCGGGCACCGGGTACGGCATCGACGCCCCCGACGGCTCCGGTCTGGCCGCCTGCTGCGTCATCACCCCGTACGGCCCCGAGCTGTCGGCACTCGGCATGATGCTGGTCGCGGAGCGGTACGCACGCCAAGGGGTGGGACGCCGACTCGTTCAGCACGTTCTGGAGGAGACCGGGGACACCCCGGTCACCCTGTACGCGACGCCGAACGGGCAGCCCCTCTACGAGCAGTTCGACTTCAACGAGATCGGCCGGGCGGAGATGGTCCTCGGCCAGTTCACCTTCAGCGAGCCCGCTCCCGCCGTCGCGGTCCGCGCGGCGACGGCGGACGACCTCCCCGCGATCCTCCGTCTCGACCACGAGGTCTTCGGCATCGACCGGACGCACATCATCACCCGGCTTCCCGCGTTCGCGGACCACCTCCGGGTCGCGGAGGAGAACGGCCGGATCACCGGCTTCGCCGCGATCTGGCCGAACATGGACACCCATGTCGTCGGGCCGCTGATCGCCCAGGACCCGGACACCGCCAAGGCGCTGATCGCCTCGCTCGCGACCGCGACCGACCGGCCGCTCCGCACGGACGTCGACGTGCGCCACACCTCGCTCCTTGAGTGGCTGAAGGGGAACGGCGTCAGCTCGATCTTCACCACCTCGGTGATGGTCCGCGGTCTCCCCGACCTTCCCGGCGACCTCCTCCGCCGCTTCGCACCGCTGACGGTCGCCGCCGGGTAGTCCCGGGTTCGCACCACCGACGGTCACGGCCGGGCCCGGCCCTCCTGGGCCTGGCCCCACCCGGTCCGGCCTGGCCCCACCCGGTCCGGTCCGGGCCGGTCCGAGTCGGTCCGGGCCGACTCGGACCCGCAGATTACTTGCACACGCCCACTATTGCGCTTCATCGTCTACCCTTGGCCAGAAGGCCGTACCGGCGCCGAGGAGACCGAGGAGAGGCCATGACCCCGACGGACCCCGCCCTCACCGCGCTGTCCCAGCGATGGTGCGCCCTGACCCTGCTGCACGGCAGGATCGAGTCGCACCTGGAGCGCGCCCTGGAGAGCCGCCACGGTCTGAGCGTGCGGGAGTACTCGCTTCTCTCCGTCCTCAGCCGCCAGCACAACGGCCCCGGCGGGCACCTCCAGATGAAGCAGGTCGCCGACGCGGTCGTCCTCAGCCAGAGCGCCACCACGCGGCTCGTCACCCGGCTCGAAGACCGGGGACTGCTCACCCGGTACCTCTGCACCACCGACCGGCGCGGCATCTACACGGACGTCACCGAGGCCGGTCAGAAACTTCTGGACGAGGCCCGTCCCACCAACGACCGCGCGCTCCGCGAAGCCCTCGACGAGGCATCGAAGAACCCGGAGCTGGCCCCGCTGGTCCAGGTCGTGGAAGGCCAGACCGTCACCGCGTGACGGAAGACGGCACCCGGCCCGACCGGCCCACGCGCCCCGCGACCGCCTCGCGGCCTTCCCGGGACGGCCGGGCACAGGCGGCTCCCGCGTAAGGCGGACCACGACGGGGCCTCCGGCATACGCTGCCGGGCATGAGCGATTTCGAGATAAGGCCCGCCGCCAAGAACGACGTCCCCGCCATTGTCGCGATGCTCGCCGACGACGCGCTGGGCAACCAGCGCGAGTCCCCTGACGATCTCAGCCCGTACCTGGCCGCCTTCGACGTCCTCGCGAGCGATCCCCACCAGAACCTCGTCGTGGCCGTCCGCGAGGGCAAGGTCGTCGGGACCCTCCAGCTGACCGTGATCCCCGGGCTCTCCCGCCGGGGCACCGTCCGCTCCGTCATCGAAGCCGTCCGCGTCCACGCCGAGGAGCGTGGCAACGGCCTCGGGACCCGGCTCATCGAGTGGGCCGTCGAGGAGTCCGAACGCCGGGGCTGCCGACTCGTCCAGCTGACCTCGGACGTCAAGCGCGCGGACGCCCACCGTTTCTACGAGCGGCTCGGCTTCGTGGCCTCCCACGTGGGCTTCAAGAAGAGTCTCTGAGCGGGCCCGACGGGGCCGGGCCCGCTCAGAGGGGCCGGAGAAGGCGAGCCCCTCGGTCCTCCGGCATGGGTGGGGTGGTCCGTTTCACGTGAAACGGACCACCCCACCACCTCACAGACCGCGCCAGCCCGCCTCGTCCACTCCGCCCGGCACCACGTCCGCCGGTGCGTACGGCTCCCGGGTGAAGACGAACGACGCCAGGTCGAGATGGCTCACGCTGCCGTCGGGACGCCGTACGGCCCGCAGGGTCTCCCCCTCGTAGTAGCCGTTGAGCCCGACCCAGCCGGTGCCGTCGGGCAGTGCCCGGAAGGCAGCCCGGCGCCCGGCGCCCTTCAGCGGTTCGAGCACCACGCTCCGGCCGGGTCCGACCCTGAGGCCATAGGCGTAAGTGCCCCAGTACCAGGGCCCGGTCAGAGCGAGCAGTTCCTCGTCGACCGCACCCTCGGGAAGCGGGCGCCAGGGCTCGGGGAAGCGCGGCTCGGCCTCCGCCACGATCCGGACGAGATCGGTGGCCACGGCCCCCGTCAGAGGCCCCGATGTGGCATTGGCGAGGGCGACCCCCGCGAGACCGTCCTCCACACTCACCCACAGGGCGGCGACGAAGCCGGGCAGCGAACCGCTGTGACCGATGAAGTTCCGGCCGTCCCTGCGCAGCAGCTGAAGGCCGAGCCCGTAGCCGCCTTCCCACTCGCCCTCGCCTGCGGGAGCGGCCGGAGCCCTCATCTCCTGGAGGGAGGAGAGCGCCAGGACCCGCTCGTCACCGGCGGCGAGGAACCCGGCGAACCGGGCCAGGTCCGCCGCCGTCGACCAGAGCTGTCCGGCCGGTGCCATGAGCCCCAGATCCTGGGACGGCTCGGGGAGCATCACATCGGCCCAGGGGTGCACGGCCCAGCCGCCCGCGTGCGGGGCGACCGGCTCCGGAGTCGTCCGGTCCATCCCCAGCGGCTCCAGGATCTCGCTGCGCAGCACCTGGGCCCAGGCCGCTCCGCGTACGGCCTCGATCAGCGAACCGAGCAGGGTGTAGCCCGGGTTGGAGTAGTGGTGGCGCCGTCCCGGCGTCCTCAGGAAGGGCTCCTCTCCCAGGACGTCGGCGAGTGCGGGCCGCAGCTCGGCCGAGGACCGCTCCCACCAGGCACCGGGCGTCTCGGCGCCGAGCCCGCCGCTGTGGCCGAGCAGCTGAGCGATCGTCACCTCGCCGACGCCCGTCCCCGGGAGGTGCCGCTCCAGCGGATCGTCGAGACCAAGGAGCCCCTCGTCACGCAGCCGCATCACCAGAACGGCGGTGAACACCTTGGTGATGGACCCGATCCTGAACTGAGTGTCCGCGTCCGGCGCGTGCCCGTCCACACAGCTCCGGGACCCGCTCCACACCAGCGCTCCGTCCCGCACCAGGGCCCCCACGAAGGAGGGCGCCCGCCCCTCCGCCTGCGCGACGGCGACCCGATGGGCCAAGGCCCGCTCGGTCCCTGCCAACAGTCCGTCAAAAGAAGTCGTCATCACCCCATCCAACTCCATACCCCGTCCAATGACCCGGTCCGGGGCGAAAAGTCCCCGCGCCTCGCCCGGCACGGATCCGGCCTGGTCACGGAGCACCATGGGGGCGGTCGGGCCTGCGCGGCTCACATCCGGGATCTCAGTACGTCGACCTCACAGCCCGGTGCGAAGGGGTCGAAGCCGTGCTCGACCAGCCAGCGGACCGCCAGCAGGCAGCGCAGCGACCACCACGCGTGGATCACGTCGAGGTCGGTGTCGGTGCCGTAGCCCGCGATGACGTCGTCGAGGTGCTCCTCGTGTCCGAGCGTGAAGGTGGCGAGGTCGTACAGGGCGTCGCCCCGGCCCGCCTCTGACCAGTCGATGATTCCCGTGACCTCGTCGCCTTCGACGAAGACGTGTGCGATCTGCAAGTCGCCGTGGGTGAACGCCGGAGCCCATGGCCGGAGCGCCGCCTCGGCGACCCGGCGGTTGCGGGTGACCAGGTCGGCGGGCAGGACGCCGTCCGTCACGAGCGACGCGCACTCCTCGTCGAGTTCCGCCGCCAGCGCGGCGACGCTCCGCCCGGCCCGCCCCGGCCGGGACGGCGGCGGCGCGTCGTGCAGCCTCCGGATGGCGGCGCCCGCAGCCGCCCACGCCTCCGGCGACCCGGTCGACGGCCCGCCGAGACGCCCGAGCGGCGTCCCCGGGAGGGCGGCGATCGCGAGCACGGGCGGCTCACGCCACAGGATCTCCGGCGTCGGGACCGGCGCCAGGGACATCGCCTCGACCTCGATGTCCACGCGCGCCTGATCGGCGTCGACCTTCAGGAACACGTCGCCGACGCGCAGAGTCGCACGCTCGGAATGGGCGACGACGACTTCGACCTCATCCATGGGCGCCCACTATCCCGGGGACGACCACCGATGTCGCCGGGTTTTCGGCTGCGCGGACGACACGGGACGGGAGACCCCGCAGGTCAGCCCGTCACGTCTGCGCCATGTCCACGAAGCGGGAGTAGTGGCCCTGGAAGGCGACCGTGATCGTGGCCGTCGGGCCGTTTCGGTGCTTGCCCACGATGATGTCGGCCTCGCCCGCGCGCGGGGACTCCTTCTCGTACGCGTCCTCGCGGTGGAGCAGGATCACCATGTCGGCGTCCTGCTCGATCGATCCGGATTCACGCAGGTCGGAGACCATCGGCTTCTTGTCGGTGCGCTGTTCGGGGCCACGGTTCAGCTGGGAGAGCGCGATCACCGGCAGCTCCAGCTCCTTGGCCAGCAGCTTCAGGTTTCGCGACATGTCGGAGACCTCCTGCTGACGGCTCTCCTGCCGCTTCGAGCCACCCGACTGCATCAGCTGGAGGTAGTCGATGATGACCAGCTTGAGCCCGTTGCGCTGCTTGAGCCGGCGGCACTTCGCGCGGATCTCCATCATCGACAGGTTCGGGGAGTCGTCGATGTAGAGCGGCGCCTGCGAGACGTCCGGCATCCGGCGGGCGAGCCGCGTCCAGTCCTCGTCGGTCATCGTGCCGGAGCGCATGTGGTGCAGCGCCACCCGCGCCTCGGCCGAGAGCAGACGCATCGCGATCTCGTTGCGGCCCATTTCGAGGGAGAAGATGACGCTGGGCAGGTTGTGCTTGATCGAAGCCGCCCGCGCGAAGTCCAGGGCGAGCGTCGACTTACCCATGGCGGGACGGGCCGCGATGATGATCATCTGGCCGGGGTGGAGACCGTTGGTGAGCGAGTCGAGATCGGTGAAGCCGGTCGGCACGCCCGTCATCTCGCCGCTGCGGGAGCCGATCGCCTCGATCTCGTCGAGCGCCCCCTCCATGATGTCGCCGAGCGGCAGGTAGTCCTCTGTGGTGCGCTGCTCGGTCACCGCGTAGATCTCGGCCTGGGCCGAGTTCACGATCTCGTCGACGTCTCCGTCGGCCGCGTATCCCATCTGCGTGATCTTGGTACCGGCCTCCACCAGGCGGCGCAGCACCGCCCGCTCGTGGACGATCTCCGCGTAGTACGAGGCGTTCGCCGCCGTCGGCACCGACTGGACCAGGGTGTGCAGATACGAGGCTCCGCCGACCCGGGTGATCTCCCCGCGTTTGGTCAGCTCGGCGCCGACCGTGATCGGGTCGGCCGGCTCACCCTTCGCGTAGAGGTCGAGGATCGCCGCGTAGACGGTCTCGTGCGCGGGCTTGTAGAAGTCGTGGCCCTTGATGATCTCCACGACGTCCGCGATGGCGTCCTTGGAGAGCAGCATGCCGCCGAGGACGGACTGCTCGGCGTCCAGGTCCTGCGGGGGCACGCGCTCGAAACCGGAGAGCCCGCCGTCCCAGGGACCGTCTCCGCCGCGCTCGTGCTGGTCGTCCCGTCCACGGCCACGCCCCCGTCCCTCGCCTCGGGTACGGGTGGGCAGCCGGTCGCTCGGTCCGCTGTCGGCCCAGGGGTCGTCCATCGGCTCGGGAACGCTCACCAAGCACCTCTTCCCGTCCGCTCCGCGGACCTCGCCATGCCACTCTTTCCTAACGCCACGCCTTGATCAACGAGTGGCTTCGCGACCGCTTCTGGCGCGTCGGGCGCCGGACCACGGTAGGCCCGCGAGAGGGTTCAGCCAATCTGGTTATCCACAGGCCCTGTGGGCGAAGGCCCCAATGCTGTGGAGAACTCCCCGGATCCTGTGCACGGAGCGGGGGACAGCCATGTGGACAAACTCATAGGATCGTCGCCTCCACCACGCTGACCTGCAAGTTTTCCATCCACCGGCTGTGGGGGAGAAAAACTTTCCCAGCTGGCTCAAGATCAGAACAAACGGCCCACACCTGAAGCCCCTCGCCCTCCACAAGTAAGAGGCAAAGAAGCATTGCAGCTCTTACCTGTGGAAGATTAGATTGAGCCCATGACCCAGGCCCCCGCGACCTCCCGAGCCGTCCGTCGGCAGCATGACCGCGAGATCGTCTCTCTCGCCCTGCCCGCGTTCGGCGCCCTCGTCGCCGAGCCCCTCTTCCTCATGGCCGACAGCGCCATCGTCGGACACCTCGGCACGCCGCAGCTCGCGGGTCTCGCCATCGCCGCCGCCCTGCTCTCCACCGCCGTCAGCGTCTTCGTCTTCCTCGCCTACGCCACCACCGCGGCCGTCTCCCGACGCGTCGGCGCGGGCGATCTCCCGGCGGCCATCCGACAGGGCATGGACGGCATCTGGCTCGCCCTGATCCTCGGTGCCGCCGTCGTGGCGCTGACCCTCCCCACGACCCCCTGGCTCGTCGATCTCTTCGGAGCCTCCGACACCGCCGCCCCCTACGCGGCCACCTACCTCAGGATCTCCAGCCTCGGCATCCCGGCGATGCTGGTCGTCCTGGCCGCCACCGGCGTCCTGCGTGGCCTCCAGAACACCCGTACCCCGCTCTACGTGGCCATCGGCGGCTTCGCGGCCAACGGCGCTCTCAACATCGGCCTGGTCTACGGGGCGGGTCTCGGCATCGCGGGCTCCGCCTGGGGCACCGTCATCGCCCAGTACGGCATGGCCGTCGTCTACCTCACCGTGGTCGTCCGGGGCGCCCGGCGTCATGGCGCCTCCCTCCGTCCCGACGCGGCAGGCATTCGCGCCTCCGCGCAGGCGGGTGTCCCCCTGCTGGTCCGTACGCTCTCGCTCCGCGCGGTCCTGATGATCGCCACGGCGGTCGCCGCACGCATGGGGGACGTCGAGGTCGCCGCGCACCAGATCATCCTGTCCCTGTGGAGCCTGATGGCCTTCGCGCTCGACGCGATCGCCATCGCGGGCCAGGCCATCATCGGGCGGTACCTCGGCGCGGACGACGGCGACGGCGCCCGTCAGGTCTGCCGCCGCATGGTCCAGTGGGGCGTCGTCTCCGGTGTAGTCCTCGGCGCACTGCTCATCCTGACGCGTCCCCTGTTCGTACCGCTCTTCACCGGAGACACCACCGTCCAGGACACCCTGCTCCCGGCTCTGCTCGTGGTCGCGGTCTCGCAGCCGGTCTCCGGCGTGGTCTTCGTCCTCGACGGCGTGCTGATGGGCGCGGGCGACGGTCCTTATCTGGCCTGGGCCATGCTGCTGACCCTGGCCGTCTTCGCCCCGGTCGCCCTGCTGGTCCCCGTGCTCGGCGGCGGACTGACCGCGCTCTGGTGGGCGATGACCCTGATGATGACGGTCCGCATGGCGACGCTCTGGGGACGTGCCCGCTCCGGCCGCTGGATCGTCACGGGCGCCAGCCGCTGACCGTTTCACGTGAAACGGGGGTGGGGTGTTTCACGTGAAACGGCCCACCGCGTTTCACGTGAAACGGCCCACCGCAGGGCATCGTCCGGACCTCGAAGAAGCCGCGTTTCACGTGAAACGCGGCCAGCCGACACAGCGGAAGGGCCGCACCCCGAGGGGTGCGGCCCTTCCTCACTGCTGAGCGCAGACTGCCAAGGGCAGCGTTACGCGGCGACGACCTCGACGCCGAGCTTCGCGGCAACCTCGGGGTGCAGACGCACGGACACCTGGTGCGAGCCCAGGGTCTTGATCGGCGAACCGAGCTCGACACGACGCTTGTCGACCTCGGGGCCACCCGCGGTCTTGATCGCCGTGGCGATGTCGCCCGGGGTCACGGAGCCGAAGAGACGGCCGGCGTCGCCGGAGCGAACGGCCAGACGCACCTTCGTGCCTTCGAGCTGGGCCTTGATCTCGTTGGCCTGCTCGATGGTCGCGATCTCGTGGATCTTGCGGGCGCGGCGGATCTGCGCCACATCCTTCTCGCCACCCTTGGTCCAGCGGATCGCGAAACCACGCGGGACCAGGTAGTTGCGAGCGTAGCCGTCCTTGACGTCGACGACGTCGCCAGCGGCACCGAGGCCAGAGACCTCGTGGGTCAGGATGATCTTCATTAGTCGGTCACCCTTTCCTTATCGCGCGGTGGACGTGTAGGGCAGCAGCGCCATCTCACGGCTGTTCTTCACGGCCGTGGCGACGTCACGCTGGTGCTGCGTGCAGTTGCCGGTCACGCGGCGGGCACGGATCTTGCCGCGGTCGGAAATGAACTTCCGCAGCATGTTCGTGTCCTTGTAGTCCACGTACACGGTCTTGTCCTTGCAGAACGCGCAGACCTTCTTCTTAGGCTTGCGCACAGGCGGCTTCGCCATGGTGTTTCTCCTGTGTGATCAAGAAGTGGGGGTACGAGCTGCTTCCAGGGCGTGCCCTAGAAGGGGGGCTCGTCCGAGTAGCCGCCGCCGGAGTTTCCACCCCAGCCGCCGCCTCCGCCGCCCTGCTGCTGGCCGCCGGAGGAGGGACCGCCGGTCGCCCACGGGTCGTCGGCGGGAGTACCGCCGCCGCCCTGCTGGCCACCGCCGCCGCCGCCGGAGTTTCCACCCCAGCTGCCGCCTCCGCCGCCCTGCTGCTGGCCACCGCCGTAGCCACCCTGGCCGCCTCGACCGGTGGTCTTGGTGACCTTGGCCGTGGCGTTCTTGAGGCTGGGGCCGACTTCCTCGACGTCCAGCTCGTAGACCGTGCGCTTGACGCCCTCACGGTCCTCGTAGGACCGCTGCTTCAGTCGGCCCTGCACGACGACGCGCATGCCTCGCTGGAGCGATTCGGCGACGTTCTCCGCCGCCTGACGCCAGACCGAGCAGGTCAGGAAGAGGCTTTCGCCGTCCTTCCACTCATTGGTCTGACGGTCGAAGGTGCGGGGAGTGGACGCGATACGGAACTTCGCGACCGCCGCACCGGACGGGGTGAAGCGCAGCTCGGGGTCGTCGACAAGATTGCCGACGACCGTGATGACGGTCTCGCCTGCCATGGGGTACCTCTCGGCGGGATTGCTTCTGGCTGCTTTTTGCTACTCGAACCCGATGACCTCTGAGCGGGAAGCTCAGTGGGTCTCGGGGCGGAGGACCTTGGTCCGGAGGACCGACTCGTTCAGGTTGAGCTGGCGGTCGAGCTCCTTGACGACCGCAGGCTCGGCCTGCAGGTCGATGACCGAGTAGATGCCCTCGGGCTTCTTCTTGATCTCGTAGGCGAGACGACGACGGCCCCAGGTGTCGACCTTCTCGACCTTTCCGTTGCCCTCACGGACGACGGAGAGGAAGTTCTCGATCAGCGGGGAGACAGCGCGCTCCTCGAGATCGGGGTCGAGGATGACCATCACCTCGTAGTGACGCATGTGGAACCCACCTCCTTTGGACTCAGCGGCCACGGTCGTTCCGTGGCAGGAGGGTCGTGATGCGTAGCAACGGTATCCACCGCCATTGGCGGGCTCCCCGGGAACGGGGATACCGCCGGATCCAGGATGGACCAGGGCAGACACCGGTGCAGACCGTACAGAGTACCCGCACATCGGCCTCCGGTTGAAATTCGCCGGTGGGAGGACGCAATCTGTACACAACGGACATGGGCGGCGCCAGGATGCGCCGCCCTCCGGCAGCCACGCCAGGAGGTGCCCCATGGCACAGGCAATGCGACCCAACCCCGGCCACTCCCTCCTCTCGACCGACGGCAAGCCCCACCCGCTCCAGGACACCCTGGTCGGCGTGACACTGGTGCTGGGCGTCCTCGCCTTCGTCACCGCGCAGTTCCACCATCTGCACCTGCTGAGTTCCTGGTCAGGACTGATCGGCATCCTGACCGGCGGCTACGGGCACTACATCTCCGTGACGACCCGCGAGCGCTTCCTGCTGGTCCTCGGACTCGGCGCCTCGGCGGTGGGCTTCTTCCTCGGAATGGCCCACGGCGGACTCTTCGGCGGCGTCATCAGCTGAGCCGAACGGCACGTCAGGGCGCACGTGCCCATTCGGGGCGCTCCCCGGTCACAGTAGGCTTCGGCGCGAGAGCCGGAGCCCCTGACCGATGGGGACACACCTGCCGAGGAGCGCCCCGCATGAGCCTGACCCTGAGGACCATCAGCCGTGAGCAGCATCTGGCATTCATCCAGAGCCAGCCCTCGGCGAGCCACTGCCAGGTCCCGGCGTGGGCTGATGTGAAGACCGAGTGGCGCTCGGAGAACCTCGGCTGGTTCGACAAGACGGGCGAGCTGGTCGGCGCGGGCCTCGTGCTCTACCGCCAGCTCCCCAAGATCAAGCGCTACCTCGCCTATCTGCCCGAGGGCCCGGTCATCAACTGGTACGCGCCGAACCTCGACGACTGGCTCCAGCCGATGCTGGCGCACCTCAAGCAGCAGGGCGCCTTCTCCGTGAAGATGGGCCCGCCCGTCGTCATCCGGCGCTGGAACTCGGCCGCCATCAAGTCCGGCATCCAGGACCCGGACGTCAAGCGCCTCAAGGACGTCGAGGCCTCCCACATCGAGCCGCGCGCCTTCGAGGTCGCGGACCGGCTGCGGAAGATGGGCTGGCAGCAGAGCGAGGACGGCGGCGCCGGCTTCGGCGACGTGCAGCCCCGCTACGTCTTCCAGGTGCCGCTGGCGAACCGCTCGCTCGACGATGTCCTCAAGGGCTTCAACCAGCTGTGGCGCCGCAACATCAAGAAGGCCGAGAAGGCCGGTGTCGAGGTCGTCCAGGGCGGCTACGAGGACCTGGCCGAGTGGCAGCGCCTCTACGAGATCACGGCCGTCCGCGACCACTTCCGGCCGCGCCCGCTCTCGTACTTCCAGCGCATGTGGACCGTCCTCAACAACGAGGACCCCAACCGCATGCGGCTGTACTTCGCCCGCCACGACGGCGTGAACCTCTCGGCGGCCACGATGCTCGTCGTGGGCGGGCACGTCTGGTACTCCTACGGCGCCTCCGACAACATCGGCCGTGAGGTCCGCCCCTCCAACGCGATGCAGTGGCGGATGCTCCGCGACGCCTACGCGATGGGCGCGACCGTCTACGACCTGCGCGGCATCTCCGACTCGCTCGACGAGAACGACCACCTCTTCGGACTCATCCAGTTCAAGGTGGGCACCGGCGGCGAGGCCGTCGAGTACGTCGGCGAGTGGGACTTCCCGCTGAACAAGCTGCTGCACAAGGCGCTCGACATCTACATGTCCCGTCGCTGACCCCTGTCGTGCCGCCGACGTTTCCGTAGTCTCGTACATATCTCGGGCTCAACGTTCTCCTCGCTGAGTCACCGCTGCCATCAGAAAGGTTCCGGGCCGGCCATGGCGCTCTCCCTCTACGTCGACACCGCTCGCTGGCGCGCGCACCAGAAGAACGTCATCGACCAGTTCCCCGGGGTGATCCCGGTCTGCAAGGGCAACGGCTATGGCTTCGGCCATGAGCGCCTCGCGGACGAGGCGGCCCGGTTCGGTGCCGACATGCTCGCCGTGGGCACCACGTACGAGGCCGCGCGCATCAAGGACTGGTTCAGCGGCGATCTGCTGGTCCTCACCCCGTTCCGGCGGGGCGAGGAGCCGGTTCCGCTGCCCGACCGGGTCGTCCGTTCCGTGTCGTCCGTCGACGGCGTGCACGCCCTCGTGGGCGCCCGGGTCGTCATCGAGTGCATGAGTTCGATGAAGCGGCACGGCGTCCGCGAGGAGGAGCTCCAGCAGCTCCACACGGCCATCGAGGACGTACGCCTTGAGGGCTTCGCGCTGCACCTCCCGCTGGACCGCCCCGACGGCACCGACGCCGTCGAGGAGGTCATCGGCTGGATGGACCGGCTGCGGGCCGCCCGGCTGCCGCTGCACACCATGTTCGTCAGCCATCTGCGGGCCGAGGAGCAGGCACGGCTCCAGCAGCAGTTCCCGCAGACCCGCTTCCGGGCCCGGATCGGCACCCGGCTCTGGCTGGGCGACCACGAGGCCACGGAGTACCGGGGCTCGGTCCTCGACGTGACCCGGGTGGCCAAGGGCGACCGGTTCGGCTACCGCCAGCAGAAGGCCGCCTCGGACGGCTGGCTGGTCGTCGTCGCCGGCGGCACCTCGCACGGCGTGGGCCTGGAGGCGCCCAAGGCGATGCACGGCGTCATGCCGCGCGCCAAGGGCGTCGCACGGGCGGGCCTGGCCACCGTGAACCGCAACCTGTCGCCGTTCGTCTGGGACGGGAAGCAGCGCTGGTTCGCCGAGCCGCCGCACATGCAGGTGTCGATCCTGTTCGTGCCGGCGGACGCGCGGGAGCCCCGGGTCGGCGACGAGCTGGTGGCCCATCTGCGCCACACGACGACGCAGTTCGACCGGCTCGTGGAGCGCTGAGCCGGCCGGATCCGCTCACCCCCGGGAGCCCTGCTCCCCGGGGGTGCCCCAGGCCACTCGGGACATGCCGTCCCCGGCGGGGGCCAGGGGTACGGCCCTGCCCGCGGCGACGACGTCCTCGGCACCGTCCAGGACGCCTCCCGAGGGGTCGTCCGCGCCGTCCTGCCGGACGGGGTCCTTCTCGGGCCTGAGGATGTCGCGTACGACCAGCACGCACAGGTACAGCGTGCCGAGCAGGTGCAGGACGATCGCGAACTGGTAGCCGTCCGCCGGCAGGCCCTGCTTGCCGCCGCTGGTCGTGAACGCCAGGTACATCCAGACGCCGAGGAAGTACGCGACCTCGCACGCCTGCCAGATCAGGAAGTCCCGCCAGCGCGGCCGGGCGAGGACCGCGAGCGGCACCAGCCACAGCACGTACTGCGGCGAGTAGACCTTGTTGGTCAGGACGAACGCGGCGACGATCAGGAACGCCAGCTGGGCGAGACGGGGCCTGCGGGGCGCCGTGAACGCCAGGTAGACGAGTCCGGCGACCGCCATCAGCATGAGCGTCAGCGCGTACAGGTTGGCCCGGTCCGGCGGGATCGCGCTGCCCGTGCGCTGGCTGATCAGCAGCCAGACCGAACCGAAGTCGACGTTCCGGTCCACGCTGAACAGATAGAACTGCTTCCAGCCCTCGGGGGCCATCACCATCACGGGCAGGTTGACCGCGAGCCACGCCCCGGCGGCGGCCAGCGCGGCGGTGGTGAACTCGCGCCACTTCCCGGCCCGCCAGCAGAGCAGGAGCAGCGGGCAGAGCAGCAGGACGGGATAGAGCTTGGCGGCGGTCGCCAGACCGAGCAGGACGCCGAAGGCGAGCGGCCGTTCCCGCGACCACATCATGAGGGCGGCGGCCGTCAGCGCGACGGCCAGCAGGTCCCAGTTGATCGTGGCGGTGAGCGCGATGGAGGGCGCGAGGGCGACGAGCAGACCGTCCCAGGGGCGCAGCCGGTGCGTACGGGCCACACAGACCGCGAGGACGGCCGCGCAGATCATCAGGAGCCCGGCGTTGACGAGCCAGTACCCCTGTTCGCGCTGCATCGTCTCGCCGCCGCCCGGCGTCAGCCAGGCCGCGACCTCCATGAAGAGACCCGTGAGGACGGGGTACTCCAGGAACGGTATGTCGCCGCCCAGCCGGTCGAAGTAGGGCACCAGGCCGTCCGCGAAGCCCCGTCCGGTGAAGAGGTGCGGGATGTCGGAGTAGCAGGCGTGGGTGTACTGGGAGGTCGTGCCCCGGAACCAGGCCCAGTTGTAGCAGGGCAGTTTCTGCACCATGCCGAGGGCGAACATGCCGAGGGCCACGAGGACGATCACCCGGACCGGCGTCAGCGGTCCGGTGCCGGGCGCGGCCCGGCGCCCGTAGGGGCCGCCGATCAGTTCACTGCCCGCGGCGGCCACTTCGTCCCGGTGGGTGGGGTTGACCGTCCGCGAGCGGCCCTGCGGCCGGTCCTGCGGCGCGCTCGTCTTCTGGAGGCTCGGCATGGGGGACATCCTGCCGTACGTGCCGGGGAAAACGGCGAGGGCCGCCGCGACCGGCCCCGTACACGAGGTACGGAGCGACCGCGACGGCCCTTGGTGAAGCGTCCTGCGGGGACCCGGTCAGGGGACCCAGGACCCGTCGTTGCCACCGGGCTTCCCGGGTCCGCCGCTCCCGCTGCCGTTGCCGTTCCCGTTGCCGGGGCCGGGCCCGGTCTCGGTGTCGTCCGTCGGCGTATCGGTCGGCTGGGGCGACTCCGTCTCGGGCGCCGTGGTGGGCGGGCCACCGGTGTCGCCGCCCGGATCACCCGGATGGTTGCACTCCCAGTCCCAGATGTCGCACGTCGTCTTGCCCGGCTTCGGCGTCTTGGTCACCGGGGGGGTCGTCGTCGGCGTGGCCGGGGGAGTCGTCGTCGGCATCGCGGACTCGGTGGGAGTCGGCGTGGGCGTCGGCGTCGGCGACGGGGTCGGGCTGGTGGCGCCGCCGCCGAAGACGGGCTCGGCGTTCTCCAGGTCCATCGGCTCGGGGAACTTGACCAGCGGCATGCCCTCGACCGCCGTGGTCATGTAGTCCTTCCAGATCCGCGAGGGGAACGACGAACCGTGGATCTTCGGCTGATCGCCCGTGCCGTACATCTCCTCGAACACGCGGTCGGTCTTCGTGTCGTCGTCGGAGAAGCGGTACATGTCGATCGCGGTCGACAGCTGCGCGGTGTAGCCCACGAACCAGGCGGACTTGTTGCCGTCGGTCGTACCGGTCTTGCCGGCCACGGCGCGCCCCGGGATCGCGGCCTTGCGGCCGGTGCCCTGCGGGTCCTCCACGACGTCGCGGAGGACGTCGGTGACGTTGCTGGCGATGGCCGGCGAGAAGGCGCTCTTGGGCTGGGCCTTGTGCTCGTAGATGGTCTTGCCGCCCTGGACGACCTTCGTCACCGAGAAGGGCTCGTTCTGCTGGCCCTTGTTGGCGAAGGTCGCGTAGGCGCCCGCCATCCGGATGGCGCTGGGGCTGGAGGTGCCGAGCGAGAACGAGGGCGACTCGCCCTTGACCAGCGACTCCTGGCGCAGACCGGCCGCGACGGCGCTCTCGCGGACCTTGTCGATGCCGACGTCCATGCCGAGCTGCACGTACGGCGAGTTCGCCGAGTGGATCATGGCCTCGCGGAGGGTGATGTTCCCGTAGCTCGCGCCGTCGTCATTGGTCTGGAGCCACTCCTTGCCCTTCTCGTCGTGCCAGACGTCGCCGTTGTAGCGGTGGACCCGCAGCTTGTCCTGGCCGGAGTAGAGGCTCTTGTCCGGGTCGACGATGGTGCGCGTGGACTCGTCCTGGGCCGGACCCAGCTCCTTGTCCCGCACGCCGTACTTCATCGCGGCGGCCAGGACGAAGGGCTTGAAGGTCGAGCCGACCTGGGCGCCGGTCGGGTCGGCGTTGTTGGTGAAGTGCTTGGTGGCGTCGACGCCGCCGTAGAGGGCGACGATGGCACCGGTCGCCGTGTCCACCGTGGCCCCGCCGAACTGCACGTCGGTGTCGGTCTTCGGGCGCTTCTCGGGGTCGATGTGCTCGTCGAGGATCTTGGTGACGGACTTCTCCAGGGCCTGCACCTTCGGCTTCTGGAAGGTGGTGTAGATCTCGTAGCCGCCGCGCTCCAGCTCCTTGGCGCCGATGCCCTCGGTGTTGTTGCTGATGAAGTTGCCCTTGGCCGTGCTGACGAGGTAGCCGATCTGGCCGGTCAGCTGGGCGTCCTGCTTGCGCTGCTTGACCTTGGGGAAGGTCGTGTACTTGGCGCGCTCCTCGGCGGAGATCTTCTGGTCCTTGACCATCTCGTTGAGGATCCACTTCCACCGCTTGGTGGCGCGTACGAGGTTCTTCTCCGGGGTGGCCTCGGGGTCGATCTCCGGGTAGCCGCCCGGGTCGTAGTACGTCGCGCCCTTCAGCACGGAGGCGAGCAGCGCCGCCTCGCTCGCGTTGAGGTCCTTCGCGTCCTTGTCGAAGTACGCGCGGGCGGCCGCCTGGATACCGTAGGCACCGCGACCGTAGTACGCGGTGTTGAGGTACCCGGCCATGATGTCGCGCTTCTCCAGCTTGTTGCCGACCTTCATGGAGATGAAGAGTTCCTTCACCTTCCGGCTGACGGTCTGCGACTGGTCGTTGAGCCGGTTGTTCTTCACGTACTGCTGGGTGATGGTCGAACCGCCCTGGGTCTCGCCGCCCTTGGCCATGTTCCACACGGCGCGGCCGATGCCCATCGGGTCGATACCCGAGTCGTCCCAGAACGTCTTGTTCTCGGCCGAGACCACGGCCTCCTGCATGACCCTCGGGATCTGCTCGATGCCGACGATCTGCCGGTTGGCACCGCTGCCGGTCGCGATCATGCGCGAGCCGTCGGCCCAGTAGTAGATGTTGTTCTGCGAGGTCGCGGTCGCGTCTTCCTTCGGGATCTCCACGGCGGAGTACGCGAAGAACGCGCCGCCCATCAGGACACCGACGAAGAGCATGAACGTGCCCGTCACGAGCTTCCACGACGGCATCCAGCGGCGCCAGCCGCGCTTGCCGTAGCGGGGGTAGTCGATCAGCCGCTTCCTGCCCGGCGGGCGCCCCCCGCCGGAGCCCCGCCCCGGACCGCTGCCGCCTCCGCCACCTCGGCGGCCACCGCCGCCGGAGCCACCGCGTCCACCACCGGGACCCGCGTCGGCTCCCCGCCGACGTCCGCCACGCTGGGCGGCCCGGCGGGCCTCCGCGCGGCCCCCGTAGGGACGCGGCTCCTCTCCGGCGGGAGGCGGAGGTCCGTACGAGGCCGACGGGGCCTCCATACCGACGTCATGGGCCGGGGCCGACCTGTGGCCCGGCTGCTGGGCAGCGCGCCGTGCCGCCGCGCGACCGCCCGTGGGCGGCTGCTGCGGCGGCATTTTGCGACGATGCTCGCTCATCGAACGACTACTCCTCGGGCAGGCGCGTACGCCTGGAAGCGGCAGGTGAGTTCCGGTCCCCCCGAAATACGCACGGCCGGAGCCCCATCGGAGGCCCTTCCGTATCGCAGCCGGTCATCCGGAGCACTGACGCCCCACGGCATCTCTCGGTTCCCGGTGCTCTGCATGCCGCACAGACTACGCACGGCCAAAACCTGCCTAGGACCGGACTTCACCCCAAATCAGGCAAGTCGATCGCCATGAATTGATGATGTGACGCCGGTCACGGCGAGCCCACTTGTCGGGATCTTGAGCCCGTTCTATCGTGCTGATGTATCGAGTCGATACATCAGCACGGCATAAGGGCCCCGAAGGCGGAGAGGAGACGACGAATGAGCAGACGCTCCGGCATCCTCGAATTCGCCGTCCTCGGCCTGCTGCGCGAGGCCCCGATGCACGGGTACGAGCTGCGGAAACGCCTCAACACCTCGTTGGGCGTCTTCCGGGCGTTCAGCTACGGGACGCTCTATCCCTGCCTCAAGACGCTGGTCGCCAACGGCTGGTTGATCGAGGAACCGGGCAGCGCCCCCGAGGACGCCCTCGCCGCCTCGCTCGCCGGACGCCGGGCCAAGATCGTCTACCGGCTGACACCGGCGGGCAAGGACCACTTCGAGGAGCTTCTCTCCCACACCGGCCCGGACGCCTGGGAGGACGAGCACTTCGCCGCACGCTTCGCCTTCTTCGGTCAGACCGAGCGCGAAGTGCGGATGCGCGTCCTGGAAGGCCGCCGCAGCCGGCTTGAGGAGCGCCTGGAGAAGATGCGCGCCTCGCTGGCCCGGACCCGCGAGCGTCTCGACGACTACACGCTTGAGCTACAGCGCCACGGCATGGAGTCCGTGGAGCGCGAAGTGCGCTGGCTGAACGAGCTCATCGAGAGCGAGAGGGCGGGACGGGATCAGCGATCCGGCCCCGGCACCACCGCTCTGCACGACAACGATTCTGGAGAGACGGGCGGCCTGCCCCGGCCCGGGGGCAGTACCCGGCCGGATCCGTCCGACGACACCACCAAGTGAAACCCTGCGCACAGGCAGGGCTTCCACGATCACACAGGGAGCAACCGGAATGGGTTCGGTTCGCGTAGCCATCGTCGGCGTGGGCAACTGCGCCGCCTCACTGGTGCAGGGCGTCGAGTACTACAAGGACGCCGACCCGGCGGCCAAGGTCCCCGGCCTGATGCACGTGCAGTTCGGCGAATACCACGTCGGTGACGTCGAGTTCGTCGCCGCCTTCGATGTCGACGCGAAGAAGGTCGGCCTCGACCTCTCCGACGCCATCGGTGCCAGCGAGAACAACACGATCAAGATCTGCGACGTCCCGAACAAGGGCGTCACGGTCCAGCGCGGTCACACGCTCGACGGTCTCGGCAAGTACTACCGCCAGACCATCGAGGAGTCCGCCGCGGAGCCGGTCGACGTCGTCCAGATCCTCAAGGACCGCCAGGTCGACGTCCTCGTCTGCTACCTGCCCGTGGGCTCCGAGGCCGCGGCGAAGTTCTACGCCCAGTGCGCCATCGACGCCAAGGTCGCCTTCGTCAACGCCCTCCCGGTCTTCATCGCCGGCACCAAGGAGTGGGCCGACAAGTTCACCGAGGCGGGCGTCCCGATCGTCGGCGACGACATCAAGTCGCAGGTCGGCGCGACCATCACGCACCGTGTGATGGCCAAGCTGTTCGAGGACCGCGGTGTCCGCCTTGAGCGCACGATGCAGCTCAACGTCGGCGGCAACATGGACTTCAAGAACATGCTGGAGCGCGACCGCCTGGAGTCCAAGAAGATCTCCAAGACCCAGGCCGTCACCTCGCAGATCCCCGACCGCGAGCTGGGCGAGAAGAACGTCCACATCGGCCCGTCGGACTACGTGGCCTGGCTGGACGACCGCAAGTGGGCGTACGTCCGCCTCGAAGGCCGTGCCTTCGGCGACGTCCCGCTGAACCTCGAATACAAGCTTGAGGTGTGGGACTCCCCGAACTCGGCCGGTGTCATCATCGACGCCCTGCGCGCCGCGAAGATCGCCAAGGACCGCGGCATCGGCGGCCCGATCCTCTCCGCGTCGAGCTACTTCATGAAGAGCCCGCCGGTCCAGTACTTCGACGACGAGGCCCTGGCCAACGTCGAGAAGTTCATCAAGGGCGAGGTCGAGCGCTGAGGTTCCGCGCTCGCGTCGAAGGTCCCCGGGGCACCGCCCCGGGGACCTTCTCCGTATGTGAGTCTTGCTGCCATGTCCGTCGTACGTGATCTGCGCGTACTCCTGCGCCTGACCGACTTCCGCCGCCTGCTCGCCGTCCGGCTGCTCTCCCAGTGCGCCGACGGCGTCTACCAGGTGGCCCTGGCCACGTACGTCGTCTTCTCCCCCGAGAAACAGGCCTCCGCCGCCGCGATCGCCTCCGCCATGGCGGTCCTGCTGCTCCCGTACTCGCTCGTCGGGCCCTTCGCCGGAGTCCTGCTCGACCGCTGGCAGCGCCGCCAGGTCTTCCTCTTCGGCAACCTTCTGCGTGCCCTGCTCGCCTGCGGGACCGCCCTGCTCATCCTCGCCTCCGTCCCCGACTGGCTGTTCTACGCCTCCGCGCTCTCCGTCACCGCGGTCAACCGCTTCGTCCTCGCGGGGCTCTCCGCCGCGCTCCCCCGTGTCGTCGACGAGGAACGGCTCGTCCTCGCGAACTCGCTCTCCCCCACCGCGGGCACCCTCGCCGCGACCCTGGGCGGCGGCCTCGCCTTCGGAGTCCAGCTGCTCGCCGGACAGTCCGACGCGGCCGTGGTGGGCTTCGGAGCCGTTCTCTACCTCTGCGGCGCCCTCGCCTCGCTCCGCATGCCCCGACAGCTCCTCGGTCCCGACCCGGGCGCCGTCTCCCCGTCCCTCGGCTCGGCCCTGCTGTCCACCGCCCGGGGCCTCGCCGCCGGAGTCCGGCACCTCTCCGAGCGGCGGCCCGCCGCCCGCGCCCTCGTCGCGGTGACCTTCATGCGCTTCTGCTACGGAGCCCTGTTCGTCACCGTGCTCATGCTCTGCCGCCACGCCTGGAGCACCACGGAATCCGACGGGCTCGCGCTGCTCGGCCTTGCCGTCGCCACCTCCGGCGCCGGTTTCTTCGCCGCCGCCCTCCTCTCCCCCTGGGCGGTGGGGCGGCTCGGCCCCTTCGGCTGGATGACCCTCTGCGCCGGCACGGCCGCCGTGCTGACGCCGGTGCTGGGCCTGACCTTCGCCCCCACGCCGTTCCTGATCGCCGCCTTCGTCCTCGGGCTCGTCACCCAGGGGAGCAAGATCGCCACGGACACGGTGGTCCAGACATCCGTGGACGACGCCTACCGGGGCCGGGTCTTCTCGCTGTACGACGTGCTGTTCAACGTCGCCTTCGTGGGCGCGGCGGGCGTCGCCGCCCTGATGCTGCCGCCCGACGGCCGGTCCACCCTGCTGATCGTGCTGGTGGCCGCCGTCTACGCGGCGATCGCGCTGGCCCTGCGTGGCGAGCGCGGTGCTCACGCGGGCTCCGGGTCGTGAGCACGGCGATCACCTGGGCTCTGCGCGGCGAGCGTGCCAAGGGATGACGTTTCACGTGAAACCCGAAGGGTGTTTCACGTGAAACGCCCCTCGGGTCTTCGGCTCCTCAGCCCCTCCGGTGCTCTGTTTCACGTGAAACAGAGCACCGGAGGGACCGGGTGGGGGCTCAGCTCTGAGCGGCCCACCACTCCTTGAGCGCGGCGACGGCCTGCGCGTGCTCCATCGGGCCGTTCTCCAGACGAAGCTCCAGCAGGAACTTGTACGCCTGGCCGATGGCTGGTCCGGGGCCGATGCCCAGGATCTCCTGGATCTCGTTGCCGTCGAGGTCGGGACGGATCGAGTCAAGCTCCTCCTGCTCCTGGAGCTGCGCGATGCGCTCCTCCAGCCCGTCGTAGGCGCGGGAGAGAGCGGTCGCCTTGCGCTTGTTCCGGGTGGTGCAGTCGGAGCGGGTCAGCTTGTGCAGCCGCGAGAGCAGCGGTCCGCCGTCACGGACGTAACGGCGCACGGCCGAGTCGGTCCACTCGCCGGTCCCGTAGCCGTGGAAGCGCAGATGCAGCTCCACGAGCCGGGAGACGTCCTTGATCATCTCGTTGGAGTACTTGAGGGCGGTCATGCGCTTCTTGACCATCTTGGCGCCCACCACCTCGTGGTGGTGGAAGGAGACCCGGCCGTCCTTCTCGAAGCGCCTGGTCCGGGGCTTGCCGATGTCGTGGAGCAGGGCCGCGATCCGCAGTACCAGGTCGGGCCCGTCCTCCTCCAGGTCGATCGCCTGGTCGAGAACGGTCAGCGAGTGCTCGTAGACGTCCTTGTGCCGGTGGTGCTCGTCGCTCTCCAGCCGCAGCGCCGGAAGCTCGGGGAGGACGTGGTCGGCGAGACCGGTCTCCACGAGGAGCCCGAGACCCTTGCGGGGGTGGGCGGAGAGCAGCAGCTTGTTGAACTCCTCGCGGATGCGCTCGGCGGAGACGATCTCGATCCGGCCGGCCATCTCCGTCATCGCCGCGACGACCTCGGGAGCGACCTCGAAGTCCAGCTGGGCGGCGAACCGCGCGGCCCGCATCATCCGCAGCGGGTCGTCGGAGAAGGACTCCTCGGGCGTGCCCGGCGTCCGCAGCACCCGCGCCGCGAGGTCCTCAAGACCGCCGTACGGGTCGATGAAGCGCTTCTCCGGAAGGGCCACCGCCATCGCGTTGACCGTGAAGTCACGGCGGACGAGGTCCTCGTCGATGGAGTCGCCGTAGGAGACCTCGGGCTTGCGCGAGGTCCGGTCGTACGCCTCCGAGCGGTAGGTGGTGACCTCGACCTCGAAGCGCTGCACCACGTCCCCGACCCGGGCTTCCTTCTGGCAGCCGACGGTCCCGAAGGCAATGCCGACCTCCCATACGGCGTCGGCCCACGGACGGACGATCTTCAGTACGTCCTCGGGGCGGGCGTCGGTGGTGAAGTCCAGGTCGTTGCCGAGCCGGCCGAGCAGCGCGTCGCGGACCGAGCCGCCGACCAGCGCGAGGCTGAACCCCGCCTCCTGGAAACGGCGGGCGAGGTCGTCGGCGACGGGGGACACGCGCAGCAGCTCGCTGACCGCGCGGTGCTGCACCTGGCTCAGTGCAGTCGGGGTGTCTTCGTTGGCGTTCGGCACAACAGAAAAGGGTACGTGCCCCGGCTCGCGGCGGTGTCCCCGTTTTCCCCGGGCGCGGCGCCCGGAGCGGCCCGCCGGGGGAGGATCGAAGATCGCCCGCCGCGTCCGGACCGGACCGGCCGGACCCGAACGAAGATCGTCCGGAGCACTCCCCGGCACTTGCCCCCAGCGTGCCTCGTTACCATGCCTGGACACAGCAACCGGGAAGCACCCACCCCCACTGACATCACGGACAACGACGAGGACGGGCGAACGCGTGGCCGAGGCGGCAGACATCCAGGGAACCGGTCCCTCACCTGCCCGCCGATGGCTGCGGCGCACCCTCACCGTCGCCGTCGGCGCGCCGCTCCTCGCCGGACTGCTCCAGATGCCGACGCTCACCACCACGGCGTCCGCCGCCGAGAACGCGAGCGGCTCCAAGACCGTCGATGTGTCCCTCGCCACGCTCAGCCCGACCGCGCCCGTCGACGGGGACACGGTCACGGTCACCGGGACGGTCACCAACCGGAGCAAGCAGCCCGTCACCGACGCGACCGTGGATCTGCGGGTCGGGCCCCGGATGACGAGCCGCAGCGAGATCGACCAGGTGGCACAGCGCACCGGCTACCGGGACGACAGCGACCCCGCCCCGCTCGAAGACGGACCGACCCTGAAGATCCCCCGGCTGGGCGCCGGTCTGAGCACGGACTTCTCGCTCTCCGTCCCCGTCTCCGAGCTGGGGCTCGACGACCCGGGCGTGTACCAGCTGGGCGTCTCCCTCACCGGTCGGACCCCGGACCGGCGCTACGACCGGGTCCTCGGCATCGAGCGGACCTTCCTGCCCTACCAGCCCGACCCCACCGAGAAGAAGACGCAGCTCACCTACCTGTGGCCGCTGATCTCCTCCGCCCATGTCTCCGCGGAGACCGCCACGGACGACCAGCAGACCCCCGTCTTCGAGGACGACGCCCTGGCCGCCGAGCTGAAGCCGGGCGGGCGCCTCGACGAGCTCGTCACGCTCGGCAAGGACCTCCCGGTCACCTGGGTGATCGACCCGGACCTGCTGGCCTCCGTCGACGCCATGGCCAACGGCTACCGCGTCAAGGAAGGCTCCCTGCACGTTCCCGGCAAGAACCAGGCCCTCGCCGAGCGCTGGCTGGACGCCCTGGAGAAGGCGGTCCAGGGGCACAAGGTCGTCGCGCTCCCCTTCGCGGACCCGGACCTCGCCTCCCTGGCCCACCGGGGCAAGGACGTGCCCGGCTCGCTCGAACACCTCCAGTCGGCGACCGCGCTCGCCGAGATGACGGTCGAGACCGTGCTGCACACCCAGGCGTCCGCCGACTTCGCCTGGCCCGCCGACGGGGCCGTCGACCCCTCCATCCTGTCCGTCGCGACCTCCGCGGGCGCCGACAAGGTGATCGCCCGCAGCGACAGCGTCCGCGACGACCTCTCCTACACGCCGACGGCCGCCCGGCCCTTCGGCGACGGCAGCACCACCGCCGTGGTGAGCGACGCGCTTCTCTCGACCGCCTTCGAAGGCGACATGCTCCGCGCGGAGAACTCCACGCTCGCGGTCCAGGAGTTCCTGGCCCAGTCCCTCGCGATCACCCTGGAGCAGCCGGAGGACCAGCGCAGCATCGTGGTCGCCCCGCAGCGGGTGCCGAGCGTCTCGCAGGCCCGGACCATGGCGACCGCCTTGAAGGGGCTCTCCGCCCGCCGCTGGATCCAGCCGAGCGACCTCCTCGCCGCCGCCGCCGCCAAGCCCGACCCGGACGCCTCGACCAAGGTGCCCGGCGGCTCCCGCTACCCGAAGAAGCTGCGCGACCGGGAGCTGCCCGTCCAGGCCTTCCGCGACATGAAGACCACCCGCGACGAGCTGGACGACTTCAAGGTCGTCCTGACCCAGCCGGACCGCGTCGTGACCCCCTTCAGCAACGCGATCAACCGCGAGATGTCGACCTCGTGGCGGGGCCAGGCGAGGGCCGCCGCGCTCTACCGGATCAACGTCCTGGAGTATCTACAGACCCTCACCGAAGGGGTGGAGCTCGTCGACAAGTCGGACCTCACCCTCTCGGGCCGCAGCGCCACGATCCCGGTGACCGTCCAGAACAAGCTGCTGCAAGGCGTGGACGGCCTGGTCCTGCGCCTCACGTCGAGCAACAAGAGCCGGATCAAGCTCAACGGCGACGAGGGCGTCGCCGAACTCCCGGTGAAGGTCAACGGCGGGCACAGCCAGTCCGTGAAGTTCACCGCGACCGCCAGCGTCAACGGCCAGGTGCCGATGACCGCCCAGCTCTACACCGAGGACGGCACGCCGTACGGGCAGCCGATGACGTTCATCGTGAAGGTCTCCGAGATCACCGCCACGGTGATGCTCGTGATCGCCGGCGGCGTCCTGCTCCTCGTGCTGGCCGGCGTACGGATGTACACCCAGCGCAAGCGGGTGGCCGCCCGCAAGGCCGAGGCCGGGACGGACGGGCCGGAGTCCGGCGCGGGGGCGGCCGACGCCGGGGCGGCGGAGCCCGAGGCCGGGAGCACGGAGCCCGGGGCGGACGCGGGAAGCCCTGTCCCGGACGAGGGCGCGGACCCCGTTCCGGGCACGCCCGCCGAGACGGTGCCGGAGCAGGCGGCCGGGGACGAACCCGAGCAGCCGAGTGACCCGGGACCGGACACCGGGTCCGAAAGCGGCGACCCGTCGGGCCCGGGTGAGAAAGTGGACCGTTGAGCTATGTCGTGGCCGGTCGGCCGGGGACGATGAGGTGGGGTAACCATGAACGCGCCGTACGACGGTGACCGCGGCCAGGGCGCTGATGGCGCCGCGCCGTCCGGTGGGACGCCCGCGACACCCTCGGACCCCGGCCACGCGCAGGCCCCACCGCCGCAGGAGCAGAACCCCTACGCGCAGGGCGCCCACCCGCAGGACCCCCACGCCCGGCCCCAGGGCCCGTACGACCCGAACGCGTACCCCCAGGGCCGGAGCGCGCAGGGCCGGTACCCCCAGGACCAGGGCGGCCGGAACCCGTACCCGCAGGGCGGCAGCGGCCAGGGCCCGTACCCGCGAGGCCAGGCCCCCCAGGGCTACCCGCAGGGACAAGGCGCCCAGGGCCAGAGCGCGTACGGCCAGGGCGGCCAGAGTCCGTACGGCCAGGGGCAGGGCCAGTACGCCCCGAACCCGTACGGGCAGAACCAGTACGGGCAGAACCAGTACGGGCAGGACCCCTACGTCCAGGACGCCCTCACCCACGACCCGTACCGGGCCCGGGACCTCTCCGCGCAGGACCCGGTGACCGAGGCGCTCTACGACCGCGCCGCGCACCCGCCGCCTCCGCCCGGCACCTACCAGGAACCCCAGCCGCTCTACGCCCAGCCGGCCACGCCCCAGCACGCGCCCGACCCCCGGGTCTGGGCGCAGACCCCGGCACCGGAGCCCGACGGCACCTCCCGGCACCTCCCGTACGGCGACGACGCCCGCACGGTCCAGTTCACCGGCGTCGACGACCTGGTGACCCGGGCCGGCGAGGAGACTCCCGAACCGGACGCCTTCGCGCACCTCTACCGCGACCAGCAGACCCCCGGCCAGGTGCCGCCGCCCGCCCCGGAGCCGGACCCGCTGCCCGCACCCCCGGCCAAGAAGTCCGGCCGTGCCTCCGGGGTGCTGAAGTCGAGCGCGGTGATGGCGGCGGGCACCCTCGTCTCCCGGCTCACCGGCTTCGTCCGCAGCCTGGTCATCACCGGCGCGCTCGGCGCCGCCCTGCTCGGCGACACCTTCACCATCGCCTACACGCTCCCGACGATGATCTACATCCTCACCGTCGGCGGCGGCCTCAACTCGGTCTTCGTCCCGCAGCTCGTCCGCTCGATGAAGAACGACGAGGACGGCGGCGAGGCCTACGCCAACCGGCTGCTCACCCTCGTCATGGTGGCGCTCGGCCTGATCGTCGCCCTGGCCGTCTTCGCGGCGCCGCTGCTCGTCCGGCTGATGTCGAACACCATCGCCGACGACGCCGCCGCCAACAGCGTGGCCGTGACCTTCGCCCGCTACTGCCTGCCCACGATCTTCTTCATGGGCGTGCACGTGGTGATGGGGCAGATCCTCAACGCCCGCGGCAAGTTCGGCGCGATGATGTGGACCCCGGTCCTCAACAACATCGTCATGATCGTCACCTTCGGCCTGTTCATCTGGGTCTACGGCACCTCCGCCGAGTCCCACATGGGCGTGCAGACCATCCCGGACGAGGGCATCCGGCTCCTTGGCATCGGCACCCTGCTCGGACTCGTCGTCCAGGCGCTCGCGATGATCCCGTACCTGCGCGAGACGGGCTTCCGCTTCCGGCCCCGCTTCGACTGGAAGGGCCACGGGCTCGGCAAGACGGTCAAGCTCGCCAAGTGGACCGTGCTCTTCGTCCTCGCCAACCAGGCCGGTGTCCTCGTCGTCACCCAGCTCGCCACGGCGGCCGGTGAGGAGTCCGGGGTGAACGGCGCCGGTTTCCTCGCGTACTCGAACGCCCAGCTGATCTGGGGCATGCCGCAGGCCATCATCACGGTCTCCGTCATGGCCGCGCTGCTGCCCCGGATCTCCCGCGCCGCCCACGACGACGACCCCGGCGCCGTACGCGACGACATCTCGCAGGGCCTGCGGAACTCCGCCGTCGCGATCGTCCCGGTCTCCTTCGCGTTCCTCGCGCTCGGTGTCCCGATGTGCACCCTGCTCTACGCCTCCAGCGGCGTCGAGGCCGCCCAGGGCATGGGCTTCATCCTGATGGCCTTCGGCCTCGGCCTGATCCCCTACTCCGTGCAGTACGTCGTGCTCCGCGGCTTCTACGCGTACGAGGACACCCGGACGCCCTTCTACAACACGGTCATCGTCGCCGCCGTCAACGCGGCCGCCTCGGCCCTCTGCTACGTCGTGCTGCCCGCCCGCTGGGCCGTCGTCGGCATGGCCGCCTCGTACGGTCTCGCCTACGCCGTCGGCGTCGGCATCGCCTGGCGCCGCCTCCGCAAGCGGCTGGGCGGCGACCTCGACGGCACCCATGTGCTGCGGACCTACGCCCGCCTCTGCATGGCCTCCGTGCCCGCCGCGATCGTCTCCGGCGCCCTCGGCTTCGGTCTGCTGAAGGTCCTCGGCGAGGGCGCGCTCGGCTCGCTCGTCGCCCTGATCGTCGGTGGGGCGACCCTCCTCGGCGTCTTCTTCCTCGCCGCCAAGCGCATGCGGATCGCGGAGCTGAACACCCTGGTCGGCATGGTGCGAGGACGCCTCGGACGCTGATCGGACGGTGCCGCACAACCTTCGGGGGGAGCCGCGTGTCGTGCATAGAGTCCGACTGTGGGCACAATTGGCTTGGCTGTTGGATCTGGCGCAACGGATGGGGAGGCAGGAACGACGGTGGCGGAACGTAGCACGGCTGCCGTCGACGTGGCCGACAACAGCGGTGACGACCCGCTGACCGCCAAGGCGGACACGGCCGCGACCGACGGGGTGGCGGACAAGCAGAAGACGGCGGACACCATCGCCGAGGCCACGGAGAAGAAGGCGGTCGAACGACAGAGCGGCGAAAAGCCCTCCCTCACGGCTCCCGAACTGCACAGCGGCCACAAGCTGGCCAGACGCTACCGACTTGAGGAGTGCGTCACCCGACTGGACGGCTTCAGCAGCTGGCGTGCCGTCGACGAGAAGCTACGTCGCGCGGTCGGAGTCCATCTGCTGCCCGCCGACCACCCCCGGGCCCGCTCGGTCCTGGCGGCGGCCCGCTCCTCGGCCCTGCTCGGCGACCCCCGGTTCGTCCAGGTCCTCGACGCCGTGGAGGAGAACGACCTCGTCTACGTCGTGCACGAGTGGCTGCCCGACTCCACGGAGCTGACCGCACTCCTCGCGACCGGCCCGCTGGAGCCCCACGACGCCTACCAGCTCGTCAGCCAGGTCTCCCAGGCCATGGCCGCCGCCCACCGCGAAGGCCTCGCCCACCTCCGGCTCACCCCGAGCGCCGTCCTGCGCAGCTCCACCGGCCAGTACCGCATCCGGGGCCTGGCCGTGAACGCCGCCCTGCGCGGCATCACCGCCGAGCGCCCCCAGCGCAGCGACACCGAGGCCATCGGCGCCCTCCTGTACGCCGCGCTCACCCAGCGCTGGCCGTACGACAGCGACGCCTACGGCCTCTCCGGACTCCCCAAGGGCATCGGGCTGCTCCCGCCCGACCAGGTCCGGGCGGGGGTCCACCGGGGTCTCTCCGAGATCGCCATGCGCGCCCTGGCCAACGACGGGGCCACCGCCTCGCGCCAGGAACCGCCCTGCACCACCCCGGACGAGCTGGCCAAGGCCGTGGCGGCGATGCCCCGGGTGAAGCCGCCGGAGCCGGAATTCACCGCGCCGCCCGAGTACCAGCGGACCACCTACCAGCAGGGCACCTACGGCCGCCCCCAGCCGCACCCCGCGGCCACCCAGCCCGTGGTCGTCCCGCCGCCCCCGTTGCACAGCCGCACGGGCCGGGCGCTGAAGTGGGCCGTCTCCGCCCTCCTCATCGCCGCTCTCGGCCTCGGCAGCTGGCAGATCGCCGACCGGCTGCTCCACCAGACGGACACCGTCGAATCCCCTCAGCCGAGTCAGCCGCCTGTCGACGACGACGAGAAGAAGCCCCGGACGGGCGAGCACATCCCCATCGTCGACGCACAGGACTTCGACCCGCTCGGTGACGGCTCGGAGAAGCCTGATCAGATAAAGAACACCTACGACGACAACCCTGACACCTTCTGGCAGAGCGACTGGTACGCGACGTCGGACTTCGGCCGGCTGAAGTCGGGCGTGGGCGTCGTCGTCGATCTCGGCAAAGTCCAGCAGGTCGGAAAGGTGACCGTTTCCTTCATAGGAGATACGTCAGTCGAGCTTCGCACCACTGCCGACGAAACCTCAAGGCCCATATCTTTCGACGCCTACAGCAAGGTCGCGGAGGGGACCGGGACGACGGTCACGCTCAAGCCCGGCCAACCCCTCAAGTCGCGATACCTCCTCGTCTGGCTGACCGACCTGCCGCAGTCGGACGACGGCCGATTCCGCGGCCGGGTCGTGGACATCAAGGTGACCAGCTAGCCAGGAACTGCGGAAGGGATACCGAGGAGACCGGGGGCGTATCCCTTCCGCACGGTGATCGGGTTCGGTTCAGCCACGGCCCTGCTTCGCTGTTTACAGATCACGTCTTCCTCAGCCGTGCGTTTCCCCAGAGGCAGGGGCTCACTGGTCCTCAAGGTACTGGAGCGAGAGCTTCAACCCCTCTTCACCAAAGATTTCGGCCTGAGCCACACCCACGCATCCGCCCTTCCGTCCTTCGATCGGCTTTCCCGTTTTCGCCGACCTTCCCGTGTAATCCTCCATCTCACGGGGCGAACAGGGCGGGTCACCGCCCTTCTCATCATCGGACTCAGGCTCGAACGGAGAGTGATAGCCCCACTTCCGCGCAGTGGCCGCTTCGATGACGCCGCATATCCCCCCCCCGTTCACCGGGCGGGAATCATCTATCCGGCTCTCGCGGTATGCCCATTCGCGCCCCAGACCTACCACAGACTTCATCTCGGGAATTTCAACCACTTCTGCCGGAGCACCGCCTGGCTTGATCCGCTCCGCAGCCCGACCAGAGCCACCCGGCGAAGAACATGCGGCCAGGACAGCGCAAGCAATCGACGCCAGAACCAAAGCCTTGGGGTTTCTTTTCACCCTCACTCTGCCCACCATCTCGAAGATCCCCCCTCCCTATATGCAGATGTGCCGCCCGGACCTCCGGCAAGATTTCCCAATATCGCCGCACAGCATGTAACTCATTACCAGACAAGAGGGCATGATTCGCGCCTGCGTATGTACATGTCCTCAAAACCCCTATAGGGTCCATGAGCTGAGAGTTCGGGGGTGGAACCGTATGCCAGGTGAGCACCATGAGATCCCTGACCACACTCTTCTGACGTTGCACGTCTCAGGAGACCCCGACGCCTTCGGTGAGCTGGTGCGGCGGCATCGTGACCGGCTGTGGGCGGTGGCCCTGCGCACCCTGGGGGACCGCGAGGAGGCCGCCGATGCCGTCCAGGACGCTCTGGTCTCCGCCTTCCGGTCCGCTCACACCTTCCGCGGGCACTCCGCCGTCACCACCTGGCTGCACCGCATCACCGTGAACGCCTGCCTCGACCGGCTCCGCAGGACCGCCTCCCGCAGGACCTCGCCCGTCGACGACGACGCCCGGTTCGAGCAGCTCCTCGAACCCCACGAGTCCGCCGAGGCTCCGGCCGTACGCCAGGATCTGCACCGGGAGATCCTCGCCGCCCTCGCGACCCTCGCCCCCGACCAGCGCGCCGCTCTCATCCTGGTCGACATGCAGGGATACCCCGTGGCGGAGGCGGCCCGTATCCTCGGCGTCCCCACCGGCACCGTGAAGAGCCGTTGCGCACGCGGGCGGGCGCGTCTGCTGCCGATGGTCACTCATCTGCGCACCGGCACGGTGGGTAACGAGCCCCCTGAAGGGGGAAGGAACCGGACGCCGGGGACATCCGTCCCACCGGCGCCGGGACCGATGGATGCCGGACCGACTGATCCAGCTGCCGTGAAGGGCGGAGGTGGGCGCGCGTGACTCCCACGGCCGGCAGGGCCGACACCACACAGCACCCGGACGTCTCGGAGATCTCCGACCTGACCGAGGGGCTCCTTCCGCCGAGCCGCTCCTCCGTCGTCCGTCGGCATCTGGACGGCTGTGCCCTCTGTGCCGACGTGCGGTCCTCCCTGGAGGAGATCCGGGGGCTGCTCGGCACCCTGCCCGGCCCACCGCGCATGCCCGCCGAGATCGCCGGCCGGATCGACGCCGCCCTCGCCGCCGAAGCCCTCCTCAGCGCCACCACTCCCGGGGACGCCGCTCCGGGCGAGGCCGCTCCCGGGGACGCCACCCCCTCCCCGAGCACCGGCACCAGCACCAGCACCAGCACCAGCACCAGCACCCCAGCAGAAGCCCTCTCGGGGGACGACGACGCCCGGGAGAGCGAGAACCCTCCGGGGAACGACGACGCTGTTTCACGTGAAACAGCGCCCACCCCGGCGAAGACCTCCCCCTCCGCCCCCTCGTCCCCCAGCGCCGGACGGCCCGCAGGCCGTTCCGGCGGAGCCACCGGGCCCGGTCGCGGCAGGCGGTCCCGACGCCGCCGTGTCGCCCTGCTCTCCGCCCTCGGCACCGCCTTCGGTGCCCTCGTCATCGGCACGAGCCTGTACATCAGCGGCCCCACGGACGGCGATGCCACGGCGGCGGACACCATGGCGTCCCAGACGGCCGCCGGAGCGGTCCTGAGCCGGTTCTCCGGGGCACCGGTCGAAGACCGGGTACGCGCCCTTCTCCACCAGGACGACACCCGCGCCGCGCCCCGGGTCGTCGGCCCCGAGTCGATGTCCGGCGACACCTCGGGCGCCGCGCCCCAAAATGAGAAAGGGGCCGTCCCCGGCTGCGTCCTGGCGGGCACCGGCCGGACCGACCCGGTCCTGGGCCGAGAGCGCGGCGAGTACCGGGGAACGCCCGCCTATCTGCTCGTCCTGAGCGATCCCACGGACGGCGACCGGGTCCAGGCCTATGTACTCGACGCCTCGTGTACCGACGGCCCCGGCGGCGGGGCCGGAAGTCCGGCCGCCCCGGTGCTGTTCAGCGAAACGTACCCTCGCTCCTGACCTGCGCTTCCCGCCTCCCCCAGAGCCGTGCGGCGGTCCCGGGAATGCATGCCCCTTAGTATCCGTTGGGTGGGGTGAGAGTGACCGAGAGAACCGCCCCTTAGGCAGTGGCAGTCTGCAGAGACGAGGAAGAAACCCGTGAGCGACGTCCGTAACGTGATCATTATCGGCTCGGGGCCCGCGGGATACACCGCAGCGCTCTACACCGCCCGAGCGTCGCTGAACCCCCTGGTCTTCGAAGGTGCCGTCACCGCCGGTGGCGCCCTGATGAACACGACCGAGGTCGAGAACTTCCCCGGCTTCCGCGACGGCATCATGGGCCCCGACCTCATGGACAACATGCGGGCCCAGGCCGAGCGCTTCGGCGCCGAGCTGGTCCCCGACGACATCGTCGCCGTGGACCTGACCGGTGACATCAAGACCGTCACCGACACCTCCGGCACCGTGCACCGCGCCAAGGCCGTCATCGTCACCACCGGCTCTCAGCACCGCAAGCTCGGTCTTCCCAACGAGGACACTCTCTCCGGTCGCGGTGTCTCCTGGTGCGCCACCTGCGACGGCTTCTTCTTCAAGGACCAGGACATCGCCGTCGTCGGCGGTGGCGACACCGCGATCGAGGAGGCCACCTTCCTCTCGCGCTTCGCCAAGACCGTCACGATCGTCCACCGCCGTGACACCCTGCGCGCCTCGAAGGCGATGCAGGAGCGTGCCTTCGCCGACCCGAAGATCTCCTTCGCCTGGGACAGCGAGGTCACCGAGATCCACGGCGACCCGAAGCTCACCGGTGTGACCCTGCGCGACACGAAGACCGGCGAGACCCGCGCGCTGCCCGTCACCGGCCTCTTCATCGCCGTCGGCCACGACCCGCGGACCGAGCTGTTCAAGGGCCAGCTGGACCTGGACGACGAGGGCTACCTCAAGGTCGCCGCCCCCTCGACCCGGACGAACCTCTCGGGTGTCTTCGGTGCCGGTGACGTGGTCGACCACACCTACCGTCAGGCCATCACGGCCGCCGGTACCGGCTGCTCCGCCGCCCTGGACGCCGAGCGCTTCCTGGCCGCCCTCGCCGACAGCGAGAAGCTGGCCGCGACCCCCGCAGTCTGACCCGACTCACCCCACCCCTACACCCCACGAATTCAAGGAGGCCGCTGTGGCCCTCAAGTCTGTGACCGACGCTTCCTTCGACGAGGACGTCCTCAAGAGCGACAAGCCCGTCCTGGTGGACTTCTGGGCTGCCTGGTGCGGCCCGTGCCGTCAGATCGCCCCGTCCCTTGAGGCCATCGCCGCCGAGCACGGCGACTCGATCGAGATCGTGAAGCTCAACATCGACGAGAACCCGGGCACCGCCGCCAAGTACGGCGTCATGTCGATCCCGACGCTGAACGTGTACCAGAACGGCGAGGTCGTGAAGACGATCGTCGGCGCCAAGCCGAAGACCGCCATCCTGCGCGACCTGGACGCCTTCATCGAGCCGACCAAGGCCTGAAGCTCCTCGCGTTTCACGTGAAACGGCGTGCGCGTTCCACGTGAAACAGAAACGGCCCGTCCCCACTCGGGGGCGGGCCGTTCGCGTGCTCCAGGCACCAGGCTGCGGAAAGCAGGGCTTAGAGGAGCTAACAGAAAGCTTTGTTGAACCCATGTCTCCTTCCTCGGTTGCTCGTTGAGCGGGTTATGGGGAAGGGGAAGGGGCCTCCGTGGGTGGTGTCGGATGATCTGTGGGGGCGGATCGAGCCGTTGCTGCCGGTCAGGCAGCGC
>NZ_MSJP01000033.1 GCF_014596525.1 Streptomyces sp. CBMA291
CCAGGCAGCCGAGGGCGCCGCCGGGCGCGGGGACCGACGGCCGTTCGCCCGCGCGGTCCTGGCGGCCGAGGGAGACCAGCGCGGCGCGGCGCTTCGGCTGCCCGCCGAGCAGCCGCACCTCGCGCCCCGCGAACCGGACCGGGCCCGAGACGTCGGGGGCCCAGAGGAACACCTCGCTGCCCACCGGACACGCCCCGCCCCGGGGCTCGTCGTACACCCGGGCCCCGAGGAGGAGTTCCTGGTTGCGGAAGGGCGACGGGCCGTACACCGGAGGCGGACCCGGGGGCCGGACCGTCACCAGCGGCAGTGCCTCCGCACGCACCACCCGCCCCTCCCGCCACCGGGCCCCCACCCCGAAGAGGGCGTCCGTCACCGGGTTGTCCAGGGTCGGCAGGTTCCGGCCGCGCGAGGTCCAGCCGCCGCCGAGCGCGGACAGCGTGGCCGTGAGGACCGCCGGGGTGTGGCTGCTGTAGTAGGCGGCGCCCTGACCGCCGAGGAGCAGCGGATCGTTCCCCGCGACGAGGGGCAGCCCCGGATCCGTGCGGTACGCGGGCCAGCCGTCGGCCGCCGCGAGCGCCGCCGCCCGCCGGTCCTGCTCCGGGCCCCACGGCGGATAGTCGTCGAGCCGGAGGATGCGCTCCCGGTCGGCGTACGCGGTCGTCGCCGCCGCCTGCCCGAGGACGGTCCCGGCGACCAGGACGGCGGCGAGCAGCCCGTACCGCCCGCGCCGGGGCAGCAGCAGCGCGCCCGCCACCGCCGCGAGACCCGCGCAGGTCAGCAGCAGCGCCCAGGAGGTGAGCAGCGGGCTGGGCAGCGCCCCCGCCGTCAGGGCCAGGACCACGCCGGTCCCGCCGAGCAGCGCCCGCCGGTCCGGCATGCCGTGGGCGAGGGCGGTCCAGGCGGCGATCACGAGGACGCCGGAGAAGACGAAGGTCTGCCGGTACGGGCTGCCGTTCGGGGTCGCGAAGGCGTGCCACACCAGATGCGTCGGGCCCCATTGCAGGGAGGCGGCGACCGCCGCGCAGAGCCCCGGCCACAGCAGCCGCTCCCGGACGGGCGCGTCCCGGCGGAAGAGCAGGGTCGCCACCAGGAGCGGCACCGCCGTGCTCACGAAGGCGGCGGGGGTGGAGAAGCCGTAGGTGACGGGGAGCAGCCGGGCCAGGACGTCGGTGCCGGACGCCGGGACGAACTCGCGGACGAGCCCGGGGTGGGCGTGGCGGGAGCCGAGGAAGACGGGGACGAGGACGGGCGCGGCGAGCGCGATGCCGGTGCCGGTGACGAGCGCCGCCCGCAGCAGCACGCGGAGCCGGAAGGTCCCGGTGGCGGCGAGCCGGACGAGGAGGACGAGGGCGGCGCCGAGGGTCGCCATGTGGGCGGTGTAGAAGTTCGCCGTCCAGCAGACCGCGACCACCAGCGGGCCCAGGAGCGGGCGCCGGGCCTCCCGCACCCACTCGGCCACCAGGCAGAGCAGCGGGAAGGCGATGAGCCCGTCGAGCCACATCGGGTTGTACGTGCCTTCGGCGAGGGACCAGCCACAGAGCGCGTACGAGGCGCCGAGGACCGGCGCCCACCAGCGGCCGAGGCGGTCGGGTGCGGTGCGGGGGCCGCCGGGTGCGGTGCCGAGGCGGCGCAGCAGGAAGGTCATGGCCGCCGCCGCGAGGCCCGTCTTGAGGACGGTGAGGGCGTAGACGGCGTACTCGATGTCCGCGCGGGGGAAGAGCGCGACCAGCGGGGCGAGGGGGCTCGACAGATAGGTGCCGTAGTCGGGCAGGAAGGAGGTGCCCCAGCCGGCCCGCCAGTCGAGCAGCAGCCCGCCGTCGGCCCGGCCGCGCAGCAGGTCCCACAGATGCGCGTGGAAGGGCACGAACTGGTTGGCGAGGTCGTTGACGGCCCGGTGGCGCGGCCCGAAGGGGAAGACCCGGGCTACGGCGTCCCCGCCGCAGACGGCCGCCACGGCGAGGAGGGCGGCGAGCGGCTCGGCCCCACCGAGCCGAAGGAGGGGGCGAGGGAGGGGCTGCGGGAGGGGGCGAGGGAGGGGCTGCGGGAGGGGCCGTCGGCGAAAGGTGCGGAGCAGGGGGGCGCGCGGGCCGGAACGGGCTGTCCCCGGTGTGGAGTTCGGCATGGCGGGGTCGAATATGCCAGCCGCCGGGAGGCCGGGACGGGGCGGCGCGGGCCCGTTCACGCAATGGTCGTCTGCCCGCCATCCCGGCGGACCGGCCGGGACACCGCGCTCCGTTGTCGTGGTCGGCGTGCTGCTATCGATCGTCGTCCCGTGCTTCAACGAGGAGGACGTCCTCGCCCGCTTCCACGACCACGTGACCCGAGAACTAGCCCGGATCGAGGGCGAGTTCGAAATAGTCTACGTGGACGACGGAAGTCGCGACGGAACGCTTCCGCTCCTCCAGGAACTCGCCGCGCGCGACTCCCGCCACGTCCGGTACGTCTCCTTCAGCCGGAACTTCGGCAAGGAGGCGGCGATGCTTGCGGGCCTGCGCAACGCGGCCGGAGACGCCGTCGTCATCATGGACGCCGACCTCCAGCACCCGCCCGAGCTGGTCCACCGCATGCTCGCGCTGCACGCCGAGGGCTACGACCAGGTCGTGGCCCGCCGCACCCGCGAGGGCGACCGGGTCACCCGTACGCTCACCGCCCGCCTCTACTACCGGGCGATCAACCGGCTCGTCGACGTCGAGCTGGTCGACGGCGTCGGCGACTTCCGTCTCCTGTCCCGCCGAACGGTCGACGCGGTCCTCGGCCTCGGCGAGTACAACCGCTTCTCCAAGGGCCTGTTCTCCTGGGTCGGATTCCGGACGACCACCTTCGCGTACGAGAACGCCGTCCGGGAGGAGGGCCGCTCCAAGTGGACCTTCGGCAAGCTCCTCAACTACGGCCTGGACGGGCTGCTCTCCTTCAACAACAAGCCGCTGCGTGCCGCCGTCCACCTCGGCTTCCTGCTGGTCCTCGTCGCCCTCGGCTACGCCGCCTGGATCGTCGGGGACGCCCTGGTCAACGGCGTGGACACGCCCGGATACGTCACCCTCCTGGTCGCCGTCACCGCCCTCGCCGGCGTGCAGATGGTGATGGTCGGACTGATCGGCGAGTACGTCGGACGCATCTACTACGAGGTCAAACGGCGCCCCCACTACCTGGTGAAGGAGACGCACGAGGGGCAGGAGACGGGCGGGAGCCGGGGCGACACCCGGCGTGCGGGTGAGTCGTTGTGGGAATCAGTCGCGCCGAAGTAGTGGCTCCGGCCCCGGCGACTGCCTACCATCGATCACCGCAAGGTCGTTCCACTGCCGCACGACCAGCCCGGGAGGCTCCTTTGCACCGCCGCACTGCGCTCACCGTCTCCGCCGCCCTGCTCGCCGGGGCCCCGCTGCTCACCGCCTGCGGGAGCGACGCCCATCCGGGAGCGGCGGCCGTCGTCGGCGGCGACCGGATCGACGTCTCCAGCCTCCAGGCCCAGGTCGCCGACGTCCGCGCCGCCCAGCAGGGCTCCCCGCAGGCCGCGCAGCTCGTCCAGGCCACCGGAGACCTGCCCCGCCGCAAGCTCAACGTGATGATCTTCGACCGGATCGTCGACAAGGTCGCGGCGGACACCGGGGTCAGCGCCACCCGCGCCGAACTCCAGGACACCCGGACCGCCTTCGTCCGCCAGAGCGGCGGCGAGGATCAGCTCGCGGCGGCCCTCCTCCAGGAGCAGGGCGTGGCCCCGGGCCAGATCGACGACGTCGTCCGCCGCAACGTCCTCATGAACAAGATCGCCGTCAAACTGGGCGCCAACGCGAGCCCCGAGGGCCAGAAGAAGCTGACGGACACCTTCTCCGCCGCGTCCAAGGCCCTCGCCATCGACGTGAACCCGCGCTACGGCCGCTGGGACGACACCCAGGTCCGCCTGGACAACACCTACGACGGCAGCGCCTGGCTGCGCCAGCTCACGAAGGAGCCGGGGGCGGCACCGACGGGGGCCTGAGGGAACGCGCGGACGTCGGCCCCGGCCGAAGCGGAGTCGACGTCTGTGCGTCCCTGTTCAGGAGATCCCCGGCCGGACCGGGTGCTCCGGGGAGTCGAGCCAGGCCAGAGGCGTTCCGTCCGGGGCCAGGGTGAGGCCGAACCGTTCGTGTCCGGGCCGCCCCTGCCCGGCCCACCAGTCGAACGCGGACCTCACCTCCGTCCACAGCTCGCGGGGGCCGCCCTGGTAGACCACGAAGGTCTCCTCGCCGGGTACCTGGTCCACGGTGGCCCACGAGGTCACCTCGTCGTCCCGGAGCCAGAGCGTGAAGGAGCCGTCCTCGTACGGCTCCCGGAAAACGGACACTCCTGGGGTCCGGAGCCCGATGGCGAACCGCGGGAGTACGCCGGTCACCGCCCGCGGGGACAGATCCGTCTCCGAGCGCCGTCCGTCGCCCGGCCACTCGCCCCCCAGGTACGTCCGGGTGTGCGGCAGATCCGGACGCTGCTGCCGCAGCCTCATGAACGCGGAGTCCCCGAGAAACGGGCCCGACGCGCTACCGTTCTCCCGGACCGTGAGCCGGACGATTCCCTCGCCGCCGTACTCCGTGGCGTACGGAAGGACGAGGACGCCACCGGGCCGCGTCTGCCGGACCAGCTCCGCCGGGACCTCCCGGAGCCCGGCGGTGACCAGCACCCGGTCGTACGGGGCGCACGGCCGCCAGCCCCGGGAGCCGTCGCCGACCACGGTCACCGGGCTGTACCCGGCGGCTTCCAGCCGGGTGCGGGCCGAGGACGCGTTGTCCTCGTCGTACTCGACGGTGACGACCCGCGAGGAGCCGAGCCGCTCGGACAGCAGCGCCGCGTTCCAGCCTGTGCCGGTTCCCACCTCCAGGGCCGTGAAGTCAGGCGGGACGTCCGCCGGGATGCCCAGCGCGGCCAGCATGGAGAACACGACGGAGGGCTGCGAGCTGCTGCACGTGGGGTTCTCGCCCCGGAAGGTTCCCGTATGCGCTCCGTCGTCCCACTGGGTCGTGAGGGACACGTCCGCGTAGACGGCGCGATACCAGGCGGCGGGGTCCTTCGCCCGGTCGATGCCCTCCGGGTGACCCGTGCCGCTGGACACGGCCGCCCAGATCACATCCGGGACGAACGCCTCCCGTGGCACCGCCCGATAGGCGGGAAGCCAGTCGGCGCCGAGGTCGCCCTGGTCCATGAGCCGGGAGGCCAGTTCTTCCGGACCGGCCTCCCCCGTGAGGTGGTGGGTCACTTGGCCGGGGCCTTGGTGTCGTCACGCCCGACCGTGCCGTCCCCGGACCCGCCGCCGCCGTGCTTGGCGCCGCTGCCCGCCTGACTGTCGTCCTGCCGGCTTCCGCCCTGACCCGCTCCGGTACCGCCGTCGTGCTTTCCCGCCATGGGGTGTGCTCCTTCTCGTGAGGGTGGAGAACGGTGCGGCGACGGCCCGGCCGGACAGCCGGGCCGCCGATGGGGAAGAAGCTAGGCCCGGACGCCCGTCTCCGTGGGGCCCGATGCGTGGGAATTCTCGGGCGGGTCCGTGGATTTCCGACGGATTCCCGAGGGTCCTCAGGGAACGTCGAGGGCTCGTCGGGCACGGACGATCACCCGGTGGGCGTCCGCGCCGTAGACGGCGGAGTCGGCGAGTGCCTGCCAGACCCTCCGGTAGAGACGCACGCTGTCGGCGTCGTCCAGCCAGAGTTCCGCGTGCCAGTCCTCCGCGATCACCAGACGGTCGTCGTGCAGCCAGAAACCGTTGGCCGGGGGGAGGTTCAGGACGGCGTCGAACGGGACGATGCCCAGGGAGACTCCGGCGAGACCGAGAAGGCCCGTCAGCCGGTCGAGCTGGGCGGCCAGCACCGGGGGAGGGCAGACGAGACTCCGGAGCGCGGCCTCCCCCATCACGATGTGGAAGGTCCGCCCCGGCGCGTAGAGCATCTCCTGACGCCGTACCCGGGCCTGGACGGCCTCCTCGGTGTCCCGGACGGTCTGGTGAAGGTCCGCGTACCGGGTGAAGACGTGCCGGGCGTACTCGGCGGTCTGGAGCATGCCCACGATCATGGCGCCCTCCCAGACACGGAATGTCCTCGTGCGTTCGCTCTCGGCCGTCAGCGCGTCCTGGACCGGCTTGTGCCCCGCCGAGAGCTGTCTGCGCCAGGTGCGGGACCGGGACTCAAGGTTCCGCAGCCGGGTGACCAGCTCCGGTGCCGCCTCCGGGCGGCCGGTGCCGCTCGCCCACGCCCGCAGATCGTCCGCCGTCGCGGTCTGCCGGCCGGTCTCCAGCTTGCTGACCTTGGACTGGGGCCAGCCGAGCAGGGCCGCCAGCTGGCGACCTGTGAGACGCCGATCGGTGCGCAGCTCACGCAGCCGCGCACCGAGGGCGACTCTCGCGTACTGGAAATCGGTGCTCACTCTTCGGACGGCACCCGTTCCACGAAGGTCTCGTGCGGGACGGCGTGGTGCCAGGCGGCGTCCCGCACCTGGCAGGCACGGGCCACCTCCACCGGGTCGGTGATCAGCTCCACGCCGGTCAGCACGTCGTCGTCGTCGAAGCGGAGCCGGGCGATCACCCGGGAGTCGAAGAGCCAGAAGTCGTCGTCGGGAAGCCGGAGGGCCTCGGCCTCGGAGCGCCACAGGTTGCGGATGTCCTCGCCCGCCTCGCCGATGTGACGGGCGTTGTCGAACAGATACCGCTGGCCGGGGGTGGGCGGGTTGTCGACGATCCGGACCCGCCCGAAACGCTTGCCCAGGGCGGACTGCTCGCGCCGGGCCACGCACCAGGGGTGATCGGGGTCCCAGCCGGGCTCCTCGCCCCGGAGGAACCGCTGATAGGTCTCGGTCTCCTCGTCGGACCGGTAGCGGCGCCGGGACTCCAGACGCCAGACCGTGTGCGAAAAGTCTTCGAACATCCGGGTGAACTCGTCGAAGCCGATCAGCACGGGGGTCCTTTCCGCGTCCTTGGGGGCGAAGTCTGCCAGGAGCACCCGGGGACGACCACGAAACCCTCCCCTTCCTTGACGTTCCTGAGCTGCGCCACGTCCTCGGGATCCGTCACCGCGTCCCCCTGGACCAGGACCTCCCCGGTGTCCTGGTCCTCGTATAACGTCGGGCAGCCGTTGTAGCCGGAGTTGGTGCCGATGAACCGGAGCCGTCGCGCCATGGCGGTTCCCCTAATTCCTGTGGACGGTTTCCCGATCAGGATGGGACGGGCGGGGGCCTCCTGTCCGGTCTGATGCGCGGTGATTCCCGTGACACGGGGGAAGGGAGTCCGGGCGGCACCGACGGGGGCCTGAGGCGACGCCCGGGGTAGGTTCGAAGGGTGACTTCTGAGAGCCCCGGCCGTGTCGTTCTGCTCACCGCCAGCCACCGGGTGGCGCCCGGACTGCTGTCCTGGCCCGCCTGGCAGGCGCTGCGCGCCGCCGACCGGGTGCTCTGTCCCGACGAGGGGCATCCCCAGCTGCCGTACGTGCGGGAGGCCGGGGTCGAGGCCGAGTCGGTGCGGCTCACCGCCGAGGAGCTGGTCGCCGCCTGCGCCGGGGGCCGTACGGTCCTCGTCCTGCCCTCCGGCGAGGGCGACCGGGACCTCACCGACGGGCTCGCCCGGCTGGCCGGCTCGGGGCGGGTGGCGATGCCCGATCTGGAGCTGCTGCCCGGCTCCTACGACCTGCCCGGCGCCCGGCTGCTCGACCTCGTCCAGATCATGGACCGCATCCGGCGCGCCTGCCCCTGGTCCTCGCGCCAGACCCACCAGGGTCTCGCCAAGTACGCCATCGAGGAGGCGTACGAACTCGTCGAGGCGATCGAGGACGGCGAGCGGCACGAGCTGCGCGAGGAGCTGGGGGACGTCCTCCTCCAGGTGCTCTTCCACGCCCGGATCGCCGAGGAGGACCCCGAGGAGCCGTTCTCCGTGGACGACGTCGCAGGGACCCTCGCCGAGAAGCTGATCCTGCGCCACCCGCACGTCTTCGGCGGCGAGACCGACGAGACCGTCGAGACGCCGGAGGCGGTACGGGAGCAGTGGCTGCGGATCAAGGAGGTCGAGAAGCGGCGCGCGTCCGTCACCGACGGCGTGCCGCTCGGGCAGCCGGGCCTCGCGCTCGCCGCCAAGCTCGGCGGCCGTGTCCGCGCGGCGGGCCTCGACGTGCCCCCGCCGACCGGGGAGGGCATCGGATACGACCTGCTCGCCCTGGCCGTAGAGGCGGAGGAGTCGGGCGTGGACCCGGAGGCGGCCCTGCGCGCGGCGGCCCGCGCCTACCGCGACGCGATCCGCGCGGCGGAGGGGCTGAGCGCGGGGGAGGGCTGAGCGCGGGGGAGTGAGGGGGTGCCATCCCACCCCATGCCATCCCACACCTCCCTTCCCTTCTCTTCCCCTCCCTTCAGCGTGGCCTCGGCACCCGTGCCTCCGGGTTGTGCCAGGACGGGACCGGGGGGCCTATGAGGCGTTCGGCGGGGGACGTCGGGCGGAGGACGAAGGGGTCCACTGAGGGCAGCCGGTCGTGGTGGACGCGGTCGGGGTGGGTGCCGAGGGCCACGAGGACTTCGGTGATCTCCGTGACGAAGCCCGGCGGCCCGGCCAGGTACACCTCGTGCGTGTCCCAGTGGACGCAGGCCCGCAGTGCCTGGACGAGCCGTTCCGTCGCCTGGTCCCGGGGATGGTCGGGCGCGGGCGTGATGTAGGTGACGCTCAGCCCTTCGAGCCGGGCCGCGAGCCGTTCGACGTCCCGCCGCCCGTACAGGTACTCCTTCGCGCGGGCCACCACGAACAGGCGCCCCCGCAGCCCCGGCTCCTGCTCCGCCGCCTCCGACAGGAGGGCCTTCATCGGCGCCCAGCCGGTGCCCGCGCATATATAGGTGCGCGGCCCGCCCGGCACGGGGCGCGCGACCAGACCGCCGTCGGGCACGCCGAGGCGCAGCCGGCCGCCCGGCGCCGTGCCGTCGACGAGGATCGTGCTCAGGGCCCCGCCCGGGATCCGGCTCACGTGCAGTTCCACCGTGCCGTCCGGGCGGGGCGCGTCGGCCAGGGAGTAGGTGCGCCAGACGCGCGGGCGCTGCGGTGAGCCGACGCTCACGTACTGGCCGGGGTGGAAGGCCAGCGGTCTGCGGGGCAGCAGGGTGAGGACGGCCAGGTCGGGGCCGTACCGCTCGTGCCGGAGGACGTCCGTGTCCCACCAGACGGGATCGCCCGCCCCGGCGGCCTGGTCGGCGCCCGCCAGCATCCGGTCGGAGATCGCCCCGTACGCCTCCGTCCACGCCTTCTCCGCCTCCGGGGTCCAGGCGGGTCCCGCCGCGAAGGCGAAGGCGGCGAGGAGGCTGGTCCCCACGGCCGAGTAGAGGGCGGGGGTGGCGAGGAACTTGCGGTGGTCGCGGCCGAGGCGCTCCAGGTATCCGGGCAGGTCGGGGTCGTCGAGCAGGTCGACCACGTGCCCGAGGGCGGCGAAGAGCCGGTCCCGCTGGGGCCGGATGTCCTCGGGGAACAGCTCGCGCAGGGCCGGGTTGTGCCAGAAGAGATGCGCGTAGAAGAAGGTGACGGCGTGTTCGGCCCGTCGCTCGACGACCGCGAACGTGCTTCTGAGCATCTGAGGGTCCACGGTCAAGAATCTAGGGCACCACCCCCCTTCTTGATCACAGGATCTCCACACCCGGACCGGCCGGAAGCTGCCTGTACGGTCGGGGGGTGAGCAGCACCTCCGGCACCGGCCCCACCTCCAGCCCCACCCCCGCGCCTGGCCCCGCCTCCAGCCCCGCGCCCGCGCCTGGCCCCACCCTCGCGCCCGGCTCCGCCTCCGGCCCCACCCCCGGGTCTCCCTCCTGTCCCGTCTCCGGCGGTTCCTCCCGCCCGGACTCCGATCCCGCGCCGCCCCTCTTCACCTGGGAGTTCGCGAGCGACCCCTATCCGGCGTACGCCTGGCTCAGGGAGCACGCGCCGGTGCACCGCACCACGCTGCCCAGCGGGGTGGAGGCCTGGCTCGTGACGCGGTACGCCGACGCCCGGCAGGCCCTCGCCGACCAGCGGCTCTCCAAGAACCCGGCGCACCACGACGAGTCCCCGCACGCCAAGGGGAAGACGGGCATCCCCGGCGAGCGCAAGGCCGAGCTGATGACCCATCTGCTCAACATCGACCCGCCGGACCACACCCGGCTGCGCCGTCTCGTCTCGAAGGCGTTCACCCCGCGCCGGGTCGCCGCCTTCGCGCCGCGCGTGCAGGAGCTGACCGACCGGCTCATCGACTCCTTCGTGGAGCGGGGGAGCGCGGACCTCATCCACGAGTTCGCCTTCCCGCTCCCCATCTACGCCATCTGCGATCTGCTCGGGGTGCCCGAGGAGGACCAGGACGACTTCCGGGACTGGGCCGGGATGATGATCCGGCACGGCGGCGGGCCGCGCGGCGGGGTCGCCCGCTCGGTGAAGAAGATGCGCGGCTATCTCGCCGAGCTGATCCACCGCAAGCGCGAGGAGCCCGGGGACGACCTCATCTCGGGGCTCATCAAGGCCTCCGACCACGGCGAGCACCTCACCGAGAACGAGGCCGCCGCCATGGCCTTCATCCTTCTGTTCGCCGGTTTTGAAACTACCGTCAACTTGGTAGGAAACGGACTTTACGCACTTCTTCGGCACCCCGAGCAGCGCGAGCGGCTCCAAGACGCGCTGGCCGCCGGGGACACCGGGCTCCTGGAGACCGGCATCGAGGAGCTGCTGCGGTACGACGGGCCGGTGGAGATGGCCACCTGGCGGTACGCCACCCGGCCGCTCGTCATCGGCGGCCAGGAGATCCCGGCGGGCGACCCGGTGCTCGTGGTCCTCGCCGCCGCCGACCGGGACCCGGAGCGGTTCGACGACCCGGACGTCCTCGACCTCGCCCGGCGCGACAACCAGCACCTCGGGTACGGCCACGGCGTCCACTACTGCCTGGGCGCGCCGCTGGCCCGGCTCGAAGGGCAGACGGCGCTCGCGACCCTGCTGACCCGCCTCCCGGACCTCCGGCTCGCCGCCGATCCGGACGAACTGCGATGGCGCGGCGGGCTCATCATGCGGGGATTGCGCACGCTTCCGGTGGAATTCACCCCGTCCGCACCACTCCTGCCTACTGACGAGCCGTCAGAAATGTGATCTTCGCGTGATCGGAGGTGCATCGGCTTGTGACGGGCATTCGAATGCCGCTACGTTCGCCGCTGTCTCAGCCGCCACGCGAAAGGCGTCCCTATGCTTTCCGGGAACGGACGACACCGCCGCCCCCGTCAGGCCCCCGCACTCGTCGTCGCGGCGGGGGTGACCGGCTCGGCGATGGCCCTTCCGCTGCTCGCCACCGGCTCGGCCACCGCCGCCGACGCCGCGACCTGGGACCGGGTCGCCGAGTGCGAGTCCGGCGGCCAGTGGAGCGCCGACACCGGCAACGGCCGGTACGGAGGACTCCAGCTCACCCAGGAGGGCTGGGAGCGGTACGGAGGTCTGGCGTACGCGCCCAGCCCCGATCTGGCCAGCCGCGCCCAGCAGATCGCGGTGGCGGAGAAGGCGCTCGCCCAGGGCGCCTCCGACTGGGCGAGCTGCGCGCCGATCGCCGGTCTCGCCAACGACGGCGCCAAGCCCGCGGTGAACCCGGGCCCGTCCCAGGCGCCGAAGGCCCAGGGGCCCGTCGGCGAGTCGAACAGGACGTCGGGGCTGCCTGCGTCCGACGCGACGAAGCCGACCGGCGCCGCAGGGGCGGCAGGGGCGGCCGGTCGCGCCGGCGCCTCCGCGAGCCCGTCCGCGACGCCGTCCACCGCGCCCTCCTCCGCGACCCCGGGGACCCCCACCGGCACCCCGGCGACCGGCACCCCCGACGGCTCGGCCGCTCCGACGGCTCCGGGCTCCTCCGCGACGCCCGACGCGACCGGCACGCCCGGTGCGCCGGAGCCGTCGACCTCCTCGGGCCCGTCCGGTTCATCTGATTCATCCGGTACATCCGATCCGTCCGGGGTGCCGTCGGGTGACGCCTCGTCGGCCGCGCCCGGCAACGGGAAGCACCGGGGCGAGGCCGCCTCGGACGAAACCGGCAAGGCGGGCACTTCCGCTGAATCCGGACGACATGCGGCAGACGGGGGCGGGTCGGCCGGGAAGGTCGCGATGAAGTCCGTGGCCGACACCGCGAAGGATTCGGGCGGAACGGACAGTCAGGGCACTTCGGGCGCGTACACGGTGAAGCCGGGTGACAACCTGTCGGACATTGCGCAGGAGAACGAACTGCCCGGCGGCTGGACCGCGCTCTACGACGCCAACCGAGGGACCGTCGGAACCGACCCGGACCTCATCCTCCCTGGTCAGAGCCTGGAGTTGACGAAGGGTTCGGTCGCGAAGGCGGGGTGATCCGTAGTCATATGTCCGTTATGGGCAAGTGAGACATGGGTCTCTTCACCCGAACTGGCGTGTCACGTCCGCAAACTTTGCTGATGCCGCCTCCCACCTGCGTAAACGCCCTCCACCGGAGGGCAAGGAGGGGCGTTATTTCCGCAATACGCCTCTTTGAACTTCCGGTGGATCTATGACTACGGTCATCACCGCTCGCCACCGCGGGCCCCGTCGACCGAAACGCCGAATCCTGCCGTCGGCCGATGGGAACAGTCGTCGCGCAAGCGCCGAAGGCAGGAGTGGGGGACCCAAGGTAAGTGCCGGTCCCGGCCGTCTCGATGGACGGCCGACGAACGGCTTGGGGTGAAGCCGCGTGCTAGGACACGCGGCCGGGCAACTTTCCGGCCCGAACCCGACAGCTCACCTCACAGGCGTCGGTGAGGAGAATCTCCATGCTGTTTTCCGGCAAGGGCAAACACCGCCGTCCCTCCAAGGCCACCCAGGTCGTCACGCTCGTCGGCGTCACCGGTGCCGCCGTCGCCGCCCCGCTGATGGCCGCGGGCAGCGCCTCGGCCGCCACGGCCTCCGAGTGGGACCGCGTCGCCCAGTGCGAGTCCGGCGGCAACTGGTCCATCAACACGGGCAACGGCTACTACGGCGGCCTCCAGTTCTCGGCCTCCACCTGGGCCGCGTACGGCGGCAAGGCCTACGCCCCGACCGCCAACCAGGCGTCGAAGTCCCAGCAGATAGCCATCGCCGAGAAGGTCCTCGCGGGCCAGGGCAAGGGTGCCTGGCCGAGCTGTGGCGTGGGCCTCTCCCGCACCACGTACGGCGGCGCCGTCGAGAGCGCCCCCCAGCAGCAGACCCAGCCGAAGCAGCAGCAGACGCAGCCCAAGCAGCAGCGGACGCAGCCGAAGCAGCAGCAGACGCAGCGGACGGTCGAGCAGCCGACCACCCGCAGCGAGCAGCGCCAGGCCCCGAAGAAGGCCACGCAGCAGCGTCAGGCCGCGCCGAAGGCCACCGTCACCACGCCGACCGGCAAGAAGGTCGAGAAGGGCGACGGCGAGTACAAGGTCTCGACCGGCGACACCCTCAGCAAGATCGCCCAGGCGCACGGCGTCAAGGGCGGCTGGGCCAAGCTCTTCGAGCTGAACAAGGACGTCGTGGACCACGCCGACCTGATCTACCCGGGCCAGCAGCTCCACCTGAAGTGAGCCCGGCGGTCCGAGTGAGTCCGGCGGCTCACCCGGCCCCTGCGACCCTCCCGCGGTGACCACCCCGCCCCGGCGCGCCTCCCCCGTGCGCGCCGGGGCGGGGTTTCCATGTATCCGGGTATCGGGTATCGGGTATCGGGTATCGGGTAACCGGGCATCGGGCGTCCGGGGACCGTTCGCGTGCGCCCGGTCCGCAGGGGGCCGCCCTCCGGGAGCCATCCGAGTGCGACGGTCCGCGTGTTGCCCCGTTCCAGGGACCGTTTTCGGGCGACTTTCCGATTACCTGCCAGTAGACCTCGGGTCATTCGTCCCGGGATGCATGCCCTTGGGTCCTTTTTCGTCCCAGGGGGCGGGCGCCCGGCCGACCGGAGCCTCCGAGCCGGTTAGGCTCTTGTCGCAAGGCCAAGCGACCCCGCCCGACCTTGCGTCACATCCAGCGTCACATCCCAGAAGGAGATGCTCGTGCCGTCCATCGACGTCGTCGTAGCCCGGGAAATCCTGGACTCCCGAGGCAACCCCACGGTCGAGGTCGAGGTCGGCCTCGACGACGGCAGCACCGGCCGTGCTGCTGTTCCGTCCGGCGCCTCCACCGGTGCGTTCGAGGCCATCGAGCTTCGCGACGGTGACCCCAACCGCTACCTGGGCAAGGGCGTCGAGAAGGCCGTCCTCGCCGTCATCGAGCAGATCGGCCCGGAGCTGGTCGGCTACGACGCCACCGAGCAGCGGCTGATCGACCAGGCCATGTTCGACCTGGACGCGACCGAGAACAAGGGCTCGCTCGGCGCCAACGCCATCCTCGGCGTCTCCCTCGCCGTCGCGCACGCCGCCTCCGAGGCCAGCGACCTCCCCCTCTTCCGCTACCTGGGCGGCCCGAACGCGCACCTGCTGCCCGTTCCGATGATGAACATCCTCAACGGTGGGTCGCACGCCGACTCCAACGTGGACATCCAGGAGTTCATGATCGCCCCGATCGGCGCGGAGTCCTTCTCCGAGGCCCTTCGCTGGGGTGCGGAGATCTACCACACCCTCAAGGGCGTCCTGAAGCGCAAGGGCCTCTCCACCGGTCTCGGCGACGAGGGCGGCTTCGCCCCCAACCTGGAGTCGAACCGCGCCGCCCTCGACCTCATCATCGAGGCCATCAAGGAGGCCGGCTACGCCCCGGGCACCGATGTCGCGCTCGCGCTCGACGTCGCCGCGTCCGAGTTCTACAAGGACGGCGTCTACGAGTTCGAGGGCAAGACCCGCTCGGCCGCCGAGATGACCGAGTACTACGAGGAGCTGGTCTCCGCGTACCCGATGGTCTCCATCGAGGACCCGCTGTACGAGGACGACTGGGCGGGCTGGAAGGTCCTCACCGACAAGCTGGGCAGCAAGGTCCAGATCGTCGGCGACGACCTCTTCGTCACCAACCCCGAGCGCCTCGCCCGCGGCATCGAGGAGGGCACCGCCAACGCCCTCCTGGTCAAGGTCAACCAGATCGGCTCGCTGACCGAGACCCTCGACGCCGTCGAGCTGGCCCAGCGCAACGGCTTCAAGTGCATGATGTCCCACCGCTCCGGCGAGACCGAGGACGTCACCATCGCCGACCTCGCCGTCGCGGTGAACTGCGGTCAGATCAAGACCGGCGCCCCGGCCCGCTCGGACCGCGTCGCCAAGTACAACCAGCTGCTGCGCATCGAGGAGATCCTCGACGACGCCGCCGTCTACGCCGGCCGCAGCGCCTTCCCGCGCTTCAAGGGCTGACCGACGGTCCGTCCGCAGGCCCCCCGCCCCGCCGCCGGTGAAATCGAACCGGCGGCAGGGCGCCGCGAAGCGAAGCGTCCCCGCACTCGGTCCCGTACCGTGGGCGGGGACGTCCGCGTGAACAGGGGAGGCGACACGACATGGCCGTGAAGGACCGGGACCGGTTCTCGACCGCGACCCGGATCAAGCTGCTCGGGGAGCAGACGGCGGCCCGTGTCTACCGCTCGCAGACCCGCCGCCAGGCCCACCGCTCCCGGCTCACCGGCCGCGCGGCCTTCCTCGCGCTCGTCGTCTGCTCCCTCGTGGTGGCCCTCGCCTACCCCATGCGGAGCTACGTCTCCCAGCAGGGCGAGATCGCCGACCAGCAGCGCAAGACGGCCGACGCGGCCCGGCGGGTCGAGGAACTCAGGGACGAGAAGGCCCGCCTCCAGGACCCGGCCTACGTCCGCCGCCTCGCCCGCGAGCACCTCCACTACCTGATGCCCGGCGAGACCGGCTTCACCGTGAACGACCCCGGCGCCGGGCAGCGGCCCCGTGCCGACCAGGGCGCGGCCGACCGCCCCTGGTACGACAACCTCTGGGACGGCGTCGACCGCGCCGACCGCCCCTGAGCCGTAGACCCTCATACGCGACACACGAGCAAGGCAGACATGGAAACGCCCCCTCCGCAGACCGAACGCACCGAGCCCACCGACGCGGACGTCGCCGCCTTCGAGCTCCAGCTCGGCCGCCCGCCCCGCGGACTGCGCGCCATCGCGCACCGCTGCCCGTGCGGCAACCCCGATGTCGTCGAGACCGCCCCCCGGCTCCCGGACGGCACCCCCTTCCCCACCACGTACTACCTGACCTGCCCCCGGGCGGCCTCGGCCATCGGGACCCTGGAGGCCAACGGGGTCATGAAGGAGATGCAGGCCAGGCTCGCCACCGACCCGGAGCTCGCCGACGCCTACCGCGCCGCGCACGAGGACTACCTCGCGCGCCGGGACGCCATCGAGGTCCTCGAAGGCTTCCCCAGCGCCGGTGGCATGCCCGACCGCGTCAAGTGCCTGCACGTCCTCGTCGGCCACGCGCTGGTCGCGGGCCCCGGGGTCAACCCGTTCGGCGACGAGGCCCTCGCGATGCTCCCCGAGTGGTGGGCCAAGGGCCCCTGCGTCACCCCGTGCGCCGACGAGACGAAGGCGGCGGAATGACCCGGGTCGCCGGAATCGACTGCGGCACCAACTCCATCCGGCTGCTCGTTGCCGACGTGGACCCGGAGACGGGCGAGCTGACCGAGCTGGACCGGCGGATGACCATCGTCCGGCTCGGGCAGGGCGTCGACCAGACCGGGCGGCTCGCCCCCGAGGCCCTGGAGCGCACCTTCGCCGCCTGCCGCGCCTACGCCGAGGTCATCGAGGAGCTGGGCGCCGAGAAGCTGCGCTTCGTCGCCACCTCCGCCTCCCGCGACGCCGAGAACCGGGACGAGTTCGTCGACGGGGTCAAGGCGATCCTGGGCGTCGAGCCCGAGGTCATCTCCGGCGACCAGGAGGCCGCGTTCTCCTTCACCGGGGCCACCGGCGAGCTGCCCGCCGCCGAGAAGTACCTGGTCGTGGACATCGGCGGCGGCTCCACCGAGTTCGTCACCGGGGACCGCGAGGTCGAGGCGGCCCGCTCCGTCGACATCGGCTGCGTCCGGCTCACCGAGCGGCACGTCCGGCACGACCCGCCGACCGCCGAGGAGGTCGCCGCGATCCGCGCCGACGTCCGCGCCGCCCTCGACCTGGCCGCCGAGACCGTGCCGATCGGGACCGCCGGGACCCTCGTCGGTCTGGCCGGTTCGGTCACCACGGTCGCCGCGATCGCCCTCGGACTCCCGGAGTACGACTCCACGAAGATCCACCACGCGCGGCTCTCCGCCGCGCAGGTCGCCGAGGTCACCGACCGGCTGCTGGTCTCCACCCACGCCGAGCGGGCCGGGATCCCGGTGATCCACCCCGGGCGGGTGGACGTGATCATCGCCGGAGCGCTCGTCCTGCGGGAGATCGTCGAGCGGGTCGGAGCCCACGAGGTCGTCGTCAGCGAGCACGACATCCTCGATGGGATCGCCCTATCCGTGGCATAGCGGGCACCTATCGTGGCGTCCGGCGACATCCCGTCGGGAAAGTTCGTGAAGTTCTTCACAAGGAAAAGGGTCCTGTTGGCGCCCAGAGAGGGCCATTAGGCCCTTTGAGGGGCGTCTCGGGGGCCTTTCGCAGGCGTGAAGGCCGATTCGCTCGAAGTTTCCATTGCGTGAACGGGGCCCCTGTTTCGACCTCCACGGGGCCCCTCCGGGCCAGTTCACAAGGGGTGGCAAACGTTCGCCCCCGCACTCCGGTTCCTTTGCACCACCATGACATGGATCACGTGGGCGGCGGAGTGTAGCAGAGGTGGTTAAGGTCCTTGTGAAGGGGCGCACGAACCACCCCCCAGGAGGGGGTGGATACTCGATGCCATGAGCACCACGGAGCGTCCCAGGATCCTCGTAGTAGGCGGCGGGTACGTAGGCCTGTACGCAGCTCGGCGCATCCTCAAGAAGATGCGCTACGCGGAGGCGACCGTCACGGTCGTCGACCCGCGGTCGTACATGACCTACCAGCCCTTCCTCCCCGAAGCCGCCGCCGGCAGCATCTCGCCGCGCCACGTCGTCGTCCCGCTGCGACGCGTCGTGCGCGGAGCCGAGGTGCTCACCGGCCGGGTCACCACCATCGACCAGGACCGCAAGGTCGCCACGGTCGCGCCGCTCGTCGGCGAGGCCTACGAGCTGCCCTTCGACTACCTGATCATCGCGATGGGCGCGGTCTCCCGCACCTTCCCGATCCCCGGTCTCGCCGAGCAGGGCATCGGCATGAAGGGCATCGAGGAGGCCATCGGCCTGCGCAACCACGTCCTCGAACAGCTCGACAAGGCCGACTCGACCACCGACGAGGAGGTCCGCCGCAAGGCGCTGACCTTCGTCTTCGTGGGCGGCGGCTTCGCCGGCGCGGAGACCATCGGCGAGGTCGAGGACATGGCCCGCGACGCCGCGAAGTACTACCAGAACGTGTCGCGCGAGGACATGCGCTTCGTCCTGGTCGACGCGGCCGACAAGATCCTTCCCGAGGTGGGCCCGAAGCTCGGCCAGTACGGCAAGGAGCACCTGGAGAGCCGGGGCATCGAGATCTACCTCGAAACCTCCATGGACTCCTGCGTCGACGGTCACGTCGTCCTGAAGAACGGCCTTGAGGTCGACGCCAACACCATCGTGTGGACCGCCGGCGTCAAGCCGAACCCGGCGCTCTCCCGCTTCGGTCTGCCGCTCGGCCCCCGCGGCCACGTGGACACCACCGAGAAGCTCCAGATCAACGGCCTGGACTACGCCTGGGCCGCGGGCGACAACGCCCAGGTCCCGGACATGGTCGGCCGCCGTGCGGGCAACCCGAACGCCTGGTGCCCGCCGAACGCCCAGCACGCCCTGCGTCAGGCCAAGGTCCTCGGCGACAACGTGGTCTCGGGCATGCGCGGCTTCCCGCAGAAGCCGTACAGCCACGCCAACAAGGGCGCGGTGGCCGGACTCGGTCTGCACAAGGGCGTCGCCATGATCGTCATGGGCAAGGTGAAGATCAAGCTCAAGGGCCGTCTCGCCTGGTACATGCACCGCGGCTACCACGGCATGGCGATGCCGACCTGGAACCGCAAGATCCGCATCTTCGCGGACTGGACCCTCGGCATGTTCCTCAAGCGCGAGGTCGTCTCGCTCGGCGCCATGGAGACGCCGCGCGAGGAGTTCTACGAGGCGGCCAAGCCCGCCCCCGCGCCGGCCGCCCCGGCGCAGGAGAAGGCCAAGGCCTGAGGCCGAGGCACCGGGCCGGGGACCCCTGAGGGTCCCCAGCCCGGCGCAGTACCGTGACACCCCCGCAAGGGCCGTCCGCCATCCGTGGTGCGGACGGCCCTTCGCGTGTTTTGCCGACTCGTTGCGCTGCGGCGGGAGTGCCCGCGCCACGCGGAGTGTTCTCCTGGTGACGAACATTTCTGGGGCTCTCGATCACGGAGGTGTGCACCATGGCCGACGCCGCGTCGCGGCTGACGACCCTTGCCGAGGAGCTGGCGGGAGGACCGCTCCCGGTACGACTGCGCGCCTGGGACGGCAGCGAGTCCGGGCCGAAGGAAGGCCCCGTCCTGATCGTCCGCGACCGCCGCGCCCTGCGGCGGCTGGTCTGGAAGCCGGGGGAACTGGGCCTGGCCCGTGCCTGGGTGGCCGGTGAGATCGACGTCGAGGGCGATCTCTACGAACTCCTCGACCGGCTCTCCGGGGTGCTCTGGGAGCGCTCCGGCGAAGGCCGCGGCCTGCTCGACGCGGCCCGCGACCCCCGCGTCCGCGCCGCCATAGGGAGCCTGCTCCGGCTCGCGGGACCGCTGCCGCCGCCACCGCCGCCCGCCGAGGAGGTGCGGGGCCGCAGCGGGGGCAGCCACACCCGGCGCCGCGACAAGCAGGCGATCAGTCACCACTACGACGTGGGCAACGACTTCTACGAGCTGGTCCTCGGCCCCTCGATGGTCTACTCCTGCGCCTACTGGTCCCCGGACGGCACCCTGGAGGAGGCCCAGCGCGACAAGCTCGACCTGGTCGCCCGCAAGCTGAACCTCAAGGAGGGCGACCGGCTCCTCGACGTGGGCTGCGGCTGGGGCTCCATGGCCATCCACGCGGCCCGCGAGTACGGCGCCCGGGTCGTCGGCGTCACCCTCTCCCGCGAGCAGGCCGCGTACGCCCGCAAGCGGATCGCCGACGAGGGTCTCACCGACCGGATCGAGATCCGCGTCCAGGACTACCGGGACGTCGCCGACGGCCCGTACGACGCGATCTCCTCCATCGGCATGGCCGAGCACGTGGGCGCCGTGAAGTACCGGGAGTACGCCGATGTCCTGTACGGGCTCCTCAAGCCCGGCGGGCGGGTCCTGAACCACCAGATCTCCCGGCGCCCCGAGCCCGACGAGGAGGCGTACGAGATCGACGCCTTCATCGACGCGTACGTCTTCCCCGACGGCGAACTCTCCCCGATGGGACGGACCCTGACGACCCTGGAGGACGCGGGCTTCGAGGTGCGGGACGTCGAGGCGATCCGCGAGCACTACGCGCTCACCCTGCGCCGCTGGGTGGCCAATCTGGAGCGCGAGTGGGACAGGGCGGTCCGGCTCGTCTCACCCGGCCGCGCGAGAATCTGGCGGCTCTACATGGCCGCCTCCGCCGTCTCCTTCGAACGCAACCGGATCGGTGTCAACCAGTTCCTCGCCGTGAAGACCCCGGAGTCGGGAAGGAGCGGCACGGCGCTGCGCCCGCGCGTCTGGAACGAGACGACGGTCTGACACCCGGCCTCCGTGCCGTGCGCGACAGGACGAAGGGCCGGTCCCCCCTCCCGGGAGACCGGCCCTTCGCATGTGCCCGCGCCGGGTGCGCGTACGCCGTCGGCTACTCGGCCTTGATGGCGGAGAGCATGTTCAGCCGGGCCGCGCTGCGGGCCGGCCACAGCGAGGCGAGGACGCCGACCAGGGCGGCCAGGACCAGGAAGAGCCCGAGCCGGTCCCAGGGCAGCACCAGGCTGTACCCCGGCAGGCTGCTCTTGATCGTCTCGCCGACGGCCCAGCCGAGGAAGGTGCCGAGGGCGATGCCGACGATGGCGCCGAAGACCGAGATGACGACGGCCTCCAGGCGGACCATCCGCTTCACCCGGCGCCGGTCGAGACCGATCGCCCGCAGCATGCCGATCTCCTGCTGCCGCTCGAAGACGGACATCGCGAGGGTGTTGACGACGCCGAGGACGGCGATGACCAGGGCCATGCCGAGCAGTCCGTACATGACGTTGAGCATCATGTTGATCGGGCCGCCGAAGCTGTCACGGATGTCCTTGTGGTCCATCACCGTGATCGCCGGGTTGTCGCCCATGGCCTTCGCCAGGGCCTGCTCGTGGGCGGGGCTCGCGCCGCCGGACATCGAGACGAAGATCTGACGGATCTCCCGCTCCGTCTCGTGCGCGGTGATCAGCTCGTGGTCGGCCAGGACCGAGGAGACGAAGTCGTTGTTCGCGTAGACCGCGCCGACGGTCAGGGCGCCCTTGCGCTTGTCGGTGAACTCGGCCGGGACGGGGGAGCCCGCCTTCAGGCCGAGCTTGTCGGCGGTCTTGGTGTCGACGGCGATCGTGTTCCCGCCGAGGGAGGCGAGCGAGCCCTCCGTGACGTCCAGCTTGAGGACCTTCCCGATGGCGCCGGGGGTGACACCGGTGCCGGAGACGTACGAGCCCTTCAGCTGGAGGGAACCCCACTGGAGGGGGGAGACGGCGGTGACGCCGGGGGTCTTCTCCAGGGCGGTCAGGGCCTCCCCGCTCAGGTTGTCGCCGCTGGCCATGGTGACCATGTAGTCGGCCTTGATCTGGTCGGTCGTCGCCTTGTCGAGGGCCGAGCCGACCGTGGCGCCGAGCACCGAGAGGCCGGTGACCAGGGTCAGGCCGATGGCGAGCGCGGAGGCGGTGGCGCCGGTGCGGCGCGGGTTGCGGACCGCGTTGAGCCCGGCGAGCTTGCCGGAGACCCCGAAGAGCCGTACGAAGAGCGGGCGGATCAGCGCGATCACGGGCCGGGACAGGAACGGGATCAGCACGATCACCCCGATGAGGGTGAGGAACGCGCCGCCCGCGATGAACATGCGTCCGCCGCTGCCGCCCTGGCCCGCGCCGAGCACGATGAGGACCGCGCCGACGGCGGTGAGGAAGGCGCCGATCGAGTTCCGTACGACGAGCGACTTGGTGCTGGCGGAGGCGTGGACGCTGCTCATGGCGGCGACCGGCGGGATCTTCGAGGCGCGGCGGCCGGGCAGCCAGGCGGCGAGCACGGTGATGAGGACGCCGACGGCGAAGGCGCTGACGAGCGGGGTGGCGCCGAGGACCAGATCGCCGTCCGGGATCTTCATCTCGAAGGCGCTCATGGCCGAGCGGAGCCCCACGGCCAGACCGATGCCGAGGACGTAGCCGACGGCCGAGGCGACCAGGCCGACCAGAGCGGCCTCGGCGAGGACGGAGCGGGTGATCTGCTTGCGCGAGGCGCCGACCGCGCGCATCAGGGCCAGTTCCTTGGTGCGCTGGGCGACCAGCATGGTGAAGGTGTTGGAGATCAGGAAGATCCCGACGAAGAGCGCGATGCCCGCGGCGCCCAGCAGGATCTGGTTGAGCGCGCTCATGCCGCTCTCGATGTCCTTGGCCTGCTGGTCGGCGAGGGCCTTGCCGGTCTGTGCGGTGGCCGACTTCGGGAGGACCTTCACGACCTCGGCGAGCAGCTTGTCGGAGTCGGCGCCGGGGGCGGCGGTGACGGTCATGTCCCGGTAGAAGCCCGGCTTCAGATAGAGCCGCTGGGCGACCGGGGTGTCGAAGAGGACCAGGCTGCCGCCCGCCTTGACGGCGCCGTCCTCGGTGGTGAAGACACCGGAGAGGGTGTACTCCTTCACGGGGCCGTTGGTGGCGACGCGGACGGGAGCGCCGACCTCGTAGCCGCCCTTGGCGGCGGTCTCCTCGTCGAGCGCGACCTGCCCGGCCTCGACCGGGCCCGTTCCCTTGGTGAAGGCGTACGCGCGGTCCTTGCCGTCCTTGTCGGGGGCGAAGTTGGTCCCCTTGTTGGACCAGCCGACGCCGATCAGCTTCCCGTTCTTGTCGGGCACGCCCGCGAAGCCGTCGACGCGGGGCGCGACGGAGGCGACCCCGCCGAGTCCGGCGACCTCGTCCACGGTCCGCTGGGAGAGACCGGGGTTCTTCCGGGCCTCCTCCGGGTCCGGGTACAGCGAGACGGAGACGGCGACGTCGTCGTAGCTCTTCGCGGACTGGTTGCGGAAGGCCTGGGAGAGGGTGTCGGTGAAGACGAGCGTGCCGGAGACGAAGGCCACGCCGAGCATCACGGCGAGAACGGTCATCAGCAGTCTCGCCTTGTGCGCGAGCACATTGCGCAGGGCGGTACGGAACATGGGTGTGTCCTGGAGGGAGGGTGGGGCGGCGAATCGGAGACGGGCGGGCGCCGGGGTCGGCGGGTGGGCGGACCCCGGGCGGGCAGGCGCCGCGCTCGGCGGCGGCCGTGGCGGGCCGGGACCGGGCGCCGGAGGGTCAGGAGGCGTGGCGGCTCCGGCGCGGGCGGGCGCCGGGGGTCAGCTGGTGCGGCCCTTGGCGTCGAAGGCCTTCATGCGGTCGAGTACGCCGTCCGCCGTCGGGTTCGGCATCTCGTCGACGATCCGGCCGTCGGCGAGGAAGATCACGCGGTCGGCGTAGGAGGCGGCCGCCGGGTCGTGGGTGACCATGACGACGGTCTGGCCCAGCTCGCGGACCGAGTTGCGCAGGAAGCCGAGGACCTCGGCGCCCGAGCGGGAGTCCAGGTTTCCGGTGGGCTCGTCGCCGAAGATGATCTCGGGGCGGGAGGCGAGGGCGCGGGCCACGGCCACGCGCTGCTGCTGGCCGCCGGAGAGTTCGGTGGGGCGGTGGCTGAGCCGGCCGGAGAGCCCGAGCATGTCGATGACCTGCTGGACCCACTGCTTGTCGGGCTTGCGGCCGGCGATGTCCATCGGCAGCGTGATGTTCTCCAGGGCGGTCAGGGTGGGCAGCAGGTTGAACGCCTGGAAGATGAAGCCGATCTTGTCCCGGCGGAGCTGGGTGAGCTGCTTGTCCTTGAGGGTGGACAGCTCGGTGTCGCCGATCCGGACCGAACCGGAGGAGAAGGAGTCGAGGCCCGCGACGCAGTGCATGAGCGTGGACTTGCCGGAGCCGGAGGGCCCCATGATCGCGGTGAACTCGCCCTGCCGGAAGTCCACGCTGACGTGGTCGAGCGCGACCACCTGGGTTTCGCCGTGGCCGTAGACCTTGGAGAGGTCCGTGGCACGGGCGGCCACCGCGGTGGCACGGGACACGGTGGGGCTGGTGGTCACGGGGGACTCCTGTCACTGCGGGGTCTTCTTGGGAACCCCTTCATCGTGTCGGACGTCCCCGTTCGGATCGTCCGTCCCTGTGCCCGTTCCCGGGGCCCTCTGGAGTCTGACCGGGGCTTCGGAGTCTCCTCCTGAGGTATGACGGCGGCCCCGGGAGGAGGGCCGATGGCGAGCTTCGGCCGAGGTGACACACGTGCGGCGACTTTTCGTCATTCCGGGGGGTGCGGCTTTGCGCCTGTGCCCTCGACCACGGTCCGGTGAAGGGGCCCCCACCTGCACTGACGCACCCTCAGACGTCAATAAAATAAGACAACATCGAGAAGATGTTCCGCTGAACGAGGGACGCTCCCCCGATAGGCTCCAGTGCCAACGCGGAGCTTCGCGACGCCCGGATGGTGGAACGCAGACACGGCGAGCTTAAACCTCGCTGGCCTTTGGCCGTACCGGTTCGAGTCCGGTTCCGGGCACCACGGTTCGTCTTCTACGGCACTACCGCGCGACCGGCCCACCGGCCCCCTGACGACCGGTCCCGCGGCGACCGGCCCGCGGTTCTACGGCAGCCGCCCCAGCAGCCAGGACCCGTGGCTCTCGGGGAGCAGGGGGCCCGGCGCGGTCGGGGGTGCGGTCCTCGTCTCGTCGAAGTCGGTGTCGGTCAGGCCGTCGGAGACGGGGCCGTCGGTCAGGCGCAGATTGCGGGGCATGCGCGGCATCGTTCCCAGGCGGGCCAGGTCGGCCTCGTCCTCGAAGGCGGGGGCGGCGGCGTTGTGGGAGAGGAAGACCTCCGTGCGGTGGTCGATCCGCTGGTACTCCATGCTCGTCAGCGTGTAGCGGGCGGCGAGCGCGCCGCCCAGGGTGCCGCCGACGGCCAGCGGGCGGGTGCCCTGCCGCTTGGCGAGCGTCCGCTGGAGGGCCCGCTGGACCACCGCCCCGTTGCCGGGGAGCGAGGCGTCGGGGTCCTCCAGGGCGATCAGGACCAGATCGTGGCCGCGGCCACGCAGCGCGGCCAGGAGCGAGTACGCGGGGTGATCGGCGGCGGCCGTCAGGTCCTCGGCCTTCGTGCCGGGGTCCCCGGCGAGCAGCACCGGCCGGATGAGGCCCTCCCGGGCGGTGAAGGCGCCGGCGGTGAAGACACGGGCGGTGCCGCCGCGCAGGTCCCAGGTCTCGTCGGGCGTGGGTGTCATCGGTTCTCCATCCGGTCGGTGCGGTCCGCGATCGCCGTTGTCGGGGCCGGGTGCGATCGCCGCTGTCGGCGCGGCCGGTCCCGCCGGTGCCGTCAGGACGGTCGCTGCCGGAACGAGCCTGGTGGAGGGCACCCTCCGACGGCTGACGATGATCGGAATCGTGCGGAACTCGCGGAAAAAGATCCTCCCCGAGCACTAGGGAGTTTCTTTTGCCTACCCATTACTCTTGACGCAAGGCCGCGCCGTGCGGTCCGCCATGGAGGAGTGAGATGAGGAGCAGCAACCCGGTCTTCTCGCGACGGGGGTTCAGCCGCGACGCCGGCTACGCGGGCTTCAACGCGCAGCAGCCGCAGGCCGGGGGCCCCGCCGTCGGAACCAACCCGTACGCCACCGGTACCCCGTACGCCGAGGGTTCGACGAACCCGTACGCGACGAACCCGTACGCCCCGCAGGACACGCTCGGTGCGCCGCAGCCGGTCCGCGCCAACGTGATGACGATCGACGACGTCGTGAGCCGTACGGCCATGACGCTCGGCACGGTCGTGCTCACCGCCGTCCTCGCCTGGACGCTGCTGCCGGTCGACGCGGCCAACCTGGGCAAGTCGTACGGCATCGGCATCGGCGCCGCCCTGGTCGCGCTCGTGCTGTCGCTCGTGCAGTCCTTCAAGCGCAAGCCGTCCCCGGCGCTGATCATCGGCTACGCGGCCTTCGAGGGCGTCTTCCTCGGCGTCATCTCGGCCGCCGTCTCGGCGCACATCGGCGGCGCCGTGGTCACCCAGGCGGTCCTGGGCACCATGGCGGTCTTCGCCGGTGTCCTGATCGCGTACAAGCTGGGCTGGATCCGGGTCAACCGGCGCTTCTACGGCTTCGTGATGGCCGCCGCGATGGGCTTCATGCTGCTCATGGTGGCCAACCTGCTGTTCTCCGTCTTCGGCGGCGGCGACGGCCTCGGCTTCCGCAGCGGTGGCCTCGGCATCCTGTTCGGCGTCGTCGGCGTCATCCTGGGCGCCTGCTTCCTCGCCCTCGACTTCAAGCAGGTCGAGGACGGCGTGGCCTACGGCGCGCCGCGCGAGGAGGCCTGGCTGGCCGCGTTCGGCCTCACCATGACCCTGGTCTGGATCTACCTGGAGATGCTGCGTCTCCTGTCGATCCTCCAGGGCGACGACTGACGCACCCCCTGAAACGGGTGAAGGGCCCGTCCGGCTTCGCGCCGGGCGGGCCCTTCCGCGTACCCGCGGCACCCGGCGGGGCCGGGCGGCGCGTAGGGTCGCGGGGTGCGTGATACGAGTGAACTGACCGAGGCCGTCGAGCGCTTCGCCGACCGGCTGCGGAGCGCCCCGCAGAGCCGTCTCCAGCGCGGTGCGGCGGCCGAGGGCCTGGCCCTGGCCCGGGAGCTGGCGGCCCGCGCCCAGCGCGCCGAGGACCCGCGGCGGGAGCCGAGGACCATGCCGGACGCGGGGGTCTTCGCCGTGGCCGACCAACTGGTCGTGGCCGGGAACGACCTGGCCGAGATCCTGCGAACGGCCCCGGCCGATTCCCGTGAGGGGGAACTGGCGGAGGCCGTGGAACGGGTACGGGCGGCGGAGCGGCGCTCGGGGCTGTAGGACCCCGCCGGGGCTTCCGGGGGGCTACAGGGAGGCGATGACGCGGTCCGCCAGGATGTAGACGTTCTCCTCGTCGGAGTCGCCGTACGAGAAGGTGAGGGCGAAGGCGCCCGAGACGCCCGAGCCGCCGAGCAGCACCGGCGTGCGGCCGGAGCGCAGGGCCTCCGCGAGGCGCTCCGCGGTCTCGCGGTGCCCCGGGGTCATGCAGAGCGTGGTGCCGTCGGCGAAGACGTACACGTCGAGCGTGCCGAGCGGGCCGGGGCGTACGTCGGTCAGCGCCGTACGGGTGTCGGCCAGTCCCTCAAGGCGGGCGACGGTCCGCTCGTGGTCGGTGACGACCGGGGTCTGCACGGGGACGAAGTCCGGGTGCGAGGGGTGGCGGCGGCGGGCGGCGGCCAGCTCCGCGGAGTCCTCCGGATACTCGTCGAAGGCGTCCAGCGGGTCGATCCCGTCGAGCGCGGCGGCCTCCGCCTCCATCGCCTCAAGGGCCATCGCCTCAAGGCCCACGAAGTCGGTCTGGCGGGGCACGTAGAAACCGGCGTCCTCGGCCGGGCCGCCCAGACCGCCGAGCAGGGACGGCGCGTCGGCCGCGTCCCGGGCCTCCTGCGCGGCCCAGAAGGCCCGTGCCTCGGCGAGCTCGCGCTCCCGCTCCTCGGCCAGGGCCTCCGCGACCGCGGCCCGTATCTCGGCGGCGTGACTGGTGCGGGCGGCTGGAACGGTGACGCCGTGACCGGTCGCCAGCTCGCTCCGCAGCGCGGCGACCTGCTTGCGGAGACCATGGACGGCGTGCAGGGCGGCAGTGCCCACGGCCGTGGCGGCGGCCGTGGTCAGCAGCAGGGCAAGAGGCATGGCGCTCACTGACGTACTCCCCATTCCGAGTCGATCCCCCGACTTCCTACCTCAGCTTGTCGTGGGGTGGGGCCCGCTGTCAGTGCATTACGTCACGAATTGGACAGGTATTTGTACCAGGAGGTTAGTCCCAACATGGCTCTGACCTGCGTAAATAAACTCTTCCGGGATGTAGGTCACATCCTGGGGGAGATTCGGTCACGGCTCGGACGCGGCGTGGTTGACCCGGCCGGCGGCCGGTCGGCCCCGCGCCTCCCGGTCCGGCCGACCGGACCGGGAACGGCCGGAAGTCCGGTCCTCCCGATCCCGGGAACGGCCGGAAATCCGGCCCTTCCCGGCTCGGATCCGGTCCGCGCGGCCCGTTCCGACGTGCTCCGGTCCTTCCGTCACGCCCTCCCGGCTCGGGTCAGCTCAGCCGCTCGATCACCATCGCCATGCCCTGGCCGCCGCCCACGCACATGGTCTCCAGGCCGAACTGCTTGTCGTGGAACCGGAGGCTGTTGATCAGGGTGCCGGTGATGCGGGCGCCGGTCATGCCGAAGGGGTGGCCGACGGCGATGGCGCCGCCGTTGACGTTCACCTTGTCCAGGTCGAGACCCAGCTCCTGGTAGGAGGGGATGACCTGGGCGGCGAAGGCCTCGTTGATCTCGGCCAGGTCGATGTCCCCGATGGTCAGGCCGGCGCGCGACAGGGCCTGCTTCGAGGCCTCGACCGGGCCCAGGCCCATGATCTCGGGGGAGAGGCCGGAGACGCCGGTGGAGACGATCCGGGCCAGCGGGGTCAGGCCCAGCTCGCGCGCCTTGGTGTCCGACATGATCACGAGCGCGGCGGCGCCGTCGTTGAGCGGGCAGCAGTTGCCCGCCGTGACCAGACCGTCGGGGCGGAAGACCGGCTTGAGGCCCTCCACGCCCTCCAGGGTGACCCCGGCGCGCGGGCCGTCGTCGGCGGAGACGACCGTGCCGTCCGGCAGCGTCACCGGGGTGATCTCGCGGGCCCAGAAGCCCTTGGCGATGGCCTGCTCGGCGAGGTTCTGCGACCGTACGCCGAACTCGTCCATCTCCCGGCGGCTGATCCCCTTCAGCCGGGCCAGGTTCTCCGCGGTCTGGCCCATGGCGATGTACGCGTCCGGGACCAGGCCGTCCTCGCGCGGGTCGTGCCAGGCCGAGCCCTCGGATGCGGCGACGGCGGCGGTACGGGCCTCGGCCTCGGCGAAGAACGGGTTGTGCGTGTCGGGCAGCGAGTCCGAGTTGCCCTTCACGAAGCGGGACACCATCTCCACGCCCGCCGAGACGAACACGTCGCCCTCGCCCGCCTTGATCGCGTGCAGGGCCATCCGGGAGGTCTGGAGGGAGGAGGAGCAGTAGCGGGTGACCGTGCAGCCCGGGAGGTGGTCCATGCCCATCCGCACGGCCACGATCCGGCCCAGGTTGTTGCCCTGCTCGCCGCCGGGCAGACCGCAGCCCAGCATCAGGTCGTCGATGTCGCGCGGGTCCAGCTCGGGCACCTTGGCCAGGGCCGCCTGGACGATGGTCGCGGTGAGGTCGTCCGGCCGCAGGTCCTTCAGGGAGCCCTTGAAGGCCCGGCCGATGGGGGAGCGGGCGGTCGAGACGATCACTGCTTCGGGCATCACGGCTCCATGAGGGTGCGGAGTGAGCGGACTGAAAGGGAAGTTACCCGCACGTACCGCACGGGGTCACCGGGCCGGACGTGTGATGCGGACCTCTTTTCTAAGCGCTCGCTCAGGCTCGGGGGGTGTGCGGGACCCGAGGGCCGTGCGGGGCGGGGGGAGGATCGGTGACGGCCGACGGCTCCGCCGGGACCGGGAGCCGCCGCCTGCGCCGGTGCTTGAGCAGCGCCCAGGGCGCCCGGACCCCCGTCACCTCCGTACCGGCCTGCGACGCCGCCTCGGCCGCCGCCTTGGCGACCGGCAGCACGTTCTCCCGGCGGGCGGGCTCGGGCCGGTCGGTCTCCGGCCAGACGCCGAGCACCGCGCAGACCGTCGGCAGGACCGCCATCGCCGCCGTCGCGTACCCCTCCGCCGAGGGATGGAAACTGTCCACCCCGAACATCTCGCGCGGGTTCGCCGCGAACTCCGGCCCCAGCAGATCCCCCAGCGACACCGTCCGGCCGCCCTGCTCCACCACCACGATCGTCTGCGCCGCCGCCAGCTGCCTCGACGTCCGCCGGGCCAGCCAGCGCAGCGGCTGGTACACCGGCTCGATCGTCCCCAGATCCGGGCAGGTGCCCACCACCACCTCCGCGCCCGCCGTCCGCAGCCGCCGCACCGCCGAGGCCAGCAGCCGCACCGACTGGGTCGGCGGCATCCGGTGGGTGACGTCGTTCGCGCCGATCATCAGGACGCAGACGTCCGGCGGCCCGAGCGGCTGGCTGAGCAGCAGCGACACCTGCCGCTCCAGATCGTCCGAGCGGGCGCCGGAGAGCGCCACGTTCCGCAGCACGACCGGCCGCTCGGCCACCGCCGCGAGCCCCGAGGCGAGCAGCGCGCCCGGCGTCTGGCCCGAGCGGCGCACGCCCTGGCCCGCCGCCGTGGAATCACCCAGAAGGGCAAGCCGCAGCGGGGTGTCCGGGCCGAACGCCCTGCCGTACAGGCCGTCCGCCCCCGGCGGCAGCGGAGCCGCCCCGATGCCGACGGCCCGCTTGGCGATCTGGACCTCGGCCACGAGCACGCCGACCGCCGCCACCCCGAGCAGGCCGATGCCGCCGCCCCCGTACGCCGCACCCGCCGCGATCCGCCGTGCCACCCGCGCCCTCGACATGGGGCCGTCACCTCCTTCAGACCGGTCAAAGGTCTAACTGCCCCGTAACCGGCTCCGACTACGCATACGCTGGCCACACCATTACGGAGACCCCGGAGATTACGGTGCAATTCCACGACTCGATGATCAGCCTCGTCGGCAACACCCCGCTGGTGAAGCTCAACAACGTCACCGCGGGCATTCAGGCAACCGTTCTCGCCAAGGTCGAGTACTTCAACCCGGGCGGCTCGGTCAAGGACCGGATCGCCCTGCGGATGATCGAGGCGGCGGAACAGAGCGGCGAACTCAAGCCCGGCGGCACCATCGTCGAGCCCACCTCGGGCAACACGGGCGTCGGCCTGGCGATCGTGGCCCAGCAGAAGGGCTACAAGTGCATCTTCGTCTGCCCGGACAAGGTGTCGCTCGACAAGATCAACGTACTGCGCGCGTACGGCGCCGAGGTCGTCGTCTGCCCCACGGCCGTCGACCCCGAGCACCCGGACTCGTACTACAACGTCTCCGACCGGCTCGTCCGCGAGACGCCCGGAGCCTGGAAGCCCGACCAGTACTCCAACCCGAACAACCCGCGCTCCCACTACGAGACCACCGGTCCCGAGCTGTGGGAGCAGACGGAGGGGCGGATCACCCACTTCGTGGCGGGCGTCGGCACCGGCGGCACGATCTCCGGCACCGGCCGGTACCTCAGGGAGGCCAGCGGCGGGAAGGTCGAGATCGTCGGCGCGGACCCCGAGGGCTCCGTGTACTCGGGCGGCTCCGGCCGGCCGTACCTGGTCGAGGGCGTCGGCGAGGACTTCTGGCCCACCGCCTACGACCGGACCGTCACGGACCGGATCGTCGCCGTGTCCGACAAGGACTCCTTCCAGATGACCCGCCGCCTCGCCAAGGAGGAGGGCCTCCTCGTCGGCGGCTCCTGCGGCATGGCCGTGGTGGCCGCCCTTGAGGTCGCGCGGGAGCTGGGCCCCGACGACGTCGTGGTGGTCCTCCTGCCGGACTCCGGCCGCGGCTACCTCTCCAAGATCTTCAACGACGAGTGGATGGCCGACTACGGCTTCCTTGAGGACACCACCTCCGCCACCGTCGCGGACGTGCTGCGCCACAAGGACGGCGGCATTCCCTCCCTCGTCCACATGCACCCGGACGAGACCGTCGGCCAGGCCATCGAGGTGCTGCGCGAGTACGGCGTCTCCCAGATGCCCATCGTGAAGCCGGGCGCGGGCCACCCCGACGTCATGGCCGCCGAGGTCATCGGCTCGGTCGTCGAGCGCGAACTGCTCCAGGCGCTCTTCACCCAGAAGGCGTCCCTGGAGGACCCGCTGGAGGACCACATGTGCCGCCCGCTGCCGCAGGTCGGCTCCGGCGAACCGGTCGCCGACCTGATGGCCGTCCTCGGCGACACCTCGGACGCGGCGATCGTCCTGGTCGAGGGCAAGCCCACCGGCGTCGTCAGCCGCCAGGACCTGCTGGCGTTCCTGGCGGGCGGGGGAACGAAGTAGGGACGGCACGGGGACGAGGCTCGGTCCCGGCGCCGGGAGGCACCGGGCCCGCGCGCGAAGCCGGTACGGGGCGGGGCCGGGTCGTGCGCGTGAACCGTCACAAGGAGGCGCCGGGCCCGTTCGCACAACCGGAACGAGCCCGACACATCCGCGAAGCACCCGCGTCACACGGGTCGGGCAGATTGGTGGACGTCGGCGTCACGGACTCTCCGGAGCGGCTCCCGGATCCCGTACGACGCCACGGACGCGAAGCCCGGCCCTGACCCGGACCCGCGCCCCTCGCGGGGACCGCCGTCGTCCCGCCCCCCGGTGAACGGGGGTGCGGCGGTCCCCGCGACGACGCTTTGGTAGGACAGGCGCATGACCTACGCGAACGAGGCGGCCGCCTCGTGGGACGGGATCGTCCGCTGGCTGGAGGCCCACGCACCCGGGAACACGGCCGTGCTCCGCCCGCCCGCCTCCGACGAGGACCTGCGCCTTCTCGAAGAAGCCCTGGGCTTTGCCGTGCCCGGGGACCTGGTGGCCTGGCTGCGCCGGAACAACGGCGGCACCGCCCTGGACCACCGGGTGCCGCTCCCGGAGGGCGGGCACCGGTACGTGCCCCATCCCCACTCCGCCTTCCTGCCCCGCGGCGAGGTGTTCCTCGACTGCGAGAGCATCGGCCTCCTGTACCGCCGGAACCGCCGGATCGCCGTCGACATCGACGACGAGGACTGGTGGCGGCCCTCCTGGATCCCCGTCACGGCCGTCCCGGACGCCCATGTCGGGATGCTCCTCGACACCGCGCACGGCGGGGACAGCCCCCCGGTGCTCGCCTTCCACGAGCCCGAGTACGCCTCCGCCCGCGCCCCTTCGCTCGGCCCCTGCCTGACCGGGATCGCGGAAGCGCTGGAGCGGGGCGAGGCCACCCCCGCGACCGGCGGCTACCGGCCGGTGGCAAGGGACGGTCTGCTCGACTGGGAGTGAGGACCCGGAAACGGGGCAGGACCCGGCGCGAAGAACGCACCGGGCCCCGCCGTTCGTACGGTTTCCTCCCTACGGCTTGGGCGCGTTGACCCAGTAGGCGTCGCCTTCCAGGAGGCGGTTGCGCGTGATGAAGCCACCGAACCCGGCCATGGACTGGGAGTTCTGGTTGTTGGACATGCTGGACCGTCCGCACGGCTCGGTCCAGGTGGGCAGGTGCTCCCGGGGGTCCGGGATCAGGTGCCACAGACCCGAGGCATCGCGCTGGGCGATGGTGTTGGCGCACCCGCTGCCGTCGGCGACGGACTTCTGGTTCTGGCCGTTCCAGACCTTCGGGATCGCCGCGCTCTGCCAGCTGGACGCGAAGGGGTACTCGTCACAACTGGGCACGTCGTTCGGGCCCAGCTCGGGAGACATGGTGGCGAGTGGGCTCCGTACCCACGACTGGGGGCAGATGACGTCCCGGTTGTGATCGGGCAGCGGCTTCGTGGAGTTGGGCAGGGGTACGAGGACATCCTTCGTCAGGTACGTGAGCGGCTCCTTGCCCTTTCGGCCGTACCCGCCGGGGATCTTCTCCTGCATCAGCCAGATGTGGGCCGCGGCCGCGGGGAACTTCTTCTCGTTGATCCGGAGTTCGGGCCGGTACGAGAGGAAGACACAGCCGGGGGTCGCCTTCGCCTCGACGTCGCACCGGACGTTGAGTTCCGGCCTCTCCGCGTCGACCGAGTTGCTCGGAGCGCCGTTGGCCGTACCGCTGAGCCTCCAGTACGGAGTGATCGTGCCGCGCTCGGCGCCGTTCGACGGCGTCCACTTCATCCGGGAGGTGACGATCGCCCAGTGGGCGTCGCCGCGTGCGAAGGTGGTGAGGCCGGTCCACGGGGTCGTGGTGACCTGGCAGTAGCCCCGGCACAGGAAGTCCAGGTTGACGGAGGCGGTGTTGACGGCCGAGTCCATGGACTTCAGCTGGATGGAGGCGGTCTGCGTCGTCGTGTCGGTGTTGAGGTCGGTGTCGACCTCAAGCCGGAAGTTGAACCTCGCCTGGCCCTTGGGGGTGCCGTTCACCAGGTAGGTGATGACGAGTTCGTCGACCAGGCAGGACTGGGTCCGCAGGAAGTTGACCGAGGGGTTCTGGACCACCGAGCAGGACGCGGTCTCCCCGGGGGTCGCCGCGGTGAGACCGGTGAGCGAGGGCGACTGGAGCAGCCCGAGTGTGGTCGGTTTGCCGAAGGACAGCACGGCACTGGTCCCCGCACCGCCGCTCTTGGCCTGCTGCCCGCCGGACGCTCCGGCGCCGTTCGCCGGGGCGACCGGCCAGGAGGGCGACGGAATCGTGTCGGAGAAGAGGGAGGCGGCGGTCTGGGGCTGGTCGTTCGGCTCCGGGTCGGGAGCGAGCGGGTTCGGGTCTCCGAAGGTCAGATCCGCCGGGATGCCCGAGTACTCGCCCGGAACGAAGGCGATCGCGTCCCACGCGATGTCCTTCTCACCGGTCCCGTCGGAGGTGAAGTTGGAGAGGCTGACCTGGGGAATCGTGTCGCCGAACTGGTAGGCGCCCAGGTCGACCCACTTGTTGGAGGCGTTGTCCGCCTGGGAGACGGGCTTGACGACCGTGTCGTCCACCGTCTTGATCCGGTAGTCGGCGTTCTTGGTCTGCGCCCCGTGGTCCGGGATGTGCGCGTAGACCTTCGCCTGGCCGCCCGGGATCGGCTGGTTCAGCTTCCACACCCCGTCGATCTCCATCCGGTGCCCGTAGTTCGGGTCCGGCTGGCGGGTGTGGGTGAACCAGAAGTGGTTGCCGTAGCCGGCGCCGATCTGGTGGGTGTCCATCTTTCCGGGGTAGGTGCCGTCGCTCCAGATGTAGTAGTTCAGCTTGAACGTGCCTGCGGACACGGTTGTCCCGCAGCTTCTCGAAGCCGATCCCGCCGGGACGATCCCGTGCTGGACGTCGTCGACGATCAGGGCGTTCGCCGGGAGACCGCTGGAGCAGCGCGGCGGATAGGAGTTGGCGTCGGGCTGCTCCGGGTAACTGGTGTCGAACCGGTGCACCTGGTTGCCGCACTGGGCTCCGGAGCCGCAGTTCTTCCAGGTCACCGCCTTGTTCCACCAGCAGTGCAGCCAGTGCGGGTTGGTGGTGCCGTTGCCGGAGTCCAGACCGCAGGCGCCCATGCCCGGGTCGTTGGAGTCACCCTCGGCGATCTTGCTCGGAGTGCAGTTGTTCGACGTGTCGCAGAACAGGCCGATCGGCGGCTTGGCGGTCGTCCGGTCCGCGTTGATCGTCCAGTTGGCGGGGCGGTACCCGGCCTGCATGTCACCGGGGGCGAACATGGCCGTGATGGGCCGGGCGGCCCAGCCGATGACCTTCTCCTCGTACGGCCACTCCTGCGGGCGTGCCGCGTGGCTGTAGTCGGTGCCGCCGAGCGCGTTCTCCAGGAACGGGGTGCGGTTGGCCTTCCACAGCGGGTTGGCCGGGTTGTTGGTCCAGCCCACGCCCCAGTGTCCGGCGGAGTCCGCGGCGGACTGCGGGTAGAAGCCCGAGTTGTACGCCCACAGGGCGAAGAACCAGCTCTCGATCCACTTGGGGTGGCCGTCGTTGACCTTCATCCCCGCGTTGTACGTCTGGTTCCACTTCTCGGAGAGGATCTGGGCCCCGGCCGCGATGTTGGCCGTGTAGTCCAGCGCGATGGCCTCCTGCTGGAGGACCGTCTTGGTGGGCTGGTCGTGGCCCGGGAGCCGCATGCCGTCGGTGGCCTGGGTGATGCCGTAGCCGCAGTCGGACTTCTTCCAGTCGATGGACCACGGGTCGCCCTGGGTGCCACTGGGGTTGTAGTCGACGCCGTAGTAGTTGCCGATCAGGCTGTTGGCGGTGACGCCGGGCACCGCGTACCGCGTGGCCTGCCACATGTTCGACTCCTGCGCGGTGACGCCCAGGAGGATCTGTGACGGGATGTGCCAGCGGTCGTTGTCGCCGTCCTCGCTGTCCAGGGTTCCGTTGGGGTCACCGGCGAGGGTGATCGGCGGGAACAGGCCCTGCGGCTGGTAGCCGCCCATGCCCGTGTTCTTCCAGTTCGGGCTGCGGGTGAGGTTCAGACGCCCGATGACCGCCTGGTCCACGGCCCACTCGACCTGACGGGGAGTCGGCTGGAACGCCTGCTTCCGTACGTCGTTGCGGGGCACCGCGCAGGTGCGCTCGTTCTCGTCCTCGCCGGGATCGGTCGGCGAGCCGCCGAACGCGGCCGCACCGGCGGCGGGGGCGAGGCCCTTCGCGGCCGGGGAACCGCCCGTGCCCCGCGTGGCGGCCGTGCCGCCCTTCGCCGGAGCCGGAAGCGCCGGAGAGGGCGTACGGCCCCGCTCCGCCGCCTTCGGCCCGCCGACGCGGACCTCGCCCGGCAGGGTGTCCAGGGTCACGGTACGGGCCGTGCCGAGGAGCCGCACCGTGGTGCGCGCGGTGCGCTCGGTCAGTGCCTCCTCGGGCCGGATGCGGCTGTCCTTGCCGTCCGCCCACGCCGTGGTGACCGCCGCGTGGCCGTGGCTGGAGAGCCGGGCGCCCTTGGCCAGACCGCCGGGGTTCCTGACGGCCTTCGGCAGGGTGCCCTTCGTGGCCGCGTCGCCGGTCACGTAGACGGTGCCGTCGGCCGAGGAGGCGAGGTCCCAGTCGGTGAGCCGGCCCGAGGCCACCGTGGCGGCCTTCGCCCGGCCCTGACGGAGCTGCGCGCCGGTCAGGTGCTCGGCGTACCCCGTCGCCACCGTCACGGCGTCGCCGCCGCCGGAGCGGTCGATGTAGGTGAGGCCGCCGGAGGAGTCCGCCGTCAGCTGGAAGGGGACCGCCCGGGTGCGGGTGATCTCCCGGAGCCCGCCCTTCGCCCCGGCGGCGACCAGCCGGTTGCCGTGCGCGGCGACGATGCCGTCCCGCGTCGGCACGGCGGAGGTGACCTGGCCCGGGTAGGCGACCGGCTCGCCGGACTCGCCGGTCACGGTGTCCACCGTGATCAGCCGGGTCCGCTGCGCGCTGTCCTCCTCGTAGGACAGCTGGCTGAACACGGCCTGCTCGCCCGCGCCGCAGCCGGGGCTGAAGTAGGCGAGCGAAGCCTGGAAGGGAAGCTTGGTGACCTTGCCCGTGGTGAGGTCCACGGTCGCCGCGAAGGCTCCCCGCGCCATCAGTTCCGGCTTGTTGGTGAAGGTACGCGGCGCGTAGGCGACGGCCGCGCGCCTGCCGGACGCGGTGAGGCAGGCGTTGCCGATCCAGGCGTCGGCGTCGAAGCCGGGCTCGGACAGGGTGGCCGCCGTCTTCCAGGCGTACCCCGCGCTCTCGTCGGCGACGAGCAGGTGGAAGCCCGTACCGTCGCCGGAGGTGGTGAACGCGGTGTCGGTGGACCGCGCGTAGCCGTCGCCCAGGACGGCCGCCCGGTCCGCGGGCGCGACCGCGCCGGGCTCGTCCACCTGCCGCGTGACCGGCGCCGGGGCGCCGCCCGCCGGGGGTGTGGTCTGCGCTGCCCGCGCGGGCAGCGTCAGCGGCACGGCGAGCGCTGTGGCCAGCGCGACCGTGAGCGGCGCCAGGCGCCGCATGCGTATGTGTCTCACGCTCTTCCTTCGTCGGAGTGGTGCTCGCGCACCATCGGATCTTCCGGAGGCACGGCGAAGCTCCCGGCGTACGGGAGCACCCCGCCGTGACGTGTGAGGGGAAGGCGCTGCGTGCGCCGTGCGTCAGCGGCGCAGCGCCTCGACCGGCTGGATGCGGCTGGCGCGCCAGGCCGGGTAGAGACCGGCGAGGAGGCCGGTGAGCAGGCCGATCACCGGGGCGGCGACGACCGTCGTGGGCTGGATGACGGGCGTCCACTCCCGGGCCATGGCGACCGCGACGACCACGCTCACGCCGAGGGAGGTGCCGACGAGTCCGCCCAGTGCGCCCAGCACCCCCGATTCGGTGAGGAACTGGGCGAGGACGTGCCGTCCCCTGGCCCCCAGGGCCCGGCGCAGCCCGATCTCGCCGGTCCGTTCCATGACGGCGACCAGCGTGGTGTTGGCGATGCCGACCGAGCCGATGAAGAGGCAGACGGCCGCGAGCACCAGGAACAGCTGCCCGAGGTCCCCGCTCACCCCGCTGCGCAGGGCGCGCGGGTCGGGCGGCGGGACGGCCCTGAGGTACTCGGGGTGGTCCGGGCGCAGGGCGACGGGCGCCTCGCGGGCGACCTGCTGCGCCGCCCCCACCCGGGTGCTGACGAGCATCTCGGCCCCGTCCTTGGGCGGGCCCCACAGCTCCTGCGCGGTACTGCGCGGGACGATCACCGAGAGCAGCAGGTCCGCCTTGCGCCGTACGTCCTCGACGACCCCGATGACGGTGAACGCCTCGTCGCCGATGAACAGGGCGGGCTGCGTCTCCAGGGTGGTGATGCCGAGCCTGGCCGCCATGCCCGCGCCGATCACGGCCACCCGTTGCCGGGTGGTGTCGTGCCAGCGGTCGTACACCCGCCCTTCCCGCAGAGCCGGTTCGGCGGCGAGCAGGGCGCCGGAGGAGGCGGCGACGATCTGGATCTGGCTCGCGGCCGATACTCCGGCGACCGGGGCGGCCCGCACCTGCCGGTCGCCGCCCGGCTGCACCGACCACAGGACGCCGCCGTGGGTGACGCCGTTGAGGCGCTCCACCCGGCGGTCGGCGTCGCCGGGGAAGGCCAGGGTCTCGAACTCGTCGTACTCGCCGCTGACGTCCTGGACGGTGACCTCGGTGGCGTTCAGCTCGGTGAAGCGGCCGTCGATCTGCGAGGCCGCGGTGGCGGTGAGGCCGAGCACGGCGACGAAGGAACCGACGCCGAGCACGGTGCCGAGGGCCGTCAGCGCCGCGCGGGCGGGACGCTGGAGCAGTCCGGCGGTGGACTCGGAGACGAGGTCGCGCCAGGCGAGGCGGGAGGGCTCGATGCCGAGGGTCCCGCGACGCCGGAACCGCGCGAGCCGGCCGGGTCCCTCGGTGCGGTGGGGTTCCGTGGAACGTCGGAGTCTCATGGGGTGGGGCCTTCGGTCAGCACGCCGTCCCGGATCGAGAGGGTGCGGGCGCCCCGCCGGGCCACGGCGGGATCGTGGGTGATGACCAGGACGGTCATCCCGTCCCGGTGCAGGCCCTCCAGAAGCTCCATCACGGTCGCCGCCGTGGCGCTGTCCAGGTTGCCGGTGGGCTCGTCGCACAGGAGCAGGGAGGGCTGGGAGGCGAGGGCGCGCGCGATGGCCACGCGCTGCCGCTCGCCGCCGGACAGGGTGGTCGGTACGGCTTCCAGCCGGTGCCCGAGGCCGACGCGCACGAGGGCGTCCCGGGCCGCGCGGACCCGGTCCTCCCGGCTCGCCCCCGCGTACACCATCGACAGCGACACGTTCTCCACCGCCGTGCGGTGCGGCAGCAGATGGAAGGCCTGGAAGACGAAGCCGATGCGGCGGCCCCGGAGCGCCGAGCGGTCGGCGTCGCGCAGCGGCCCGGTGTCGACGCCGTCGAGGAGGTACCGGCCCTCGGTGGGGGAGTCGAGCAGTCCCGCGATGTTGAGGAAGGTCGACTTCCCGGAGCCGGAGGGGCCCACGACGGTCACGAACTCGCCCTTCCGCACGACGAGATCGCAGGGCTTGAGGGCGGTCACGGCGGGTGGTCCCGGGTACGTGAGACCGGCGCCGCGCATCTCGATCACGGGCGGGGCGGGCGGGGCCGGGGCATCGGTCCCCGTCCGGGCGCCGGGCGATACGGCGGCGGTCCCGCCGCTCGGAGCCGTCCCGCTCATGACAGGCCGACGGCGGTGGCGCCGCCCCGGGCGGGCGCACCGGCCGCGACCCCGGTGATGACCTGGTCGCCCGGGGACAGATCCGCCGCGCGCACGGGCCTGACCTCCACGTAGCCGTCGCCGGTTCCGCCGGTGCTCACGGGCACCCGGAGCCGCTTTCCCGCCGGTCCGACGACCGTCACCGAGGTGGTGCCGTCGGCCCCGGCGGAGATCGCGGTGACCGGGACGACGAGCACCGCGTTCCGGGTGGCGGCCGTCTCGACCGTCAGCCGTACGTCCTGGCCTGCCAGGGAGGTGTCCAGCGGCTTGTCCGGGGTCACGAGCAGGGCGTAGCCCGGGGAACCGGCCTTGTCGCCCCCGGGCTCGGCGGCACCGGCCCCCGTCCGGGGCCGGGCGAGGGCGGTCGCGACGGAGCGCACGGTCGCCCCGGCCGACCTGCCTTCGAGTTCGGAGAAGACCGTGACCCGCTGGCCGGGCCTGACCAGACCGCGCTGGTGCTTCTGGAGGAACCCCTCGACCATCAGGGCACCCGCCGAGACGGTCAGGGCGTTCCCCTCGGCCTTGCCGCCGACGACGGCGGACACCGCGTCGACCCGGGCCGGGAAGCCCTTGAGGTAGACGACCTCCGAGGCGGGGAGCATGGGGCCGGTCCGCGCCTTGACCTGTTCGAGCCGGTCCACGGCCTTCGCCAGGTCCTCCCGGGCGCGGGCGAGTTCCACGGAGGTGCCGTCCGGGCCGGCGGGGCTGCCAGCCGGGCCGGCGGGTCCGCCGGAACCGGATTCCGCACCGGCTTTCGCGTCCGCTCCGGTGCCGGAGTCGGAGCCGGTCGTGGTCCCCGGTGTCCCCGGTGTCCCGGGAGTCCCGGGGGGCCCTGGTGCTGTCCGGGCCGCCGACCGGATGTCCTCGACCCGGCGACGCGCCTCGGTCACCGCCTCCTGAGCGCCGGTCAGGCTCTCCTCGCCGTCCGGCTCCGCGGGCAGGGGGTCGTAGCCGATGCCCTGGTAGAAGGCCGTGAGCGCGGCCTTCGTGCCGGGTCCGAAGAGCCCTTCGCGGTCCGAGCCGGTGGAGTGGCCCCGTTCCCGCAAGGCGCTCTGGAGCTGGCCGACGTCCTCGCCCTCGGCGCCGGGCTTGAGGTCCCGGTAGACCGGGACGCTTCCCTTGAGGGCGATGACCGGCCGTCCGGAGACCTCCATCAGGACCCGGCCGGAGCGGAAGGTGTCACCGGCGTCCACGTTCATCTTGGTGACGACGGGCGTGCCGCCCGCGCCACCGGAGGCGGCGACCTCGACGGTCTGGGAGGCGCGCACGGTCCCCCGTACGATCACCGCCTCCTTCAGCACCCGTCGCTCCACCGTCGCGGTGATGACGCTCGGCGGCGGCGCCTCGGTGTCGGCGGCGGCCTGGGCGGGCGACTTGATCACCCGGGCGGCCCCGATGCCGAGCGTCGAGACCAGGACCGCCGCGGCGGCCACGGCGCCGAGCAGCCGTCGGCGCCGGGCGAGGCCGGTGCGCGGCTCCTCCGCCGCCTCGTGCCCGGAGGCGTGTTCCCCCACGTCGTCGCCGGGTGAGGCGTCAGGTCCCTTGTCCACCGCTGATCCCCCTGTGTGTGCGGTGCGGTGCGGTGCCGGGCCGGGTGTTCCGGGATGCCGGAGCCCGCCCCGGGCCGCCTATCCGCGCAGTGCCGCCTCGGCGGCCTTGACCGCGTGGGCGTTCTTGTCCTTCAGCTGCTGAAGCGCGAGCTGGTTCTGCTCGACCTGCCGGGCCTGGAGGGCGGCGTCGACCGTGTGCCAGATGCGGACGAGGTCCACTTCCTTCTTGCAGTCGATGTCCGCGAGCGCGGCGGCGATCTCCTTGCCGGAGGTCTCCACGCCCTCGACCCTGCGCACCAGGTCGGTGGCCGCATAGGGGTCGGCGACCTCGTATCCCTTTTTCCGCATGCAGCCGGACCAGGCTTTGATCACGGCCTGGACTTCCGGTGTCTCCTGAGATTTCACAAGACTGTCGTGATCGAGCCGGCTGGAGAGCCCGAAGTCGATGCGGGCGCCGATCCTGTCGAATGCCGAGCCCTGGCAGCCGTCTTTGGGAATCTTCTTTCCCTGATAGGTGGCCGGTGCCGGTTCCGCTCTCGGGTCCAATGCCTTTCGGCCGGTGAGGACGGCGATGGCGGCGGGGGTGAGGCGAGGAGGTGCGGGGTGTTCCACCGCGTCCGGCGGAATTCCGTATCCGTACTTCTCCGCCAGGTCGCGCTCGGTGATTCCGTACCGTCGTGACATGTTGGCGTCGTCCGCGTTCGGCGGCGGGTTCACGCCTGCCGGGGGAAAGACGATGGTGAAGCCGAATTCGGCCATGCATTCCGTCTGGAGACCCCGTGCGGCCCGTTCGATGACGACGGATTCCTTGTACGTCTGCATGTACTGCTGAAGGGGGAGGACGAGCCCCCGGGCGAGCCCCTTGTCCGGGGTGGACTTGGGCCAGTTCGACTCGTCGACCGGGACGGCGGCGCCGGGGGCGCCGGCGCGCGGTGCCCCTTCGGCGGGGTCCGCCGGGCCGCAGCCCGTCAGCGGGCTCAGGGCGAGGACCGCCCCCGCCAGGGCGAGGAGGGACCGCGTCAGCGGCCCTCTCGCCCCGGACGGGGGGCGGAACCCCGTGACCTCACGCGAAGTGCGAAGAGGCATTGTTGTTCTTCAGGGTGGCGTCGAGGTTGGTGCTGGAGGCGCAGGCCCAGTAGTGCGGGATGGACTGGGAGTGACCCGCGTAGCCGGAGTTGTAGTACACCCGGTAGCCGTCCACGGCGGAGCAGTTGTTGGCGGACGCGGAGTTGTTCTTGACCGCCTGGCCCGAGCCCTCGCCCTGACCGGCGGAGAAGACGTACACGTAGTTCACGGTGCCGGTGTCCGTGCCGTTGTACGAGATGGTCGTGCCCGCGTGGTCGTAGATGTTCCCGTAGAACTTCGCGAAACTGCCGGGCGGGTTTCCGTTACCGGAGCTGGCGACCGACCTGTAGTTCAGGTAGAGGTCGCCCTCGGTGCAGTTCATGAAGGAACAGTTGTCACTGACGTATTGCGTGGAAGCCGCCGCCGCGGGCGTCGCGGTGTAAAGCATGGTCATGGCCGCCGCAGCGGCCGCGGCAGCCGTGACTCCCGTGCGAGTGCGAACAGTTCGGATGCTCATGATTCCCCCTGAATCTCCTCGATCACCGATACCGGACCATTGGGGATCCGGAAATTCCTCACCCTGTGGATTCGGAACGCGGCAGACGGTACTCGGGTGTGGGGGAGGGGGTCTAGATCAATTCGGCGACGTCCGAGGTGTCGGGTTCTTCCACTTGGTGTCGATCATGGGGGATGTGTAACCAAGGGATTCCGCTGCGTGTTCACGCCCGGGAGGGTCGTCAACTCTCCTGTGGATGCGGAGAGTTGATCCAGGGGGAGGTGTGAAGATGTGGTCGGAAGTGTGCGAAGAGGGGGTTCCGTGGGGCGGCTTTCATGTGACCCAGATCACTGCACCCGTCTCGCGAGGTGACCCTCCCCCGCGATCCTGCATATAGTTATGCAGGACCAATAAGCGGTGAATAGCGAGAGGAGGCGGCATGAGCGACAGTCCTGCCGGGCGGCTGCAAGGGCTCTTCGAGGGGCATCGGCTCACGCCCACCCAGCGGCGGATCGCGCACTGCATGGTGCGCCGCGCCGCCGACGTGCCGTTTCTGTCCAGTGTCGAGCTGGCCGAACTCGCCGGGGTCAGTCAGCCCTCCGTCACCCGCTTCGCCGTCGCCCTCGGCTTCGACGGCTACCCGGCGCTCCGGCGCCATCTGCGCGAGGTCACACCCCCGGAGACGGAGTCCGGCGACGGGGAGGGCGAGGTGCTCAACGAGTACCAGCAGGCCGTCCTCGCCGAGATCGCGAACCTCCGGCACCTCGCCGGGCTGCTCGCCGACCCCGCGCCCGTCGAACAGGCGGGCCGGGTTCTCGCCGCCTCCCGCCCGCTGCCCGTCCTCGGGCTGCGGGCCGCGTCCTCGCAGGCGCGCGGCTTCGCCTACTTCGCCGCCAAGGTGCACCCCGACGTCCGGCTCTTCGACGAGGGCGGCTCCATGCTCACGGACCGCGTCGACGCGGCCGTACTGGCAGGGGCCACCGCCCTGCTCTGCTTCGCGCTGCCCCGGCACCCCCGGGAGGTCGTCGAGACGCTGGAGCACGCGCGGGCGGCCGGGCTCACGATCGTGACCGTCGCCGAGTCGGCGTTCGCGCCCGTCGCCGCCCACAGTGACCTGCTCATCCCGGCGCCCGTCGGCACCGGCCTCGCCTTCGACACGGCCTGCGCGCCGATGCTCCTCGGCCGGGTCCTCCTGGAAGCCATGGCCGACGAACTCCCCGACGCGCAGGCGCGACTTGAGGAGTTCGACACCAGGGCGGCGGCCCGGGGACTCTTCGTCGAGTAGGGCGTACGAGGGACGGTCAGAGTTCCAGCTCGGACTCGATGCGCTTCAGGTAGTGGCGGGCCATCGCCAGGTTCGCGCGCTCCTTGTCCAGGGCCAGGTAGAGGAACAGGCCGTTGGTGCCACGCCCCTTGAGCAGCCGGATCAGGTGGTACTGGCGGCCGAGGGTGATCAGGATGTCCTCGATCTCGTCGCCGAGGCCCAGCATCTCCATCGCCCGGACCTTGGCGCGCACCACGTCGGTGTTGCCCGCGGCGGCCACGTTCAGGTCGAGTTCCTTGCCGCCGCCGAGCGTGCCGAGCGCCATGCCGCTCGTGTAGTCGACGAGGGCCGCGCCGATGGCGCCGTCGATGGAGAGGGCTTCCTTGAGCGAGGTCTCGGTGTTCGCCATGGTCGTACTTCTTCCTTCTCGGGTACGGGTTTCGCGGGTGATGCCGGTGATGCCGGTGCTGCCGATGGTTCTTGTGGCTTGGGTGGTGCGGGTGGCTCGTGTGGTGCGGGTGGCCGGGACCGTGCGGTCAGGTGGGGTCTCTGCGCTCCAGTGCCCCGTCGACGAGTTCGCCGATCCGGGCGCTGGACCTGCGGGCCTCCAGATGGAGGCGGCCCACGTTGATCCGGGGTTCGGCGAGCAGCGTCAGGACGGCCGAGGTGCCCGCCGCGTACGTCGCGACGTAACCGCCCTCGCCCCGGACCAGCAGTTCGCGGAAGCGGCCCTGTCCGGTGGAGACGGAGAGCCGCTGTCCCACGCCGAGCGCCGCCGCCGTCAGCGCGGCCACGCTCTCCGCGTCGGTGTCCAGCGGGTCGTGGGCCAGGACCAGCCCGTCGGCGCTGGCCGCGAGCGCTCCGGTCAGCTGGGGCAGTCTGGCCCGCAGCCTGCGTAGCTCGCCGAGCACCTCGGCTTCTGCCGTCATGAGCTGTTTCCTTTCGGCGCGCAGGCGCAGGGCACGCCTCATCACGGGTGTGCCTCCAGGGCGTCACGGAGCCGGCGCAGCAAGGCGATGTCGGGATCGGCCACCGGCGGGACCGGTAAGGAGGCCGGGGGCGGTACGGGCGCGGGTTCGAGCGGGGTCTCCACGAGCCCGGCGGCGGCCAGCCGGCGCACGTCGAGCAGGGTGTGGAAGGCGGGCCTGCCGAGCAGCCGGGCCAGCTCCGCCGGGGTGCGTACGCCGTCGGCGGCGGCGAGAAGCGCGCGCTGCCGGGGGCCCGCCGTCTGTCCTGGCGCGGCCGGCCTCGGGACCACGGGGGCGGTGTCGACGGAGGCGTACGGCCAGACGGCGTCGAGGAGTTCGCGGCGGCGGACCGTCTCGCGTTCGACGGCTTCGGCGGAGACCGGCCGCACCGTGCCGAACCAGTGGCCGACCCCGTACCGGAAGCGGGTCGGGCCGCTGGTGGGGGAGAGGGCGAAGAAGGCGGCGTCGAACACGGCGCCGAGATGGCAGATCTCCAGCTCGCCGTCGTGCAGCCGCCCGCTGTCGACGAGGAAGCGGCCGACGGCGTGGTGCGCGCCCGCCCGGTCGACGGCCTCGTCCCAGTTCTCCCGGGGCAGTCGGCCGCCGGTGGTCAGCAGGATGTCGACGCCGGGGGCGGCGGGGCTCTCGGCGTGGACGACGTGTCCGTCGACGAGGTAGAGCGTGCCGTGGTCGCGCAGGAGGGCGCCGGTGGCCCGCTCGGCGGCGAGCCGGACGAGGAGTGGGGATACGGGGGTGGCGACGGCGCTCATCCGAGGACCAGCCTTTCGGTCATGTCCCGCAGCCGCATCCGGGCGAGCGCGAGGTTGCCGGTGTCGCGGTCGAGCCAGAGGTGGAGGAAGACGCTGCTGTCGAAGGAGGTCTCGACGAAGCGGATGACGTGGTAGCCGGAGCGGGTGGTGACGATCAGGTCCTCCACCGGGAGGCCCGGGGCGTCTCCCGATGCCTCCCCGGGGGTGGCGAAGGTGTCTAACTCGGCTGCGTAGCGCGCGAGTTCGGCGGTCTCGGCGGCCGTGGTCTCGTGGTCCCCGACGGGCGACTCGCCCGCCGTGCCGAGGGCGAGCCCGCTGGTCCAGTCGACCAGGGAGGCACCTCGGGCACCGGGCAGGGTCATGGCCTCCGTCAGGCACTCGTCGATTCCGGGCACGCGGATTCCCCTCCCGATACGGCGTGCGAACGTGCGGCAGTGACGGCGACGTTACTGAACGCAGCGGCGGCCGGAAGCGGTTCTGGCATTTTCCGCCGGAACATGCCTGCGTCTGTTCGAAATTGACCCGGAACGTGCTCGGGATCGTCTGTCAGGTCGGGGTTCGAGCGCCCCCGCGCGCCTCTCGGGGCAGTGGCGGCCCGCCCTGTCTCCCCTCTCCCCGGGGGGGCCTCGGATCGGAACAGTTGCCGACCCGGTGGCGGCTCGGGCTCAGAACCGGGACTCGACGGCCCGTGCCAGTTCCGTCAGGTCCTTCGCGAGCGCCTTGGCGACCATCCGCCCGCCCAACAGGCCCGTGAGCCGCCCGAGGAGGCCGGGCGCGCGCCCGTCGGCGGGCCGGGCGGTGAACGCCATCCGCAGGGTGGTGGCGTCCGTGCCGTCCGGGGCGAGGGTCAGTTCGGAGACGTACCGCATGCCGTGCGAGGCGGCGGTGGTGACGTACCGGTCGGGCGGCTCGCAGGCGGTCACGGTCAGCTCCTCGGTGGCCTCCTTGCCCAGCGTCCTGCGGGTCTCGCGCCAGCGCGTGCCCACGTCGAAGCCACCCTCGGTGAGCACCTCGATCCGCGAGACGCCCGACAGGAGACGGGGCAGCTCCCGGAGATCGGTGATCGTCTCCCAGACCCGCCCGGGAGAGGCGGAGACCCGACGCTCGACGACGACGGAGGTGGCGGCCGTACCGGTTCCAGTCATGCCTTCATGGAAGCGGGGGGTGCGGGCGAGCGCTACCGGGCGGAGGGGCCGTCATGGAAGCCCCCTCCTGCCGGGGGCCTTCCGTCCGGGGCCCTGCGTGTCGGGGCCCCTTCGCGCAGGGCGCTTCCTGCGGGCCCCGTCCGTCGAGCCCTGCTCGTCGGGGCCCTTTCCCCTCTCCCTCCGACCCCTCACCCCACCAGCGCCTCCGCCTCCCCGCCGCCCGATTCCGCGACGATCTCCGCGAGTGTCTGGGGTCTGCGTACCGTCGTGAAGCGCACCCGGTCGTCCGCGTCCACGGTGAAGCCGTGGACGCCGGGGCGGGGCAGGCTGTTGTACGCGTAGTGGTGCGCGAAGTAGTACGCGCCGGTGTCGGGGAGGGCCACCACGTCGCCGGGGCGCAGCAGCGGCAGGGCGCGGCCGGTGGCGAGGAGGTCCCCGGCGAAGCAGGCGGGGCCCGCCACGTCCTGGACGGTGACCTCCCCGGTGCGGGGGCGGCCCGCGGAGTCGTACGCGAGGACGCGCAGGGGCCAGGACTCGGGGGCGTAGACCGTACGGGTGGCGAGCTGGACGCCCGCGTGGGTGAGGGCGACGGCCCGGCCCCCGGCGCTCTTGGTGTACTCCACGCGGGCGAGGACCGTGCCGTGCTTGGCGAGCAGGGAGCGGCCGAACTCGGTGACGAGCCGGTAGCGCCCGTCGAAGAGGCCGGGGGCGGTGGTGGCGAGCAGCCGGGCGTACTCCGCGTACGTCGGCGTCTCCTCGTCGGAGGCGAAGTCGACCGGCAGTCCGCCGCCGATGTCGAGGGTGTCGATCCGGCGCCGTCCGGCCGCCCGGTTGATCTCCTCGGCGAGCGCGTACGTCTCCCGGACGCCCTCGGCCATCAGGGCGAGCGGTACGCCCTGGGAGCCGGTGTGGGTGTGCAGCCGGGTCAGCCAGGGGCGGGCGAGGAAGGCCTGGACGAGGGCCGCGCGGGCGCCTTCGTCGCGGAGCGCCACACCGAACTTGGAGGTGGCGGTCGCGGTCGAGGTGGCACCGATGGCACCGGCTCCGACCTGCGGGTTCACCCGGATGCCCAGGGGCGAGGCGGTGGGCGCGGAGGCGACGAGGGCGTCGAGCCTGGCGAGTTCCTGGAGGTTGTCGGCGTTGACGGCGATGCCGAGGGCCAGGGCCTCGCGGAGTTCGGCGGGGGTCTTGGCGGGGGAGTCGAGGACGGTGTGGCGGGGTGGGACCCCGGCGGCGCGGGCGAGGGCGAGTTCGCCGGGGCTGGCGACCTCGGCGCCGATCCCGGCCTCGTGGAGCAGGCGCAGGACGGGGACGAGGGGGCAGGCCTTGACGGCGAAGGCGTGCAGCACGGGGGCGTCGGTGACGGCGGCGAAGGCACTGGTCAGCGCGGCGGCGGAGGCGCGGATACCGGCGGTGTCGAGGAGGGCGACGACGGGTGCGGCGGGGGAGAGGAGCCCTTGGTCGACGGAGGCTCGGACGGCGAGGTCGCGACGGGAGGAGGCCATGGGGGCCATCCCACCACCTCGGCGGGGCGGGGGCGGGTCGTATGTGCCATCCCGCCGTCTCGACGGGAGCGGGTCATGTGGGTCACGCGGGGCACATGGGTCACGCGGGGCGCCCCGCCCTGTTGACTACAACTATTCATGACGCCAGGATGTGAATATCCGAGCGACATTCGAGGAGGCACCGCCATGTCAGGACCCCGCCCCGTACGGGCCCCGCGCGGTACGGAACTGAGCGCCCTGGGATGGCAGCAGGAGGCCGCCCTCCGTATGCTCCAGAACAACCTGGACCCCGAGGTCGCCGAGCACCCCGACAAGCTCGTCGTCTACGGCGGCACCGGCAAGGCGGCCCGCGACTGGCGCTCCTTCGACGCCATGGTCCGCACCCTGCGCACCCTCAAGCAGGACGAGACGATGCTCGTCCAGTCCGGGCGCCCCGTCGGCGTCATGCAGACCCACGAATGGGCCCCGCGCGTCCTCATCGCCAACTCCAACCTGGTCGGCGACTGGGCCAACTGGGAGGAGTTCCGGCGCCTGGAACAGCTCGGCCTCACCATGTACGGGCAGATGACCGCCGGGTCCTGGATCTACATCGGCACCCAGGGCATCCTCCAGGGCACCTACGAGACCTTCGCCGCCGTCGCCGCCAAGAAGTTCGGCGGCACCCTCGCCGGGACGATCACCCTCACGGCGGGACTCGGCGGCATGGGCGGCGCCCAGCCCCTCGCCGTGACGATGAACGACGGCGTCGCGATCTGCGTCGACTGCGACCCGCGCGCCATCGAGCGCCGTATCGAGCACAAGTACCTGGACGTGCGGGCCGACTCCCCCGCACACGCCCTCCGGCTCGCCACCGAGGCGCGCGACGCCCGCCGCCCGCTCTCCATCGGCCTCCTCGGCAACGCCGCCGAACTGCTTCCGGCGCTGCTCGCCGAAGGCGCCCCGATCGACATCGTCACCGACCAGACCAGCGCCCACGACCCGCTCGCCTACCTCCCCGTCGGCGTCGACTTCGACGACATGGCGGACGCGGCGGCCAAGGACCCGGCCGGGTTCACCACCCGCGCCCGCGAGTCCATGGCCCGGCACGTCGAGGCCATGGTCGGCTTCATGGACGCCGGGGCCGAGGTCTTCGACTACGGCAACTCCATCCGGGGCGAGGCGCGACTCGCCGGATACGAGCGGGCGTTCGCCTTCCCCGGCTTCGTCCCCGCCTACATCCGCCCGCTGTTCTGCGAGGGCAAGGGCCCCTTCCGCTGGGCCGCGCTCTCCGGCGAGGCCTCCGACATCCACAAGACCGACAAGGCGATCCTGGACCTGTTCCCCGAGAACGAGTCCCTGCACCGCTGGATCAAGATGGCCGGCGAGCGCGTCCACTTCCAGGGCCTGCCCGCCCGGATCTGCTGGCTCGGCTACGGCGAGCGGGACCGCGCGGGCGAGCGCTTCAACGACATGGTGGCCTCCGGCGAACTCACCGCGCCCCTCGCCATCGGCCGCGACCACCTCGACTGTGGCTCGGTGGCCTCCCCGTACCGCGAGACGGAGGCCATGCGCGACGGCTCCGACGCCATCGCCGACTGGCCGCTGCTCAACGCCATGGTCAACGTCGCCTCCGGCGCCTCCTGGGTCTCCCTCCACCACGGCGGCGGCGTCGGCATGGGCCGCTCGATCCACGCCGGGCAGGTCACCGTCGCCGACGGCACCCCGCTGGCCGGGGAGAAGATCCGCCGGGTGCTCACCAACGACCCCGGCATGGGCGTCATCCGCCATGTCGACGCGGGCTACGAAGGCGCCGAACGGGTCGCGGAGGAGAAGGGCGTCCGGGTGCCGATGCGCGAGGGCGGGGCCGGGGAAAGGACGGCTGCCGAAGCCGCCGCCGACGGTGGGGCGGCCTCCGCGTGAGTGACACGTTCCACGCCATGTGGCGGTCGCTGCGCCCCCTCGGCCGCAGCGCCGCCACCGGCGGCTACCGGCGCTACGCCTGGACCGAGGCCGACGCCGACGTCCGTCTCTGGTTCCGCATGCAGGCCGAGGCCCGCCGTCTCGACGTCGAGACCGACCGCAACGGCAACCAGTGGGCCTGGCTCGGCGACCCCACCGCGGGCGACGCCGTCGTCACCGGCTCCCACCTCGACTCCGTCCCCGACGGCGGCGCCTTCGACGGCCCCCTCGGCGTCGTCTCCGCCTTCGCGGCCCTCGACGAACTCCGCGCCCGCAAGGTCTCCTTCAAGCGCCCCCTCGCCATCGTCAACTTCGGCGACGAGGAAGGCGCCCGCTTCGGCCTCGCCTGCGTCGGCTCCCGGCTCGCCGCGGGACAACTGACGAAGGAGCAGGCGTACGAGCTTCGCGACGCCTCCGGCACCAGCCTCCCGCAGGCCATGGAGGCGGCGGGCCACGACCCCTCGGGCATCGGCCCCGACCCCGAACGCCTGGCCCGTATCGGCGCCTTCGTCGAACTCCACGTCGAACAGGGCCGGTCCCTCGACCTCTCCGGCGACCCCGTCGGCATCGCCTCCTCCATCTGGCCGCACGGCCGCTGGCGGTACGACTTCGCGGGCGAGGCCAACCACGCCGGGACCACCCGGCTCGTCGACCGCCGCGATCCGATGCTCGGCTACGCGGAGACCGTCCTCGCCGCCCGCCGCGAGGCCGAGCTGACGGGCGCCGTCGCCACCTTCGGCAAGATCGCCGTCGAACCCAACGGCGTCAACGCCATCCCCTCCCTCGTCCGGGGCTGGCTCGACGCCCGCGCCGCCGACCAGGAATCCCTGGACACCCTCGTCGCCGGGGTCGAGACCGCCGCCCGCGAGCACGCCGCCCGGCACGGCGTCGACCTCACCGTCGTCCGCGAGTCCTTCACCCCGGTCGTCGACTTCTCGCACGCCCTGCGCGACGAGCTGGCCCGCGTCCTCGGCGCCACCGGAAAGGTCCCCGTCCTCGGCACCGGAGCGGGACACGACGCCGGAATCCTCTCCGCCTCGGTCCCGACCGCCATGCTGTTCGTACGGAACCCCACCGGCGTCTCGCACTCCCCGGCCGAGTCCGCCGCCGAGGACGACTGCGTGGCCGGGGTCCTCGCACTCGCCGACGTACTGGAGGAGCTGGCGTGCCGCTGACGACGTACTGGCTGGAACACGCCTGGCTCGACACCCACGTCGAGCCGGGCGTGGCCCTGGACGTGACCGCGGACGGCCGGATCGGCGCCGTCCGCACCGGGACGACGACACCCCCGCAGGGCGCCGAGATCCTGCGCGGGCTCACCGTCCCCGGCCTCGCCAACACCCACTCGCACGCTTTCCACCGCGCCCTGCGCGGCACCGTCCAGGTCGGCTCCGGCACCTTCTGGACCTGGCGCGAGATCATGTACGGCATCGCCCAGCGGCTCACCCCCGACAGCTACTTCGCGCTCGCCCGCGCCGTCTACGCGGAGATGGCCCTCGCCGGGATCACCGCCGTCGGCGAGTTCCACTACGTCCACCACGCCCCCGGCGGCACCCCCTACGCCGACCCCAACGCCATGGGCGAGGCCCTGATCGCCGCCGCCGCCGACGCGGGAATCCGCCTCACCCTCCTTGACACCGCCTATCTCTCCTCCGGCTTCGGCGCCGCCCCCGAGCCCCACCAGCTCCGCTTCAGCGACGGCACCGCCGACGCCTGGGCCGAACGGGTGAGCGCCCTCAAGGAACACGACGGCGTACGCCTCGGCGCGGCCATCCACTCCGTCCGCGCCGTCCCCGCAGGCCAGCTCGCCACCGTCGCCCGCTGGGCCCAGGACCGGCAGGCCCCCCTGCACGTCCACCTCTCCGAACAGACCGCCGAGAACGACGCCTGCCTGGCCGCCCACGGCATGACCCCCACCCGGCTGCTCGCCGAACACGGCGTCCTCGGCGCCCGCACCACCGGCGTCCACAACACGCACCTCACCGACGACGACATCGCCCTCCTCGGCTCCACCGGCACCGGCACCTGCATGTGCCCCACCACCGAACGCGACCTCGCCGACGGCATCGGACCCGCCGCCGCCCTCCGGAAAGCGGGCTCCCCGCTCTCCCTCGGCAGCGACAGCCACGCCGTCGTCGACCTCCTCGAAGAGGCCCGCGCGATGGAACTCGACGAGCGGCTGCGCACCCGCACCCGGGGCCACTGGACCGCCGCCGCGCTGCTGCGCGCCGCCACCGCCGACGGCCACGCGGCCCTCGGCAGGCCCGACGCGGGCAGCCTCGCGCCCGGCGCGCTCGCCGACTTCGCCACGATCGCCCTCGACTCGGTCAGGACAGCGGGACCGGTACCGCGTCTGGCAGCCGAGACGGCGGTATTCGCAGCGTCGGCCGCGGATGTGCGGCACACGGTCGTGGGCGGCCGTCACCTCGTCCGGGACGGGGCGCACGCGACCGTACCCGACGTGGCCGGAGCCCTCGCGGACTCGATCGCCGCCCTGCGCGGCTGAAGGAGACACCCCTCATGAACACCGGCCCCGCGGCGAGGAACAACCCGACGGCGACCCCCGCCCCCACGAGCGCGAACAGCGCCGTGGCGACGGCGGCCACCGCCATCGTCAACATCGCCAGCCTCGTCACCAACGACCCCTCCCTCGGTGATGGATCCCCCCTGGGCCTGATCCGGGACGCGGCCGTCGTCGTCGAAGGCGACCGAGTCGTCTGGATCGGTGAGTCGAGCAAAGCACCCGCCACTGACAACCGGGTCGACGCGGAAGGCCGGGCCGTCCTCCCCGGCTTCGTCGACTCCCACTCCCACCTCGTCTTCGCCGGCGACCGCACCGCCGAGTTCAACGCCCGCATGTCCGGCCGGGCTTACGCCGCCGGCGGCATCCGCACCACGGTCGCGGCGACCCGGGCGGCCACCGACGAGGACCTCGCGCGCAACCTCGCCCACCACCTCGACGAAGCCCTCCGCCAGGGCACGACGACCTTCGAGACCAAGTCCGGCTACGGCCTGACCGTCGAGGACGAGGCCCGCGCCCTGCGCATCGCGTCCGCCCACACCGACGAGGTCACCTACCTCGGCGCGCACATCGTCGCCCCCGAGTACGCCGACGACCCCGCCGCCTATGTGGAGCTGGTCACCGGCGAGATGCTCGACGCCTGCGCCCCGTACGCGCGTTGGGTGGACGTCTTCTGCGAGAAGGGCGCCTTCGACGGCGACCAGGCCCGCGCGATCCTCACCGCGGGAAAGGCGAAGGGCCTCCACCCCCGGGTGCACGCCAACCAGTTGACGTACGGCCCCGGCGTCCAACTGGCGGTGGAACTGGACGCGGCGAGCGCCGACCACTGCACCCACCTCACGGACGCCGACGTCGACGCCCTCGCGAACGGAGGCACGGTCGCCACCCTCCTCCCGGGCGCCGAGTTCTCCACCCGCGCCACCTGGCCGGACGCCCGCCGCCTCCTGGACGCGGGCGTGACGGTCGCCCTCTCCACCGACTGCAACCCGGGCTCCTCCTTCACCTCCTCCGTCCCCTTCTGCGTCGCCCTCGCGGTCCGGGACATGGGCATGACCCCCGACGAGGCGGTCTGGTCGGCCACCGCGGGCGGCGCGAAGGCCCTCCGCCGCACCGACATCGGCCGCCTCACCCCCGGCACCCGAGCCGACCTCACCCTCCTGGACGCCCCCTCCCACGTCCACCTGGCCTACCGCCCGGGAGTCCCGCTGGTCCGGGAGGTGTGGCGGGCGGGGGTGCGGGTGGTGTGAGGCGCGGATCGCCCCCGACCCGGACGGCCCTGCCGACGGGCCCCCGCCCCTGCCCCGCACGCCAGCCCCGCACCTCAACCCCGGACCCCAAACCCCCCGCCCCAAGCCCCCCACCAGCCGCGATACGCTAAGAGTCCATGGAAGCCACCACCGCTCTATGGTCCTTCGCCCTCGTCGTAGGGCTGCTCACCCTCACCCCCGGTCTCGACACCGCTCTCATCCTGCGGACCTCCGCGCTCGGGCATCGGGCCCGTGCCTGGGGTGTCGTCCTCGGGATCCAGACCGGGACCCTGATCTGGGGGGCCTTCACCTCCCTCGGAGTCACCGCGCTCCTCACCGCCTCCCGGCTCGCCTACGACGTGCTCCGCTGGGCCGGTGCCCTCTATCTGCTCTGGATGGGGATCAAGATGCTCCGCGCCACCTTCCGGCGCGGCGCCGCCGCCGACGAGGGCGCCGACGAAGGCGCGACCGCCGGGCAGGACTCGTTCCTCGCGGGCTGGCGGCAGGGCACCTTCACCAATCTCCTCAACCCCAAGGCCGGCGCCTTCTACGTGGCCGTCCTGCCGCAGTTCCTCCCGGCAGGCGGAGACCACCACCTCGCCATGGGGCTCCTGCTCACCAGCGAGCACATCGTCCTCGGCCTGATCTGGTCCACCGTCCTCATCGCCTTCGCCCGGCTCCTGCGCGAGCAGCTGCGCCGCCCCCGGGCCCGCCGCGTCCTCGACCGGATCACCGGCACCGTCATCGCCGCCTTCGGCGTCCGGCTCGCGATGTCCGGCTGAGGCCGGACCCCCGGTTTCCCTGTCTCGCCGGGTGCCGGACGGGTACCGTCCTGTCCTGGCAGGACCACAGGGGGGAAGACCGGGGGGTCGGCAGGGTGGGCGCTGTCCGCATACGGGTCATGAGGGCGCGGGAGCTGGGTACGCGCGAGGTCGAGGCGTGGCGCGAGCTGCGCGTCAAGTCCGGCGCGCCCGCGAACCCCTTCATGGAACCGGAGTTCACCCAGGCCGTCGCCGCCGTACGGCCCCGCTCCCGGGTCGCCGTCTGGTGGGAGGACGGCGAGCCCGTCGGCTTCTTCCCGTACGAGAAGGGCCCCTTGGGGCAGGGCCGCGCCATCGGCCACGGCGTCTCCGACTGCCAGGGCGCCGTCCTGCGCCCCGGCCTCCACCCCGCCGCACAGGTCCTGCTGCGCCAATGCGGCCTCGCCAGCTGGGAGTTCGACAACCTGGAGTCCGGCCAACGGGTCTTCGAAGGCGCCGCCGTCGGGGAGTTCGCCTCGCCCGTCATCGACGTCGGCGAGGGCTACCAGGCCTACGAGGCGCTGCTGCGGGTCCAGTCGCCGAAGTTCCTCAGGACCACCCTCGCCAAGGAACGCAGGCTCGCCCGCGGCGCCCACGGCGACCTCCGGTTCGTCTTCGACGAGCGCGACCCGGCCGCCCTGCGCACCCTCATGCGGTGGAAGTCCGCCCAGTACCGCAGGACCGGCCGCCGCGACCGCTTCGCCCAGGAGTGGATCACCACCCTGGTCCACCGCCTCCACGCCCTGCGCGCCCCCGGCTGCTCCGGAGTCCTGTCCGTCCTCTACGCCGGGGACCGGCCCGTCGCCGCCCACTTCGGGCTCCGCTCGGCGACCGTCCTCTCCTGCTGGTTCCCCGCCTACGACCCCGAGTTCGCCAAGTACTCGCCCGGACTCGTCCTCCATCTGCGGATGGCGGAGGCCGCCGCCGCCGCCGGGATCGGCATGCTCGACCTCGGGCGCGGCTCCGCCGAGTACAAGGACGCCCTGAAGACGGGCGAGCTGACCGTGTACGAGGGGGCCGTCGTCCGGCCCGGCCCACGGGCGTCCCTCCACTGGCTACGGCGGGAGCCCGCCCGCCGCGCCCACGCCTACGTCCGCGCCCGCCCGGCCCTCGCCGCCCGAGGCCGCACCACCCTCAACCACCTCGCCCGCCTGCGGGGCCCCCGTTAACGGCCCCGGGGAGCGGGCTGCCCCCGCGATGCTGCCGCCGCCCGCCGCGCCCGTGATGCCGGGCTTCGTCGTCCCTGCGGTGCCGCTGCCTGTCGCACCTGCGGTGCCGCCGCCTGTCGCGCCCGTGATGCCGGGCTTCGTGGTCCCTGCGGTGCCGGGCCTCGTCGTCCCTGCGGGGTCGCCGCCTGTCGCGCCCGTGATGCCGGGCTCCGTCGTTCCTGCGGTGCCAGGCCTCGTCGTCCCTGCGGGATCGTCGCCAGCCGTCCCTACGGGGTCATTGCCCGCCGCCCTTACAGGGTCGCCACCCGTTGCTCCCGCGATGCCGGGCCCCGTCGCCCCCGCACCGGCCGGTCCCCGTCTCGCATCGGTCGGTCCCGGTCCCGGCCCCGCACCTGCCAGCCCCGGTCCCATCCCGGCTGCGCCCCGTCCCGTACGGCCCGGACCTGCTTCCGTGCCGCCCGCCCCCGTCTCTGTGCCGCCCGCCCCCGGCCCCGCCCCCGCCCCCGCCTCCGTCTCCGTCTCCGCGACGCCCGCCCCCGGCCCCGTACCACCAGCCCCCGACGCCGTGGCCGCCCCGCCCGTCCCCCTCCCGGCCGCCTCCGTCCCCCTCCCGGCCGCCTCCGTCCCCCTCCCGGCCGCCTCCACCCCGTTCCCGGCCGCCTCCGCCCCCGTCCCCGCCCCGCTCGCCCCCTCCCTGCCCGGCGGTCGCCCTCGTCCCCGTTCGTGGAGCGATCCCCGATGAGTCTTTCCGCCCCCCGGGCGATCTCCGTCGCCGAGCTGGATCTCGCCGCGCCCGGTGGGCCCGTGCTCGGGTTTCGGCCCTCGCCCGGGGGGCCGCCCGTCGTCGCCGGTGACGTCTTCGCGCTCGTACGGCTCCGGGGGCGGCCCGCCGCCACCGTCCTCGGGACCGTCGGCGTCGGGGAGGACCCCGCCGCCGTCCTCGCCGCCCTCGCCGGGCCCCGGCTCGTCGACGCCGGGACGCCCCGCACCGACGCGGAACGCCTCGCGGACGCCGGAGCGCCCCGCACCGAAGCCGGACGCCCCGCCGCCCGCAGCCTTCGCCGCACCGGCGCCGGGAGCCTTCCCGAGGGCCGCGACCCGACCCGTACCGCCGAGGACGGAACACCGCCGCCCCCCGCCACCGTCGTCGTCGCCACCCGCGAGCGCGCCGGGCTGCTCGGGCGGGCGCTCGATTCGCTGCTCGCGCAGGACCATCCGGACTTCGACGTGCTCGTCGTCGACAACGCGCCCGTCACCGACGCCACCCGCGCGCTGGTCACCGGCGCGTACGCCGGGCGCGTCCGCTATCTCCGCGAGGACGTCCCCGGGCTCGCCGTCGCCCACAACACCGGGCTCGCCGCCGCCCGGGGGGCCGTCGTCGCCTTCACCGACGACGACGTGATCGCCGACCCGCACTGGCTGACCGCCCTCACCCGCCCGTTCGCCCTCGATCCCGGGCTCGGCTGCTCGACCGGGCTCATCCTGCCCGCCCGGCTCGCCACCCCCGCGCAGATCCTCCTCGAAGCGCACGGCGGCTTCGCGAAGGGCTTCGCACCCCGCCTGTACGACCCTGCCCGGCCCCCCGTCGACGAGCCGCTGTTCCCCTTCACGGCGGGCGGCTTCGGCTCCGGCGCCAACATGGCCTTTCGCGCCGACGCGCTGCGCCGCGCGGGCGGCTTCGACCCGGCGACCGGCACCGGGACGGCCGCGCGCGGCGGCGACGACCTCTACGCCTTCGTCGCCGTCCTCGCCGCCGGACACCGGCTCCGCTACACCCCCGACGCCCTCGTCTGGCACCACCACCGCGACACCTGGCAGGACCTGCGGAACCAGGCGTACGGCTACGGCGCGGGCCTCACCGCGTACCTCACCGCGACCCTGCTCCGCCGCCCCCGCCTGCTGCCCGCCCTCCTCGCCCGGCTGCCGCGCGGCCTCGCGCACGCCCGCGCCATGACCGCCCGGCGCGACGGCGGCGGTGGCGGGGTCCCCGGCGAGCACGGCACCCGGCACCACCCCTGGCCCCGCGACCTCTCCCGGCTGGAGCGGCGCGGCATGCTCTACGGGCCCGTCGGCTATCTCCGGGCCCGCGCGAGCGCCCCGGCCCGTCTCCCCGGAGGTTCCCGATGAGCGGGGCGCCCCGGCACGCCCGTATCCCCGTCCTCCTCTACCACGCCGTGATGGCCGAACCCCCGCCATGGATAGCCGAGTTCACCGTCTCGCCCACGGAGTTCGCCCGGCAGCTCGACGCGGTCGTCGCCAGTGGGCGCAGCCCGCTCACCGTCGGCGCCCTCGTCGGCCTCCTCGCCGCCGGGGACCCGCTGCCGCCCCGGCCCGTCGTGCTCACCTTCGACGACGGATTCGCCGACCTTGCCGGGCCGACCGCCGAAGCGCTCGCCGCCCGGCGCCTCCCGGCCACTGCCTACCTCACCACCGGGGCCCTCGTCCCGGGCCGCCCCTGCCTCCTGCCGCCCGCGCCGATGATCACCCTCGCGCGGGTGCCGGAGCTTGAGGCGTACGGGATGGAGATCGGCGCCCACACCGCCACCCACCCGCAGCTCGACACCCTCGCGCCGGGCGCGTTGAGTGCCGAACTCCGGGAGCCCAAGGCCGTGTTGGAGGACGTCCTCGGGCATGAGATCCGGCATCTGGCCTATCCGCACGGGTACAACAGTCCCGCCGTGCGCCGGGCCGTCCGCGCCGCCGGATACGCCTCCGCCGTCGCCGTCCGGCACGCCCTCAGCTCCGAGACCGACGAGCCCTACCGGATCGCCCGGCTCATCGTCCGCCGCAGCCACACCGCCGCCGACGTGGAGCGGTGGATGCGGGGGGAGGGCGCCAGGGCCGCCCCGTACCGCGACTCCCTGCCCACCGTCGGCTGGCGCGCGTACCGGAGAGCCCGCGCGCTGCTGCGGGGGCCGGAGTTCGCGGGCTGAGCCGGGCGGGGCGGCCCCGGGGCGGGGCGACCCGGGGGCCCTCCGCGCCCCCGGCCACCGGGCCCCCGACCGGATCCCGTGACGTCGAGCCCCCGGGGTCTGTGACACCGAGCCCCTGACGCCACCCGTGCGAGACCCGGCGCCACCCGGACGAGACCCGGCGCCACCCGTACGAGACCAGGCACCGACCAGAGAGAACCAAGGCACCGCGCAGGCAAGACCAAAGCACCGCCAGTCGGTGGGGGAGAGGGAGTCGTGCAGCACCACGGACCAGAACCGGCCGCCGAGGGCAGCGATGGCGTGCCCGCGCCCCCTCCCGCCCCGGATCCCACTGTCTGGGACCCCGCCGCTCCGGACCCCACCGCCACGGACCCCGCCGCTCCGGATCCCGGGGTTCCCACTGTCCCCACCGTTCCCGGAGCCCCGGCTGTCTCCGGAGCCCCCGCCGTCCCCGGAGCCCCCGCCGTCCCCGGAGCCCCGGCCGTCTCCGGAGCCCCCGCCGCCGCCGAAGACACCCCTGCCCCCCGCCCCCGGAGCCACCGCAAGCCGAGCCGTGATCCGAGCCGCCGGTCGAGCCGTGATCCGAGCCGTGACCCGAGCAGTGATCCGGGCCGCAAGCCGACTCCCGGGTCAGGTCCCGGCCGAGAGGCCCCGGGCGCCCCGGCCACGCGTACCCCGTCGGCCGCCATCCCCTGGCTGCCGGTCCTGCTCCTGCTGCTCGGGCTCGGGCTCTGGGGGGTCTCGCTGCCCCTGACCGACTTCCGGACCATGGCGGACTACGGGCTCCTGGACCGGCTGCCCCCCGTCTTCTACGGGTCCCTGCTGGTGCTCACCGCCGGGTTCCTGGTCACGCTGCGACGCGCCGGGACCTCGCCCGGCTGGCCGCTCGTCTACTGCGCCGCACTGCTCGTCGCGCTCAAGGCGGGCCCCGCCGTCCTCTACGACTCCGTGCGCTACCCGTGGGCCTCCAAGCACGACGCCGTCGTCAGCACCCTCCTCGGTGCCGGTGAACTGCGCCCGGAGGCCGCCCTGTCGGGGAACATGTCGGCCTACGACCAGTGGCCGGGCTTCTTCACCCTGAACGCGGCCTTCGTCCGGGCCTTCGGCGTCGACAGCACCGCCGCCTACCTCAACTGGGCGCCGATCGCCCTCGGTCTGATCGTCCTGCCCGTCCTGGTGCTGATCTACCGCACCTTCACCGAGGACTGGCGGCTGGTGTGGACCGCCGTGTGGATCTTCCAGCTCGCCAACTGGGTCGGCCAGGACTACCTGGCGCCGCAGGGCCTCGCGTACATCCTCCATCTGACCGTACTCGCCGTCGTCCTGCGGCACTTCGTGCGGCCGGGATCGGCGGGGCGGCTGCGGGACCGGACGTGGCTCGACCCGACGTCGGCCGCCGTGCCGCCGCCGACGACCCGGCGTCAGCGCGCGGTCTGCGTGGCGATCCTCGCCCCGCTGATCCTCGCGGTCAACGCCGTCCACCAGCTCACCCCGGTCATGCTCTGCGTCTCCCTGGCCGCCCTCGCGCTCACCCGCCGCTACCGCAACCTCGGTCTGCTGGCCGTCGCCGCGCTCGTGATGCTGGCCTGGGACCTCACCATGGGGCGACCGCTGTTCCTGGAGACCCTCGCCACCCTGCGGGACTCGCTCGGCCGGCTCACCCAGAACTCCCGTGCCGGATACGCCGGTCAGCTCACCGGACCCGGGCCCGAGCTGGCGGGCCGGGCCGGGATCGTCATGGCCCTCGTGCTCGTCCTGCTCGCCGGGATCGCCGTGCTCGCCCGGCGCGGGCTGACCCGGGGCGCGCTGCCGCTGCTGCTCGTCTCGGTCGCCCCCGTGCCGCTCTTCGCCGTCAACGACTACGGCGGCGAGATGATCTTCCGGGTCTATCTGTTCGGGCTTCCGGGCGCCGCGTTCTTCGCCGCCGCCGCGCTCGTACCGCCCGCCGCCGGGGCCTTCGGGAGCCGGGGCGCGGCCGCCCGGCGGCGGGTCACGGCGGTCGCCCTGCCGGTGGTCCTCGTCGTCCTGCTCGCCGGGTTCCTGCCCGCGTACTACGGCAAGGACGCGATGTACTACACGCCGCCCGAGGAGACCCGGCTCGTCACCCGGGCCATCGACCGGCTGCCCGAGGGCGGGCTGCTCCTCGCCACCTCCGGGTCCTTCCCCGCCGCCCTGCACCGCTACGACCAGGTCGAACACTGGTTCTTCGCCGAGCAGGAGCTGCCCGAGAACGAGAAGATGCTGGCCGATCCGGCCCGCTATCTCGCCGACCGCATCCCGCCCGGGACCACCGCGCACCTCGTCCTCACCCGGACGCAGGACCGGTACACGGCGGGCGAGGGGCTGCTGCCGCCGGGCGGATTCGCGGCCCTGCGGACCCGCCTGAAGGAGTCCCCGCTCTTCACGACCGTCGAGGAGGGGCCGTACGGTCTCGTCCTCGCGTACACCCCGAAGTCCCCGAAGCCACCGAAGCCACCGAAGTCCCCCCGGACCCCGGCCACCCCAGGCGGTGCCTCGTGAGCATGCCCCAGCCCCAGCCCCAGCCCCAGCCCCAGCCCCAACCTCAGTCCCAGTCCCAGCCCCAGCCCCGGTATCGGAACCAAAACCGGACCCGTGTGCTCGTCGCCGCCTCCGGGTGGCTGGCCCTCGCGGCGACCCTGCTGCCGGACGGCTCCCCGCCGCGCTGGATCGTGGTGCTGGCCTTCGTCTGTCTCGGGCCGGGGGCCGCGCTGCTGTATCCGCAGCCGCGCGGGCTGCGGCCGGGTGCCCGCCTGGAGTCGTTCGCGCTCGCCGCCCCGGTGAGCCTGGCCCTCGCCTCGCTCGTCGCCACGCTCCTCTTCCTGCTCGGAGCGTTCTCCGTATCGGCCTTCCTCGTCCCGCTGTCCCTCTTCACCAGCGTGGTCGCCTTCCTGCCGGGGCTTCCGCTGCCCGCCGCGACCCGGGGCGCGGCCGAACGCTGAGCGGCCGGGCCGGTGGCGGGGCGGCGGCGCCCCGCCTACCCCCGCCTACCACCGCCCCCGCCTACCGCCGTCCCGCCGCGAGCCCCCGGAAGGCGCAGAACGCCATCGTGCTCCCCGCCAGTGCGAGGAAGAGCGGCAACGGGGCGGCGGCGAAGCCCTGTTGGCCCGTCCAGCCCGCCCACGCCAGGACCCACACCAGGGCGGTGGTGCCCCGGGGACCGGCCCCGGCCACCCGCAGCAGCACCGCCACGAGCAGCAGACACAGGGCCTGGAGGGCGATCGGGATGACGGCCCGCTCCAGTCCCTCGCCGAGGAGTCCGGCGCCGGGCCCCGCCGCCTCGGGGGGCCGCAGACCGAGCAGCGGGGGCGCGGTGTGCAGGGCGAGGAAGGTGGCGAGGAGCACCGTTCCGGCGAAGACCGGCCGGAAGGCCCGCCGGGCGACGGACACGCCCTGGAGGACCAGGAGCAGCAGCCCGGCGGCGAGCGTCGGCGGGGGCAGCGCGCCCGGCAGCCCCGTACCCGGCAGCCGCTCCACGTCCAGACCGCCGGAGCGGGCGAGGGGCAGCCAGAACGCCCCGGCCACCACCGCCAGGACCGGCCAGAGCCAGGGCCCCGCCCGGTCGGGGACGGCGACCGGCGCCGGGGCGACCGGGCCGGACGGCCGTGCGCCTTCCGGCGGGGGCGCGTACACGGGGATGCCGAACGCGGGCGTCACCGAGTCGTGCGCGCCCCGCAGATAGGCGCTCTCCCGCGCCCAGCCGGTGCCGTAGCCGTCCTCCGCGCGCGGCTTCGTCCGGGCGGCCTCCGGGGGGCGCCCGGGGCGGGCGCGGCCCTTGAGCACGGCCCGCAGACCGGGCGCCGAGACCGCCGCCATCAGCGTCATCGAGGCGAGGACGGCGACCCCGGCGCCGGGGATGCCGTAGGGCCCGAGGAGCAGGGTCGCGCTGCCCAGCACCAGCACGCACATGGCTCCCTGGAGGAGCGCGAGCACTCCCGTACGCCCCTGGACGCGCAGCACGCCGATGTACAGCTCCACCGCGACCCGGGGCAGCGCGGCGGCGGCGAGCAGCCGGAGCACGGTCGTGCCATTGCGCGCGTAGTCCGGGCCGAACGGCGAGAGGATCACCGGGGCGAGGACGACGAGGACGAGGACGACCGGGACGAGCAGCACCGCCATCCGGCGCAGCGCGCCCCTGACGCCCTCGGCGAGGGAGTCGGGGCTGTGGGAGGCGTGCGCGGTGAGCGAGGAGGCCATGTTGATGGCCATGAACTCCATCGTGCCGCCGACGGTGTAGGCGGTGTAGAAGAAGGCGTTGTGGGCGGCGTCGAAGCGGACGGCGACCATCACCGGCAGCAGGTTGATCATGGCGAGGCTGAAGAGCGCGCCGACGGCGTCCCCCGCCATGAACCGGCCGATCTCGCCCGTCCCCGGCGGTTCCTTGTCCCGGTCGGCGTGCGCCTGCCGGGGGATGAGCCGGCGGAAGACGAGCCAGCCCAGGGGGAGTACGGACAGGGCGATCGCCGCCGACCAGGAGACGAAGACGCCGAGGACGGGCAGGGCGGTGGCGAGGACGACGAGCAGGACCAGCTTGCCGAGCGAGAAGACGGCGTTGCCGACGGGCACCCAGACGGCCCGGCGGAGCCCGGTGAGGACGCCGTCCTGGAGGGTGAGCAGGGCCCAGCCGACACAGGAGGCGGTGAAGAAGAGCCCGGCGGACAGGGAGCCGAGAGGGGCGTACGAGGGGCCCCACAGGTCCAGGGTGAGCAGGAAGCCGCCGCAGGCGACGGTGACGACGCCGGTGCTGACCAGGTAGAGGCGCCGGACGAGCGGCCCGGTGGCGCGCCCGGCCCGGGGCACGTACCGGACGACGGCGCCGATCATGGTGGTGGCGGTGAGGGAGGCGAGCAGCCGTTGCGCGGCGATGGCGGCGGAGCCCTGGCCGACGGCCTCCTCGGAGTAGTAGCGGGCGGCGACCAGCCAGAAGCCGAGCCCGAGGGCGGCGGAGACGCCGGTGGAGAGCATCAGGGCGTAGGCGTTGCGGAAGAGGGAGGCGTCGGACTCCTCGCGGGGGGCCCGGGGGGCCCGGGGGGCCTGGGGAGCCCGGGGAGCCTGGGGGGTCGGGGCGGGGCGCGGGCGGTCCCGGCGGTGCGGGTCCGTGGGGGTGGCGCTCCTTCCGGTCCGCCCCCGGCCCCGTGGCCGTCCGGCGTCGGTCACCGGGCGCCGCCGGGCGCGGTCGAGGACCGGACCGGGGTCACGCCCTCGGCGCGCAGGACGCGCAGGACCCGGGTGGCGTGGCGCGGGTCGACGGGCAGGGCGTGCCGGGCGAACCAGGCGGCGGGCTCGGGCGCGGGGGAGGGGTCGGTGAAGCGGGTGCCCGCGTACGTGTCGAGCGGGGGATCGTAGAGATAGCCGGTGGTGATCCGGTGCCGGGCGAGGGCGGCGATGGCCGCGTCCCGGTCCGCGACGAGCAGCGGCACCCGGAAGAGCGGCTGCGGCGGGCGGGCCTTGGCGTCCGGATCGGCGTCCTGGTCGGCGTATTCGCTGGCGTGGAGGAGGGCGGTGCCCGCCCGGTGCGCGTCGAGGACGCCGTCGAGCGCGGCGAGCCTGTGGGCGGTACGGCGGAGCCTGCCGGGGCCCGGTCGCAGCCGGTAGTCGTGCAGATCGACCCGGATCCAGGAGTGGAAGGGGTCGAGCGCGGGCGCCGAGGGGAGGGCCCGCGCCAGCTCCCCGGGGCGCAGGGGCATCCGTATCCCGTCCCGCTCGTCGAGACCGAGCCGCCGCAGGGTCGCGCGGGCGGCCCCGGCGAGCCGCAGGCCGCGCACGGTGGCCTCGGCGTACGGGCGTACCAGATAGGCGAGTTCGGCGCCGGTGCGGGCGGGGTGGAGCAGGGCGTCCCGGGCGGCGGCGAGGGGGGCGCGGTCGGCCGGGTCGGCGACGGTGAGGAAGCCGCCGGTCTTGGCGGCGGTGTGCTTGGAGAGGCTGAAGACGGACGCCTCGCCGTAGGTGCCGACCGGCCGCCCGCCGACGGTGGAGCCGATGGCGTGGGCCGCGTCCTCGATCAGCGGGATGCCGAGCCGGTCGCAGCGCTCGCGCAGCTCGGGCGCCGGGTCGGGGGCGCCGTACAGATTGGTGGTGAGGACGGCGGAGAGCCCCGGCCAGAGGGAGTCGGGCACGGCGGCGGTGTCGAGGGAGCCGTCGCGCGGGTCGAGCGGCGCCTGCACGGGGCGGAGTCCGGCGGCGAGGACGACGAAGAAGATGACGTCGTCGTTGACGGGGGACATCAGCACCCGGCCGCCGGGCGGGCACCAGTGGCGCAGGGCGAGGTAGAGACCGAGGCGGCACGAGGGCACGTAGAGGCACTCCCGGCCGTCGAGCCTGGCACGCATCCGCTCTTCGAGTTCCGCGTACGCGGAGACCATGTTTCCCCCCCTGAACCCCGGACCCCCATGGGACCCGATGCGGAAGGACGCGTCAACGCGGCCCTCGGGTCGTACGGGAAGGCGTGTGGGCGCGGCCCTCCCGGTCGTACGGGAAGACCCGCCCGGCACGGGCTCCCCGGTCGTACGGGAAGGCTTGTCCGGCACGGCTTCCCTGTCGTACGGGAAGGCCCGTCGGCGCGCCCCCCTGTCGTGCGGAAAGGGCCCGCTCTCGGTCGGACGACCGTGAACGGGCCCTTTCCGCAGTCATTTTGACCGCTCGGGGGAGGGGACGGAGGTCATTCCTCCAGAGTGAGGCCCCGGCGCAGCCTGGCGAGGGTGCGGGAGAGCAGCCGGGAGACGTGCATCTGGGAGATGCCGAGTTCCGTGCCGATCTCCGACTGGGTCATGCCGGAGACGAACCGGAGGGAGAGGATGCGGCGTTCGCGGACGGGCAGCGAGGCGATCATCGGCTTCAGGGAGGCGATGTACTCGATGCCGGTGAGCCCGTGGTCCTCGTAGCCGATCCGGTCGGCGAGGGTGGCCTCCGCGCCGCCCTCCTCCTCGTCGGGCTGCGCGTCGAGCGAACTCGCGGTGTACGCGTTGCTCGCGGCCATGCCCTCGACGACCTCCTCGGGGGTGATGCCGAGTTCCTCCGCCAGTTCGGCCACGGTGGGCGAACGGTCGAGGCGCTGCGCGAGCGCGTCGCCCGCCCGCGCGAGGTCGAGCCGGAGTTCCTGGAGCCTGCGGGGGACGTGCACGGACCAGGAGGTGTCGCGGAAGAAGCGCTTGATCTCGCCGATGATGGTCGGCATCGCGAACGTGGGGAACTCCACGCCGCGGGTGAGTTCGAAGCGGTCGATCGCCTTGATGAGGCCGATGGTGCCGACCTGGACGATGTCCTCCATGGGTTCGCTGCGGGTGCTGAACCGGGAGGCGGCGAACTTCACCAGGGCGAGGTTGAGTTCGACGAGGGTGTTGCGGACGTACGCGTGGTCGTGGGTGCCCTCCTCCAGCTCGGCGAGCCGGGCGAAGAGCTGCTTCGACAGCGCCCGCGCGTCGACCGGTCCGATGCGGTCGAGGGGGCGGTCGTCGATGGCTCCGACGGGGAGGCCGGTGACCGGGTCGGTGGCCGCACCGGCGGGAGGGCCGGCGAGCGGGGCGACGGAAGGGCCGCCGGAGGGGGTGGCGGTCGGGACGGTGACCTGGGCGGTGACCGTTCCGGCGCGGGGGCCGGTGGTCGGGTCGGCGGGGCGGCCGGCGGCCTGGTCGACCGGGTGTCCGAGGGGGACTGCTGCCGACGGCGCGTCGGGGGTACGCGGGGCGTCGAGCCGGGGTGACATGGGTCTCCTTCGTGGGGTCCTCTGCTGCGGTTTGCGGCGCCTCCAAAGCCGTTCGTGTCGGTGTCTCCCTCTAGCCCTACCTGCTCGACACCGGGGCCCGCAAGTGTCGACAATCCGGTTTGTCCTGGTTTATTGGAGACCTCATGTGCGGGAAAGGGGCCCCCGCTTGTAGGGTTCGTGGACGCAAGTCCGGATCCGCGAGAGCGAGAAGAGGCACGGCACATGGACCGCGAGCACATCGGCAGCGCACCGCCCGCGCGGCTGCGGGTCGAGGTCCGGACCGTGGGCGCGAGCGAAGTCCTCGCCCCGTCCGGCGAACTCGACCACCACACCGCCGACCTGCTGCGCGAACCCCTCGACGGGGCGCTCGACGCGGGCCGTTCCCGGCTGGTCGTCGACTGCTCGGGCCTGGAGTTCTGTGACTCCACCGGGCTCAATGTGCTCCTCGCGGCCCGGCTGCGGGCGCACGCGGCGGGAGGCGGGGTGCATCTGGTGGCGATGAGACCGCCGGTGGCCAGGGTGTTCCACATCACGGGTGCGGAAGCCGTCTTCACCGTCCACGAGACGCTCGCCACGGCCCTGCCCGGCTGAACGGTTTCTCCGTTCCGCCCCGCACGGCCCCCGTCCTGCCCCTCTGTCCCGTCGATCGGTGAGGTGAAGCGCTGATGGACCAAGCTTCCGACGTCCGTACCCTCGCCCTCGGCGAGACCAGCGGCACGGTGCCGCTCGCCCGCGACTTCACGCGGACCGCGCTCCACGAATGGGGCTGGCTGCCCGCCGCCACCGCCGACCGCAGGGCCGCCGCCGAGGACGTCCTGCTCGTCGTCTCCGAACTGGTCACCAACGCCTGCCTGCACGCCGAGGGCCCCGAACGCCTCCGCGTCCTGCGCCTGCCGAGGATCCTGCGCCTCGAAGTCACCGACCGGGGAGCGGGCCAGCCGGCCCCCCGCACCCCCCACCGCTCGGGCCGCCCCGGCGGCCACGGGATGTTCATCGTGCAGCGCCTCTGCCTGGACTGGGGCATCGAACGGGTCCCGGGCGCGCCGGGCAAGACGGTCTGGGCGGAGCTGGCGGCGCCGGCCTAGAGCCTCGTACGGGGTTACGGGATCGGCGCCTCCTCCTTGAGCGACGCCCCGCCCCGGTCCCGCGAGCGTGCTCCGCGCGTGCGATCCGACCCCGGAGCCGTGGAACTCCCGGCTCGGCGTCGAGGCCAAGGCGCCCTCAGGGGGCCCCGGACGGCTCGCACGACCTTCACAACTCCGCCCGCCTCCCTGCCTTCCCTCCGCAGGGCCCCCGGCGTACCTTGACGGCTCATCTGAAAGACCGTCAGGTCCGTTCGCCGTGAGGGGTGTTCCCGGTGTCCAAGGTGTCGAATCGGAGGAGGGCGGCGGCGGCCGTCCTGACGGCCGGGGTCGCGGGGGCGGTCGTGTGGGGCGCCGCCCCGGGCGCGTACGCGACCGTCGTCGACGTGAACTACGGCTGTACGACGAAGATCGGGCCCAAGAGCGCCGTGTCGCCCGTCGACATCAAGGCGGTGCGGAACGGCGGGTCCTACACGGTCACCATGTCCTTCGAGAAGGGTGTCTCCGACAGCCCCATCGAGCTTCCCAAGGGCGTCATGACCCCCCGCGCCGAACTCGTCCTCGGCGGCGCCGACTCCGGCACCCTCAAGGTCGAGGGCGCCCCCAACACCGCCGCCATCCCGCCCGACACCCCCATCGCCATCGGCACCCTGACCGGCACCTACACCCCCAGGAAGAACGGCAGGGTCACCTTCACCGCCGGAACCCTCACCGTGCACGCCCTCGGCATGGACGCCGCCGTCTGCACCCCGAAGAACAGCCCCCGCCCCGCCCTCGAACTCGACGTCACGGGCGTCTCCGGGGCCGGTGGGACCTCCGGGGCCGGCGGGGGTTCCGGTGCCGGTGGGGACTCCGCCGCCCCGCCGCCCGCCGACGCGGGAACCGGCGCCGAACTGCCCAGGACCGGCCCCCTCGACTCCGCCGTAGCCCTCGGCACCCTCGGCGGCACCGTCCTGCTGACCGGCGCCGCCGGAGTCCTCTGGCTCACGCGACGCACGGCACGCTGATGCGACCGGCCGCCCGCCCGGCACTGGCGGCCGCCGCGACCACCCTCTGCGGCGTGGTCGCGGTGGCGCCTGCGGGGGTTCGGGCCTGGTCGGTGGCTGCCGGGGGTGACCGGGTCTGGACGTCGGTGGCGTCCGGGGGCGACCGGGTCTGGACGTCGACGCCTGCCGGGGGCCGGGGCTGGGCGGTGGTGCCTGCGGGGGGCCGGGGCTGGTCGGTGGTGCCTGCCGGGGACCGGTCCCGGACCGTGCCGCCCTCAGCCGACCGGTCCCGGACCGTGCCGCCCCCAGCCGACCGGTCCCGGACCGTGCCGCCCCCAGTCGATCGGTCCTGGACCGCCGCGCCCGTCGCCCGTCGGCCGTACGTCTATCTGGAGGGCCCCGCCGGGAGTGTCCTCCAGGACGTCCTGTCGCTGACCAATCCGGGCGCCCGGCCGCTCACCGTGCGTCTCGCCGCTCACGGGGCCCGGGTGGCCTTCGCCCGTGCGGACGTGACCGTGCCCGCGCGGACCCGCGCCGACGTGCCCTTCGCCGTCACCGTCGCCGCCGACACCCCGCCCGGCGGGTACCGGGGCACCGTACGGGCCACGGCTGCGGGCCGTGAGGTCCGCTTCGACCTGCGGTTACGGGTCCCGGGGCCGCGTCTCGCCGCGCTCACCGTCGAGGACGTCCGCGTCGACACCGGCACCGGAGCCCTCCGCTACACCCTGGTCAACCGGGGCAGTACGGTCCTCGCCCCCCGGCTCGCCGTCCGTGCCGAAGGGCTCCTCGGCACCCGCCTCGACCGGCCGGACCACCCGCTGCCCCTCACCCTCCGGCCCGGCGAGCGCGTCACCCGCACCGAACCCTGGCCCGACCCGCCCGCGCTCGACTCCGTCACCGTCCGGCTGACCGCCACCGCCCCGGGCGCGGACCCCGCCACCGCCCGCGCCGGAGCCGCCTTCGTCTCCGGCCCGGTGCGGGCCGGGGTACTCGCGGCGGTGGCGGGCGTCCTCGGCCTGGCTCTGCGACGGCGCGCCCGGACCCGTACCCGTACTCCACAAGCCTCGGCGGGAGCGACACCATGAGGACGATCCGTACGAGCCCGCGGGCGGTCCGTACCCTTGCCGTCCTCCTCGCCACCCTGGCCCTCGCCCTGCTGCCCGCCGCGCCCGCGACGGCCGACTCCGGGCCCGTCGTCGCGCTTTCGCGGACCGAGGGCGGCAAGGGCGGGGAGATCACCGTGAGCGGCAGCGGCTGGCAGCCGGGCGCGCTGCTCATGCTGCTCGTCTGCGGGCAGGGCGCCCCCGGCAAGGGCGTCGTCGGCGGCACCAACTCCTGCGCCAACGCCGAGGGCCGGGCCGCCACCGTCGACGCCCGGGGCGGCTTCAGCGCCAGGCTGCCCGTCGCCGAACCGCCCAAGCCCTGCCCCTGCGTGGTGCACGTGGCCGGGGTCACCGGCCGGCAGGACGCCGTGGACCGGGCGTTCACCGTCGCCGGGCACCCCACCGCCCCGCTCCCCGAGCCCTCCGGCGACGGACGGCTCGCGGTCCTCACCACCGTCCGTCTCGAAGGCGACGACGGCGTCCTCGTCCGGTTCGGCGCCCCGGCCTCCCGCGAGATCGTCCTCACCGTCGGCAACCTCGGCCCGGCGCCCGTGAAGGACCCCGTCTTCCGGATCGGCACCGGGCACGGCGTCTTCGCACCGCAGTACGAGGAACGCCAGTGGCGCGGCACGATCGCCTCCGGCGGGAAGGCCCGCGTACGGCTCCCCGTCGAACTTCCGGCGGGCGCGCACGGCGACTACCGGGTCTCCGTGACGTACGCGGGGAAGGTCCTGGCCGAGCAGCCGTGGGCCGTCGACAGGCCCTGGGGCGTGATCCTCTTCTGGGCGCTGCTCGCGATCGTCGTTCCGGCCGCCCTCTTCCGTATCGGGATGGCCCTCGTCGACCGGGCCCGGCCGCCCGCCGACCGGCACCGACCCCGACCGCGCCCCCGACCGCGTACGCGCATGCGTGTCCCCGGCTTCGTACGGCGGGTCCCCGGGGACGCCGAGAGCACCGAGGCCACCGCGGTCCTGCCGTGGTTCCGTCCTGACTCCGCACCGTCAGCCCCAGAGAGCAGTCCGACGACGAAGGGACACGCGTGAGTACGCAACGGAGGATGTGCGCGGCGGGCATCGCGATGGCGCTCGGCGGCGCGGGGATCCTGCTGACCGCCGCTCCCGCCGGGGCCGCCGGGAGCAGTTACGCGACGGAGTGCGTCCCACCGCCGATCTCCGGGCTTCCGCCCGTACGGGGGACGACGAAAGTGCAGATCACCGCACCCGCCGAGGCCCGGGTCGGCGACGAGGTCGAGATCGTCTGGAAGACGGTCGAGGCCGCGTCGAAGAACCCCGACATGCTCGACCTCGACCAGGACACGGTCAAGCCGACCGGCGTCCTCGCCGTGGGCGGCGCGGGGACCGGGACGGTCGCGATGACGGGCCCCCGGCAGAACCCGCCCATCCCCAAGAACAGCGCGATGGTGCTGCCCGAGATGAAGGGCACGCTGAAACTGACCTCGGCGGGCGAGATCACCCTCACTCCCGGCGCGTACACGATCAACGTCTCCAAGCCCCTGTCGACGGACACCGTCTGCACCCCGAAGGAACCGGTCCCGGTCGGCGCCACGATCAAGGTGACGGCGGGAGGCTCCACGACGACCGGCGGGACCACGGGCGGCGGGACCACGGATGGTGGAGCTACTGCCGGTGGGACCACGGATGGTGGGACCACGGCGGCCGGGGGGACGACTTCCGGTGGTTCGGCGGCCTCCGGGGGAACGACTTCTGGTGGTTCGACGGCCTCCGGGGGAACGACTTCTGGTGGTTCGACGGCGGCCGGGGGGACGACTTCAGGCGGGACGACGGCCTCGGGCGGCACCGGCGCCTCCGGTGGCACCGGCACCTCCTCCGGCGGTACGACCACCAGCGGAGGCTCCACCACCGGCTCCACCACCGGCTCCACCACCGGCGGTCCCACCGGTCCCACCTCCTTCCCCGGCAAGGAAGTCGCCGTCTCCTATCTCTGCGACTACGACGGCATCCCCCCGGTCCGTTCCAAGGTCACGATCGACGCCCGGAGGAACGGCGGCGTCTACGACCTGACGGTCAAGACGGCCAAGGGCGTCATGGACAGCCCCGCCCCGCTGCCCGCCGGGGCGCTCAAGCCGTCCATGGAGATCACGGTCGGCGGCGCCGACCACGGCACGGTGAAGGTCGCCGGACCGGCCAACGCGACCGCCCTGAAGCTGGGCGACCCGGTGAACCTGCCGGACATGACGGGCACCTACCGGCCCGGTGCCACCGGCAAGGCCACTCTCAGCCCCGGCACCCTGGGCATCTCCGTCACCCTGGGCTCCGCGAAGATCGCGATCCCCTGCCGGGTGCAGGGCGCGGTCGAAGCCTCGCTCACGCTGGACACGAGCAAGCAGGAAGGCGGGGTGACCGGCGGCTCCGGCGGCTCCGGCGGCTCCGGCGGCTCCGGCGGTGCCGCAGGCTCCGGCGGTACGGCTGCCACGGGTGCCTCCGGCGGCACGGGCGGCTCCGGCGGGAACCTCGCCCAGACCGGCGGCGACGGCGACGGCGCCCTGCGGGCCCTCGCGCTCGTCGCGGGCACCGGCATCCTGCTCGGCGGCGCGGTGTTCACCTTCACCCCGTGGGCGCGGCTCAGGCGCTGACACCGGGCCGGGAACGGCGGAGGGCCGCCGCACCGGTCGGTGCGGCGGCCCTCAGAGCCGTACGGAAGGGGGTGGCGTCAGCGGACGCTGCCCATGAGGCTCTGGACCTTCTTGCGGTACATGAAGATCGCGAAGCCCGCGAGGACCGCGAGCGAGGCTTCCATCGCGATGATCCCCGTACCGTTCAGACTGACGCCCGCGAGGGAGAGCAGACCGGTGGTGCAGTCGCCCGCGGTGACGGCGAGGAACCAGACGCCCATCATCTGGGAGGCGTACTTCTGCGGCGCCATCTTCGTGGTGACGGAGAGGCCCACGGGGGAGAGGCACAGCTCGCCGATGGTCTGGATCATGTAGATCGAGACCAGCCACATCGGGGAGACCTTGGTGCCGTCGGACGCCATGCTCATCGGGATGATGAAGACGAAGAACGACGCGCCGACCAGGACCAGGCCCATCGAGAACTTCACGACGGTGTTCGGCTCCTGGTTGCGGCGGGAGAGCCACAGCCACAGCCAGGCGAAGACCGGGGCGAACGCCATCACGAAGAGCGGGTTCAGCGACTGGAACCAGGTGGCCGGGAAGGTGAAGCCGAAGAGGCTGTCGGCGGCCTTGCCGTCGGCGAACAGGGAGAGCGTCGAACCACCCTGGTCGTAGATCATCCAGAAGACGGCGGCGGCGACGAAGAACCAGATGTAGCCGGTCATCTTCGACTGCTCGGTCTTGTCGAGGTCCTTGTCCCGCTTGATGCGGACGAGAACGGCGACCGGGATGATCAGACCGGCGAGGGTGATCGGGACGAGCGCCCACTTCAAGGTGAACATGTCGAGGCCGACGACGACGCCGTAGAAGGCGGCGGCGACGACGACGATCATCGCGGCCTTGGTCAGGATGCCCTTGCGCTCCTGCGCGGTGAGCGGGTTCGGGACGACGTTGCTCTTCTCGCTCAGGCTCTTGGAGAAGGAGAGGAAGCAGACCAGACCGAGGCCCATGCCGAGGGCGGCGAGGGCGAAGCCGAGGTGCCAGTTCACCTTCTCGCCGATGGTGCCGACGATGAAGGGAGCGACGAAGGCACCCAGGTTGATGCCGATGTAGAAGAGCGTGAAGCCACCGTCACGGCGCGGGTCGTCCGGACCGTCGTAGAGGTGGCCGACCATCGTCGAGATGTTGGCCTTGAGCAGACCGGAGCCGACGGCGACGAACACGAGACCGACGAAGAACATCGCCTGGCCGGGCAGGGCCAGCAGACCGTGACCGGCCATGATGACGAAACCGGCGATGGCGACGGTCTTGCGGGCGCCCCAGACGCGGTCGCCGAACCAGCCGCCGGGCATGGCCATCAGGTAGACCATCGACACGTAGACGGAGTAGATGGCCGTGGCCGTGGCCGCGGTCATGGCGAATCCGCCGCCCTGGCTGCCGACGGCCGCGTCCGTGCCGCCGGAGACCAGGTAGAGAACGAGCAGTGCCCTCATGCCGTAGTAGGAGAATCGCTCCCACATCTCGGTGAAGAAGAGGGTGGCCAGGCCGCGGGGGTGGCCGAGGAACGTCTTCCCGGAACCGGAGATTCCGTTCGAAGCCGTCGTCAGGCTGGACGCCATGTCGATCCTTGCTCTGTCGGGACGCGTGCCTTGTGAGCGTGATGCGCCCGGTGGGGGAGGCCGGCACCGCAGGGGCCGTCGGTACGGCCCCGTCGGGATCCACGCCCCGGGAATCGCGTCGTCGCGTCCCGGAACCCGGCCCACAGGTCATTCATCGTCCTGAGGAACGGCGCAGCCGCACCTCACGCAGAAGAGGACCTCGGCGAGTGAAGTCGGCCAAAGGTCCCCGTTTACCGCTACAGACGTCTCGCCACCATACGCCACGACACTGTCGGATATGGAAGGACTTGAGAGATGGATCACAGGCCAAGACGCAACCGCATGCACCTGTTCGAAGGTCCCGCGCGCGACGAGCACAAGATCCACAGGAGGACTCCGGCCCCGGCCGAACCCGCCCCGGTCCGGCACCCGCGCGGACTACCATCACTCCATGACCCGTGTACTGCTCGCCGAGGACGACGCCTCCATCTCGGAACCGCTGGCCCGCGCCCTGCGGAGAGAGGGTTACGAGGTCGAGGTCCGTGAGGACGGCCCCACCGCCCTCGACGCCGGACTCCAGGGCGGCGTCGACCTGGTCGTGCTCGACCTCGGACTGCCCGGCATGGACGGTCTCGAAGTCGCCCGCCGGCTGCGCGCCGAAGGCCACACGGTCCCGATCCTGGTGCTCACCGCGCGCGCCGACGAGGTCGACACCGTCGTCGGGCTCGACGCCGGCGCCGACGACTACGTCACCAAGCCCTTCCGGCTCGCCGAACTCCTCGCCCGCGTCCGGGCCCTGCTCCGGCGCGGCGCCACCGAGCCCGCCGTCCCCCCGGCCACCCACGGCGTACGGATCGACGTCGAGTCGCACCGCGCCTGGATGGGGGACGAGGAGCTCCAGCTCACGGCGAAGGAGTTCGACCTGCTCCGGGTCCTGGTCCGGGACGCCGGCCGGGTCGTCACCCGCGACCAGCTGATGCGCGAGGTCTGGGACACCACCTGGTGGTCCTCCACCAAGACCCTCGACATGCACATCTCCTGGCTCCGCAAGAAGCTCGGCGACGACGCGGCGAACCCGCGCTACATCGCCACCGTCCGAGGCGTCGGCTTCCGCTTCGAGAAGAGCTGACCCCGTACGGCCGCGCGCGGGGCCGACTCCGTACGGCCTTCGCGTGGCCGGCCCCGTACCGCTTCGAAGAGAGCTGACCCCGCACCGTGCGCCGCCGTCTCATCCAGTCCACGCTCGCCGTGGTGCTCGTCGTCATCGCCGTCTTCGGCGTCTCGCTGGTCATCGTGGAGACCCGGACGATCACCAGCAGCGCCCAGGAGAGCGTCGACTCGGAGGCGCTGCGGATCGTCTCCATCGTCGACAGCCGCCTCATCGGCGGCGAGCCCGTCAACCCGGACATCCTCGCCGAACAGAGCGGCGCCAAGCGGTACGCCACGATCCGCATCCCCGGCCGCGAGCCCATCCACATCGGCAACCGGCCCGGCGGCGACGTCCTGCGGGGGCACGCCCAGGGCGAGCGCGGCGAGCTGGTCACCGTCGAGGAGTCCCGCTCCGCCGTCACCGCAGAGGTCGGCCGCACCCTGCTGATCATCGGGGCGGTGGCGCTCCTCGCCGTCGTCGCCGCCGTCCTCCTCGCCGTACGCCAGGCGAACCGGCTCGCCTCCCCGCTCACCGACCTCGCGGAGACCGCCGAGCGTCTCGGCTCCGGCGACCCCCGCCCCCGCCACAAGCGGTACGGGGTCCCCGAACTCGACCGGGTCGCGGACGTCCTCGACGCCTCCGCCGAGCGCATCGCCCGGATGCTCACCGCCGAACGCCGGCTCGCCGCCGACGCCTCCCACCAGCTCCGCACCCCCCTCACCGCGCTCTCCATGCGCCTTGAGGAGGTCGCCCTCGCCGACGACCTCGACACCGTCAAGGAGGAGGCGACGATCGCGCTCACCCAGGTCGAGCGGCTCACCGACGTCGTCGAACGGCTGCTCACCAACTCCCGCGACCCACGGACGGGCTCCGCCGTCGCCTTCGACCTCGACGAGGTCGTCAAGCAGCAGATCGAGGAGTGGCGCCCCGCCTACCGCAGCGCCGGACGGGCCATCGTCCACTCCGGCAAGCAGGGCATGCGCGCGGTCGGCACCCCCGGCGCGGTCGCCCAGGTCCTCGCCGCCCTCATCGAGAACTCCCTGATGCACGGTGGCGGCACGGTCGCCCTGCGCACCCGGGTCACCGGCAACCAGTCCGTGATCGAGGTCACCGACGAAGGGCCGGGCGTCCCCGCCGACCTCGGCGCGCGGATCTTCGAACGAGCCGTCAGCGGACGCAGCTCCACCGGCATCGGTCTGGCCGTCGCCCGGGACCTCGCGGAGGCGGACGGCGGACGCCTCGAACTGCTCCAGCAGCAGCCGCCGGTCTTCGCGCTCTTCCTCAGCCGGGAGGTCAGGGGCATCTCGGCGGAACCCCTGGAACGGCCCGTACGGTAAATCCCGTACGGGCCCGCCTGGGACCCCGATCCGACCCTGACTCAGCCCCGACCCGGCCCCGGCTCGGCCCCGATCCGGGCTCGGCTCAGACCCGGTCGGGCTGGCGGCGGGTCGCCTGGCGCGGCGCGTGTTCGAGGAACGATTCGGCGGTCTGCACCGCTTCCTTCGCGGGCAGCGCCCGGAACACCCAGGTGCGGTACGACCAGAAGCGGAACAGGGTCCCGATGCCGATGCCGAAGAACTTGAAGAAGTTGCTCGCCAGCGGACCGTCCCAGCCGACGCCGTACGTCGCCGCGTAGAGCACACCGTTCTCGATGACCATGCCGATGACGCTGAACAGCAGGAACAGCGTCATCTCCTTCGTCCGCCCCGAGTTCTCCCGGTCGCGGTACGTGAAGTAGCGGAACCCCACGTAATTGAAGGCGATGGCGACCACGGTGGCGATCAGACTGGCCCGGACCATCGGAATGTCCGTGTAGTGACGGATCAGATTGAAGGCGCCCAGGTTCACCAGGACGCCGAGACCGCCCACCAGACCGAACTTGACGACCTCACGGACGAGCCGGTCGAGTCGCGTGCGCAGCGCGCCGGGTTCACTCATGGTGATGGCTCAGTCCCGTCCGTCCGTATGACGTCCGGGCGACGTCAACCCGACCATGCTAACCAGCGCCCCTGTCACCCGTCGGTGTACCTCGCAAACCATGGGGGAAGCCGCTCCCCACCTGGCCCTTCGTTGTGCCAAAGCACAGCCGGACGCGTGTTCCTCGGTGGTGCGGATACCCTAAGAGGGTGACGTTCCCGGTAGTCGGCATGGTCGGTGGCGGTCAGCTCGCCCGTATGACCCACGAGGCGGGCATCCCCCTCGGCATCAAGTTCAAGCTCCTCAGTGACACCCCGCAGGATTCCGCGGCCCAGGTGGTGAGCGAGGTCGTCGTCGGCGACTATCGCGACCTGGACACGCTGCGTGCCTTCGCGCGTGGATGTGACGTGATCACCTTCGATCACGAGCACGTCCCCACGGAGCACCTGAGGGCCCTCGAAGCGGACGGCATCCCCGTCCGCCCCGGGCCCGACGCGCTGGTGCACGCCCAGGACAAGGGGGTGATGCGCGCCCGGCTCGACGAGATCGGCGTGCCCAGCCCCCGGCACCGCATCGTGGCGGACCCCGAGGACGCGGCGGCGTTCGCCGCCGAGGTCGGGGGGTACCCGATCATCCTCAAGACCGTCCGCGGCGGTTACGACGGCAAGGGCGTCTGGTTCGTCCGCACCGCCGAGGACGCCCACGACCCCTTCCGGGCGGGCGTCCCGGTCCTCGCCGAGGAGAAGGTCGACTTCGTCCGCGAGCTGGCGGCCAACATCGTCCGCTCCCCGCACGGCCAGGCCGTCGCCTACCCGGTCGTCGAGTCCCGCCAGGTCGACGGCGTCTGCGACACCGTGATCGCCCCCGCCCCCGACCTCGACGAGACGCTGGGCGGCCAGGCGCAGGAACTGGCACTGCGGATCGCCAAGGAACTGGGCGTCGTCGGCCACCTCGCCGTCGAGCTGTTCCAGACCACCGACGGCCGCATCCTCGTCAACGAACTGGCGATGCGCCCGCACAACTCCGGCCACTGGACCCAGGACGGCGCGGTCACCTCCCAGTTCGCCAACCACGTCCGCGCGGTCCTCGACCTGCCCCTGGGCGACCCGCGCCCGCGCGCCCCGTGGACCGTGATGTGCAACGTCCTCGGCGGCGACTACCCGGACATGTACTCCGCGTACCTCCACTGCATGGCCCGAGACCCGCAGCTCAAGATCCACATGTACGGCAAGGACGTGAAGCCCGGCCGCAAGGTGGGCCACGTCAACACCTACGGCGACGACCTGGACGACGTGCTGGAGCGCGCCCGCCATGCCGCCGGCTACCTGCGAGGAACGATCACCGAGTGAGCAGCACGAGCAGCGCCACCGCGCCCGTCGTCGGCATCGTCATGGGCTCCGACTCCGACTGGCCCGTCATGGAAGCCGCGGCCCAGGCCCTCGACGAGTTCGGCATCCCCTACGAGGTCGACGTCGTCTCCGCGCACCGCATGCCCCGCGAGATGATCGCGTACGGCGAGGAGGCCGCGGGCCGCGGCCTCAAGGCGATCATCGCGGGAGCGGGCGGCGCCGCCCACCTCCCGGGCATGCTCGCCTCCGTCACCCCGCTCCCCGTCATCGGCGTGCCCGTGCCGCTGAAGTACCTCGACGGCATGGACTCGCTGCTCTCCATCGTGCAGATGCCGGCCGGCGTCCCCGTCGCCACGGTCTCCGTCGCCGGCGCCCGCAACGCGGGCCTGCTCGCCGTCCGGATGCTCGCCGCGCACGACCCGGCGCTGCTCGACCGGATGCGCGACTTCCAGCGGGAACTGAACGACCAGGCCACCGAGAAGGGCCGGAGACTGCGGGCCAAGGTCGGGGGCAGCGACTCCTTCGGCTTCGCCGGATGAGCGCCGCCGACCGGCTCCAGGAGGCCCGCGCGCTGCTCGCCGGGCACCCCGTCGTCGACGGCCACAACGACCTGCCCTGGGCGCTGCGCGCCCGCGCGCGCTACGACCTGGACCGGCTCGACATCGGCGCCGACCGCACCGGCGAACTCCACACCGACCTGCCCCGGCTGCGGGCCGGGGGCGTGGGCGCCCAGTACTGGTCGGTGTTCGTCCCCGGCGACCTCGCGGGGGACGACGCGGTCAGCGCCACCCTGGAGCAGATCGACGCGGTCGACCAACTCCTCGCGCGCTACCCGGCCGACCTCGCGCCCGCGCTGACGGCGGACGACATGGAGACGGCCAGGAAACAGGGCCGGATCGCCTCGCTCAAGGGCGCCGAGGGCGGCCACTCGATCAACAACTCCCTCGCCACCCTGCGCGCGCTGTACGCCCTGGGCGTGCGGTACATGACGCTCACCCACAACCAGAACAACGACTGGGCGGACTCGGCGACCGACGAGCCCCGCGTCGGCGGACTCTCCGCCTTCGGCCGGCAGGTCGTCCGCGAGATGAACCGCACCGGCATGCTGGTCGACCTCTCGCACGTGGCCCCGTCGACCATGCGGGACGCGATGGACGCCAGTACCGCGCCGGTGATCTTCTCGCACTCCTCGGCCCTCGCGGTCTGCGACCACCCGAGGAACGTCCCGGACGACGTCCTGGAGCGGCTGCCCGCCAACGGCGGCATCGCGATGGCCACGTTCGTGCCCAAGTTCATCCTCCCCGGCGCCGCCGAGTGGACCGCCCGCGCGAGCGAGAACCTGCGGGCGCACGGCTTCCACCCGCTCGACACCACGGCGGGCGCGATGGCGATCCACCACGCCTTCGAGGAGACGGACCCGCGCCCCCGCGCCACCGCCGCCACGGTCGCCGACCACCTCGACCACATGCGCGAGGCGGCGGGCATCGACCACATCGGCGTCGGCGGCGACTACGACGGCACGGCGTTCACCCCCGAGGGCCTCGACGACGTCTCGGGCTACCCGAACCTGATCGCCGAACTCCTCCACCGAGGCTGGTCCCACCAGGACCTCACCCAACTGACCTGGACCAACGCGGTCCGCACCCTCCGCGACGCGGAATCGGTCTCCCGGGACTTGAGGAACAGGACGGCGGTCTCGAACGCGACGCTGGAGTCTTTGGACGCGCGGGACGCGTAGGGCGCTGAGGGCGTCGACGGGCGGGAGGGGCGGTCTGTGACGAGCCGCCCCTCCCGCCACGGGGGGCCTTCAGGGCGAGGAAGCGCTACTGTCCCCATTCGCACGAATCGTGGTACGGCAGGGAGATCACGGACCAGCGGGTGGCGCAGGTGTACGTGGAAGGCTTCTCGTACGGCGACCGGCCCTCCTGCCCGGAGCCCTTCGGTTTAGGGGGCATCGGTCCGTGCCGCGCGCACCATCACCGCGTACACAGGCGAGTCCTCGGAAGGCTTGGCCTCGTCCCGCTGCGCGTAGCCCCATTTCTCGTACAGTGCACGCACCTTGGGGTGTGCGGAGTCGACGAGGAGCGTCACGAAGTCCGCCTCGGTCGACTCGACGAGCGCGTCATGAATGCGCCGCGCCCGGCCGGTGCCCTGCCACGACGGCACCACCATCAGTTCGGACAGGGCGAAGATCCGGCCTCGCACATCCCTGGGCCGAAGCGACCCCTTCCACCAGCCGCCAGGTTTGAACATCGAGCCGTACGCGTACCCGACCGGGCCACCGCTCTGCCACCCCGAGACACACCGCCAGTCCTCGCGTCCCGACCACAGGTCGAGGAAGTACGAGAACCTCTCACGCGAGTGGAACGGGTCGGGATCGTCCGCGTACACCTCGTCGTGGACATCGAGAAGCAGGGAACGGACGGCGGGCGCGTCGGAGTGCGTGTACCACTTCAGGTCCATCGGCGGGACTCCTCGATCCAGTCAGCCACTGCGGGCGCCTTCGTGCCCGTGGCCTCGACGACTTGGCGCGTTCGGTTGAGGGCGTTCATCGTGCGCTGGGAGCCGACCGCCGACGACAGCATCACGTAGGCCCGCCGTGCCGTGACGCACGCCGACTCGGGCTCCCCCTGCCTGGCCTGGGACAGCGAAAGGTGCGCCGTGTACAGGGCCCGGTCCCGGGCCATGTCACCGGGGAGAGCGGCGAGGGTGCGGTGGAGACAGGACTCGGCCCGCTCGTGCTCCCCCAGCGCCGTCCAGACGTACGACGACAGGGCGGCGAACTCGGCCGGGCCGTAAAAAGTGATCCACATCGGCGGCTCCTCATCCCGGGCTCGTCCGAAGGCCTTCTCCGCGAGATCCAGGGCTCTCAGCGACTCGACGGGCCGGTGCAGCATGGCCAAGGCGTTGGCATGCCGCATGTGCCCCAGGGACGCGTACAGAGGATCGCGTCGAGCCACCGACGAACGCTTCATCACCTCGGCACCGGCCATCGCCTCGGCATGGTTCTCCCGCTGGCTGGAGGTGAGCATCAGATGGTCCCAGACCTGGTACGTGGTCTCGCCGTCGCGCGCGAGCCCGGCAAGGGTGAGGGCTGTGTCCAGGTGGGCGCGGGCGCGCCGCGGAGCACTCCTGTCGATGGCTGCGAAGGCTGCCAGGCATCTGGCATGGGAGGCGAGCCGGTACATCCGACGCCGGACACGGTCCGAGGCGCCGTGGCCGGTGAGAACCCGCTGGATGCGGGCCTCCAATTCGATGGCTTGGTTCTCGACCTGTCGTGCTCCACCGAGCCGGTCACCTCTGAGCAGGTCGGTGTACTCCCGGTGAAGGCGGCAGATGTCAGCCTGCCCCCACCGCGTGCGGCCGGCCGAGGCAGCCACGGCGGTGGCGGTGGTTCCGGTCACTGCGCCAAGAAAGGTTCTGCGGTGCACGGGATCCTCCGCTGGTGCGGTGGCACGGGGCGGGTCGAACCCCAGGGCCGATACGGGGCACCCGAAAACCGCTTCCAATGCGGCACATGTACGGCCGATCGGCCTCCGCGTGCTCCCGTTGAGCAGGTTCCGCACTGTACGCGAGGACACGTCGCCCGGTCTGCCCCCGAGTGACTCGATCGCGGCGTTCATCCGATGGGCTAATTCGTCCTGTGTGAGGCCGAGTTCATCCATCCGGCCCTTGAGGATGGCGTTCGCTCCCATGGCGCCGAAGGTAGCTGGGGAGACGCCGGGCGAACCAGCTGAGGCGTAATGGGTACGCAAAGTCTTCCGGTTGGCCGGGCGGGAGACGACGACAAGCCTTCCTGGCCGCTGTCGTCGCAAGTCCGTTGAATGGTCGTACGACCCCGGAGGTCGAAGGACGCTTCGGGGCCCCGAAGCGTCAGGACGCCCAGCGCACCGTGGACGTCGGCAGCCGAAGGCATCCGCCCCGCTCTCCTCCGAGGCGTAAGCCTCACCTCATCCAAGGAGTTCCCCATGACCACCCCCACCCGCCCCTGGGCCGCCGCCCGTCTCGCGCCCTACCCGGCCGTCGTCCGTCGGCCCCATGCCACCGTCTCCATCGACCCCGCGACGCAGCTCGGGGTCTTCCGTGATCGTGCCGGGCGGGTCGTCGAGAGGGGCAGGCACGGGACCGGTTCCGGCACCGAGACGTCCACGACGACGAACTCGGACTCCAAGAACGACCAAGGACACGACCAGGACAGCAGCCAGGACTGATGACATCGGTCGAGCAAGGCACGGTCCTGGTGGTCACCGAGGCGGACGACGTCACCGCCGACATGGTGATCGGCGTACTCGACCGGCGTGCGGTGCCGGTGGTGCGGTTCGACCCGGCCGACATCGGTGAGCACCTCACCGTCTCGGCCGGGTTCGGTGCCCGCACGGCCCCCGTGACCGGGCAGGCGCGCACCCCGTCGAGGCGCCTCGACCTGACCCGCGTACGGTCGGTGTACTGGCGCCGCCCCGAGTGGCCGTCGTTCGCCCATCTGCCGCCGGACGATTCCCGGTTCGCTGCCGCGCAGGTCCGGTACGGGCTCGGAGGCATCCTCTACGCCTTGGACGACCCGCTCTGGGTCAACCACCCTCTTCGCATGGCGGCGGCCGACTACAAACCCGCCCAACTCGCGCTCGCCCGGCGGCTGGGCTTCACCGTCCCGCCCACCCTGGTCACCAACGATCCCGAGGCGGCCCGGGAGTTCATCCGCTCCCAGCCGGAGGCGATCTCCAAGACCCTGCGGTGGACCCCGTACACGCGGGACGGCGTGCCGGTGACCGGGTGGGCCGCTCCCGTCACCGCCGACGAGATCGACGACAGCGTCCGCGTGACTCCCCACCTGTTCCAGGCCCGGGTGGACAAGGTCGCCGATCTCCGCGTCCTGATCGTGGGCCGGCGCACGTTCGCCGTACGCATCGATTCCGGACTGCTGGACTGGCGCAGGGACTACAGCGCTCTCACCTACGCCGTCGAGCGTCTTCCCGGCCCTGTGGACAAGGCCCTGCGCGACTACCTGGGCCGGCTCGGACTGGTGTCCGGGAGCTTCGACCTCGCCGTGGACCGGGCGGGCCACCACTGGTGGCTGGAGCTGAACCCCAACGGGCAGTGGGGGTGGCTGGAGACGGAGACCGGACTGCCGCTGTCCGCCGCCTTCGCCGACCTCCTCACGGAAGGAAACCGACGATGACCGACACCGCGCACGAGCGGCACCGGATGGCCGCCCTGCTCGCGGACCGAGGCGTCCTCGTCTCGCCCTGGCTGCGCGCCGCCGTGGAGACCGTGCCCCGGGAGCGGTTCCTCCACCCGGGCGTGTTCCTGGACGAGGGGCGGGTCTGGCGGCCCGTCACCGCCGCCCGTACGGAGAAGGGTGACTGGTCGAGGATCGCGTACGGCCTCGACACCCTCACCACCCAGCTCGACGGCCATCTCACCGCCGACCGGGCCGACGGCCCCGTCACCGGTCTTCCCACGTCCTCCTCGACCGACCCGGCCACCGTCGTCGCCATGATCGAGGCGCTGGACGTCTCGGCGGGCCACCGGGTCCTGGAGATCGGCACGGGCACCGGCTACTCGACGGCTCTCCTGTGCCACGGTCTCGGCGAGGACGCCGTCGCCACGGTCGAGGTCGACCCGGAGGTGGCGGCCCGTGCCGACGCCGCCCTGGAGGCCGTCGGCTTCTCCACCTGGACGGTGACGGGCGACGGGCTCCTCGGACACCCGCACCGGGCACCGTACGACCGTGTCATCGCCACCTGCGCCGTCCGGCGCATCCCGTACGCGTGGATCAGACAGACCCGGCCCGGTGGCATCGTCCTCGGCACGGTCGGGTCCTGGCCGTGGGGGACCGGCCTCGCCAGGCTGACCGTCGGCGAGGACGGCACCGCCGAGGGCGGGATCGTCGGGCGTTCCTCCTTCATGCAGGCGCGGGCCCAGGCCGTGGTTCCCCTGGCGGGCGACCTCTCCGCGAGGACCGCCTGCCCGGACGGCGAGCGGCCCGCGCTGGTGCCCCCGCTCGCCCTGGAGGAGTGGATGCCCGCGTTCCTCGCCCAGCTCGCGGCGCCCGGCGCGCAGTTCGTCCGGGCGACGGACGGCGACGGCACACCCCTGCGGTATCTCTTCGACCCGGAGCGCGAGTCGTTCGCCGCGTTCGTCCCCGACGGCCCTGGCTGGACGGTGCGCCAAGGCGGTCCCGTGCCGCTCTGGGACCGCGTCGAACGCTCCCTCGTCGCCTGGCAGGACGCGGGACGCCCCGGCATCGAGACCGTCCGCCTCCAGGTCACCGAGGGATCGCACCTGTACGGGATCGACGGCAGCCCCCTGCTGCGCTGGGAACACCGGCTCGGCTGAAGCCCTGAAGCCCTGAGGCCCTGAAGCCCTGGGGCGCGCAACCGCTTCCGCGAGCCCCCGCCCCCTACGCCCGAGGCCGCCCCATCGCCCGGTACGTCCAGCCCGCCGCGCGCCAGCGCTCCGGGTCCAGGGCGTTGCGGCCGTCCAGGATCACCGGGGAGGAGACGACCTCGGCCAGGTCCGCCGGGTCGAGGTCGCGGAACTCGCGCCACTCCGTCAGGTGCAGCACCACGTCCGCGCCGCGTACCGCCTCGCGGGCCGAGTCCGCGTAGCCCAGGGTCGGGAAGACGCGGCGGGCGTTGTCCATGCCCTTCGGGTCGTAGACGGTGACCTGGCCGCCCTGGAGGTGTATCTGACCGGCGACGTTCAGCGCGGGGGAGTCGCGGACGTCGTCCGAGTCCGGCTTGAACGTGGCGCCGAGGACGGCGACCCGGCGGCCCAGGAAGGAGCTGCCGCCGAGGACCTCGCGGGTCATCTCGACCATCTGGCCGCGCCGCCGCATGTTGATCGAGTCGATCTCGCGCAGGAAGGTCAGCGCCTGGTCGGCGCCCAGCTCCCCGGCGCGGGCCATGAACGCCCGGATGTCCTTCGGCAGACAGCCGCCGCCGAAGCCGATGCCCGCGCGCAGGAACTTCGCCCCGATGCGGTCGTCGTAGCCGATGGCCTCGGCCAGCTTGGCGACGTCGCCGCCCGCCGCCTCGCAGACCTCGGCCATCGCGTTGATGAAGGAGATCTTGGTGGCGAGGAAGGAGTTCGCGGAGGTCTTCACCAGCTCGGCGGTGGGGAAGTCGCTCACGACGAAGGGCGAGCCCTCGCCGACCGGTACGGCGTACACCTCGCGCAGCAGCTTCTCGGCCCGTTCGCCGCGTACGCCGACCACGATCCGGTCCGGGTGCAGGGTGTCCGACACGGCGAAGCCCTCGCGCAGGAACTCCGGGTTCCAGGCCAGCTCCACGCCCTCCGGCAGCACGCCCGCGAGCCGCTCGGCCGAGCCGACGGGCACGGTCGACTTGCCGACGACCAGGGCCCCTTCGCGGACGACGGCGGCGAGGGAGGCGAACGCGGAGTCGACGTAGCTCATGTCGCAGGCGTACTCGCCGTGCTTCTGCGGGGTGTTCACACAGACGAAGTGCACATCGCCGAAGGCGCCGACCTCCTCCCAGGAGGTGGTGAAGCGCAGCCGCCCGCTGGAGCCCTCGATGCCGGCGACGTGCCGGGCGAGCAGTTCCTCAAGACCGGGCTCGTACATCGGGACCCGCCCGGCGGAGAGCATCTCGATCTTCTCGGGGACCACATCGAGCCCGAGCACCTCGAAGCCCAGTTCCGCCATGGCCGCGGCGTGCGTGGCGCCGAGGTAGCCGGTGCCGATCACAGTGATCTTGAGGGCCATGCGGGTCTCCAGTGAACGTCGGGCGGAATGCCTGCCCGAGCATAGTCCTGCCCTGGTCGGGAGCCCTGTGCCGGACCCCGTCCTGGATTCCGTGCCGGACCCCGTCCTGGATTCCGTGCCGGACCCCGTCCCGGATTCCGTGCCGGACTTCGTGCCGTGAGGGGGTGTCCTCCTCGGTGGGAGGACACCCCCTCATGATGCGTACGAGAAGCGGCGCCGTACGAGAAGCGGCGCCGCGCGACATGCGGGGCCGGGCGTCAGCGGTTCGACTCGACCGTGACCTTCTCGTCGTTCTTGATCTGCTCGACGAGCTGCTTCACCTTCGGCATGTCCCACTTCAGGGAGTTCTGCGGCGCGCTGCCCGCGATCGGCATGTTCATGGACTTGCCGTCGCCGCTGTTGATGCCCTTCATCGCGAAGAACATCTTGCCGAGGTCGTACAGCGACATGTCCTTGTCCACGATCAGCGTGTCCAGACCGGCGCCCAGCGTCGGGTACAGCGCGAACGGGTTGAGGATCGTGCCCGGTGTCGCCGCCTGGTTGGCCAGCGCGGAGAGGAACTTCTGCTGGTTCTTCGTCCGCTGGAGGTCCGACTCGGCGAAGGCGTAACGGGTGCGGACGAAGGCCAGCGCCTGCTCGCCGTTGAGGGTCTGCGTGCCCGCCTGGAAGTCGGCGCCGGACTTCTTGTCCTTGAAGCCCTTCTCGATGTTCAGCTCGACCCCGCCGAGCGCGTCCACGATGTTCGCGAAACCGGCGAAGCCGATCTCCGCGTAGTGGTCGATGCGCAGCCCGGTGTTGAACTCGACGGTACGCACGAGCAGTTCGGGCCCGTCCAGCGCGTACGCCGCGTTCAGCTTGGAGCCGCCGCGGGCCGGGAACGCCTTGCCCGACTCGGAGCCGACGAAGTTCGGGATCGTCACCCAGGAGTCACGGGGGAGCGAGATCATCGTGTTCCCGCTGGAGCACGCGGCGAGGATCATCATGGAGTCGGTCCGCTTGCCCTCGGCGGAGCCGGTGTGCAGCTTCTTCTTCTCCTCGGCGGTCATGCCCTCACGGCTGTCCGAGCCGACGATCAGATACGTCGTGCAGTCGCCCTCGGCGGGGCGCTCGACGACCTTGGAGAGATCGACCTCGTTGCGCATCCGCGAGCTGGCCCACGCGTAGGTGCCGACGCCCCACACGAGGACGCCCACGACCACGACGATGGAGCCGATCTTGATCCGCTTGCGCCAGTCGGGGGCCGCGCGTCCGGGTCCGCCGGGCTGCCCGCCGCCGGGACCCGGGGCGTACTGCGGGGGCACGCCGCCGTGCCCGCCGCCCTGCGGGCCGCCGTAGACCTGGCCCGAGCTGTAGCCGGAGTCGTACCCCGTGCCCTGGGCCTGGGTGAAGTCGGGGTTGTAACCCTGACCCTGGTCGTAACCCCGACCCTGACCCTGGTCGTAACCCCGACCCTGGCCCTGGTCGTAGCCCTGACCCTGGCCCTGGTGGTAGCCCTGGTCGTGCCGAGGCGGCTGCTGCGGCACCGGCGGGCGCCGCACATGGCTCATCCGGCGCGGTCCCTCGGGCTGGGGGTTCGCGCTGCCGCGGCCGTAGCCGCCGTCTTCGGGCCAGTCATTCATGCGGACCAGTGTGCCGGGCAGGCCTTCGTGGACGACAGGCCGGGTGGAGGATAGGGCCGCCCCTGTTGCCAAGCTGATGCAAACCGGACCGGACGGCTACCACGACCGGACCCGGCATATGGTGGAGGGCATGACAGATCAGGGCGATATCCCGGGCAAGCCCACCTCCGCCTCCCGCACCACCCTCAGCCACATCATGACCAGCCATGACACCAACCTCCTCGGTACGGTGCACGGCGGCGTGATCATGAAGCTGGTGGACGACGCGGCGGGTGCGGTCGCGGGCCGGCACTCCGGCGGCCCGGCCGTGACCGCCTCGATGGACGAGATGGCCTTTCTCGAACCGGTCAGGGTCGGCGATCTGGTGCATGTGAAGGCCCAGGTCAACTGGACCGGCCGGTCCTCCATGGAGGTCGGCGTACGGGTCCTGGCCGAGCGCTGGAACGAGTCCACGCCCGCCACCCAGGTCGGCTCCGCGTACCTCGTCTTCGCCGCCGTCGACGCGGAGGGCAGGCCCCGCGCGGTGCCGCAGGTCATCCCGGAGACGGAGCAGGACAAGCGCCGCAACCAGGAGGCCCAGATCCGCCGCACCCACCGCCTCGCCCGCCGCCAGGCGATCATGGAACTCCGCGAGCGCCGCGCGGCGGAGGGGTACGAGGACTGAGCCCGTACCCGTACGCGCTCCTCCCGTACCCGTACGCCTTCCTCCGTACGCGCCCCTCCCGTACCCGTACCCCCTAAGGGCACACCACCCTGTCTCCCGTGACCGCCTCGAAGGGGCCGTGGGCCGTGTCCTCCGCGTGGACCGCCGTCACCCCCCGGTACTCCGCGCCCACCGTCACCCGCAGGGTCCCGCCGCGCCCCTCCACCGGGTGCAGCTCCGCGCCCGGGAGAGCCGTGGCCAGGGTCTTCGCCGAGCGGTCCCAGCGCGGGTCGTACTCGATGACGGTCCGGTCCCGCTCCGGGCCCGCCCCGGTCATCGGGGTGCGGGTGGTGTCGAAGCCGGTGCCCCGCAGCGCGTCGTCGACCTTCCTGCCGAGCCCGTCGGTCCGGGTGCCGTTGTAGACCTGCACCCGGACCGTGCGCGGCGGCACGTCCACCACCAGCGCCTTCGGCGCCTTCGCCGAGGAACCGGTGGGCGCCGGGGCCAGCGGGCGGTCCTCCCGTAGCGACTGGAACAGCTTCTGCGCCTTCGCCGCGTCCCACTTCACCGTCGAGCCGATCCCCTTCACGGGGAAGCTCATGTCGCCGACCGGCACCGAGACGAACTCCGACGACGCCGGGGTGAAGCCGTGCATCGCCTTGGCGAGGGCGAGCAGCTGGTCCGTGCCGAAGCCCTCGTCCGCGCGGACCGAGCCCAGCATGGTCGTCGCCACCTCGCGGAACCGCACCGGGTTGAGCAGCACCCCGCCGCTCGACATCCGCTCGGCAAGCGCCGCGAGGAAGCGCTGCTGCCGCTGCATCCGCCCGAGGTCGGCGGCGCCGTCGACATGCCGGGAGCGCACGTACTGGAGGGCCTGCCCGCCGTTCAGCTCATGGGTGCCCGCGGGCAGGTCGAGCCCGGTGTACGCGTCCTTCATCGGCCGGGTCGTACAGATCCGCACCCCGCCGACGGCGTCCACGGTCCGCATGAAGCTGGTGAAGTCCAGCTCCAGATAGTGGTCGATCTTGACGCCGGTCATCGACTCGACGGTCCGCACGGTCAGCCCGGGGCCGCCCTCCGCGTACGCCGCGTTCAGCTTCACCGGATGCGCGTGGTGCTCCTTGCCGGTGGTCAGATCGGTGTGCTCGGGCATCTCGGCGTACGAGTCGCGGGGCAGGCTCACCACGCTGGCCCGCTCCCGGTCCTCCGAGAGGTGCACCAGCATCACCGTGTCGGTGCAGTGGCAGGGGGCGCCGCCGAGCCGGTACAGGGTCCGCTCCTCCGGGGTGATCCGGTCGCGTCCGTCGGTGCCGACGACGAGGACGTTCATCCCGTGGCCCGCCTGCGGCCGGTTCTTCATGTCCTTGAAGGGGTCGACCCGCATGATCCCGGTGTCGAGCCCGGTCACCACGGCGTGCCCGATCCCGCCCGCCGCGAGCACCGTCACGGAGAGCGCCGTCGCCGCCCGTATCCCCCACCGCGGACGCCTCCGGCGGACCGGCACGGCGCGGGCGGCGGGCCGGGGGCGGGCCGGGCGGGGCGGTGTGGGCACGGACGGACACCTCCGCGGTGTGACGTAGGGACCGGAGCACGATAGGTCCATACGATCAGAGGAGTGGTGCACCACCCGTGCGGGCGCGCTCGGTGTCCCCCGTTCGCGGTAACGTGGCGGGCAATAACGCCGTCTCCCGGGGGGCGACCCCCGAACCCCCGAGGAACCATGCTGCCCCCCGTCTCCGTGATCATGCCGGTTCTCAACGAGGAGCGGTATCTGCGCACCTCGGTTCGCCACATCCTGGAGCAGGAGTACGACGGCGAGATGGAGGTGGTGATCGCGCTCGGGCCGTCCACGGACCGCACCGACGAGATCGCCGCCGAACTCGTCCGCGAGACCGCGTCGGACAAGCGCCGCGTCCAGACGGTGCCGAACCCCACCGGCCGTACCCCCGCCGCGCTCAACGCCGCGATCCAGGCCTCGCACCACCCGATCGTGGTGCGCGTCGACGGACACGGGATGCTCTCCCCGAACTACATCGCCACCGCCGTCCGGCTCCTGGAGGAGACCGGCGCGCAGAACGTCGGCGGGGTGATGCACGCCGAGGGCGAGAACGCGTGGGAGGACGCCGTCGCCGCCGCCATGACGTCGAGGATCGGCGTGGGCAACGCCGCCTTCCACACCGGCGGCGAGGCGGGGCCCGCCGAGACCGTGTACCTGGGCGTCTTCCGCCGGGAGGCGCTGGAGCAGCAGGGCGGCTACAACGTCGAGTTCATCCGCGCCCAGGACTGGGAGCTGAACTTCCGCATCCGCGAGGCCGGCGGGCTGATCTGGTTCTCGCCGGAGCTGCGCGTGCAGTACCGGCCGCGCCCCTCGGTGCGCGCCCTCGCCAAGCAGTACAAGGACTACGGGCGTTGGCGCCATGTGGTGGCCCGCTACCACCAGGGCTCCATCAACCTGCGCTATCTGGCCCCGCCGGTGGCCCTCTGCGCCATCGTGGCCGGTCTCGTCACGGGCGCCGTCCTCACCCCCTTCGGCTTCGTGATCCCGGCCGGTTACCTCGCCGCGATCACGGCGGGTTCCGTCCCGGCGGGCAAGGGCCTGCCGCTCAAGGCCCGGCTCCAGATCCCGGTGGCCCTCGCGACCATGCACATGTCCTGGGGGTACGGCTTCCTGACCAGCCCCCGCTCCCTGGCGCGCAAGGTCATCGCGAGCCGCCGCCCGGCCGTCCGCACGGGCGAGACCGAGGCGGTCTGAGCCCCCGGGCCTCCTCTTCGGCGAGAAGCACGACGGCCGGGTCCCCGCCGAGGGGGCCCGGCCGTCGCCGTGTGCGGGGAGCGGTCAGCTCTTGCCGTCCCAGCGGTAGACCGAGTAGATGTCCATGCACTCCGTCTTGTCGTCGGCGCCCACGGGCAGATCGCCCGCCACCGTCGCCGGGGCCTTGAAGGCGTCTCCCTCGCGCCAGTCCGCGCCGACGACGAGGGTGATGCCCTCCGCCTTCTCGTCGGCCCTGACCTTGTTCTCCGGGAGGCCGAGGGCCTTGGCCACGGAGGCGGCGTTCGCCTTGCCCTGGTCGCCGCCGGACTTCGGGTAGAGGACGATCGTGTCCTCGCGGGGCGCGGGCTCCTTGGAGTGCCCCGCCTGGGTGAAGCCCTTGTCCGCGAGGGCCTTGGCGATGGCCTTGGCACGGCCCTCGACGGGCGACTTGTCGTTGCCCGCGGTGCCGTTGAGGACGGTCACGGCGAGGGTGCCGGGCTCCTCGGGGACCGCCTTCGGCTTCGCGGGCGCGGTCGGCTTGGCCTTCTCCCCGGCGGGCTTGCCGTTCTTGTCGAAGGCGATGTCGTCGCGGAGCATCGACCACATCTTGTCGGCGGCCGACTCGATCATGACGACCTTGTTCCGGTTCTGGGACCACTCGGTCGTCGGGACCGTCGCCGTCGTCAGACGGTTCATCTTCACGTTCTTCAGCTGCATCGACAGATCGAAGAGCTTCTTCACGCTCTTCAGCTCGTCGGAGACCTGGAGCGCCCTCGTGGCGGTCTCGGCGAGGCTCATCAGCTGGCCGGTGTCGCTCCAGGCGTTCTGCTTCTGGAGCTTCTCCACCATGCCGTTGAGGTACATGTGCTGGGCCTTCGCCCGGTTCTGGTCGCTGCCGAAGGCGTGCCGGGTACGGAGCCACTGGAGGGCCTGCTTGCCCTGGACCTCGGTGGTCCCCTCGGGCAGTTTGAGGCCCGAGCCGCCCTTCTGGGCGCGGGTCGACTTGTCCCAGACGCCGGTCTTCACACAGACGGGGACGCCGCCGACCTCGTCGGCCATCGCCACCACACCGGCGAAGTCGATCATCATCCAGTGGTCGATGTAGATCCCGGTGAGCTTCTCCCAGGTGGTGAGGGTGCACCCGGGACCGCCGCGTCCCAGCGTCTCGTTGATGGGGTCGCTGGTCGTCGCCGGGTAGGTCTGGGCGCCGTCCTTGCACTCCGGTATGGGCACGATGGTGTCGCGCGGTATGGAGACGATGGAGGCGTTCTGCCGGTCGGCGGAGACGTGGAGCAGCATCTGCACATCGGCGAGCGGCTTGGCGTCCCGGAGGTCCTTGCCGCCGCCGAGTGCCACGTTCTTGGCGTCGGCGCGGCTGTCGGAGCCGATCAGGAGGATGTTCAGCGGGGTGTCGCCGAGCGCGTTCGGCGCGGCCTTCTTCACGCCGCTCTCGCCGCCCGCGCGGCTGCCGCCGCGGATGTTTCCGTTCAGGTGCTGGTAGTAGAGGTATCCGGCGCCGGCCGTCCCGAGTATCAGCACCGACATCGTGATGGCCACCCAGCGCAGCACCTTGCGCTTGCCGCCTTTCTTGGCGCGGCCCTTGCCGCGCCTGCGGGAGCCGCCGCGCCGGTGTCCCGAGCGGCCGTCGCCGCCGCCACCGGCCGAGGCGCCGCCGCCCGCCGCGCCGCGACGGCGCTCGGCACGGGTCGAGGCGCCGGAAGCCCCGCCGCCGTCGTCCCCGTCGTCCCCGGACCGCTCGGACGTCACTGCGTGGCCGCCGGCCGCTTTCCCGGCCTCGCCCTCGCCGTACATCTCGTCGTCCCAGCCCAGTTCACGGGCGCGCGGAACGCGTCCCCGCGTTCCCTCCCCACGCACGCTGTTCTGTCCCACCCCAAGGTCCCCTCGTCAGTCAGGCGTGCGCCGAGTCCCGGTGCTTCCGGGTCACTTGGCGCACACCTGCTTGTCAGCTTCTACCTTCACGACGTCCGGCGCCTTCGCCGGGCCGTTGACGGGCACCCCCGCGCCCTTGAAGTCGGCGCCGAGGACGAGCGTCATGGGCTCGCGCGGCGCGGCGTCCTGCGTGCCAGGCTTGAGTGCCGTGGCGGGAAGACCCATCATGTCCGCGAGCGCGCGGGCCTGATCGGCCTGGTTCGGTGCGTAGGTGAGCGTCGTCCGCGCCGCCTTCTCGGGCGCGTTGCTCTTGTTGGTGGAGCGGTTCACGCCCTGCTCGTTCTGGAGCCAGTTGAGCGTCGACTGGGCCGCGCCCCGGATGCCGCTGCCGTTGTAGACGTCGACGCGTACGTCGGAGGCCTGGGCGCGGGTGCCCTGAAGCAGCTTCGCCTGGGCCTGGGCCTGGGCGTTCTTGGTGTCCTGTGCCTTCTTCTTCACCTCGGTCAGCGAGACGTCGGCCTGGAGCGCGGAGAACAGCTCGGGTGCCTGTGTCGGGTGCGGGACCACGGTGACGGGTTTGGGCTCGTCCGGGTTGTCGATGACCGGGAGGGTCGTGAACGCGATGTTCCTGGTGTCGACCCCGGACAGCTCCTTCGCCATGTCCTCCAGCTTGGAGAGGGAACCTATGCCCTTGTCGACGGTGAGCGCGTTGGTCGCCGCCTGGGCCAGGTCGTAGAGCTTCTTCGGGCTGGTCAGGGTCTCGCTCGACTTGATCTGGCGGATCATCGAGCCGATGAACTGCTGCTGGATCTTGATCCGGTCGAGGTCGCTCTTGTTGCCGAAGCTGGAGCGCGTACGGACGAAGGCGAGTGCCTGTTCGCCCTCGACGACGGATTCGCCGGCGGGGAGCTTCAGATGCGACTTCTTGTCGTCCACGGGCTTCTCGACGCAGACCTTCACGCCGCCGACGGCCGTGGACAGCTCCTTGACGGCGTTGAAGTCGACCATCATGAAGTGGTCGACGGTCAGACCCGTCAGCTCCTTGACGGTCCGCATGGTGCAGCCGGGGTCGCGTCCGTCCTGGCCGAGGCTGACGTTGAAGCGGGCCTGTTCCTGGCCGGGGATCGTCAGAATCGTTCCGTCAGGCTGCCGTGACTGGCATTCGGGGATCGTCGTCATCAGGTCGCGGGGGATGGAGAGCGCCGTGGCGTTCGTCCGGTCCTTGGCGACGTGGAAGAGGATCGTGGTGTCCGCGTGGCCGGGGCTGTCCTTGTCGCCGTAGCCCTCGTTGCCCTTGCCGGTCCGCTTGTCGGTGCCGATGACCAGGACGTTGAAGGCCTCGCCCTTGCGGAAGCCCTTGCTCTCGCTGCCGACGGTGTCGATGACGGCGATGTTGCCGTCGAGCTTCTTGTAGAGGATGTACGCGCCGGTGGCGCCGCCCACCAGGACGAAGGCCATGGTGCCGCCGGTCCACAGGAGGGCCTTGCGCTTGCGGGAGGCACCCTGCTTCGGCTTGCGGCGGCTCGCCGGGGCCTGCCGCCCGCCGCCGTCGTCCTCCTCGTCGACCCGGCGGCGCCGCTGCACGGGCACGGCGGGTGCGGCGGGTGCGGCCGGGGTTTCGGCGGGGCCCCGAGCGGGCACGGGAGCGGTGGATCCATGGGCCGGGGAAGGTGCCTGCGACTGCTCAGCGGAGTGGTCCAGTCGCAGCTCGTAGTTGCCCGTTCGCGGGTTGAGGACCCACTGGTCGGCGGGGTCGATGTCGTCCGCCCGTCCACGGCTGTGCGCGTCCACGGTTCCTCGAGTCCTCCGTCGGTGCGGCGCGGGGCGCCTCCCCCACAGGGCGCCGCTCTCCCGGTCGTTCGATCCTTGGTGAGTGCGACCACGCCTTACGGGTGCACCGGATCGCGTCACACTATCCGCCCAGTTCAGCGCGGGGCGACGCGCGTGACAAATTCCACGCCCCTTACAACCGGGCAATTTGCTCAAACCTCATCCCTCCCCGTCCTCACCTTGGTGTGTCCTTTACTCGTCGCCCCCTTGGCAGCCTCAGGAGCACACCCCTTCCGCCGCGTTCCGCCCCGTGAAGGTGGGGGTGGCCCCGGGGGTCGGGGCGTCCGCGTCGTCGGGCTTCCCGTCGGCGCGCGGCACCGTCCCGGGAGCCGGTGCCGTCCCTGGGGCAGGGGTCGCCCCGACGCTCGGCGTCACGTCGACGGGCTGGTCCTCCCGCAGTCGTCGGAAGAGCTGACTCGCCGCCGGCTGTACCAGTTCGTCACGGTTCGCATCATATGAGTAAGGGCGTCGGGGAACGGTGAGGAACTGCACCCGGTCCGTCGGGATCGCCCGCATCGAGCGGGCCAGGTCGTAGAGGTCCCGCAGCGAGTCGAGCCCCGGATCGGTCGTGATCGACTTGGTGGCCGCGTCCAGGACCGGGTAGAGCCTCGTCGGGTTCAGGAGCACCCCGTCGCTCTGGACCTTGTTGACGAGCGCGCCGAGGAACTGCTGCTGGCGGTCCATCCGTTCCGTGTCGCTGCCGTCGCCGATCGACTTCCTCGCCCGGACGAATCCCAGCGCCTGCTCCCCGTGGAGGATCTGACGCCCCGCGGGCAGCCTCAGCTGGGCGTCGGGGTCGTCCACCGGTTCCTTGAGGCAGACCTCGACCCCGTCGACCGCGTCCACCATCTTCTTGAAGCCCCGGAAGTCGACGACCATGTGATGGTCCACCCGGATCCCGGTCAGCTTCTCGACCGTACGGATCGTGCAGGCCGCGCCGCCGAACTCGAAGGCCCAGTTGAACTGCGCGGACTGCTCCCCGGTCCGGCTCCCGTCGGCCTTCCGGCAGCTCGGGACGGTCACCATCAGGTCGCGGGGGAGGGAGACGGCGGTCGCGCCCGCCTTCCCCGCCGCCAGGTGCAGCAGGATCGTGGTGTCGGACCGCTGGGTGCCCTTGTCCCTGCCGTACGGGCGGTTCCCGGCGCCCGCCCGGGTGTCCGAGCCGATGAGCAGGATGTTCCGGGCGGCGGAGGTGCCCGCGGGCGGGCGCTCCTTCTCGTATCTGCGGAGTTCGGCCTCGGCGGTGGTGTCCGTCGTGATGTTCCCGTCGAGCTTCCGGTAGAACCACCAGCCGGCCCCGGCGGCGGCGAGCACCGTCGCCGAGACGCCGAGCGCGGTCCATCGCAGCCAGTGGCGCCGGCGCGGCGCCCCCGGGGCACCGGGGTCCGCGCCCGGCGCTTCCGGGGGATCCGGTTCGGGCGAGCCCGCGCGGTCCGTCACGTCTGAGTCCGTCCTTCGTGGCGTCGGCGGGCGACCGCCGGTCGTAGAAGGAGACGGGCGAACCCGGGCCATGGTTGTGCGGAAGGAGCCGTCTCCCCGGCCGATCATCTACCTGCCGGGGCGTACAACCGGAGGGACTCGGCGCGTCGCTCGGCCGAACGAGTGGAGGAACGGTTCCGCACGGGCGGAGGGCGCGGGCCGGAGGTTTGAGGGACGGGGGCCTTCCCGTACGGGGGAGGGGGCCGCCCCGTACGGGAAGCCCCCACGTGGCGCCGTCCTCACACCGCCGTGGTCGTCACCCGCTCGCTCTCCGCGCGCTTGGCCAGGGAGTCGGCCGCCAGCAGCTCCAGGTTTCGGCAGAGGACGACGGAGCCACCGGCCGCGAGCGGCGCGTACAGACCGGCCGAGAGGCCCTTCCAGTCCCCGTACCCGAGGCCGGAGAGAAGCCGCGAGCCGGTGTCCAGGCCGAGTTCCGCCGCGTCCGCGCGGGCCTGCTCGACGAGCCGGGCGCCGCTGCGTTCCGTACCGTCGACGACGAGGGCCGGAGCGTCCGGATCGACCGGGGCGAACGGGGCGAAGCGGTCGCCCTGGCTCGGCACTTCCACCGCGTAGTCCGCGTATCCGGCGGGCACCTCGGGGAAGCGGCGGCCCAGCGGGGCGAGGGAGAGCGCGATCCGCTCGCCGGAGCAGGCGCGGCCCGCCTCCAGGGTGTCGGGCCCCGCGACCACCAGGTCCGCGTCCGCCGGGTCGCCGCCGATCTCCGCGACCACGCCGACGGAGGAGCAGGCGAGCAGCCACACGGCGGTCTGCCAGTGCGCGGGCAGCAGCAGCGCGAGCCGGTCGCCGGGCTCGGCGGACAGCTCGCCCTGGAGCAGGTTCGCCGTCTTGGCCACCCAATTGGCGAAGGTGGCGACGGACAATTCCACCCGTTCACCGGTGGCGTCGTCGTAGAAGGTGACCAAGGGGCGGGCGGGGTCCGCGGCGAGCGCGGATCGCAGCAGGTCGGCAGGGGTGCGGTCGCTGGCGTTCACGCCGGACAGGGTACGCGGGCCGGCCCGTGCGGGTCCGCCGTACCGGTGACACCGTCCACCGGTCGGCCCGACGGCCCGTCAGTTTTCCGGCGAGCGGAACGGCCCGGGGCTCCGCAGGATCGGGCCATGCGTGCCTCACTCGCCTCCACGATCGCCGTCACCTGCGCCGCGGTCCTCGCCCTGCCGGTCTCCCTCGCCGCGCCCGTGGCGGCCTCGGCGCCCCCGGCGCTCGCACGGCCACCCGCGGTCGCGGCGCTGCCGCCCGCGCCCGAACTGCCCGGCTCCACCCAGTCGCTGCCGCTGGCGCCGCTCGGCGGGACCTCGCGGGCGCTGGGCGGCGGCGCGGGAGGGGCGGGCGTCCAGGGGCTCGGCCGCCGGGACGTCAGGCCCTTCTCGCTCGTCGGTGTCGTCTGGGACGACCCGGGGGCCGTGCTGCGCGGCACCGTGCAGGTCCGCACCCGGGCCACCGGCGGCGGGACCTGGTCGGAGTGGCAGGACGTCGAGACCCACAACGACGAGCACGGCGCGGACCCGGGCACGGCGGAGGGCGCGGGCCGGGTGCTCAAGGGCTCCACCGCCCCGCTGTGGGTGGGCGATTCGGACGGCGTGGAGATCCGCGTGAGAGGGGAGGAGAAGCTCCCCGGGGGCCTGCGCCTGGAACTGGTGGACCCGGGGGAGGCCCCGGAGACGAGGGCGGGGACGGCGACGGACCCGGGCTTGGACTCGGGGGCGGACTCAGGGGCGGACTCGGGGTCGGCCGCGCCCCCTCGGACGAGAGCGGGGGCAGCCTCAGGGCCGGTTTCGGGGTCGGACTCGGGGGCACGCGCCGGTTCGGCCTCGGGTTCGGCCTCGGGGCCGTCCTCCGGGACCGGCCCCGGCACGGACGCGGCGGAGATGACGGAAGCCGCCGCAGAGGCCGCGCGGACCGCCGCGGAGACGGCCAGGGAGGCGGCCGAGGGCGAGTGGGGCACCCGGCTCGCCCCCTACGGGTCGGCCTGGGTCCCGGCCCTGGCGAAGGAGGCCGAGGCGGCGGGGGAGACGGAAGGGGTGACGGCGGTGGCGGAGACCGCGCAGTCCTCCGTGAAGCAGCCCGCCGCACGCCCGTACATCGGCCCCCGGCCCAAGATCGTCACCCGGCAGGGCTGGGGCGCGGACGAACGCATCCGGGAGAAGGGCTTCGTCTACACGAAGACGATCAAGGTGGCCTTCGTGCACCACAGCGCGACCGGCAACAACTACAGCTGTAGCCAGGCGCCCGCCGTCCTGCGCGGGATCTACCGCTACCACGTGAAGAGCAGCGGCTGGCGGGACATCGGCTACAACTTCGCCGTCGACAAGTGCGGAAACATCTACGAGGGCCGGGCGGGCGGCGTCACCAAGCCCGTCCTCGGCGCGCACACCCTCGGCTTCAACGTCGACAGCATGGGCATCGCCGTCCTCGGCACCTTCGGCAGCAGCACCCCGCCCGCCGCCGCCGTGACCGCCGTCGCCCGGCTCACGGCCTGGAAACTGGGGCTCCACGGGATCGACCCCAAGGGCAGCACCTACCTCGTCTCCGGGGGCGGAAACCTCTACAAGAAGGGCACTCGGGTACGGTTCCACACCATCGCGGGGCACCGCGACGGTTTCGCCACCGAGTGCCCCGGCGCCCGGCTGTACGGCCGGCTCGGCAGCGCCCGTACCAGCTCCGCGAAGTACCAGGGAAGGCACTGATGGGGGCATCGGGGCAACCATCTGCATAAACTGACCGGTCATATCGCACGGACGACCGCGACGGGCGAACCGACGGGCCCCGAACAGGAAAGCAGAGACGACAAGGTGACTGAAGCGATCCTCCTGGTCGGCGGCAAGGGAACACGGCTGCGACCGCTCACGGTCAACACGCCCAAGCCCATGGTCCCCGCGGCGGGCGTCCCCTTCCTGACGCACCAGCTGGCCAGGGCCCGCGCCGCCGGGGTCGAGCACATCGTGCTCGCCACCTCCTACCTGGCCGAGGTCTTCGAGCCGCACTTCGGCGACGGCTCCTCGCTCGGCCTGAGCCTGGAGTACGTGACCGAGGAGGAGCCGCTCGGCACCGGCGGCGCGATACGCAACGTGGCCTCCAGGCTGCGCTCAGGACCCGACGAGCCGGTCCTCATCTTCAACGGGGACATCCTCACGGGCCTGGACATCCGGGCCCTGGTCGCCACCCACGCGGAATCCGGCGCGGACGTCTCCCTCCACCTCACCCGCGTCGAGGACCCGCGCGCCTTCGGCCTGGTCCCCACCGACGCCACCGGGCGCGTCACGGCCTTCCTGGAGAAGCCGCAGACGCCCGAGGAGATCGTCACCGACCAGATCAACGCGGGCGCGTACGTCTTCCGGCGCTCGGTCATCGACACCATCCCCACCGGCCGACCCGTCTCGGTCGAGCGGGAGACCTTCCCCGAACTGCTCGCCCGGGGCGCCCACCTCCAGGGCATGGTGGACTCCACCTACTGGCTGGACCTCGGCACCCCCCAGGCCTTCGTCCGGGGCTCCGCCGACCTCGTCCTCGGCCGCGCGCCCTCCCCTGCGGTGCCGGGCCGCTGCGGCGACCGCCTCGTCCTGCCGACGGCCCGGGTCGCCCCCGACGCCAAGCTGACCGGCGGTACGGTCGTCGGCGCCGACGCGGTGGTCGGCGAGGGCGCCCGGATCAGCGGCTCCACGCTCCTCGCGGGCGCGGTCGTCGAACCGGGCGCGGTGATCACCGACTCCCTGATCGGCGCGGGCGCCCACATCGGCGCCCGCACGGTCCTGGACGGCGCGGTGATCGGCGACGGAGCACGGATAGGCGCGGACAACGAACTCCGCGACGGCATCAGGATCTGGTGCGGCGCCGTCCTGCCCCCGTGCTCGGTCCGCTTCTCTTCGGACCAGTAGGGGAAACCGGACCGGAAGGCCGGACCAGTAGGGGAAACCGGACGGGACGGGTAGGGGGCCCGGACGGGTAGGAGGCTGGGCGGGTAGGGACCCGGACCACCAGGGGGACCCGGACCACTAGGGGGATCCAGAGCACCACGGGGCTCGGACCACCAGGGGCGAGGGGCCCTCAGGGCCCTCAGGGGCGGGAGGCCCGCAACCCTGACGCGTACGGGGTTCCGCCCCCGCTCCGACTACCCTCGCCCTCATGGCAGGCCGTTTCACTCCCCCCGTCCCCGTCTCACGCGTCGGCGCGCGCGGCGGCCAGGTGGCCGTGCCCTCCTCTGGTACGGCGGCCCCCTCCGGCACGGCGGGTCCCTCCGCCGCACCGGCCGGGGCCCCTGCCGGTGCGGCGACCGCCCTCTGCCGGACCCGGACCCGGACCCGGACCCTGACCCTCCCCGGAGACGCGCCTCTCGATCTGGGGCTCACCCTCGGGCCGCTGCGGCGGGGGCCCGCCGATCCCGCGTTCCGGGTGGCCCCGGACGGTTCGGTCTGGCGGGCCAGCCGTACCCCCGAGGGGCCCGGCACCCTCCGCGTTGCCGTCCGGGAGGGGCGGGCGGAGGCCGAGGCCTGGGGGCCCGGCGGCTCCTGGCTCCTGGACGGCCTCCCCGCACTGCTCGGTGCCGAGGACGACCCTGCGGCCTTCGTCCCCCGGCACAAGCTGCTCCTGGCCTCGCACCGGCGCCGCCCGGGGCTGCGGCTCACCAGGACCGGACTCGTCCTGGAGACCCTGGTCCCGACGATCCTGGAGCAGAAGGTCACGGTGGACGAGGCCTACCACTCCTGGCGGCTGCTCGTACGGAAGTACGGCGAGCCCGCGCCGGGCCCGGCGCCCGAGGGCATGCACGTGATGCCGGACGCGCGCGGGTGGGCGGCGATCCCGTCCTGGGAGTGGCACCGCGCCAACGTCGACGGCAAGCGCTCGGCGACGATCGTCCGCGCCGCCCGGGTGGCGGCCCGTCTGGAAGAGGCCGCGCGGATGGCACCGGCGGCGGCCCGCGCCCGTCTTGAACTGGTCCCGGGTATCGGCCCCTGGACGAGCGCCGAGACCGTCCAGCGCAGCAACGGCGCCCCGGACGAGGTGACCACGGGCGATCTGCACCTCCCGGGCATCGTCGGCTGGGCCCTCGCGGGCGACCGTACGGCCGACGACACGACGATGCTGGAACTGCTCGCGCCCTACGCGGGCCAGCGCCACCGGGCCGCCCGCCTGATCCTCCTCGGCGGCCGGGTCCCGCCCCGCAGGGCACCCCGGATGACCCCGGGAGACATCACCCGCATCTGAGACCCGGCCCCGTACGGGACCGGCCCGTCCCGTAGGGGAGCCCTGGCCGTACGGGGTCGGCCCGACCCGTAGGAGGTCTCCCCGGCCCGTAGGGGAAACCCTTGCCCGTACGGGATCGGCCCGGCCCCGTAGGGGGCAGCGCCCCGCAGTGGGGGCCCGGCCCTCAGGCCCCCACCGGTGCACCCCGTTCCTGCCTACCGCACCTCGATGAAGTCCTCCGCCGACCGTTCCGGCCGTGCCCCCGGCTCGGTCGCCGGGTGGCCGATCGCCACCGCGCCCAGCGGGTCCCAGTCGTCCGGCAGGTCGAGGACCTTCCGTACGACGTCCCGGCAGAACATCGTCGAGGAGACCCACGCCGAGCCGAGGCGCTCACCGGCCAGGGCCACCAGGAAGTTCTGCACGCCCGCGCCCGCCGCGACCACGAACATCTCGCGTTCGGCCGTGTCCCGGCGCGGATCGCCGTAGTGGTGGGCACCGTCCGTGACCAGGCAGGGCACCGCCAGGTACGGGGCCTGGCGCAGCACGTCCCCGCGCCGGACCCGGCGGGCGACGGACTCCTCGGACTTGCCGTCCCGCCGCAGGTCCGCGATCCACGCCTCCCGCATCGCGTCGAGCAGCCGCACCCGCGACTCCTCCGACTCCAGGAGCACGAACCGCCACGGCGTGGTGTGGTGCGGGGCGGGCGCGGTCACGGCGGCGGCGACCGCGCGCCGCACCGCCCCGGGGTCGACCGGCGACCCGGTGAACTCCCGTACGGTCCGCCGACGCGTCACCGCCTCCCGTACGGCCTCCGAGGTGCCCAGCCGGAACATGTCACCGGAGGCGGAGCGCACCAGGGCCCGCGCGCCCGGCTCCTCGTCCCCGGCCACCACGTGCGGAAGGCCCCGGACGACGGCCACCGGCAGACCGGTGGCCTTGCCCTTGACGAGGTCTCCGGCGGCGGCGAGTTCGTCGGCGGTGGCGACGATGGTCGCGCTCAGCGGATTGCCGTACGCGTCCGTCCCGCCGCGCAGGTCGTCGAGGACCCGCACCCCGGCCGCCCCGATCGCCACATCGGTGAGCCCGCTGCGCCAGGGACGCCCGAAGGTGTCGGTGACGACCACGCCCACGTCGACGCCGAGGGCGTCCCGCAGCCCCGCCCGGATCCGGCGCGCCGAGGCGTCGGGCTCCTCGGGCAGCAACAGGATCGTCCCGGCGGGGGTGTTGGAGGCGTCGACCCCGGCGGCGGCCATGACGAGCCCCTGCCGGTTCTCCACGATCCGCAGGGTCCCGCGCCGCGCCACCACCCGTACCGTCTCGGCGTCGATGGCGGCCTCGCGGTCGGCGGCGGCGACCATCCGCCCCTCGGCCTTGCTGACGATCTTGGAGGTGACGAGGAGGACGTCACCGTCGGCGAGGTCCGGCGCGGCGGCGGCGATCAGCTTGGCGAGGTCGTCGCCCGCCGCCACTTCGGGCAGTCCGGGCAGCGCCCAGACCCGGTACGAGGGCGGCGCGCCGGTCATCCGCGCACCTCCTCGGCGAGCGCCAGGGCCTCCCGGGCCATCGCGGCCGTGGCCTCGGGGTCGGTCATCATCAGCGGGACCGCCCGGCAGCGGATGCCCGCCGCCTCGACCTCGTCGACCGCGCCCGCGTCGACGCCGTCGACGAGCCAGCCGTCGACGAGCCCGGAGCCGTAGTGCAGGGCGACGGCCGCCGCCGTGGACTCCACGCCGACCGCCGAGAGGACCTTGTCGGCCATGCCGCGCACGGGCGCGTCGCCGACGATGGGGGAGAGGCCGACCACGGGCGCGGGGGCGGCGGCGACCGCCTCGCGGATGCCGGGCACGGCCAGGATGGTGCCGATGCTGACGACGGGGTTGGACGGCGGGAAGAGGATGACGTCCGCCTCGGCGACGGCCTCCAGGACGCCCGGCGCGGGCTTCGCCTCCTCGGCGCCGACGGGCACGACCGCGAGCGCCGGGACGGAGGCGCGCAGCTTCACCCAGTACTCCTGGAAGTGCACCGCGCGCCGCTCGCCGTCGGTCTCGATCGCCACATGGGTCTCGACGCGGTCGTCGGACATGGGCAGCAGCCGTACGCCGGGCCGCCAGCGGGCGCACAGCGCCTCGGTGACGGCGCTCAGCGGGTAGCCCGCGCCGAGCATCTGCGTACGGACGATGTGCGTGGCGAAGTCCCGGTCGCCGAGGCCGAACCACTCGGGTCCGACGCCGTAGGCCGCGAGTTCCTCCTTGACCGTGAAGGACTCGTCACGGCGGCCCCAGCCCTGGTCCTCGTCGATGCCACCGCCGAGGGTGTACATCACCGTGTCCAGGTCGGGGCAGACCTTCAGCCCGAAGAGATGGATGTCGTCACCGGTGTTGCCGACGACCGTGATCTCCGCGTCCGGCGCGGCCCGCTTGAGGCCGCGAAGGAAACGGGCACCACCGATGCCGCCTGCCAGAACCACAATGCGCATGTACGGCAGTCTGTCAGGCCGTCAGGCGGTGAGGACCCCAGGGGCGGCTGGAACGCACCGGGTGACGGGCGTGGAGCGCATCGGCATCTCGGTGAGCCCGGGGAAGTAGACGTGCAGGCTGACGGCGGGTTCGAGGGAGTCGTTGACGACCTCGTGGACGTATCCGGGGGCGAAGAGCCGCTCCCCGCCGGGGGTGAGCGTCCGCGTGCCCCGGTCCGTGCGCTCGGTCAGGGCGCCTTCCAGGACGGTCAGCACGCCGGAGGAGGGGCCGTGGTCGTGGCGCCCGCTGCCCTGGCCGGGGAGCCAGGAGAGCAGCCACACCTCGTAGCCGGGCCCGGTGCGCAGCCGGTGGTACCAGCGGGTGGTGGCGTCGTACTCGACGTACGGGGCCCACTGGGAGCGGTCGGCGGCCAGCGAGCGCGCGAGACCGGTGAACTCGGCCACGGTGAGGGGGTGCGGGCGCTCGGGCTGGAGCAGGTGCGGGACTTCGAGGATGTCGCCGGCGATCTGAAGGTCGCTGTCCATGTTCATGGGTAGGGGGGTTCCTCAGCAGAAACAGAAGCGGTGGGGGTCACGGGAAAGGTGACGCGAGTGACGCAGGGGTGACGCTGGGGGAAAAGGCTGGAGCTCTACGGCATCAACAGCTGGAACAACGACAGCAACAGCGCGCCTGGACAGCGCTGCGGAACCCACGGTCGTGGGTCGCGGAGAGCGCTGCGGTCGCTGGCATGGCAACCAAGGTGGCCGGAAGGCCACCGGACTGTCAACTCAATGACCGTTTTGGCGGTAATGTTTCACCTCATCCGGTTAGGGCATACCGGAGAAAGGTTTGTTCATGTGTCGACCAGGTGAGACGGCTATTCGACCGTCCCCGGGGAGGCGTACGGCCGCCTCCGCGGAGGCGGTTCGGCCGTCCCTGTCGACGAGCGGGCGCGGTCGGTCTGTGATCCGGCTCGCTTCCATGGCCGGATCGCAACAGGGTGTGCGCCCTGTTCGTCCTCCCCCGTGAGGGCGGCGGAGAGTGGCGGTGTCACCGGGCGGTGGCTTGTGTCACGTTTTTTGGTGATTTGAACACTTTCCGCATACGCTTGGTTCCGCAGAGTGAATACCGGGCCCGGTAGCAGATCTCGGCTTGACTCGCGCAGACCACGAACTTGTAATTTCACTCGTGTCGTTCGGCCGGGCACACACCACGGCAACACCACGGGACGCACAGAACAGACGAGGGGCGCACATGACCGAGTTGTTCCAGGAACTGCTGGTCGAGGACGCGGACGAAGAACTCGGCTGGCAGGAGCGCGCACTGTGCGCCCAGACCGATCCCGAGTCCTTCTTCCCCGAGAAGGGCGGCTCGACCCGCGAAGCCAAGAAGGTCTGCCTCGCCTGCGAGGTCCGCTCGGAATGCCTCGAATACGCCCTCCAGAACGACGAGCGGTTCGGCATCTGGGGCGGTCTCTCCGAGCGCGAGCGACGCCGACTGAAGAAGGCCGCCGTCTGAACGGCAGACCGCCCGCCGCCCCCCGGCACGGGCACCGCGTGACGTCGGCCCAGCAGACCCCACCGAACGGTCCGCCCCCTGTGCAGCACCCACAGGCGGCGGACCGTTCCGCGTCCGGGGCACCCACCGCACGGGACCGTTCCGCGTCAGGGACGGCCACCGCACGGGACCGCTCCGCGTCCTGGGCACCCGCCGCACCGTCAGGCGGCCCCGCACGTACCCCGTGCCACCGCCTCCCACACTCCGTCCACAGGGGATGGGCATGTTCCTCCCGCTCTGTCCACAGGGCGGGAGAGCGCTCCGCGCACAGCCGTTAGTGTGGGCCTCCGTCCGAGACGCACCCCACGCCCCCAGCGGGCGACCCCGGCCGGAGGGCCCGTAGCTCGATGTCCTCGACTCCTGAGTTTCCGCGACACGTCGTCACCGCCGTGCTCGTCACCCATGACGGCGCACGCTGGCTGCCGGACGCCCTCGCCGGGCTGCTCGCCCAGGAACGCCCCGCGCAGAACGTGGTCGCGGCCGACACCGGCAGCGCCGACGACTCGGCCCGGCTCCTCGCCGACGCCATCGGCCCGGACCGCGTCCTGCACCTCGCGCGCCGCACCGGCTTCGGCGCCGCCGTCGAGGAAGCCGCGCGCACCGCGCCCCCCCTCGGCCCCGAGGACCTGCCCTATCTGAAGCGCCCCGGCAGCTGGGACCCCGAGACCCGCAGCTGGAACGACGACGCCTACGACCTCCCCGAACTCCCGCACGGCGAACCGGTCCAGTGGCTCTGGCTCCTCCACGACGACTGCGCCCCCGAGCCCACCGCCCTCGCCGAACTCCTGCGCGTCGCCGACGCCGACGAGCACGCCGCCGTCATCGGCCCCAAACTGCGCGGCTGGTACGACAAGAAGCAGCTCCTCGAAACCGGCGTCTCCATCGCCCGCAGCGGCCGCCGCTGGACCGGACTCGACCGCCGCGAACAGGACCAGGGCCAGCACGACCAGGTCCGCTCCGTCCTCTCCGTCTCCACCGCGGGCATGCTGATCCGCCGTGACGTCTTCGAGGAACTCGGCGGCTTCGACCGCCGCCTGCCCCTCATGCGCGACGACGTCGACCTCTGCTGGCGCGCCCACTCCGCGGGACATCGCGTCCTCATCGCCCCCGACGCCGTCCTCCGGCACGCCGAGGCCTCCGCCCGCGAGCGCCGCACCGTCGACTGCGCCGGACGCACCGCCGCCAACCCGCACCGCGTCGACAAGGCCGGCGCCGTCTACACCCTCCTCGCCAACACCCGGGGCGCCGCCCTCCCGTACGTCCTGGTGCGCCTCGTCCTCGGCACCCTGTTCCGCACCCTCGCCTGTCTCGTCGGCAAGGTCCCCGGACAGGCCGTCGACGAACTCATGGGCCTCCTCGCCACCCTGCTGCGCCCGGAGAAGATCCTCGCCGCCCGCAAACGGCGCAGGAACCCGGCCGTCCCCGCGAGCGAACTCCGCCCGCTGTTCCCGCCGCCCGGCGCCACCGTCCGCGCCGCCCTCGAACAGTTCACCTCCGACTTCGGCGGCGCCGACGCCGACACCGGCTCCCGCCACGGAGTCGTCGAGTCGGGCCCCGGCGGCGACGACGCCGACTACCTGGAGATCGAGCAGTTCGCCCGGCTCAAGAAGATCGCGGGCCGCCCGGGACCGGTCCTCTTCGCCCTGCTGCTCGTCGTCTCCCTCGTCGCCTGCCGCGGCCTCTTCGCGGGCGGCTCCCTCGCGGGCGGCACCCTGCTGCCCGCCCCCGACACCGTCTCCGCCCTCTGGTCGCGGTACGCCGACTCCTGGCACGCCCTCGGCACCGGCGGCACCCAGACCGCCCCGCCCTACCTCGCCGTCCTGGCCGCGCTCTCCGCGCTCTTCCTCGGCTCCACCTCCACCGCGCTGACCCTGCTGCTCGTCTGCTCGGTCCCGCTCGCCGGGTTCACCGCGTACTTCGCCGCCCGGGGCATCGTCGAGTCCCGTCTGCTGCGCGCCTGGGCCGCCATCGCCTACGCCTTCCTGCCCGCCGCCACCGGCGCCCTCGCCACCGGCCGGCTCGGCACCGCCGTCCTCGCGGTCCTCCTCCCGCTGATGGCCCGCGCCGCCGTCGCCGCCCACGGCTTCAACCGCCCCGACCGGGGCAGCTGGCGCGCCACCTGGGCGTACACCTTCCTGCTCACCTTCGCGACCGCGTTCACCCCGGTCGTCTGGCCGCTCGCGGTCCTCCTCGGCCTCGGCGTCCTCGTCGTCCGCCGCTCCGACCTCACCGCGTACGGACTGCGCTTCCTCGCCACCGTCGGCACCCCGCTGCTCGTCCTCGCCCCCTGGTCGCTCACCCTGCTCACCGACCCCGCCGCCTTCCTCCACGAGGCCGGGCTCGACGTGCGTACGGGCACGGCCACCGCGCTCGACCTGCTCGGCGCCAGCCCCGGCGGCCCCGGCACCACCGGCGGCCTGCTCCTGATCGGCCTGGTCCTCGCCGCCCTGGCCGGACTCCTGCGCGAGGAGCGGCAGCTCGCCGTCCGCGCCGCCTGGACCGCCGCCCTCGCCGGACTCCTCTTCGCGGTCCTGTCCAACGGCGCCGACGGCACCGGCTGGTCCGGGCCCGCCACCCTCGTCTACGGCGCCGCCCTCATCGCCGCCGGCACCATCGGCGCCGAGGGCGGTCGCAGCCGCGTCGCCGTCCACGGCTTCGGCTGGCGCCAGCCCGTCGCCGCCCTCATCGCCCTCGCCTGCGCCGTCGGCCCGGCCGCCGCCGCCGTCGGCTGGATGATCGGCGGCGCCGACGGCCCGCTGACCCGGCGCGACCCCGTCCAGGTCCCGGCCTTCGTCGCCGAGGAGAGCGGCACCCGCGACCAGCCCCGCACCCTCGTCCTCGGCGCGGGCGCGCCCGGCGAGGTCGCCTACACCCTGGTGCGCGGCTCCGGCGCCCGCCTCGGCGACGGCGAACTCACCGCCGCCGCCGACGCCGACCCGCGCCTCGACTCCGTCGTCGCCCATCTCGTCGCGGGCTCCGGCGCCGACCAGACCGAGGAACTCAGCGGGTACGCCATCCGCTACGTCCTCGTCCGCGACGGCGCGCCGCGCCAGATGAGCCGCGTCCTCGACGCCACCCCCGGGCTCAGCCGCCTCAGCCAGCTCGACGGCAGCGCGCTCTGGCGGGTCGACCGCGAGATCGCCCGGATCATGATCGTCCCGCCCGCCGGGAAGAACCCCGAGGACGCCGCGGCCGACCCCGGGAAGAAGCCCGCCCCGGTCGCCGTCGCCGCCGGACCCGTCGAGGCCCACACCACGGTCCCGGCCGGGCCCGCCGGGCGCGTCCTGCGCCTCGCCGACCGCGCCGACGAGGGCTGGACCGCCACCCTCGACGGCAAGGAGCTGCCCCGCACCACCGTCGACGGCTGGGCCCAGGGCTTCGAACTGCCCGCCCAGGGCGGTCGCCTCGACATCACGTACGACCAGCCGTTCACCCACACCGTCTGGGTCTGGACCCAGGTCGGCCTCGCGGTCGTGCTGCTCGTCCTCGCCCTGCCCGGACGGCGCCGCGAGATCGACGACGACCTGCCCGAGGAGGCGCCGGTGATCCCGGCCCCGTCCGCCGAGGGCGACGGCCGCCGGGCCCGCCGTCTGCGCGCGGCCGCCGAGGCGGAAGCCTCCGCCGAGGCCGAGGCCGAGGGTGCCGCCGGATCCGGGCCGGACGCCCCCGGGGCCGACCCGGAGCGCCTCCCGATCCCGGAACAGCAGCCGTACGAGCCCCGGCGGGCACAGGAGCCCGACACCTCCCAGGGCTGGGCCCCCACCGGCCACGACCAGGCCCCGGACCAGCCGCACACCCCGGCCTACGCCGACCAGGGCGGCTACCACCCCGGCCAGGAGTACCCCGCCGACGCGTACCAGCAGCAGCCGTACGCGTACCCCCCGCAGGGCTACGACCAGCAGCAGCCCTACGCCGACCAGGGCTACGGCCGACCGCAGCAGCCCTACGCCGGTCAGCAGCCGTACGAGGGCCAGCAGGCCTACGACGGACAGCAGGCCTACGACAGACAGCGGACGTACGACGGTCAGCAGGTCTATGAAGGTCAGCCCCCGTACGACGGTCAGCCCCCGTACGACCCGCAGCAGTACGACCCGTACGGCTACGGCTACGGATATCCCCAGGGCCACGAGAACCAGCAGCGTCCCGACGGGAGCAGCCACCAGTGAAGCGCACGACCCTCTCCCTGATCGCGGTCGCCACGGCCCTCGCCGCCGTCACCGGCTTCGCGTCCCTCACCGCCCCCGGCGCCGCCCCCGTCCCCGAGGCCAAGGCCGCCACCCGGCTTCCGGTGCAGCGCGCCGGACTGGTCTGCCCGGTCCCCAGCACCTCCGAGGTGGCCGAGACCCTCTACACCTCGTACACCCCGCCGGGCACCGGCACGGCCGCGGGCGCGACCGGAGCCGCGAAGGCCGAGCCGTCCGCGGCCCGGCTGCGGCCCGCCGCGAGCCAGGCCGCGGACGGCGCGGGCAAGACCGGCAAGAAGCCCAAGGCGCCCAAGCTCCCGGCCACCGTCACCGCCCCCGGCAAGCCCGTCGCCGCCCAGGTCGACGGCGCGGGCGTCCCCGCGCTCGTCGGCTCCGCCACCGGCACCCTCGCGCCCGGCTGGACCGTCCAGCAGACCACCGTCGTCTCCGCGGGCGGCGCGCGCGGACTGCGCGGCCTCGGCTGCGGCGGCCCCGACACCGACTTCTGGTTCCCGGCCGCCTCCACCGGCAAGGACCGCCAGGACTACGTCCACCTCACCAACCCGGACGACACGGCCGCCGTCGCCGACATCCAGCTGTTCGGCCCCAAGGGCGCCCTCAAGTCCCAGTTCACCGAGGGCATCCCGGTCCCGGCCCACTCCACCGTCCCCGTCCTGCTCTCCACCCTCACCGCCGAGGCGCCCCAGCAGGACGTGGCCGTCCACGTCACCACCCGCAGCGGCCGGGTGGGCGCCGCCATCGCCGCCGCCGACGAGAAGCTCGGCGGCGACTGGCTCCCGCCCGCCGCCGACCCGGCCACCACCGCCGTGCTCCCCGGCATCCCGGCCGACGCCACCTCCGTACGCCTGGTGGCCTTCGTTCCCGGCGAGGACGACGCCGACCTCAAGGTCCAGCTGGCCACCGCCACCGGCACGATCGTCCCGGCGGGCTCCGACGGCCTCCATGTGAAGTCCGGGATGACCGCCTTCATCGACCTGCCGGGGCTGACCAGGGGACAGACCGGTTCCCTGGTGCTCACCCCGAGCGACCCGAAGAAGGCGACGCCGTTCGTCGCCGCGCTCCAGGTGGTCCGGGGCAAGGAGGGCAAGACCGAGATCGCCTTCCTGCCCGCGACGGCGCCGGTCACCGCCCGCGCGACCGTCGCCGACAACCGAGCCAAGGCCTCGACGCTCGCCCTGACGGCCGTCGGCGCCGACGCCCGGGTCAAGGTCACTGCCTCGGCCGGATCCGGCGGAGGGACGCCGGTGTCGAAGGAGGTCGCCGTCAAGGCGGGCACGACCACCGCCCTCGTCGATCTCGTCCCCGGCGGCCTCAAGGGCTCCTACGCGCTGACCGTGGAACCGGTCTCCGGCGGCAAGGTCCACGCCTCCCGGATGCTGGCCCTTCCGCTCGACGGCATCCCGATGTTCACCATCCAGCCCTTCGTCGACGACCGGGGCACGGTCGAGGTCCCGGCGGCCCGCCAGGACCTGGGCGTCCTGGACTGACACCCGAAGGGCCCCGGCGAGGGCGGGGGCCTCCCGTACGGGCCCTGCCCCTGTCAGGGCTCATCCCGTACGGGCTCCGCTCCATACGGGCTCCACCCGTCGGGGCCACCTCGTACGGGTCCCACGCGTCAGGGGCCGTCCCGTACGGGCTCTGCCCCATTCGGGCTGCACCCGTCGGGGCTTACCCCGTACAGCTCCCACTCGCCAGGGTCCGTCCCGTACGGGGCCTGTCCCGTAACAGGGGTCCGTCCCGTCAGGGTCCCACCCCAAGGGCCCCGCCCCCGCCCCGCCCGCCTCATTCCTGCCCGTACCGAGGATCGACGGACTCGGGGGAGAGGCCGAGCAGCTCGGCGACCTGCTCCACGACCACCTCGTGGACCAGCAGCGCCCGGTCGTCACGGCTCTTGGAGCGGATCTCGACCGGCCGCCGGTAGACGACGACCCGGGCGGGCTCGCCCTTCTCGGCGGCCACCGCCCCGCCCAGCGGCACGATCTCGCCCGTCACCGGCGGCGGCACCTCCATCACCAGGAACTCGACGTCGGCCAGCTGCGGCCAGCGCCGCTCCAGCCGCTCCACCGAGTCCAGGACCAGATCGCGGAAGGTGTCGGCCCGGCTCGCGGAGAGCGGCACCTGGGGCGGGGCGACGGGCCCGCGCATCCCGCGGCCGTGCCGGTCGCGGCGACGCACCCGGGGCTCCGCCGAAGGCTCCGTGGGGCGCTGCGGGGGGCTGGGCGGCACAGGACTGTCCATCACTGACGCAGCGTAACTCTCATCGGTCCCCCCGTACCGTGGCGCATCCTCGCCACCTCCCGACGCTTCCGGACCCCGCCGATCCGCCCTGCCGCGAAACCCGAACATTCCGGCCAATCATCCGCTCGTCTCGTCCCGTCCGCACGATCGGCCATCTGGCCCCGGACGACCGGATCCGTACCCCGGATCGCCTGGATCGACTCCGGCGCGAGGCCTCTTGCGCCTCCTCTCCCACAGGCCGGAGAAGGCCGTCCGAGGGCGTCGGTGGCACAGCTCACACCGCGACACGGTGGAGTGACCTGAGGGAGAGTCGTCGCGGCCCGCTCAAGAGTGCGGTACCGTCCAACGTCGTGAGCCCTGTACGTCGCTGTTCGCGCACCGCGTGCGGCCGCCCTGCCGTCGCGACACTGACGTACGTCTATGCCGACTCGACTGCGGTCCTCGGCCCGCTCGCCACCTACGCCGAGCCCCACTGCTACGACCTGTGCGCCGAGCACAGTGAGCGCCTGACCGCCCCGCGCGGCTGGGAGGTCGTGCGGCTCACCGACGGTTCCGCCCCACCCCGCCCCAGCGGCGACGACCTCGAAGCCCTGGCCAACGCGGTACGGGAGGCGGCCCGCCCCCAGGAGCGCGCGGCCGAGGCCGGCGGCAAGGGCGGCTCCGGCCGAGGAGGCGATCCGATGGAGGTCGGCCGCCGAGGACACCTCAGAGTGCTGCGCTCCCCCGACAACTGACGCCCGGCCCGACCGACGCCCGGCAACCGGCGCGACCGACGCCCGGCAACCGGCAACCGACCCCCGGCGGCCGACGCCCCACGACCGGCACCGGGGCGCGTGCCGCCCGGCGGGCAGCGGGACCTGACGGCCCGCCACCGGAATCTGATGATCCGCCACGGAAAACTGACGAGCCGCCACCAGGGGGCCGATCGGCCGCCTTCCGCGCCCCCGGCCGGCTTCCACCCGCGCTTCCAACCGGCCACCGTCCGCGTCGCCCTCCGGCGCGCCGGGTAGTTTGGGCGTTCCGTACACACGCCGCACCGCGTGCCGAGAACTCAGAAGGGTGGATCCGTGACTGTCGATCTGTCGCAGATCGTGAAGGCGTACGACGTCCGCGGAGTGGTCCCCGACCAGTGGGACGAGACCCTGGCCGAGCTGTTCGGCGCCGCCTTCGTACGGGTGACGGACGCCGAGGCGATCGTCATCGGCCACGACATGCGCCCCTCGTCGCCCGGTCTCGCGGACGCCTTCGCGCGCGGCGCGGCCCGCCTCGGCGCCGACGTCACCCTGATCGGGCTCTGCTCCACCGACCAGCTGTACTACGCCTCCGGCAGCCTCGGCCTGCCCGGCGCCATGTTCACCGCCTCGCACAACCCCGCCCGGTACAACGGCATCAAGATGTGCCGCGCGGGCGCCGCCCCGGTCGGCCAGGACACCGGTCTCGCCCAGATCCGCGAGCTGGCCGAGCGGTGGTCGGAGACCGGCGCGCCCGAACCCGCCGCCACCCCGGGCACGGTCACGGAGCGGGACACCCTCACCGACTACGCCGACTATCTGAAGGCGCTGGTCGACCTGACCTCGATCCGCCCCCTCAAGGTGGTCGTCGACGCGGGCAACGGCATGGGCGGCCACACCGTCCCCACCGTCTTCGAGGGCCTGCCCCTCGACCTCGTGCCGATGTACTTCGAGCTGGACGGCACCTTCCCGAACCACGAGGCCAACCCGCTCGACCCGAAGAACATCGTCGACCTCCAGGCCCGCGTCCGGGCCGAGGGCGCCGACCTCGGGCTGGCCTTCGACGGCGACGCCGACCGCTGTTTCGTCGTCGACGAGCGCGGCGAGCCCGTCTCCCCGTCCGCGATCACGGCCCTCGTCGCCGCCCGCGAACTGGCCAAGGTCCCCGGCGGCACGATCATCCACAACCTGATCACCTCCTGGTCGGTCCCCGAGGTCGTCCGCGAGCAGGGCGGCGAGCCCGTCCGCACCCGCGTCGGCCACTCCTTCATCAAGGAGGAGATGGCGAAGACCGGCGCCATCTTCGGCGGCGAGCACTCGGCGCACTACTACTTCAAGGACTTCTGGAACGCGGACACCGGCATGCTCGCCGCGCTCCACGTCCTCGCGGCCCTCGGCGGCCAGGACGGCACCCTCTCCGAGCTGGTCTCCTCGTACGACCGCTACGCCTCCTCCGGCGAGATCAACTCCACCGTCGCCGACCAGGCGGCGAGCGCGGCCAAGGTCCGCGCGGCGTACGAGTCCGACGACGTCACCCTCGACGAGCTGGACGGCCTCACGGTCACCGCCGAGGACTGGTGGTTCAACCTCCGCGCCTCGAACACCGAGCCGCTCCTGCGCCTCAACGTCGAGGCCCGCTCCGCGGTCACCATGGCCAAGGTCCGCGACGAGGTCCTCGCCCTGGTGCGGGCGACCGACTGAGCCCGCCACCGGCCCGCCGCCGGGGGACGGGGCGACCCCCGGCCCCCGGCGGTAGGCTGACCTGGCCCGTAGGGCAGCACACCACCGTTTGTTCGAAGGGACACCCCATGCCGCTCGAAGCCGGCCTCCTGGAGATCCTGGCCTGCCCCGCGTGCCACGCTCCACTGAACGACCGCACGGCGGACGAGACCCCCGAACTCCTCTGCACCGGCAAGGACTGCGGCCTCGCGTACCCGGTCCGCGACGGCATCCCGGTCCTCCTGACGGACGAGGCCCGCCGCCCGTCCTGACCCGGACCCCTCCGGCACGAGCACACCGGGGCACCGGGCCCGCCGAGGACCCGTCCCGCCCGCCCCCTCCGCGCACTCCGATACGGGGAGGGCCCGGGGCCACCCGCCGCTCCCACCCGGAGCGACCGGACACCCCCGACGGCGGACGTCTTCGACGGCGGAAACCCCCGAGGGCGGAAACCCCGGAGGGCGGACGCCTCCGACGGCGGACGCCTCCGAGGGCGCCGGGCGAACAGGCCGGACCACCTCCGGCCACGCCCGCCCCGAGCCCCCGGCCCACCCCGAGGCCACGCCCGGGGACGGTTCACCCACTTGGATCACCAGGGGCGACCGCCGGGGAACGCCACCCTGGGGGAATCCCTGTCAGGGGCGTCCGCCCGGGATACCCCGTGAGGGACGCCCCTGACAGGGACAACCCCTGGGGGATACCCCGTCAGGGGCACCCCTCGGGGAGCCCGCAGGGGCCGGACCTCCAACGGCGCGTCACCCCCAAGGGGCTTACGGCAAGCCCCGCCGGGGCAACCGTCACCCCCAAGGGACCACCCCTCCGGGAACGCACGGAGCAGCCTCCGCGTCCCTGTGAACTCCCGGAAACCCCCGGGAGGGCAGCACCCAAGCCCGACCGCGGGCCGCAGCACAAGCACCCACGACCCGCACCCCGAGAGCCCCACGAGAGCCACCCCGAGAGCCCCCACCCCGAGAGACCGCCCCCAAGCCCCGCAGGGAGAGCCGCCATGCTCGACGAGACCCTCCTCGACGCCCCGGACGACCTCGCTCTCGCCGACCGCCGAGGTCTCCTCCGCGGCGCCGCCGAGGCCGGAGCACGGGTCAGGACCGCCACCCGGCACGCCACCGAGGCCGGCATCGCGGATCTGCGCCCCGAGGGACGCCCCCGCAGCGTCCTCGTCGCGGGTCCCGGCACGGCCGCCGTCGGCGTCGCCGACCTGATCGGCGCCCTGGCCGGAGCCGCCGCCCCCGTCGTACGCCTCCAGCCGACCGGGGTCGCCCCGGCCGCCGGAGCACTGCGCTGGGCCCTGCCCGGCTGGGCCGGTTCCGTCGACCTCCTGCTGCTCCCGACCACGGACGGCTCGGAACCCGGCCTCGCGCTCCTCGCGGAGCAGGCGTACCGGCGCGGGATCACCGTGGTCGCCGTCGCCCCGAAGGCCTCACCGCTCGCGGAGACCGTCAGCGGCTCGGTGGGCCTCTTCGTGCCCATGGCCGTCACCCCGAACGAGGCGCCCGACGAGTACGCCGAGAACATCGCCGCGAGCCCCGGCGCCCTCTGGGCCCTGTTCACCCCCCTCCTCGCCCTCCTCGACCGGGTCGGGCTCCTGGAGGCGCCCCCCGAGACGCTGGAGAAGGTCGCGGACCGCCTGGACCGCACGGCCGAGCGCTGCGGCCCGGCCATCGCCACCTACCACAACCCGGCCAAGACCCTCGCCGCCGAACTCGCCGACTCCCTGCCGCTGATCTGGACCGAAGGCCCGGCGGCGGGCCCCGCCGGCCGCCGCTTCGCCGCCGTCCTCGCCGAACTCGCCGGACTCCCCGCGCTCGCCGCGGAACTCCCCGAGGCGCTCCCCGCGCACGGCGTCCTGCTGGCGGGCGACTACGCGGCCGGCGCGGACCCGGACGACTTCTTCCGCGACCGCGTCGAGGAGGCCCAGGCGCTCCGGGCCCGGGTGGTCCTCCTCCGCGACCGCCCGGCCGACGGCCTGACGGCCGCGCAGGCCGCCCGCGAACTGGCCCTCGGCCACGGAACGGCCATCAGCGAACTGGAACCCGAGGAGGGCGGCGACCTGGAACGGCTCGCGGAACTCCTCGCGGTCACCGACTTCGCCGCCGTCTACCTGGCCCTGGCCACCCCCGGCCGCGCGACCCCCTGAAGCCCGGCCACACGCCCGCACCTCCCTGAAACCGGCCGCGCAACCTCCCGAAACCCGGCCCACAGTCCCCCGTAACCCCCTGGTCACCCGACCCCTGTCACCTGTCTCCCGACCCTTCGCACACCCCGTCACCACCCGAGGAGCTGACAGGCACCATGGACCGCCTCGTCACCACCGTCCGTCCCTACGCCTGGGGCTCCACGACGGCCATCCCGCGACTGCTCGGCGTCGCCCCCACCGGCGAACCGCAGGCCGAGATGTGGATGGGCGCCCACCCCGGCGCCCCCTCCGGCACCGAGCGCGGACCGCTGAACCAGCTCATCGACGCCGACCCCGTACGCGAACTCGGCCGCCCCTCCGTGGACAAGTTCGGCCCCCACCTGCCGTTCCTCCTCAAGGTGCTCGCCGCAGGCGCCCCCCTCTCCCTCCAGGTCCACCCCGACCTGGCGGGCGCCAAGGCCGGTTTCGCGGCCGAGGAAGCCGCCGGAATCCCGGTCGACGCCCCCCACCGCACCTACAAGGACGCCAACCACAAACCCGAACTGATCTGCGCCCTCACCCCCTTCGAGGGCCTGTGCGGCTTCCGCGCCCCCGCCGCGACCGCCGACCTCGTCGAGGCGCTCGGCGTCGACGCGCTCAAGCCGTACGTCGACCTGCTCCGCGCCCACCCCGAAGAGGCCGCGCTCCGCGAAGTCCTGACGGCGCTGCTCACCGCCGACCCGGACGAGATGGCCGAGACCGTCGCCGAGGCGGCCGCCGCCGCCGACCGGCTCGGCGGCGCCCACGCCCCGTACGCGAGCCTCGCCCACCACTACCCCCGCGACCCCGGCGTCATCGCCGCCATGCTGCTCAACCACGTCCGGCTCCAGCCCGGCGAAGCCCTCTACCTGGGCGCGGGCGTCCCGCACGCCTACCTCGACGGCCTCGGCGTCGAGATCATGGCCAACTCCGACAACGTGCTGCGCTGCGGGCTCACCCCCAAGCACGTCGACGTCCCCGAACTCCTGCGGGTCGTCCGCTTCGAGCCCGCCGACCCGGGCATCCTGCGCCCCGAGGCCTCCCCGACCGGCGAGGAGGTCTACGACACCCCGACCGACGAGTTCCGCCTCTCGCGGTTCGTCCGAGCCGAGGGCGCGGCGCCGACCGATCTGACGGCCGCCACCCCGCAGATCCTGCTCGCCGTCGCGGGCCGCCCGGTGGCGGGCGGGCTGCCCCTCGGCCCCGGCGGCTCGGTCTTCGTCCCGGCGGGCGAAAACGTCCAGCTCACGGGCGCGGGGACGGTCTTCCGGGCCACCGTGGTGGCCTGATGCGAGAATGACCGGCCGAACCGCGGCCGCAGAGCCGGTGCACCCACGAAGGGATCCCGTACATCCATGAGCGCTTCAGGCGGAACCAAGGCGATCGTGGCGGCACTCGCCGCCAACCTGTCGATCGCCGTAGCGAAGTTCGTGGCGTTCCTCTTCAGCGGTTCGTCGTCGATGCTCGCGGAGAGCGTCCACTCGCTCGCCGACTCCGGAAACCAGGGCCTGCTCCTCCTCGGCGGCAAGAAGGCCCAGCGCGAGGCCACCCCGCAACACCCCTTCGGCTACGGGCGCGAGCGGTACATCTACGCCTTCCTCGTCTCGATCGTCCTCTTCTCCGTCGGTGGCATGTTCGCCGTCTACGAGGGCTACGAGAAGATCCAGCACCCGCACCCGGTCGAGGCCTGGTACTGGCCGGTCGGCGTCCTGCTCTTCGCGATCGTCGCGGAGTCGTTCTCCTTCCGCACCGCCATCAAGGAGTCGAACCCGCTGCGCGGCTCGCTCTCCTGGCGCGAGTTCGTGCGCCGTGCCAAGGCCCCCGAGCTGCCCGTCGTCCTCCTGGAGGACTTCGGCGCCCTCGTCGGTCTGGTCCTCGCCCTCGGCGGCGTCGGCCTCGCCCTGCTCACCGGCGACGGCGTCTGGGACGGCGTCGGCACCCTCTGCATCGGCATCCTCCTCATCCTGATCGCGATCGTGCTCGCCGCCGAGACCAAGTCGCTGCTGCTCGGCGAGGCGGCGGGCATCGACGAGGTCCGGAAGATCGAGGACGCGGTCGTCGACGGCGACACCGTCACCCGCCTCATCCACATGCGTACGCTCCACCTCGGCCCGGAGGAGCTGCTCGTCGCCGCCAAGATCGCCGTACGGCACGACGACTCGGCCGCCGAGATCGCCGACGCCATCAACGCTGCCGAGGCCCGCATCCGCGCCGCCGTCCCGATCGCCCGGGTCATCTACCTGGAGCCCGACATCTACAGCGAGGCGGCTGCCGCGGCCGGGAAGAACCCCGCGAAGAACCCCGGAACCCCCGCGCACTGACCCGCTCCGGCACCGTTTTTCCCGAGACCCCCGAGACCCCCTGTGACCAGGGAGCCCCGGGGGTCTCGCAGAGGAGTACGCGCCCCGGCGGCGGCCCCCCGGCCGGAGACGGACTGTGGTCCGCCGCCCCGATCGGTGTAGATTCGTGACCAGCCAGACGTCGCTGCTGATGGCGGTCGGGCGGTCCGCGAGGACCGGCCGAGGGAGAGAGGGCCTCCGACGACGGCACCGTGGAAGACCCCGGACACCCGTGTGCCCAGGGCGCTCCGTGGCGCCCGGCGCCACCGACCCTCACCACCGCACCCACGAGGAGCAGCCCCGTCATGACGACCGTCGCCCACCAGGACTTCAAGGTCGCGGACCTCTCCCTGGCCGTCTTCGGCCGCAAGGAGATCACCCTCGCCGAGCACGAGATGCCCGGCCTGATGTCGATCCGCCGCGAGTACGCCGAGCAGCAGCCGCTCGCCGGCGCCCGCGTCACCGGCTCGCTGCACATGACCGTGCAGACCGCCGTCCTCATCGAGACCCTGGTCGCCCTCGGCGCCGAGGTCCGCTGGGCCTCCTGCAACATCTTCTCCACCCAGGACCACGCCGCCGCGGCCATCGCCGTCGGCCCGAACGGCACCCCCGAGGACCCGCGGGGCGTCCCGGTCTTCGCCTGGAAGGGCGAGACCCTTGAGGAGTACTGGTGGTGCACCGAGCAGGCCCTGACCTGGCCGAACACGCCCACCGGCGGCCCGAACATGATCCTCGACGACGGTGGTGACGCCACCCTCCTCGTCCACAAGGGCGTCGAGTTCGAGAAGGCCGGCTCCGCGCCGGACCCGTCGACGGCGGACAGCGAGGAGTACGCCCACATCCTCCGTCTCCTCAACCGCACCCTCGGCGAGAACCCGCAGAAGTGGACCCAGCTGGCGTCCGAGATCCGCGGCGTCACCGAGGAGACCACCACCGGTGTCCACCGCCTCTACGAGATGCAGCAGGCGGGCTCGCTCCTCTTCCCGGCGATCAACGTCAACGACGCCGTGACGAAGTCGAAGTTCGACAACAAGTACGGCTGCCGCCACTCCCTGATCGACGGCATCAACCGCGCCACCGACGTCCTCATCGGCGGCAAGACCGCCGTCGTCTGCGGCTACGGCGACGTCGGCAAGGGCTGCGCCGAGTCCCTGCGCGGCCAGGGTGCCCGCGTCATCGTCACCGAGATCGACCCGATCTGCGCCCTCCAGGCGGCGATGGACGGCTACCAGGTCGCCACCCTCGACGACGTCGTCGCGACCGCCGACATCTTCGTCACGACCACCGGCAACAAGGACATCATCATGGCCGGGGACATGGCCAAGATGAAGCACCAGGCGATCGTCGGCAACATCGGCCACTTCGACAACGAGATCGACATGGCCGGCCTGGCCAAGATCCCGGGCATCGTCAAGGACGAGGTCAAGCCCCAGGTCCACACCTGGAAGTTCCCCGACGGCAAGGTCCTGATCGTCCTCTCCGAGGGCCGCCTGCTGAACCTGGGCAACGCGACCGGCCACCCCTCCTTCGTGATGTCGAACTCCTTCGCGGACCAGACCCTGGCCCAGATCGAGCTGTTCACCAAGCCGGAGGAGTACCCGACCGACGTCTACGTCCTCCCGAAGCACCTGGACGAGAAGGTCGCCCGCCTCCACCTGGACTCGCTCGGCGTCAGGCTGACGACCCTCCGCCCGGAGCAGGCCGCCTACATCGGCGTCAAGGTCGAGGGCCCGTTCAAGCCGGACCACTACCGCTACTGATGACCCGGACGGCGGCGCCCGCGCGCTGACGCGACCCCGCCCCGGACACCCGTAGAGGAATCAGGCAGGCCCCCCGCACCCCCGTGCCGGGGGCCTGCCTCGTCCCGTACCACCGCTCCCGGAAGCCACCCGAGGACCCATGCCCCGCGGCCGATATTCGCTCCATGACCCGCACGACCACACCCCCCTCGGCGAAGAACACTTCCACTGCGCGCCCGGCCCCTCCGGCTGGCGCTACGTCTCGCAGACCACCACCCCCTCCGGCGACCACCGGGGCTCCGTCGACCTGGCCGTCGACGAACTCGGCCGCCCCCTCCGGCTCGAACTCCACGCCGCCGGCTGGCAGGTCCGCGGCGCGGCCCTCGACGGCGTCACCTGGGTCCGTACGGACCCCACCGGAACCGATGCCACCGAAGGCACTGTGCGCGCCCACGCCTTCACCGGCACCTCCCCGGCGTTCCTCGTCGCCCTCACGCGACTCCTGCGCCTCACCCCCGCATCCCCGGAGACCCGTGTCAGGCTCGTCGCCTTCACGGACCCCGTGCTCGCCCCCCTCACGCTCGACCAGTCCTGGGCCCTGTTGGGAAGTGAAGCGCACCCCACTGACAACGGCCCCCTGATGGTGGACGAGTACCAGGTCAGCGGCTTGGAGACGGGCGAGAGGCACACGGTCCACATCGCCGGGGACGTCGTCCTCGCGGCCCCCGGCATCGAACTCGAAGCCCTGGACACCCCGCCCTCGCTCTTCCCCTGACGTCCCTCACCGGCCGACCGACCCCGCACCGGCTCAGGCGGGAGGGACGAAACCAGTGGCGGGACCAGGGGCGGATCCAGGTGCGGACCCAGCGGCGGGACCAGCAGGGGAACCAGTGGGGGACGGCCCCGCGACCCGGCCCGGCCCCGGACCGGGGCCCTGGACCACACCAGCCCAGCCGGTACCCCCACCCCCGACCCCCGAGGAAAGCGCCCGCCGGGCCTCCCGCGCGTGCCGCTCGGCGACCACCCCCGCCACATACGCCTCGGCCGGCACCCCCGGCGGCGGAGGCGTCCCGGTCCGCGCCGCCAGCTCGTCGGCCAGCCGCTCCGCCACCCGCCGCCCCACCGCCGGATCCAGCTCCCGCACGCGCGTCAGGTACTGCCGGGCCTCCAGCCACAGCGCCTCGGGCACGGCGGAGAGGTCGAGCCCGGCGAACCGGCCCACCAGCCACGGGGGAGACGGGGGCACGACAGCGGCCCGCGCGGCCCCCGGTATCCGCTCCCGCACCACCAGCGTCCCGGCGAAGACGTCCCCGAGCCGCCGCCCGCGCTCCGACACCGACGAGGCGACACAGGCGACGACCCCGAAGGTCATCAGGATCTCCACGACCCCCATCGCCCCGCGCACCAGCGCGTGCCGGAACCGGATCGGCCCGCCGTCGTCCCGCACCACCCGCAGCCCACAGATCAGCTTCCCGAGCGACCGCCCGTGCGAAAGCGTCTCCACCGCGATCGGCGCCCCCACCAGGATCAGCAGGAAGGAGGCGACGGACACCGCCGCGACGGCCGCCCCGTCGAGCGAGGCCGTGGCGACCGTGAGCGCGAGCATGACGGTCAGATAAACCGCCCACACCACCACCAGGTCGACGAGCACCGCGAGCGCCCGGCTCGGCAGCCGCGCGGGCTCCAACCCCAGGACGACGGCATCCCCCGTCACGAGTCCACTCACGGCACCCACCCGCCTCCCGACCTTCCCGGACCCCTCCGAACGCCAGTCTGCCAAGCTGACCGGCAACGCGCCGCAGTAGTACGGACCCGTCCGCAGCCGATGCCTGGAGCAGCCGCCGATCATGGACCTCGACGTCTACGCCACCGCCCACCGCGCCGAGTGGGAACGCCTCGACCACCTGCTGCGCCGGGGCCGGAAGCTCACCGGAGCCGAGGCCGACGAACTCGTCGCGCTCTACCAGCGCACGGCCACCCATCTGTCGATCGTCCAGTCCAGCGCCCCGGACCCGGTGCTCACGGCCGGACTCACCTCCTTGGTGGCCCGCGCCCGCGCCACCGTCACGGGCACCCGCCGCGCCTCCTGGCACGACGCGGCCCGTTTCCTCACGGCCGGCTTCCCGGCGGCGGTCTACCGCTCCCGCCACTGGTGGGTCCCCACCGCCGTCCTCTCCACCCTGCTCGCCGTGCTGATCGGCTGGTGGGTCGCCGCGCACCCGGAGGTGCGGGCGTCGATCGGGGCATCCGCCGACCTCCGCGAGATGACCCGCCCCGGAGGGCAGTACGAGACGTACTACTCCAGCCACCCGGCGGCTTCCTTCGCCGCCCAGGTCTGGACGAACAACGCCCAGGCCGCCGCCCTGTGCCTGGTCCTGGGCGCGTTCCTGGGCATCCCGGTGCTCTGGATCCTGTTCATGAACATGCTGAACGTGGGCGTCGGCATCGGCCTGATGGCCTCGGTGGGCCGCCTCGACGTCTTCCTGGGCCTGATCCTTCCCCATGGCCTGCTCGAACTGACGGCCGTCTTCGTGGCCGCGGGCACGGGCCTGCGCCTCGGCTGGACGCTCGTCGAACCGGGCCCCACCACCCGCCGCGCCGCCCTCGCCGAGCGGGGCCGGGCCGCCGTAGGCATGGCGATCGGCCTGGCCCTGGTGCTCTTCGTCTCGGGCCTGATCGAAGGCTTCGTCACCCCTTCGAACCTCCCCACCTGGGCCCGTATCGGCATCGGCATCACCGCTGAGCTGGCCTTTCTGATGTACGTGTACGTGCTCGGCGGCCGAGCGGCCCGCGCCGGCGACCGGGGTGACCTGGCGGAGCCCGACCGCAGCGCCGAGCTGCCCACCGCCGCCTGATGTGCGGACCACCCCGCTGACCTGCTAAGGTCCTCCGGTGCCCACAAAAGCCATTGACATGGCAGGCGTGGAGAGGTAGATTCAAACGGTTGCCTAGAACTGGACAGTTCGGCAGCGACCAAGTAAAGTCTCATCTCACTCCGGTCCGGAATTTCATTCCACGGAGTCACCTCGATTCTCATCCGAATCACCAAAGCCACCGATTAGGTCGGCCCAAATGATTCTGATAAAGTCGGAAACGTCGAAAGGCCCCCGGAGTGAAAACAAAAGGGACCGGAAAGCGCCGAGGAAATCGGGTCGGAAAGATCTGATAGAGTCGGAAACGAAGGAAGCGCCCGGAGGGCCTGGAAACAGGAACGAAGGAAGCGTCCGCACCTTGAGAACTCAACAGCGTGCCAAAAATCAACGCCAGATTAGTTGATACCCCGTCCATCTTCGGATGGTCGAGGT
>NZ_MSJP01000034.1 GCF_014596525.1 Streptomyces sp. CBMA291
GCGCGGGCCTGTTCGGGGGTGTGCACCGGGGAACGGCGCATCCCGAGGTGGACGCGCCCGCCCGCGAGCCGGAGGGAGGCGTCGAGATCGAGGCAGACGCGCAGCGGGGGCCCGGCGGGGCCGACGGGGGCGGGGGCGAGTGGCGCGGTGGCCGCGCAGCCGGTGAGCAGCAGGGCCGCGCACAGGGTGCCGGTGCTCAGCAGTGCGGGGGCGCCCTTGCGGACGGACATGGACGGGCTCCTCCTGGCCGGGGGCAATGCAGCGATCCGTACCCGTTCGGGGTGCGGGCCTGCCGGAGGGCGGGCGCCCTCACCTGTCCGGGCGCGTCCGTTCGGGGTGCGGATGGTGCCGAACCCGGTTGACCGGCCTGGTGGGGGCGGGGTTTCCTGCTGCGATGAACGATCTTCGAATAGAGCGGGCGGCGGACGAGGTCCGGTGGGCGGACTGGCGGGCGGTCCACGACACGATCATTCCCACGGCGGTCCTCTCGGCGGCGCAGGTGCGGGAGCGCGCGGGCCGGAACCGGCTGGACGTGGCGTACCTCGGGGACGTGGTGGTGGGCTGTTCGACGGTGCGGCCGCCGGACGAGGAGACTCCGGCGGCGACCGTGATCGCCCGGACGCTGCCCGGTTTCCGGGGCCGGGGGGTCGGGACGGCGCTGTACGAGCGGGGGCTCGCGCACGCGCGGACGCTGGGCGGGGAAGGGGTGGAGACGGTGGTGCTCGCCTCCGACGAGGAGGGGCTGCGGTTCGCGCTCGCCCGGGGCTTCGTCGAGGTGGAGCGGTATCTCCTGCCGGGTGACACGGTGCCGTTCGTGGCGCTGCGGCTGGCCCGAGGAACCCGTTCCTGACGTTCCATCAGTTCGGGGTGGCGCGGGTCTGGGAACCTGCGGGGTCCGGCGCTACATTCCGCGCATGATGCGGACGGTGGTGTGGGGTACCGGGAATGTCGGGCGGGCCGCGATCCGTGCGGTGGACGCCCATCCGGGTCTCGTGCTGACGGGGGTGCTGGTCCGCGACCCGGCGAAGGTCGGGCGGGACGCGGGCAGGCTCGCGGGGCTCGGGCGCGACCTCGGGGTGCGAGCCGTCGACGACGTCGGCGCGGTCCTCGGCGGGCGGCCGGACGCCGTGGTGTACGCGGTGTCCGGCGACACCCGGCCGGACGGGGCGCTCGACGACGTGGTGCGGGCGGTGCGCGGCGGGGCGGTGGTGGTGACCCCGGCGCTCTATCCGCTGTACGACCAGCGTGACGCGCCGCCCGAGTTCCGCGAGCCGGTGCTCGCGGCGGTCGCCGAGGGGGGTGGGTCGCTGTTCGTGTCGGGGGTCGATCCGGGCTGGGGCAATGACGTGCTGCCGCTTCTGGTGAGCGGGCTCGGGAGCACGGTGGACGCGATCCGCTGCCAAGAGATCTTCGACTACTCGACGTACGAGCAGGAGGAGTCGGTCCGGGAGCTGATCGGGATGGGCCGTCCGATGACGTACGAACCGCCGATGCTGCTGCCGTCGGTGCCGACGATGGTGTGGGGCGGGCAGGTGCGGCTGATGGCCCGCGCGCTCGGCGCCGGACTCGACGGGATCGAGGAGTGGGTGGAGCGGCGTCCGCTGGAGTCGACCGTGCGGACCCGGGCGATGGGGGTGTTCGAGGCGGGCACGCAGGGCGCGGTCCGTTTCGAGGTGCGCGGGATCGTCGGCGGGGAGCCCCGGATCGTGATCGAGCACGTGACCCGCATCCATCCGGGGTGCGCGCCGGAGTGGCCGGTGCCGCCGGACGGGGCGGGGGCGCACCGGGTGATCGTGGAGGGCAGCCCCCGGATCGAGGTGACGGTCGCGGCGACGGCCGAGGGCGGGAACCGGGCGGCGGGCGGGAACGCGACGGCCGTGGGGCGGCTCGTCGGGGCGATCGACTGGCTGGGGGCGGCGGCGCCGGGACTGTACGACGCGCTGGACGTGCCGTTGCGGCCTGCGGTGGGCAGGCTGGGGAGGAGACCGAGGTGATCATCGACGTTCCCGGGGGCCGGGAGCCGATCGGGTACGTGTGGGGCGAGCTGGTTCCGGAGATCGGGACGGCGGCGGCGAACTTCTCGCTGTCGGTGTACGCCCATACGACGCTGGGGCTGCGCGAGTTCGAGGCGGCGCGGCTGCGGATCGCGCAGATCAACGGCTGCGGTTTCTGCCTTGACTGGCGTACCGAACGGGACGGGGTGAAGGTCGAGGAGGGGTTCGCGGCGCTCGTCGCCGCCTGGCGGGAGACGGCCGTGTCGGAGTCCTTCGACGAGCGGACGCGGCTCGCCGCCGAGTACGCGGAGCGGTACGCCCTCGACCACCACGGTCTGGACGGGGAGTTCTGGGCGCGGATGACGGCGCGGTACAGCCAGGCGGAGATCGTGGAGCTGACGATGAGCCTGGGTTCGTGGCTGGCGTTCGGGCGGCTCAACCGGGTGCTGGGGCTCGACGAGGTGTGCGTGCTGCCGACGGGGTGAGGGGCGGGCGTGCGGCGAAGGGGCCGGCCGGGTCATCCGGTCGGCCCCTTCGCCGTGCGGGATCCCGGCGGGCGCGGGCGGGGTGCGCGGGGCTCAGAAGTCCTCGGCGACGATGCGTTCGATATTGCGTTCGGCGAGGGCGGTGATGGTGACGAAGGGGTTGACGCTGGTGTTGCCGGGGATCAGGGCGCCGTCGATGACGTACAGGCCGGAGTAGCCGTGGAGGCGTCCGTGGTTGTCGGTGGCGCGGTCGAGGACGGCGCCGCCGAGCGGGTGGTAGGTGAGGTGGTCGCCCCAGATCTTGTAGGCGCCGAAGAGGTCGCTGCGGTAGACCGTGCCCTCCTTGGCGTTGATCTTGTCGAAGATGGCCTTCGCCGCGTCGACGGAGGTCTGTTTCCAGGCCCGGTCCCAGTCGAGGTCGACCGTGCCGGTGGCCGGGTTCCAGCGGAACTCGGCGCGGTGCGGGGTCTTGGTGATGGAGAGGTAGAAGGAGGCGTAGGTCTCGATGCCGGTGGGCAGCGGGGCGACCTCGGCGAAGGCGCCGCCCGCGTCCCAGTTGTCGATGCCCGCGGTGGGCATGGCCGACTGGAGGGCGCCGGTCGGGTCCCACATGTGGTTGGCGCGGCCGCACATGACGTTGCCGTTGTCGCCCCAGTCCTTGCCGATCCGGTCGTTGAGGGCGGGCAGGGCGCCGGTGGCCTTGAGCCGGGTGAGGAGTTTGCTGGTGCCGACGCTCCCGGCGGCGAAGAAGACCTTGTCGGCGGTGACGGTCTTGCTCGCGAGGGTGGCGCCCGTGGTGTCGATCTGGTCGATGGCGACGGTGTAGCCGCCGCCGGGCGCCGGGGTGACGGAGGTGACCTTGTGCAGGGCAGAGACGGCGAGGCGGCCGGTGGCCGCGGCCTGGGCGAGATAGGTCTTCCGGAGGGTCTTCTTGCCCGCGTTGTTGCCGTAGATGACCTCGCCGTCGAGGGCCGACCTGGGTACGGCTCCGGCGGCCTCCTGCTTCATGTAGTCCCAGTCGTAGACATTGGGCACGAAGACGAAGGGGAAGCCGGAGCGCTCGGCGTGCCTGCGGCCGACACGGGCGTACTGGTAGCAGTCGGCGCTCTCCCACCAGGACTGGTCCACGGCGGTGACGCCCAGTCCGGCGTTGGCGCGCGGGTAGTAGGTGGCGTACATCTCGGCGGCGTCGACGGTGGGGAGGATCGCGGCGAAGTTCTCCCGGCGCGGGGTGACGGCCATGCCGCCGTTGACGAGGGAGCCGCCGCCGACGCCCCGGCCCTGGTAGACGGTGATGCCGGCGAAGTCCTCGGCGTCGAGGATGCCGGTGTGGCGGGGCACGTCCTTGTCGAGGGGGATGCCGAGGAAGTTGCTCAGGGGCTGCTTGGTACGGCTCCGCAGCCAGAAGGAGCGGTAGTCGGGGCGGGTGGTGTTGGCGAAGACCTTGCCGTCGGGCCCCGGGGTGTCCCAGGCCATGCCCATCTCGACCATGTGCACGTCGATGCCCGCGCGGGCGAGCCGGAGCGCGGCGACGGAGCCGCCGTACCCGGTGCCGACGACGAGGGCGGGGACGTGGGCGCCGGTGGGGAGGGGCGTGGTGGGGACGGCGGTCGGGGCGGGGCCTGCCGTGGGGGCGGTGCCGGTTCCGGCCAGGGCCGGGGTGGCGTGACCGGCCAGGGCGGCGGCACCGAGAAGAGAACCTGTTCCTGCGAGGAACCGGCGGCGGCTGACCCCGTCGGTCCCTTCGCCGTACTGCGGGTGTCCACTCATGTACGTATCCCTCACTCGTGAGCGAATGGGAACACGTTCTACTGTCGCCGGTCGGGGAAGTCACGAGAAACCGACGGGTAACTTACGGCCGTACGGGCCGGGCGCGGGGTCCTCTCAGGGGCGTCCCGCGACGCCCGAGGCCGCGCGGGAGCCGCCGGTGGCGAGGGCCGGTTCGGCGCGGACCGGACCGTCGAGGAGGCGGCGCAGCAGGGCCGTACCCCGGGCGGGGTCGGTCGCGGTCCCGTCGGCGAGGAGCGTGGCGAGCAGCGCGATCCTGGCCTGGGCGGCTCGCAGGGTCCCGGTGAGCAGCGCTCCGGCGGCGACGAGGTCGACGGCTCCGCCGCCGGTGTAGATCTCGGCGAGCGGTCCGGCCGGGACGCGGGTGGTCACGGCGACGAGGACGCCCTGGGCGACCGCGTCGGCGACGGCGGCGGCGATCTCGGGGGTGGCGTTGCCCGCCCCGGTCGCCTCAAGGACGACGCCCCGGGCGCCCGCGGCCACGGAGGCGTTCAGGAGGAGCGGGTCGCCGTCGGAGTGGTGGGCGACGATGTCGATCCGGGGCAGCGGGGTGGCGCCCGGGGCGGCGGGGTCGGCCGTGCGCGCGGCGGCGGGGAGCGGCAGCGGCGCCGGGCGCTCGGGCTGCCGCTCGATGTCGACACGGGAGAAGCCGACGCGGCCGAGGCGCTCGGCGGAGGGGTCGGAGAAGGCGTCGGCGGCCAGGGTCTGGGTCTTGACCGTGCCCCGGGCCGCGTGGACGCGTCCGTCGAAGACGACGAGGACACCGAGGTCGTCGACGGTGGCGGCGACCTGGAGCGCGTCGTACAGATTGCCGGGGCCGTCCCCGTCTCCGGTGCCGAAGGGGCGCTGGGCTCCGGTGAGCACGACCGGACGCGGGTCCGTGTGGTGCAGGTCGAGGAGGAAGGCGGTCTCCTCCAGGGTGTCGGTGCCGTGGGTGACGACGATGCCGTCGACGCCGGGGTCGGCGAGGGTCTCGTGGACGGTGCGCAGCAGGGCGAGCTGATGGGCGGCGGTCATCCGCGAGCTGTTGACGTTGAAGAGGTCGACGACCTCGACGGTGACGCCCTCGGGGAGGGGGGCGGTGGCCAGGACGTCGTCACCCGAGGCGTCGGCGGCGTAGCCGGTGCCCTGCCAGCGGCTGGCGATGGTGCCGCCGGTGCTGATGACGACGATCCGGCGCGCTCCCCCGTCGTTCGTCCGCTTCATGCCCGCCACCCTTGTTCCGTGCCGAAATCTCCTGTCTCGCAACGGTAGACCGGAAGGTGCGCAAGACGATTGCGAAGTTGCCCGCCGAAATGTTTCATCGTGGTAGATGATTGCGCCATGGACCGAATCGATCTCCATATCTTGCGTGAGCTTCAGCAGGACGGGCGGCTGAGCAATCAGGAGCTGGCCCAGCGGGTGGGCCTCAGCCCCTCGCCGTGTCTGCGCCGGGTGCGCCAGCTGGAGCAGGACGGGGTGATCCGGGGGTACCGGGCGATCATCGACCCGGCGGCGGTGGGACGGGGCTTCGAGGTCCTCGTCTCGGTGGAGGTGCGCCGGGACCGGGAGACGGTGGAGGCGTTCGAGGCGGCGCTCCAGGACGTGCCCGACGTGATCGAGGCGTACCGGCTGTTCGGGAGCCCCGGCTGTCTGCTGCGGATCGCGGTGGCGGATCTGGCGGCGTACGAGCGGCTGTGGATCGAGCGGCTGACGACGCTGGCGGGGGTCACGGAGGTCAACTCGCAGATCATCATGAAGCGGGTGAAGGAGCCGAAGGGGCTGCCGGTGGACGCCCGGGGCGCCTGAGGCGGGGAACCCGGGGCCGCGTTCCGCACGATGCCGGAACGTCATCGAACAGCCCCCTCCCCGTTACATGGCAGGTACCTGACGTGTGCCACCCTCCCGGTGACACCACGTCAACACGCGTAGACAGCGGTGGAATTCACCCCTCCACCCGCCGTCCCACGCGTACCGTCCCCGGGAAAGGGCCCCCCATGTCCGTTGTGCGGATCGGCAGAGTGAAGGTGTGGGCGACGGCCGTCGCCGCCGCCCTCGTCGGCGTCACGCTCCCCGCGGTCACCGCGACTCCCGCGAACGCCACCACCACCGCGTACGACACCACGTACTACAAGAACGCCGTCGGCAAGACCGGCACGAGTCTGAAGTCCTCGCTGCACACGATCATCAGCACCGGGACCACCAGGATCTCCTACGACGCGGTCTGGAACGCACTGAAGGCCACCGACCAGGACCCGGCCAACGCCAACAACGTCCTGCTGCTCTACAGCGGCACCTCGCGGAGCAAGACCCTCAACGGCGGGAACGTCGGGGACTGGAACCGCGAGCACACCTGGGCCCAGTCCCACGGCAACTTCGGCACCTCCGCCGGACCCGGCACCGATCTGCACCATCTGCGCGCGGCCGACGTCCAGGTCAACAGCACCCGGGGCAACAAGGACTTCGACAAGGGCGGCAGCCCCGTCAGCGGAGCGCCCGGCAGCTACACGGACGCCGACTCCTTCGAGCCGCGCGACGCCGACAAGGGCGACGTCGCGCGGATGATCCTCTACATGGCCGTCCGCTACGAGGGCGGCGACGGCTGGGCCGATCTGGAGCCCAACGAGTCGACCAGCAACGGCAGCGTGCCCCTGCACGGACGGCTCTCGGTCCTGAAGCAGTGGAACGAGCAGGACCCGCCGAGCGCCTTCGAGGAGCGCCGCAACGACCTGATCTACAGCACCTACCAGGGCAACCGGAACCCGTTCGTCGACCACCCCGAATGGGTCGAGGCGATCTGGTAGCCGGTCACGGGGCCGCCCCGACCTGCTCGCCGCCCGATGCCGGGCGGGCGGGGCGGTGCTCCGGCAGCGAGTGGAGGCTGACCGCCTCCGGCCCCGCCGCGCAGTGCCGGGCCGCCCAGGTCTCCAGGGCGGCGCGGCAGGCGTGGTCCAGATGGTGGAGCCCGGAGAAGTCCAGCTCGACCGGCCGGTCCTTCGGCAGCGCCTCCAGGACGTCCAGCATCTTCGGCAGCCTCAGGAAGTTCGCGTTCCCCGACAGGCTCACCCGGGCCGGACCCGCCCCGTCGTCGGTGCGCTCGATCCGCAGGTGCGAGGCGTCCCAGGCGGCCTTGCCCACGGAGAGGGCCAGACCGATGAGGACCCCTTCGAGCATGCTGACCGTGACGATCGCGAGCGCCGTCACCACCAGGACGAAGGCCTCCCCCCGGTGGCCCCGCCACAGGGCGGCCACCCGCCCGAAGGGGATCAGCTTCCAGCCCGCGTGCACGAGGACCCCGGCGAGCGCGGGCAGCGGTACGTACTCCAGGGTGCCGGGCAGCAGGGCCGCGAACAGCAGCAGCCACACCCCGTGCAGCACCCGGGAGGCCTTGGTCCTGGCACCCGCCCGGACGTTGGCCGCGCTGCGCACGACCACCGCCGTCATGGGCAGCGCGCCGAGCAGACCACAGACCGTGTTGCCGAAGCCCTGCGCGACCAGCTCCTTGTCGTAGTCGGTACGGGTCCCGTCGTGCAGCCGGTCCACCGCCGCCGCGCCGAACAGCGACTCGGCGGAGGCGATCAGCGCGAAGGCGAGCGCCGTGCCGAGGAGCGCGATGTCCCCCAGCGCGGCGAGGGTCTCCGCCTCGGGGAGCCGGACGGCGTCCAGCACCCCGCCGATCCGCACCGTCGCCACCGGCAGGCCGAGCAGCGCGGTCGCGAGGGCGGCGAGCAGGATCGCGACCAGCGCCCCCGGCACGGCCCGGACGGGACGGGGTGCGTACCGCCAGCCCACGATCACCAGGACCGTGCCCGCGGCGACGGCGAGCGGGGCCAGTTCGGCGGGATCGCCCAGCCCCCGGGCGAGGGCGGCGGGAAGGCCGGTGATCCTGGCCGTACCGGAGGTCGGGGCGGGTACCCCGGCGGCGGAGTAGAGCTGGCCCGCGACGATGACCAGCCCGATCCCGGCCAGCATCCCCTCGACCACCGCGAGGGAGATGGCCCGGAACCAGCGGCCCCACCGCAGCAGCCCCATGACGACCTGGAGGACGCCGGCGAGGAGCACGGTGAGGCCGAGAGCGGCGAGCCCGAGGGTCCGGACCGCCTCGAAGACGAGCACGGTGAGTCCGGCGGCGGGGCCGGACACCTGAAGACTGCTGCCGCGCATGAGTCCGGTGACGACACCGCCGACGATGCCGGTGATCAGACCCAGCTCGGCGGGGACGCCGGAGGCGACGGCGACCCCGATGCAGAGGGGCAGGGCCACCAGGAAGACGACGAGGGACGCCGCGAAGTCGTGCCGGAGATGGGGTATGGAGGACGGCATGGGTTCTCTCCCCTGTCACTGCACCGGGCGAGGGCGGGTTCACCGCGCCGGGCGGGGGCGGGACATGGCTCGTGCACGGTAGTACGAGCCCGGGGCACCGGTTCGGGGCTGTTCGACGGCCCGGGTCCCCTGCGGCCGGAACCGCACGGAACTTGACCCGTTCACCCCCGGAAACGGCGCCCGGGGGCGCGCCACGCGGGGGCGCACCGGACCCCAGGCGCCCGCTCACCGGCGCCGGGGAGGGCGTACGGTCCACCGTCCGGGGCGCGGGGGCGCGAGCGGGTCACCACCAGTAGGCGGGGTACCTCGGGGCTCCGCGCCGGACGCGGGAGGCGGCCCAGGCGGCGAGGACGAGCAGGATCGTCGAGCCGAACAGGAGGGGGACGAACCGGCCGGGGGCGGGGTTCTGGAGCACGATGACGACGGCGGTGGAGCAGGCGGGCGAGTGCGGGGTCCGGGCCAGCGTCGTCAGGGCGAGGGTGACGCCCGCGGCGAGGGCCGCGCCCCACGCGCCGCCGAGGACCAGGGCCGCGACCGCGTATCCGGTGGCGGCGCCGAGGAGATGACCGAGGATCACGCTGCGCGGCTGTGCCAGGGGCAGCGCGGGGGCGCAGTGGACCAGCGCGGCGCTGGCGGCGAGCGGGGGTATCAGCACCGGCTCGTGGATGGCGGCGCCGAGGGCGACGAGGGCGAACAGGGCGGCCGTGGCGGCGCTGACGCTGTGGAAGGCGGCCCCGGGCGCGGGCCTCGCCGGCGCCCGCCCCGCGAGCCGCGCGAATCGGGGGCGCCGGGCCGGGGGGACGGCCGGGACGGTACCGGCTGGGGCGGGGTCGGCGGTGGCGGGGTCGGCGGTGGCCGAGGCAGGGTCGGCAGTGGCCGGGGCCGGGGCGGTTGCGGTTGCGGTGGACTCGATCGCGGCGGACGCGGTCGGGGCGGGCTCGGGGCGCAGAACCGTTTCGGTGCTCATGCGGGGTGGTGTTTCCGGGGCAGGCGGCCAGGGGCCGGAGGGGACAGGGGGCGGGGCTGTCGGCGGTACGGGACCCTGTGGTCGACAGTCGGCCCGGTCTCGCGCCTGTCCCTGGTGCGGCGGTGCAACCTGCCCCCACTCTAACCAGCGGGTTTCCCGCGCCGGCGGGCGGGTCGGGGCGCCGTCCGCGTACGGCGGTGGGAGGACTTCGGCGGGCGGGCGGAGTGGGACCGTCGTGGGGCTCATGCGTTCGGTCGCGCCGGGGTGGCCCGGGGCGCGTGCGGCGGAGAGGCTGGGGGTGGTCCCGCCCGGGGCCGCCCCCGGACCGAGCGGGTCCCCTTCGGTGCCCGGTGTCCGCCCCTGGACGAGGAGACCGCCGATGAGCGTGCCCGCATCACCCCCGTACCGGTACGACGATCTCAGCGCGCTCTATCTCAACTGCACCCTCAAGCCCTCCCCCGAGGTCAGCAACACGGACGGCCTGATCGAGCGGAGCCGGTCCGTCATGGAGGGGCAGGGGGTGAGCACATCGCTCGTGCGGGCGGTCGATCTGGACCTCGCGCCCGGAGTGTGGCCGGACATGACGGAGCACGGCTGGAAGCACGATGCCTGGCCCACGCTGTACGAGCGGGTGATGGCGGCCGACATCCTGGTGCTGTGCGGACCGATCTGGCTGGGGGACAACAGCTCCGTGACGAAGCGGGTGATCGAGCAGCTCTACGCCTGTTCGGGCCTGCTCAACGACGCCGGGCAGTACGCGTACTACGGACGGGTCGGCGGCTGTCTCATCACCGGCAACGAGGACGGGGTGAAGCACTGCGCGATGAACGTCCTCTACAGCCTCCAGCACCTGGGGTACACGATCCCGCCCCAGGCGGACGCGGGATGGATCGGCGAGGCGGGTCCGGGACCCTCCTATCTGGACCCCGGCTCGGGCGGTCCCGAGAACGACTTCACCAACCGCAACACCACGTTCATGGCCTGGAACCTGATGCATCTGGCCGGGCTGCTCAAGCGGACCGGCGGTGTTCCGGCGCACGGAAACCGGCGTACGGAGTGGGACGCGGGCTGCCGTCCCGATTTCGCCAACCCCGAGCATCGCTGACCCTTTTTCAGGCTCCGGCGGCCACCCCGGTTTTGGATTGTCCTAGGTTCATCAATACGATCCGGCGATGATCACGAGAAAACGGCTGGCGACCGGGGCCTGCGCGCTGCTCGCCGCCCTGAGCGTCGCGCTCCTGCCCACGGGCGCCGCCGCCGACGAGCCGGTGGCGAAGGAATCCCCCAAGGTCGAACTGGTCCTCGACGTCAGCGGCTCCATGCGGGCCAACGACATCGACGGCAAGTCCCGCATGGCGGCTGCCAAGCAGGCCTTCAACGAGGTCCTCGACGCGGTGCCCGAGGAGGTCCGGCTCGGCATCCGCACCCTGGGCGCGGACTATCCGGGGCAGGACCGCAAGCAGGGCTGCAAGGACACCCGGCAGCTGTACCCGGTGGGTCCGCTCGACCGGACCGAGGCCAAGACGGCCGTCGCCACCCTCGCCCCGACCGGCTGGACCCCCATCGGCCCGGCGCTGCTCGGCGCGGCCAAGGACCTGGAGGGCGGTGACGCCACCCGCAGGATCGTGCTCATCACCGACGGCGAGGACACCTGCGCCCCGCTCGACCCCTGCCAGGTGGCACGGGAGATCGCGGCCAAGGGCATCCACCTCGTCATCGACACCCTGGGCCTGGTGCCCGACGCCAAGACGCGCGCCCAGCTGACCTGCATCGCGGAGGCGACCGGAGGCACGTACACCTCCGTCCACCGCACCGAGGACCTGTCCCGCAGGGTGAAACAGCTGGTCGACCGGGCCGCCGACCCGGTGGTCACCCCGGTGGCCACCGACGGCGCCGGGCGCTGTGTGGACGCCCCGCAGCTCAAGCCCGGTCTGTACACCGACCGCGAGTCCTTCGGCCAGCACCGCTGGTACCGGGTGGACCTGCTGCCCGGCCAGGAACTGCGCGCCTCCGTCAGCGTCTCCGCCGACCGCGCGGTGAACAACGACTACGGGGTGCTGCTGCGCGCCGTCACCCTGCACGGCCGGGAGATCGTCCGCGGCTCCGAGGCCGGGGACGGGCGCACCGACGTGATCTCGACGGGGCTGCGCTATCCGAAGCCGGAGCAGGACGACGGCCCCGGGGACGCCAAGCCGGCCGCCGAGACGGTCTGTCTCCAGGTCAGCAACTCGTTCTCCGCCCCCGCGTCGGTCAAGACCACGCCGGGCATGCCGATCGAGCTGACCGTGGACGTCGTCGACGGCCCCTCGACCGCCTCGGACGTGGCCTCGTTCGGCCTCGGGCGCGGCTGGTGGCTGCTGGGCACGCTGGTCCTCGTCGGCTTCCTGGCCGGTCTGCTCTGGGGCTGGCTGTCCCGCTGGCGCTTCGCTGTCTGGAGGACCCACTGATGCGTACCGTACGCACACTCGCCACGGCCGCGCTGCTCGGCGCGGCGCTGCTCGGCCCCGCCGCCCCCGCGGCCCTCGCCGACTCGCCGTCCCCCTCGGCCGACCCGAGCGCGGGCCCTTCGGAGGCGGGCACCACCTTCCGTACCGCCACCCGGTTCCTGCCGGGTCAGCAGGCGACCGCGCAGGCCTCCTCGGGTGACTACCTGTACTGGGTGTTCCCCGCCGACACCGGTCAGCGGCCGACGGTGAACGCCACCGTCACCCTGCCCGAAGCGGCCTTGCGGCACGGCCCCGCGACCTGGCGGATCGACGTGTACGACGGGCTGCGGCGACGCCAGCCGTGCATGTACGGGGTCCAGTCCCGTACGGCGGCGAAGGACGCGGCGACGGTGGACCTCGCCTGTGTGCTGCGGCCGGTCCGCGCCTCGGCCGACGCCTGGGCGAACGACCCGCTGCCGGGCAGCTACTACGTGCGGCTGACCGTGGGCGCCGTCCCGGACGAGGACCTGGGCCAGCCGTTCACCGCCCGGGTCGGGGTGAGCACGCTCGACAAGGGCGGCGCCTACGCCACCGACGGCGCGCTCGGCGCGCCGCTGGTGCCGGGCGCCACCACCGCCGATCTGGCGGAGGCGGAGACCGAGGCGGGCCGCACCACGCCCGTGGAGGCGGCGGCTCCCGAGGACGGCTGGTCGTCCGGCTGGTGGTCCGACCGCTGGCTCTGGACCGGCGCGGGCGCCGTCCTCGCCGCGCTCGCCGGCATCGGCGGCTACGCGCTGACGCGGGGCGGCGGACGTCCCTCGCGGGTGCCCCCGGGCGTCTGACCGGCCCTCCGGTCAAGCGAACGGCCCCCGTCGCCTCGGTGCGACGGGGGCCTTCGCGTACTCCGGGAGGGTGACGGACGCCTGGTCAGCCGGGTACGGGCGAGGGGGTCTCCCGGGGGCCGGGCCGGGTGGTGCGGACGCTCCAGCGCCCGCCGTGCCGTTCGAGGGTGAGGGGCAGACCGAAGCAGGCGCCGACCCGCTCACTGGTCAGCACCCGGTCGACGGGACCCTGGGCGAGGACCCGGCCGCCGCGCAGGAGCAGGGCGTGGGTGGTGCCGGAGGGCAGCTCCTCCAGATGGTGGGTCACCAGGACGGTGGCGAGGCCGGGATGTCGGGCGCCGAGCGCGTCCAGGGCGTCGAGCAGCTGTTCACGGCCGGGCAGGTCGAGTCCGGTGGCCGGTTCGTCGAGCAGGAGCAGCCGGGGCTCGGGCATGAGCGCGCGGGCGATCAAAGCGCGGCCTCGCTCCCCCTGCGAGAGGGTCGGCCAGCGGGCGGCGGTCCGGCCGGCGAGTCCGAGGGTGCCGATCAGCTCCTCCGCCCGCTCCTGCTGTGCGGCGGTGGGCGTCCAGCGGGGCGGGCGCTCCACGGAGTTGGTGACGCCCGTGAGGACGACGTCCCGGACGGTGAGGGCGGAGCGCAGCGGGTGCCGGGGGGTGACATGGCCGATGAGGGTCCGCAGTTCGCGCAGGTCCACCCGGCCGAGCCTGCGCCCGAGGACCTCGACCCGGCCCCGGGTGGGGTGGGTGAGGGCGCCGAGCAGGCCGAGGAGGGTGGTCTTCCCCGCGCCGTTGGCCCCGAGAAGCGCCCAGTGTTCCCCGGGGCGGACGGTGAGCGTGATGTCGTCGAGGAGGGTGTCACCCTCCCGGACGACGGCGACGGAGTCGGCCTGGAGGACGGGGGCGGGGACCGGGGCGTCGGCGGGGAGAGCGGAGGGATCGGGCTGCCCGGAGGGATCGGCCGGGTCGGACGGGGCGGCCGGGTCTGACGGAGTGGCCGGATCGGACTGCCCGGACGGGGTGGGTGGGGCTTCCGGGGCAGACGGGGCGGACTGCCCCGACCGGCCAAACGGGTCGGATCGCGGGTGAGGGGCCGTGAGTGCGGCTGACCGGGACGGGTCGGATCGCGGGTCGGATTCCAGGGGCTCGGAGGGTGCGCCGAGGTCCGGCCGGACGGGCGTTCCGGACGCCTTTCCCTCCCGTACGGTCCCGGTCATCGGGCCGGGGCCCGGTTCGCGGCGGCGGGGACGGCGGAGGCGGAGGGGCGCTGCGAATCGCTGATCATGGCCGGTACCGTAGCGACTTCTCAGCTCCTCAGACAAGTACTCCTCAGACAAGTTACGGGCTAGATTCCCGGTACGTGTGTTCCCGTGTGTCCGCGATCCGGAGAATCAGGTGACCCCCATGCCGCTCGGTGCCCTGCGCCCCAGTCCTCTCGTCGAACAGGCGGCCGAGCGGCTGCGTGAACAGATCGTCCGAGGCCACTGGCCCGTCGGCACCAAGCTGCCCGGGGAGACGACGCTCGCCGGGCAGTTGGGCGTGGGGCGCTCCACCGTCCGCGAGGCGCTGCGCGCGCTCGCGGGTGCGGGGCTCGTCCGGCCCCGGCAGGGCTCGGGCGTCTTCGTGATCGCCACCCGGCTCGCGGAGGACTGGCCCACCCGGCTGCGGGCGGCGGCGGTGACCGATGTCTACGAGGTGCGGACGCTGGTCGAGGTGGAGGCGGCCCGGCTCGCCGCGCTGCGCAGGACCGACGAGGACATCGCCGTGATGGAGGCGGCGCTCGCCGTCCGGCGGGCCGCCGGGGACGGGGACGACGACGCGGTGTTCGTGGACGCCGACATCGCCCTGCACACGGCGCTCGTGACGGCGGCGCGCAACCCGGTCCTGACCGATCTGTTCACCCAGTTCCTGCCGGTCCTGCGCCAGGGGCTGATCAACCTCCTGGACCTCCTGGCGCTTCGCGCCACCGACCCGCACCACGGCGAGGCCTCCCACACCGCGCTCGTACGGGCCGTGACGGCGGGCGACGCGGAGGAGGCCGCCCGCCTGGCCAGAACGGAACTGGAGGCGACCCTGGCCCTGCTCCACTCCCCCGCCGCCCGGCCCCCGGCCGTCTGACCGCCCAGGTCCGACCGGCCACCCGCCCGCCGCACGTCCTTCCGAACGCCCGGCCACCCGACCGCCCGGCCACCCGGCCACCCGACCGACTGATTGCCCGACCGCCTGCTCGCCTGACCGGGACCGTACGGGGGCCTTCTCGCGGTCCGTGCCGTCCGTCAGGTCATCCGGCGCGCGCCCTCCAGGACGGCCCGGCGGATGCGGTCGTAGGTGCCGCAGCGGCAGATGTTGCGGATGGTGTCGAGGTCGGCTTCGGTGATCTCCCGGCCGGCCTCGCGGGCGCGGCGGACCTCGGCGACCGCCGTCATGATCTGGCCCGGCTGGCAGTAGCCGCACTGGGCCACGTCGAGATCCAGCCAGGCTTCCTGCATCGGATGCAGCTCGCGCCCCACGGTGCCGGGAAGCCCCTCGATGGTGGTGACCTCGTCCTCGGGGGCAAGGTCCTGGACGGGGACGGCGCAGGGCGTGAACGCCTTGCCGTTGAGGTGGCTCGTACAGGCGCGGCAGACGCCGACCCCGCAGCCGTACTTGGGGCCGGTGACGCCGAGGACGTCCCTGAGGACCCACAGGAGCCGGACGTCCCCTTCGACGTCGGCGGTGACGGCCTTGCCGTTCAGGATGAAGGTGTGCTGCGGCACGGGGGGCTCCAGGTCTCTACAGGGCGCGGTCGCGGCCGTCGACGGGCGAGGCGGGGACGGGCGGGACGGTCGGCAGCGGAGTGAAGGCGAGCGGTTCCGTGTGGTTGACGGGGAAGACCTTCGGCATCGTGCCGGTGGCCCGCCCGTAGGCGCAGGCGACGGCGGCCATGGCCCCGGCGACCGCGAGTTCGCCCGCGCCGCCCGGCTTGTCGCCGCTCGGGGGCATGACGACGATCTCCAGTTCGGGCGGGGTGTTCCACTGCCGGGTGTAGAAGTACTGGTCCCAGCTGCCTTCGAGGAAGTGGCCGTCGCGCAGATGGAGGCCGGACGTCAGGGCGAGGGCGATGCCGTCGGAGATGCCGCCCATCATCTGGGCTTCGAGTCCGCGCGGGTTGACGGCGAGTCCGACGTCGACGGCGCAGACCACCTTGGTGACGCGCGGCCCGGTGTACGCGCCGGGGATCGTGCGCCCGGTGGTTCGAGGACGGCAGTCGATCTCGGCGAGGACCGCGACGGCGGAGTGGTACTCGGTGTGGACGGCGATGCCCTGGGCGGTGCCGTCCGGCATGCTCCGGCCCCACTCCGCCAGCTCGGCGACCTTGTCGAGGACCGCGCGGGCGCGGGGGTCCTTCATCAGGCGCCGCCGCAGCGCGTACCCGTCCTGTCCCGTCCTCCTCGCGAGTTCGTCCATGACGAGTTCCTGCGCGCAGCGCACGTTGGGCGAGTAGATGTTGCGCATCGAGCCGGTGTTGAAGCCCTTGTCGGTCTCGGCGAGGAGCTGGGTGGTGACGCCGAGGTGGTAGGGGCTGGTCTGGGTGAGCTGGAACATCGTCTCGGAGAAGGTGAGGTCGGCGACGGGGAGCCGGGCGGCCTCCGCCGTGAGGATCTCGCCGATGCCGTGCCCGAAGTCGGTGGCGATGCTGGTGTGGCGCTGCTCGTAGGTGAGGACCTCGCCGAGCGCGTACGTGGCCCGGACCCGTGAGGTGGACATCGGATGCGTACGGCCCTGGCGGAAGTCGTCGGTGCGGTGCCACATGAGTTTCACCGGCTTGCCGAGGGCCCGGGAGATCTCGACCGCCTCGTGGGCGGCGTCGTGGAAGAGCTTGCGGCCGAAGGAGCCGCCACCCTCCGTGACATGGAGGCGCACGGCGGTCACGGGGAGGCCGAGCGTGAGGGCGATCTCCTCCTGGGCGACGAGCGGCGCCTTGAAGGAGCCCCAGATCTCCGCTGAGCCTTCCCGGACGTCGGCGATCGCGCAGTTGGTCTCCAGGGCGGCGTTGCTGGCGAAGTGGAAGGTGAAGCGCTCGTCGACGGCCTTGGTGAGCAGGGGCAGCGGCGGGATCACGAGCGGGAGTTCGGCCCGGCGCAGCTTCTCCAGGACGGTGGCGTCGGAGGCGCCCTCGGCGGTGCCGGGACCCCAGTCGACCCGGAGGGCGCGCACGGCGTCGACGCACTGGCCGAAGGTACGGCCCCGGACGGCGACGCCCGTGGAGACGGCGACGACATCGGTGACGCCGGGCATGGCCCGGACCTCGGCGAGGTTGGCGACGGAGCGGACGGTGCCGTTGATGGTGGGCGGGCGGCAGACCATGGTGGGCAGGGCGTCCGGCACCTGGAGGTCCATGGCGAACTTCTTGCGGCCTGTGACCGCTTCGAGGGCGTCGATCCGGCGCTGTCCGGTGCCGACGACACGGAAGCGGGCGGGGTCCTTGAGGGTGACGGCGACGGCGGCGTCGGAGAGGACGGCGGCCCGTACGGCGAGTTCGCCGTAGCCGAGGATCCGGCCCGCCGGGGAGAGCACCGTGCCCGCCTTGGTGGTGAGCGTCTCCACGGCCTCGCCGAGGACGAGCGCGGCGGCGTGCAGCAGCCGCCCCCGGGCGACGGCGGCGGCGACCCGGAGGGGCGTGTACGTGGAGTACGTGGTGTTGGAGCCGCCGGTGAGCTGGTTGAAGAGCAGCTCGGGGCGGGCGTCGGCGAGGGTCACCTTCACCCGGTCGAGCGGCAGGTCGAGTTCCTCGGCGACGATCATGGCGCTGGAGGTGGTGACGCCCTGGCCGACCTCGGCGCGTGGCAGTGCGAAGTGGGCCGTGCCTTCGGCGTCGAGCCGGATGGTGAGGAGGCCGCTGGTGGGCAGGGCGGCGAGGGTCAGCAGCTCGTTCAGGTCGAGGAGTTCGGCCGGTCCCGGCAGCGAGGGGACGAGCCCCGGGGTGGCGGCGGCGGCTTCCCCGGGGGCGAGGACGTCCGCGCCGAGCCGGGCGGCGACGGTGAGGGTAGGGGCGGCGAGGACGTAGCCGAGGAAGCGGCGGCGGGCGATACCGGCGGTTCCGTCGTCGCCCGTGTCGCTCGCCCGGCCCGCGTCCGCCGCGGCCTCCGCGCCGCTGTCGGACCGGCCGTCACGCTCATGGTGCCGCCTCGCCATTCGGTGCGCCCTTCGTCGTGGACCGGCGCACGGGACCGCCGGAAGCTCCTCGGATGGGGTGATCATCGCTCATCTGGGCGGCTCCGAGGGCCCGTTCGACCGAGATTCTTGTCAGGGCTTCGTCACACGAGGAGCGCGAGGCCGGAGCCGGGAGAGACGGGTGCGGGTGAGGCGGGTACGGGTGAGGCGGCCCGGTGCGCGGCATGGGCGGGACGGACGAGGGCGGGTGAGGGCCGTCCGGGCGAGGCGGGGCCGGGAGGCGCGGGGGCGGGTGAGCGCGGCCCGGGAGAGGCGTGGGCGCTGACCGCCGCCCGTGATCAGCGCGTTGACGGAGGCCATCGGGTCCCCGCCCGCCGACCGGGTGAGCAGCGCCGCGAGCACCACCGGCCCGAGGGCCACCACGAGGGCCGTGCCGGTGGCGGTGACGTGCTGGAGCGGGCGGGAGCGCCGGGCTTCGGAGGTCATGCCCCCACTCCAGCAGCGCGCGGCCCTCACCGTATCGGCCGAGGTACTCAGCGGGGCACGGCGGCGTACTCAGCCGCGGGCCCCGCCACGGACGCGCCGCCGCCTCATTCCGAACCGCCCCGCGCCGGACGCGGGTCCGCCCGACCCGGTCCGTCGGACGCGGCACGCCGGTCGGCGCGTCCGCTTGGCGGGGCGGGTGGGGTCGCGTGGGCGGGCGAACGTACCGTACGGGGACACAGTCCAGAACGAAGGAGACCGCCACCATGGCCGACTACCGGATCGAGACCGTTCGCACCGGGTACCGCAACTGGACCGCCCGCAACGACCGGGGCGCGGAGGTCCGGATGGCCGCCGCCGACGACGCGGACGCCCAGCCCTCGTTCACCCCGGTCGAACTGCTGCTCGCCGCGATGGGCGGCTGCGGCGGGCTCGTCGTGGACCGGACGGCGAGGGCCGTGGACCACGAGGACCTGCGGATCGTGGTGGAGGGCGTCTCCGGGCCCGAGGACGACGGCCGGGTGGGACGCATCCGGGTCAGCTACGAGTTCGACCTGCCGGACGACAACCCCAAGGCGGCGGAGGTCTTCGCGCGCGGGGTGCGTCTGACGCACGAGCAGTTCTGCACGGTGAGCCGGACCGTGGAGCACGGCGCCCGCGTGGAGGCGATCCTGCCGGACGGCACGGTCGGCTTCGAGGGCTGAGCCCGGCGGACTCCGGGGCGCGCGGGCCCGGTTCACTCCTCGATGGCGCCGCCGATCCGGCGCAGATGGCGCCGGAAGGTGTACGAGGGGTCCTCGGCACGGGCGGCCAGATAGGCGTCGAAGCGGGTCTGCGCGCGGAGCGTCTCCCCCGCCTCGATGCGGCGGGCCTGTTCGCGTTCGGTACGCAGGAGGGCGCGGGCCGTCTCCAGGACGGCGTCCGCACGGTCGGCCCGTACGAACAGCACGCCGTCGTCGTCGGCGAACACGATGTCGGCGGCGGTGACCTCGTGCGGGCCGAACCGGGCGGTGCGCAGCGAGTCGGGGTCCCGGGGGTCGAGGCGTACGGGACCGGGCGCGTGGCGGCCGTACGAGAAGACCGGGAGTCCGATCGCGACGAGGTCCGGGGTGTCGCGGTGCAGCCCCCAGACGACGAGCGCGGCGACGCCCGCCGCCCGTGCCTCCAGGATCACGAGGTCGCCCACGCAGGCCTCGTCGCGGCGGCCCTCGTTGTCGACGACGAGGACGTCGCCGGGCCCGGCGTGGGCGAGGGCCTCCAGAAAGACGTCGACGCTTCCGTGGTGCCGGACGGGCAGGGCGCGTCCGGCGGCGCGCTGCCCGTCGGCGACGGGCAGGATGCCGGCGGGCGCGGCCCGCAGGGGCTCTCCGAGGCGCAGACAGGCGTCGGCCACGAGAGGGGTGGAGAGGGCGGCGAAGTCGGCGAGGTCCTTCGGCATCGGGCGCTTCCGTTCGGTGCGGGGTGCGGGCGCTGGCCGCGCGATGCTACCGGCCGGAGCGCCTTGACCGTCCGGCGTCGAAGAGCCCGGGAACACCGGACGGTCGGGCCCGATCGGCGGGAAACCGCCCTAGACTTCGGGCACCCACGAGGGTCGGTGCGTCAGGGGAGGGCGGTCGGTGATGCGGTGGGACGCCGTGCTGGGAGTGTCCGTCGCCGTGAGCGGCGTGGGGCTGATCACCGCGGGAATGCTCTGGAAGGGTCGCGCCGCGCGCCCGTTCGCCCCCTCGCGGGCGCGGACCATGGCCCAGCGGGAGTACGCGCGTGACCTCCAGCGGGCGGCGGACCGTGTCATCGCGGCGGCCCGGGGGGCGGCGGGCGAGGGCGAACCGGCCATCGTCACGGTCGAGGCCGTGGTGCGGATGACCCAGGACCGGTACGGCTACGCGGGCGTGGAGCGGCGCCACGCGGCGGCGGCGCTACGGCTCCGCTTCGAACACCGGCGCTGCGCGGCCGACTGCGTGACCGACGCCTACCGCTGAACGCCCGCGCCGGGGCGGGCCGGCCGGGGCGCCGAGGTCGCTCCCGCGACGGGCCGGACAGGCGCCCGGGGGTCACTCCCCCGTGGTGCCGTCGAGGCGTTCGCGGAGCAGGTCGGCGTGACCGTTGTGCCGGGCGTACTCCTCGATCATGTGGGCGAGGACGTAACGCAGTGAGTAGGTCTCCTCCCCGAGGGTGCCGGTGGCGTCGAGGGAGTCGGTGGCGTCGACGATCGCGCGGGCGCGGGCGCACTCGGCGTGCCAGACGGCGAACGCCTCGTCGGCGTCGGCGCCGTCCACGTCGAAGTCGGCCCAGTCGGTGGAGCCGGGCGGGGTCCAGGGGCTGCGGCTGCTCTCGCCCGCGAGGACATTGCGGAACCAGGTGCGCTCGACCTCGGCGGCGTGCCGTACCAGCCCCAGGAGGGAGAGTCCCGAGGGCGCCGTCGCGCGTTCCCGCAGCTGGTCGGGGCCGAGCCCGGCGCACTTCAGGGCGAGGGTGTCGCGCTGGAACTGGAGCATCGCCGTGAGGGTGGCGCGTTCGTCGGCGGTGTGCGGTACGGGCGTGCGCGGGTCCTGGGAAGTCATCTGCGCATTGTGCCGCCGACCACGGCGGGCGGTCCGGGATTTCTCCCGGTCGCCCGCCCGCGGCCGCTCCCGGCGGCGACCTGAGGAGGGGATGGCACGCCGCCCGGAAGGCGGGGACGGAGGAACGGGCGGGACGGCCGGGCGAGGAAGCAGGTCGCGTGTGAGGCGCGACCGGGTGCGGAAGCAGGTCGTGTGTGAGGCGCGGCCGGGCGACGGCGCAGCCGAGACGCGTGTCGGTGGCCGGGCGGAGGGCCGGGCCGTACGGGCTGGGGCCGGGCCCCCGCGCTCAGCCGGAAGGCCTCCGGGCCCCGTCGGCGAAACGCGCCCGGTCCACCGTCACCACCACTTCACACGTCCGTCCCCGATTCCTCTTCCAGGCTACGCCGAAGATGCTTCGGCGACCCGGCGCGCAGGGATGCGGATCCCGGTCCCGATTTCTCTTGAATTTTTATTGAACGCTCCCTGTCCATTGGTCGCTACTCGCAGAGAGCGCGTTTGAATTCTGTCCGGTTCCCTACGGGACAGACCTACACATAAAGGCCAGATAAGTGCACAATGGAGCAGCGGCATCATGTGCCGCACGAGCGGCCGGACACGCACGACGCCAGAAGGAGGCGAGTCGTATGGCCGACGTCTCTCACCGTCACGGTGATATCGCGGGACACCCCGACGCACCGGAAATGCGGGAACGGTATGCCCGGATGGTCCAGACCCGAGGAGTAGCGGCGGTGGAGGAACTCGTGATCCTCGCCGGTGTCTACGCGGCGATCTCCGCGTGGACGGTCCACTTCTCCGCCACCCACCCCCAGCTCGCCGTCAGCAACCTGGTCGTCGGCATCGGCATCGCGGTCCTCGGGCTGTGCATGTCCATGGCCCCGGAGCGCTCGCAGGACCTGAACTTCGTGGTGCTGTTGATGGGCGCGTGGCTGATCGTGTCCCCCTGGGTGGTCGCGCGGAGTCCCGACATGGGAACGGCGCTCAGCAACGTCATCACCGGCGCGTGCGTCTGCCTGTTCTCCCTCACGGCGGGCGGACTGCTCATGAGCAAGAGAAGGACGTGAGGCCCGGATCCCCTTCCGGAACGGCCACTACCCGGTAACGAATTGACCCGAATGGTTTCGGCCACCTAAGTTCTGCGTAAAGCTTGCTCCACAGGGACAGGCTCTCCCGCTCATACCCAGTCCTTGGGGGGACGAAGTGAACTGGTACCTCGAAGCCTTCAAGAAGTACGCCGTCTTCAGCGGTCGGGCACGCCGGAAAGAATTCTGGATGTTCGGCCTGTTCAACTTCCTCGTCTCGCTCGTTCTCGTCATCATCGACAACGTGGTGGGCTACCCGGTGCTGACCCCGCTGTACGGGCTCGCCTCCCTCCTTCCCTCGCTCGGGCTGTCCATCCGCCGCCTCCACGACACCGGCCGCTCGGGCTGGTGGATACTCTTCAGCCTCGTCCCGCTCGTCGGCGCCATCGTGCTCTTCGTCTTCTCCGTCCTCGACGGCGACCAGCAGGAGAACCAGTACGGCCCGAACCCGAAGCAGCCCGCGGCCTACTGACGGCCCGCACGGTCCAGGAGCGAGGCCCCCGGAAGGAGTTCCTTCCGGGGGCCTCTCGCCATTGCCGGGGCCTCTCGCCATGCCGGGGCCCACACCCGGGCCTCTCACCCGCCGGAGGCGTACTCCCGGCGGGCCACGTCGAGTTCGGCGCGGTCGGGCGGCAGGGCGCCCGCCCGTGAGACGGTCACGGCCGCCGCCGCCCCGGCCGTGGCGAGGAGCCCGGCGAGCGCGTCGGCGGAGAGCGCGCCCAGCGTCGCCCGGTCGCGGCCCGCGAGCGCGTCGAGGACGGCCGACATGAAGGAGTCCCCCGCGCCGACGGTGTCGACGATCCCGACCCGGGGCGCGGCCGCGCGGACGGTGTGCCGCCGGGTGGCGGCGAACGAACCCCGCGCGCCCAGGGTGACGAGGACGACGGCGGGCCCCCGCGCCAGCCAGCGGGCCGCCACCGTCTCCGGGCTCTCCCCCGGGTACAGCCAGGCCAGGTCCTCGTCGCTCGCCTTGACCAGATCGGCGAGGGCGACACAGCGCTCGACCCGGTCGACCGCCGCCCCGTGCTCCCCCATCAGCGCGGGCCGCACATTGGGGTCGTAGCTCACGGTCGCCCGGTCGCGCAACCGCTCGGTCTCGGCCAGGACGGTGGCCGCGCCGGGGGCGGTGACGGCGGCGATCGAGCCGATGTGCACATGGGCGGGCGCGAGACGCGCGGGCGCCGGCGCGGACAGGGTCCACGCGATGTCGAAGGTGTACGAGGCGGCGCCCCGCGCGTCGAGACCGACGACCGCCGAGGGGGTGCGCGGCGGAACCCCGCCGACCCGCACCCGTACGCCCGCGTCCTGGAGGTGCGCCCTGATGAGCCGCCCCGCCGGGTCCTCGGCGAGCTGGGTGAGCAGGGTGACGTCCCGGCCGAGCCGCCCGAGACCGAAGGCCACGTTGGCGGGGCTGCCGCCGGGGTGGACCCGGTCGGCGGCGCCGGAACCGGCCGGGGCGCGGACGATGTCGGCGACGCACTCGCCGATCACCAGGAAGGACATGGGGCGGGGCTCCTCGCGTACGGGCCGGCCGGGACCCCGGCCCGGCGGAGGGTGCCGGGCGCGTCGGGAGGGACGGCGGGGGCGGGCGGTTCAGCGGTGGCGACGGTAGAGGACCTGGTGGGCCTCGTGTTCGACGAAGGAGGAGACGTGTGTCATGCCGACGTCCTCCAGAAGCCGCCGGGAGCGGTGGTTCGCCCGCTGGGTCAGCGCGACCACGCTGGGCGCGTCCCGGAGCGTGGCGTCGAGGACGGCGGCGACGGCCTCGCGCGCGTAGCCCCGGCCCCAGTGTTCGGGCAGGAACTGGTACGAGACCTCCGTCTCCCCGTCCCGCGCCTCCGGCTCGACCGTCACGATCCCGAGCAGCGTCCCGTCCTCGGTCCGGGTCACCGCGTGGACGCCGGGCGCCCCGACGACCCTCCGTTGCCGGATCCGTACGACGTGTTCGGTCACGGGCCCGCCCAGATGGCGGCGGACCTCCGGGTCCGTCCAGAGCCGGGTGACGGCCGGTACGTCGGCGGTCCGCACGGGGCGCAGCAGCAGGCGCCCGGTGGCGAGGGAGGCGGGCGCCGAAGGGGCCGGGAGCGGGAAGGCGGGCATGCCTCCGATCATCTCAGCCCCCGTCCCGACGACCGCGCGCGGTGGCCCGGAACCCGCCCGTCCGGGCGCACGGCCGCTCTAGCGTGACCGCCATGCCCCTTCTCGGATACGCGCGGGCGTCACTGCTCCGCCCTCACGGCGGCCCTCCTCATGGGCCCGCAGGCGGCGGCACAGGGCCTCACGGGTCCGGGCCCCCTGTCCCCGGCACGACCCACGGCGGCCGAGGCGCCTTTCTCCCTCACCCGCGTGCCGGAGGCCGGAGCGTCTTCCCCCGGCGGCCGGACACCGGGGCCCGGAACCGCCACCCCGGACCGTCCCTCCTATCAGGCGTCCCTGCGCGCCGACGCCGACGGTTCGCGCTGGACCGGCCGTCAGACGGTGTCCTTCCGCAACGCGGCCCGTACTCCGCTGCGTTCGGTGGACCTGCGCCTGTGGGGCAACGGCGCCGACGGCTGCGGCGGCCCCGGGCAACCGTCCCCGGTGCGGGTGAGCCGGGTCTCCGGGGGCACTCCGGGCGCGCCGGCCGTCGGCTGCACGGCGCTGCGGATCACGCTGCCCGCGCCGCTGCCGCACGGGGCGCGGGCGAGCGTCTCCTTCGACGTCTCGATCGCCGTCCCCCACCGGATCCACCGCTTCGGCAGGGACGGCGCGTACCGCTTCCTCGGCAACGCGCTGCCCGTGCTGTCCGTGCGCGACGCCCAGGGCCCGCACCTCGACCCGGACGTCGGTTTCGGCGAGAGCTTCCTGACGCTGACCGGCGACTTCCGGGTGGTCCTCGACCATCCCGCCGCGCTCGTCGTCCCCGCGACGGGCACCACCACCCGGCGCACGGGCAGCCCCGGCCGGGCGGTCACCACGAGTGTGGCGCACGGGGTGCGGGACTTCGCGTGGGCGGCGGGCCCCTTCCGTTCGAGGACGGTGACCACTCCGGGCGGCGTCCGGCTGAACGCCTTCTGGACACGCACCACGCCCTCCGAGGGCGTCGCCCTCGATCTGCGCGACGCCGTGGCCTCGGTCGACGACTTCGGCCGCCGGTTCGGCCGCTACCCGTACGGCGAGCTGGATCTCGTCATGAGCGATCACCTCGACGGCTTCGGCAGCATGGAGTTCCCCGGTCTGGTCCTGCTGTGGACCGAGCCGGAGGGCTCGGCCGTCGTCCACGAGATCGCCCACCAGTGGTTCTACGGAATCGTCGGCAACGACCAGTTCGCCTCGCCCTGGCTGGACGAGTCCTTCGCCCAGTACGCGAACCAGCTGTACTACGGCGAGGAGACCACGACCTGCCGGGAGGACCACGGCGACTGGCCGAGCGCCACGGCCTCGCCGACCCGGTCCATGGGCTACTACGCGAACGGGCACCGCTCCGAATACGTCCAGGTCGTCTATCTGCGGGGTTCCTGCGCCCTGCACGATCCGGAGCGGGTCCTCGGCGCACCCGCGATGGCCCGCATGCTGCGCGGCTATGTGCGGGACCACTGGCTGGGCGTCGCCACCACCGCCGACTTCCGGCGGGCGGCGCAGGCGGCGACCGTACGGGACCTCGGCCCGTTCTGGACGGAGCACCGGATCGGCTGAGCGTCCGGCCGGGACCCGCCCCGGCCCGTCAGGACATGCGGCGGGTCAGCGCGGCCACGGCTCCCGGCCGACGCCCCGGGACCCGTTCCCTGAAGGCGAGGAGCACCGGACCGAGGGCGCGGGCGCGCGTCGGGTCGTCGACCTGCTCCCACTGGTGGTGGGCCCGGTCCACGGCCGCCTCGACGTCCGGGTGGTCCGTCCGCTGCCCCAGTCCGAGCCTGACTTCGGCGGCGGCCAGCCACAGCTCGCAGCTGCGGGCCGGTTCCCCGGCGAGCCGGGCCAGATCGGCCCGTACCTCCGTCCAGTGCACCGCCTCCTGCGACCGGGGCCCGTGGCGGCGCAGCGCCTCGCTCTCCCAGGCGGCGGCCACCGCCGCCGCCTCCCCGTGCCGACCGGCCATGGCGGCGGCCAGGATCGCGGGGTGCGGGTCCTGCTCGGCCGCCGGTACGGGGACGGACACGGGTGCGAGGAGGAGCGGGGCCGGTGTGGTGCCCGCGGTACGGGCCGCGGCCTCCGCGTGCAGGGTGGCGTACGGCAGCCGGGCCCCGGAACGCCAGAGTTCCGCCCAGGCCCGCAGATAGTCGGGGGTCGCGAGGCCGCCGCGGCGCGGGGGCGGGGTCACGCGCGCGTAGAACGCCGGGCCGGGTCCGAGGTGCAGCAGACCGGGACCGTCGGCGAGCCGTTCCCATACGGCGGCGTCGGCCGTGAGGTCCGCGACGACGGTCGTGGTGCCGGGGGCGCGGGCGCCGAGTTCGCCCGCGAGCCAGTGCCAGGGCAGTGCGGTGTAGCGGAGGGTCGCGCCGGTGGTGCGGGCGAGCGCCAGATGGGGCAGGTGCTGGCGCCGGTCGAGGTGGAGCTGCCCGGCGAGGCAGACGAGCAGCGGACCCGGGTTCGCGGCCACCGCGCGCAGCCGGGTCAGCACGGTCTGCGGGTCGAGGGGGTCGGCGAGTTCGACGACGGTGGCCGCGGCGGTGCCGGTGAGGACGCCGGGCGGCACGGCGGCCAGGGCGGGGAGTACGGCGGCGGCGTCCATGACCCGCCCCCGCCCGGCGGGCGCGGCGGCGAGCAGCACGGCGGCGCCTACGGTCGCGGGAATACCGGGAGCGTATGCGGGGGGAGCGGCGCTGCCTGCGGGACCGACGGGCGCGGCGCCTCGCACGGCCCCGGAGATCCCACCAGCCGAACCGGAGGCCCCCATCGCACCGGAGGCCCCACCCGAACCAGGGGCATCGGTCGTCCTGTAGGCATCGGCCGTCCCGGCGACCCCGGCGACCCCGGCGACCCCGGCGACCTCAGCGACCCCGGCGACACGAGCCATCCCGACAGCCCCGACAGCCCCGACCGTGTCAACCGTCCCGACGGTCCCCGCCGTCACGCGCGTCATGTCCGTCACCTGGGTAACCGCCGCTCCCGTAGGGCCCGTTCCCCCGGGGCCGTCCGTGCTCGTACGCCTAGTCAGCGTAGGCGAAGACCCACCCGCCGTGCCCGTTCCCTCGTCGTTCACCACCCCCGCACCGTAACGCGTCCCGGAGTGGCCGATAATCGCTGGGCCTTTGACATATGCCGGAAGCACCACCGGATCGAGTGTTGCCGAATCCCTTACGGCCTGTCCCGGGCTGTGCAACAGTCGTACACGGTCCTGTCCTTTCCCCGTGGCCTGGCCGTGCCGCGCCTGTATCGGAGTACGACATGCCGTCCCCTCTGTTCGCGGACCGTCCCGCCCGGCAGCCGGAGCCGGGCGCGGTGGACGCGCTGATCTCGCAGACCCGCCGCCTGCGTGGCGGGCTCGTCGCCGTCCGCAGGGACGCGGTGGCGAACGAGGACGATCCCCGGCAGCGGTGGCAGCGCGCCCTCGTGGACCTCGCGGTCCACCAACTCGACGATCTGGGCGCCCATCTGGGGCAGCTGCGGGCAGGCGCTCCCGAGGAGACCGACCCGGAGACGGACCCCGACGCAGCCCCCGAGGACACCCCCGACACTCCGTTCACGAGCGACCCCGGAGCCGCCTACGGCGAGCCGGCCCCGCCGCGCACCGGCTCGCTGCTCTCCCGGGTCGGCAGCGCCGAGTGGAACCTGCTGACCGACGAGGTCTGCTGGTCCGACGAGCTGTTCCAGATCTTCGGCAGGGCGCCCGAGAGCGGTCCGATGTCGCTGGACGAGATGCCCACGATGGTCCACGACGACGACCGGTGTCTGCTCCAGGGCATGGTGACGGACTGTCTGATCGACGGGAAGCCGATCGACGGCGAGTTCCGGATCGTGCGGACCGACGGAAAGGTCCGCACCGTCCACATGACCGGGGAGCCCGTCCTCGACGCCGACGGCTGCACCGCCTCCATGTGGGCCGTCCTGCGCGATGTGAGCGAGCTGCGGCGCAGCCAGCGGGCGGTCCGGGACAGCCGGGACAGCCTGGAGCGAAGCCGCCGCATCGAGCAGACCGAGCGGCGGGTCGCCGTGCAGCTCCAGGAAGCCGTACTGCCGCCCTGGCGGGGCTCGCTCCGCTTCGCGCACGACGGCCCCGCCCCGCTGGACGTCGCGGCCCACTACCTTCCCGCCGCCACCACCACCCTCATCGGCGGCGACTGGTACGACGCGCTGGCCCTGCCCGGCGGGGACGCGCTGCTCACCGTCGGCGACCTGACCGGCCACGGGGTCGCCGCGACCTCGTCGATGGCCATGCTCCTGGGCGCGCTGCGCGGCATGGCCGTCGCCGGGATCCGGCCCGCCGCGCTGATGGGACATCTGAACCAGCTCCTGGAGACCTCCGTACAGCCCGCCCTCGGCAGTGCGATGTGCTGCCGGTACGACCCGGTGGCCCACACCCTGACCTGGGCACAGGCAGGACACCCCGCCCCGCTGCTGTTCCGCGACGGGGCGGGGCACGTCCTCAGGCGCCCCGAGGGCGTCCTCCTCGGGGCGACGACCGGCGCCGTGTACGGCGAGGCCGAGACCCGGCTCCTTCCGGGGGACGTCCTCGTCCTGCACACCGACGGGCTGGCCCGGGGCAGCGGTGCGTCCGACGACACGGGGACCCGGAGGCTGCTCACCCTCGGGGACCGGCTCGCCGGAGCCCGCGACGCCCAGGACGGAGTGCGCGCGGTGCTGGCGGAGTTCGGCGAGGAACAGCGCGAGGACGACGCCTGCGTGATGGTGGTACGGGTCGGGGGCTGACCCCGCCCCTCAGGTCCGGCTCTCGGACCCGCCCCTCGGCCTGTCCCCCGGCTCGGGCCTGTCCCTCAGGCCTGTCCCGGCCTCGGCCGGTTCACCGGGGACCTCGGCAGGGCGTCCTCGATCTCCTCGCGCAGGTGCTCGATCCTGGTGTATCCGGCGTACTGCCCGGTGAGCCGGTACATCTCCCGGAGCCGGTCCCAGGTGCGGTGGGAGGAGGTGTCCCCCATCGACATCAGGGCGAGCCGGGCGTACCGGTCGGCCTGCTCCGGGTCGTCGGCGATGAAGCAGGCCGACGCCATCGAGATGTGGTCGAAGAGCTTCGAACGGTCGTGGCCGCCACGCCGCAGTTCGAGGGCCAGCCTGGCGTGATGCTGGGCCGGGACGGCGGCGGACGGGTCGTGGTCGGCGAGGGTCCGGTAGGCGAGCGCCTGCATGCCGTGCATGTCGGCCTCGTCGAAGGTCTGCATCCAGTCCGGTGCCTTCTCGTCCTGCCGGTCGGACACGAACAGCTGCTCGGCCTCGCCCAGGGTGCGGCGCATGGCCTGCCCCCGGCCGAGGGAGGCCTGCGCCCATGCCTCGATCGTGTGGAACATGGCCTGGGTGCGGGGCAGCACCCGCTCGCCCGCACCGTCCTTGGCGAGCTTCATCAGGTCGAGCGCCTCGCCTGGACGGCCCAGATGCACCATCTGACGGGCGGCCCGGGACAGCGCCTCCCCGGCCCTCGGCCGGTCACCGCCCTCCCTGGCCGCGTGCGCGGCGATCACGAAGTACTTCTGAGCGGTGGGTTCGAGACCCACGTCGTGGGACATCCATCCGGCGAGGACCGCCAGGTTGGCCGCGACGCCCCACAGGCGCCGCTGGAGGTGGTCGGCGTGGCGGTAGGCGAGCATGCCGCCCACCTCGTTGAGCTGGCCCACCACGGCCTTGCGCTGGAGACCGCCGCCCCGGGAGGCGTCCCAGGCACGGAACACCTCCACGGAGTGCTCCAGGGCCTCGATCTCCTCCGAGCCGATGGGGGCGGCCTCGTAGCGGTCGAAGCCGACGGGGTCGGCGTGCAGGGGGTCGGTGCTTCGCTGGGGGACGGACTGGCGTGCGGGATCGTTCTGTAGCCAGTCGTGCATGGCGTTGCTGAGTACGGAGCCGGCGGCAAGCGCGGCACCCGCGCCCACCAGGCCGCGTCGGTTGAGCATGAGGTCCATTCCCGTGAATTCGGTGAGGACCGCCGCCGTACGGTCGGGTGGCCAGGGCAGCCCGTCAGGGTTCTCCGTCGCCCTGACGTCCTGCCGTGTTCCACTGCGTCCGCGTCGTACGAACCCGAGGTCCTCGATGGTCACGACACGGCCGAGTCGCTCGGTGAACAGTGCTGCCAGCACCCGGGGAACGGGGTCGCGCGGGGTCTCGCCCCGGTCGATCCATCTCCGCACCCGTGAGGTGTCGGTCGCCAGCTGGGGGTGGCCCATGGCCGCCGCCTGCCGGTTGACCAGCCTCGCGAGTTCGCCCTTGGACCATCCGGCCAGGCCGAACAGGTCCGAAAGACGGGTGTTGGTTTGTCCGGTCACGTCTAAGCCCCCAGGTTCTCGGCTGAGTTGACAGTAGCCCTCCGTCATGGGCCTGGCGATAATTCGCCAGGGTTCGCCAGGGTTCGCTTGATGTTCCGCCACCCGCGCGCGGGTGTCAGGTAGGAAAGCGCCACCCCGCCCCGCCGACCGGCCCTCATTCCCCAGGGTGCGGACCGGGGGCGGGCGGGGCGACGCGCGCAACTCGTCGGCACACGAAGGGATCTGTCACCCTCATGTACACAGCATCGTCCTCCGTGTCCGCCCCGCCCCGGCCGCAGCACCGCGTCATCCCCTCCGGGCCCGGTCCCTACCTCGCCCCCGCCTCGCAGGCCGTCCGGCCGCGACGCCGGGTGGGCGGCGCGGGGACCCAGCCGATCAGCGGGAGGATCGACCTGTCCGGCCCCCAAGGGGCCCAGCTGAAGACGGCGATCGCCTCGATCCACCGGATCTGCCCGGAGTTCAACCCGGTGCAGGTGCTGCGGCGCAGCGGGCGTTCCGTACTCATCGTCGGGACGACCGGGCGGACCACGGCGGTCGCGAAGTGCTTACTCGACCACTCCTCGGCATGGATGGAGCGGTTCCGGCACGAAATAGGGTCCTACCGCTCCTTCGTCCGTCACCGTCCCCCGGTGCGGGCGCCGCGGCTGATCGCCGCGGACCCGGAGAACTGCACGCTGGTGATCGAGCGGATGCCGGGACGGGCGGCGGCACTCTCCCGCCACCCCGTCGAGGCACCGCCCCGGGCCGATGTGCGGGCCGCGCTCGGCGCGGTCGCCCGGCTCAACGCCTGGCGTCCCCCGGCCGGGACGTTCGACGCGCCGCTGGACTACGGCACCCGGATCGCACGCTTCCACGAACTCGGGCTCTTCACCGACCGTGACCGTGACGACCTCCAGAAGCTGCTGCACGGTCTGGTGCACGCGGGTGGCCGTCAGGGCATGGGCCAGTTCTGTCACGGCGACGCCCTGCTCTCCAACATCCTCCTCTCCCCCGTCGGTCCGGTGCTCGTCGACTGGGAGCACGCGGGCTGGTACCTGCCGGGCTACGACCTGGCGACCCTGTGGACGGTGCTCGCCGACGCGCCGCTGGCCCGGCGCGAGATCAGCAAGCTCGCCCAGCAGGCGGGGCCCGCTTCCCGGGACGCCTTCCTGGTGAACCTGATGATCGTGCTGACCCGGGAGATCCGCACCTACGAGACGGCGGTGCAGCGCACCATGAAGGAGGCCCCGCCGGCCGGTTCGGTGCCGGTGCCCACGGGGGCGCTCGCTCCCGGGGAGGAACAGCGACTGCTCCTGCGGCGGCTGCACGACGACTGCGCCATGGCACGGCGGGCCGTGCGCGCGGCGGTCGGGACGCGCTGAGGCCCGGTCCGGCCGACGCCACCGGGGGTGGGTGCGCCGTGCGCCCGGTGCCGACACACCGGGCCACGGCGCACCGGCACGTCCGGCCGCAGCCCGGTCCCGCCGGCCCCTGGCCCCGGCCCTGGCCCCGGTCCCACCGGCCCCCGGCACCGACCCTCTCCCCCTGCACCGGACCGTCGGCCCCCGCCGTGCCCCGCCCCGGCGCGTCAGACCTCGCCGCGTCAGGACCTCGCACCCCTCGCCCCGGCGCCTTCCTCTCCGGCGCTCCGCCGATGCCCCGCCCCGGCGCGAAACCGGCCCGCCGCGTCCGCCACGTCCGCCGCGTCCGGCCAGTGGTCCACTCCACTGACGCGTCCCAGGCCCGGGGCCCGTCGCGGCGAAACTCCGCCGGATGGCCCTCCACAGCCGCTCTGACGTGGGAACTTCCCTGCCATGAGGCGTGATTGACGGATCGTTCGGGAGCCGATACCCCTGTACGGGACCGGTCCCGCACGCCCCCGTGTCACCCCACACCGCAGGAGGCTGCCTTGCTCCGTCCCGCGTCCCCGAGACGTACACCGGCATCACGGGTTCCGAGGGCGGTGGGCGCCCTCGCCTCCGCCGCCCTGCTGCTTCCGCTCCTCTCCGCCGCCCCGCCCGCCGGAGCCGAGGTGCCCGAGGCGGGCGCCCTGCAAGGCCAGTTCACCCGGGCCGCCGCACGGCACGGCGTGCCCGCGAGCGTGCTGCTCGGCGTCTCGTACCTTCAGTCGCGCTGGGACGGCCACGGCGGCGCGCCGAGCGTGACCGGCGGATACGGGCCGATGCACCTCACCGACGCGACGACCGCGCTCGCCGGGCAGCCCCCGCACCACTCGGACGGGTCGGAGGACGCGCGCGGCGACTCCTCGCGCCCCGCGCGCACCGGCTCCCCGAGCACACCGGCTCCGCCCGCCCCGGAGGCGCTGCCGCCCCGGCTTCGGACGCTGGAGCGGGCCTCGGAGCTTTCGGGCATCCCCGCCGACGAGCTGCGCACCGGCACGGAGGCGAACATCGAGGGCGGGGCGGCGCTGCTCGCCGCCGCTCAGCGGGAGGCGGGGCTTCCGGCAAGCGCGGACCCGGCCGACTGGTACGGGGCGGTGGCCCGGTACTCCGGCGCGGACGACGCGGCGACGGCGGCCACGTACGCGGACGACGTGTTCGACGTGATCAGGACCGGGGAGTCGCGGACGACGGACAGCGGGCAGGTGGTAACACTTGCGGCCGTGCCCTCGGTGGCGCCCGCCACCGGGCAGCTGACGGCGCTCGGGCTGCGGCGCCCGGCCGGCGGGCCGGTGGAGTGCCCTCGTACGGTCGCCTGCGAGTGGGTGCCCGCGCCGTACGAGGAGTTCGGCGACGGGGACTACGGCAACCACGACAAGGCGGACCGGCCGGCCTCCCAGTCGATCGACTACATCGTCATCCACGACACCGAGGCCACCTGGGACGTCACCCTGAAGCTGGTCCAGGACCCGACGTACGTCTCCTGGCAGTACTCCCTGCGTTCCTCCGACGGGCACGTCGCCCAGCACCTCCCGCTCAAGGACGTGGGCTGGCACGCGGGGAACTGGTACGTGAACGCCAAGTCGGTGGGGCTCGAACACGAGGGCTTCCTCACCGCGCCCGACTCCTGGTACACGGAGGCGATGTACCGCTCGTCGGCGCGGCTCGTGCGCTACCTCGCCGCCCGGTACGACATCCCGCTCGACCGGCAGCACATCCTGGGCCACGACACCGTGCCGGGGACGGTGACCTCCTCGATCAAGGGCATGCACACGGACCCGGGACCGTACTGGGACTGGGCGCACTACTTCCGGCTGCTGGGCCGCCCGATCACGCCGAGCGCGGGGCCCGCCGCCGGGGTGGTCACGATCCGGCCCGACTACGCCTCCCACCAGCCGGTCTACACGGGGTGCACGACGGCGGGCGAGGCGTGCGCGCCGCACGGGAGCGGGGCCGTGCGCCTGTACACCGCCCCGAGCGCCGACGCGCCCCTGGTGAAGGACATCGGTCTGCGGCCGGGCGGGCAGGATTCGACCGTCGACGTGAACGACACCGGGGCGCGCGCCTCGACGGGACAGAGCTTCGCGGTGGCGGAGCGCCGGGGCGACTGGACGGCGATCTGGTACCTCGGGCAGAAGGCGTGGTTCGCCAACCCCCGGAGGGAGCCGACGGCGGTGAACGCGCGGGGGCTCGTCCTGACGCCCCGGGAGGGTCTCGCGGAGGTGCCGGTGTACGGGAGGGCGTACCCGGAGGCCTCGGCGTATCCGGCGGGGGTGCCGGTGCAGTCGGTGTCGCCACTGCCGTACAAGCTGCTCGCGGGGCAGCGGTACGTGGTGGGTGACCGCACCCCGGGCGAGTACCTCTTCGCCCCGACGTTCGATATCAGTGAACATGCGGTCGTGCGCGGTCAAGAGGAGTACTACCTGATCCAGTTCGGACATCGCGTCGCCTTCGTCAAGGCCGCTGACGTGCGGGTTTCCCGGGCCTGACGGGAGAGGCGACCGCATGGCCGCGAGGGGTGGCGGGCTGCCGTGTCTGCCACCCCTCACACCGGCGTTCATAGGACTATTCAAGAGGTCATGTGTGGCGCGGGAGCTACGGGTAAAGGTGGGCCGGACAATCAGCACCCGTTCACCGGAAGGCCCTTCCGCACATGCCTCAGCCCTTCGTCATGCCGGATTTCTACGTCCCGTACCCGGCACGGCTCAATCCCCATCTGGAGACCGCCCGCGTCCACACCCGGGAGTGGGCGCGGGAGACGGGGATGCTGGAGGGCTCGGGCGTCTGGGAGCAGGCGGACCTCGACGCCCACGACTACGCGCTGCTCTGCTCCTACACCCACCCCGACTGCGACGCGGCCGCCCTCGACCTCGTCACGGACTGGTACACCTGGGTGTTCTTCTTCGACGACCACTTCCTTGAGCTGTTCAAGCGCACCCAGGACCGGCCGGGCGGCAAGGCGCATCTGGACCGGCTGCCGCTCTTCATGCCCGCCGATCCGGCCGGGGGCATGCCCGAGCCGCTCAACCCCGTGGAGGCGGGGCTCGCCGACCTCTGGCGGCGCACCGTCCCCGCCATGTCGGAGGGCTGGCGGACCCGCTTCGCCGAGGCCACCGAGCACCTGCTGTACGAGTCCCTGTGGGAACTCGACAACATCAACGACGGACGGGTCTCCAACCCCCTCGAATACATCGAGATGCGCCGCAAGGTCGGCGGCGCGCCCTGGTCCGCCGGACTTGTCGAGTACGCGGCGGGCGCCGAACTCCCCGCCCGGGTGGCCCGGTCCCGGCCGCTGCGGGTGCTCAGGGACTCCTTCTCGGACGCCGTCCATCTGCGCAACGACCTCTTCTCGTACCAGCGGGAGGTGGAGGACGAGGGCGAGAACAGCAATGGCGTGCTCGTCCTTGAGCGCTTCCTCGGCTGTACGACCCAGCAGGCGGCGGACGCCGTCAACGACCTGCTGACCTCCCGGGTCCAGCAGTTCGAGAACACGGCGCTGACCGAGGTGCCCCGGCTCGCCGTGGAGCGGGGACTCGACACGGCCGAGTGCGCGGCGGTCGCCGCCTACGCCAAGGGGCTCCAGGACTGGCAGTCCGGCGGCCACGAGTGGCATCTGCGCTCCAGCCGGTACATGAACGAGGGCCTGACCACCGGAGGGCCGCTCTCCGGCGGGGCCGTCGGCGCCGGTGAGCTGGGTGTCCGCACCTTCTTCGGGCGTCCGGCCGCGGCCCGGCTGCGGACCCTCACCCATGTGCCGCACCGGCACGTCGGGCCCTCCCTGCTGCCGGAGTTCGACCTGCCCTACCCGCTGACGGTCAGCCCCCACCACGAGGAGGCCCGACGGCGTTCGCTGGACTGGGCCGAGGGGTTCGGCCTGCTGGACGACCTCTGGGACCGGCCGCTCGCCGAGGGCTTCGACCTGGCGCTCTGCTCGGCCGGGCTCGACCCGGACGCCACCTTGGAGGAGCTGGAGCTGAGCGCCGAGTGGCTGACCTGGGGGACCTACGGGGACGACTACTACCCCTTCGTCTTCGGCCGGACGCGGGACCTCGCCGGGGCGCGGGAGCAGACCGAGCGGTTCAAGGCCTGTCTGCCGACGGACGATCCGGCCGCCGGGGCCGCGCACGCCGGGAACCCGCTGGAACGCTCGCTCGCCGACCTCTGGGCCCGGACGGCGGGCCCCATGGTGCCGGAGTCCCGCGCCCGGCTGCGGTACGCGCTCGATGTCATGCTGGAGAGCTGGTTGTGGGAGCTGCACAACCAGGCCCAGCACCGGGTGCCCGACCCGGTCGACTACATCGAGATGCGCCGCAGCACCTTCGGGTGCGAACTGACCATGCTGATGTCCCGGTTGCGGCACACCGACGCACTGCCGGCCGGGCTGCTGCGCTCCGGGACCGTACGCGCCCTGGAGAACGCGATCATGGACTACGGGGCCTTGATCAACGACCTCTTCTCGTACCAGAAGGAGGTCGAGGTCGAGGGCGAGGTCCACAACGGCGTCCTGGTGATCCAGACCTTCTTCGGCTGCGCCTATCCGACGGCCGTGGAGATGGTCCACGACCTGATGCGGGGCCGACTGCGCCAGTACGAGCACCTGAAGGGGCGTGAGGTCCCGCTGCTGCTCGCGGAGTACGGGCTGGACGCCGAGGGCCGGGCGGTCTTCGCCGCGTATCTGCGGGAGCTGGAGGACTGGCTCGCGGGCATCCTCAACTGGCACCGGAAGGTCCGGCGTTACGGAGCGGGGGACGTCCACGCGGGCAGCGGCACCCCGCTGGTGGGCCGGGGCCCCTCGGGTCTGGGTACCTCGGCGGTCCGGGTGGGCGCGCTCATCGGGTCCACCCGGCGCTGAGACGGGCGAAGGGGCCGCTCCCGGACGGTTCCGGGAGCGGCCCCCTGTGTACGGGCCCAGCGGGTCAGGCGTGGCGGCCGCGCAGTTCGTCGAGTTCGCGCCGGTCGCGCTTGGTGGGGCGTCCCGTGCCCCGGTCGCGGACCGCCGCGACGGCGACGTGCTCGCGCGGCGGCGGGGGCGGGCTGTTGTCGACGAACGCCTCGGCGGCCACCGGCGGGCCGACCCGCTTGGTGTGCAGCTCCTTGACCTCGACGATCCGCTCCCGGCCGCCGTGGAAGACCCGGACCTCGTCGCCGGGCTTCACGGCCTGGGCGGGCTTGGCCCGCTCCCCGTTGACCTTGACGTGGCCCGCCCGGCAGGCGGCGGCCGCCTGCGAGCGGGTCTTGGTGAGGCGGACCGCCCAGATCCAGCTGTCGACGCGCGCGCTCATCGGCCCCGCCTCCCGTCAGCCCTGCTGGAACAGCTCGGCGGGCAGCGGCTTCAGGAGCGCGTACAGGTCGTCGGTGATCGGCCGGTCCCAACTGGCGATCGTCACGAGGACGTTGTCGCTGCGGTCGAACTGGACGCAGGAGATACGGCTCTCGGAGAGCTTGAGGCGGCGCACGATGAGGAGGTTGTCCCCCTGCATCACGGGCACGTCCTCGGTGTCGAGGACCTCGACCGGCTCGTCGTTCTCCAGGGCGGCGAGAAGCTGGGCCACCTCGAAGGGAATCTGGCCGTCCGCCAGCTCACGGGCCGGGGAGCCCTCCGGCAGATTGCCGATGATCATCGCGGGGCCCCGGCCGCCGAAGAGGTCGTACCGGAGGAAGACGCCCTGGCAGGAGCCGTCGGGCGCGGGCAGCAGACCGGCGCCGAGGTTGCCGGGCCAGTCCCCCGGGTCCATGGCCAGGACGTCGAAGTCCGGGCCCGCGGGAGTGGCGGCGCTGCGGCGGCGGAGGAAGGACATACGGCCATGGTACGTGCCCCGGCGCGCGCCGCGACGCGCGCCGGGCGGCTCCGGCGCTCAGCTCTGCCCCTCGGACTCCTCGGGCTCCCCTCCGGTGTTCCGCAGGGCCTGTGCGAGGCCGGTGCGGTCGGTGCCGAGCTTGCGGTAGACGGCCGAGAGGAGGCGGGCGACCTCGTTCGTGTCGAGCCCTAAGAGTGCGGCCGCGTCCTCGTCGCGGGCGATCGTGTCGGCGACCGCGCGCTCCCGCGCGGTGAGCCTGTCCGTACCCGCCGGGTGGAGGGCCCGGGGGCGCAGTCCGGCCGCCGCGAGTTCGGCTCGCGCGGTCTCGACGAGGGCGTCGGCGCCGCAGTCCTGGGCGGTCTCCAGACCCCGGTACAGATGTTCGGAGGCCTCGGCGGTCCGCTCGGTGCGGCGCAGGGCCGCGCCGAGGCCGACGAGGGAGCGGGCCAGCTCGTACGCGGCCGGTGACTGGTCGAGCCAGTCGACGGACTCCTCCAGGAGCTTGATCCGCTCGGGTCCCTCGGAGACCTCGGCGGCCACCCTGAGCGCCTGGCCGATCCCGGATGGCGCGCCGTACTGGCGGGCCCTGAGGACGGCCTCGTGGGCGGTGGCCTGGGCTTTCGCCGGGGAGGTGGCCGCCTCGGCGAGGGCGAGGTGGAGCTGCCAGGGGCAGCAGGAGGGGTTGCGCTTGCCGCGCGGGTCGAGCCGTCGGCCGACGGCGGCCAGCTCGGCGGCGGCCTCATCGGTGCGTCCGGTGGCGAGCAGCAGTTCGGCGTGGACGGTCTCGCAGTCGGGGATGGTGACGGCGGCGGGGAAGGGTTCGCCGAAGTCGTGGTCCCGGGCGACCCGCTCGGCCTCGTCGGTACGGCCGCGGGCGATCAGGACCTCGATCATGACGCCGGTCGCGTACCAGAGGGCCGGGGTGCGGGCGCCGACGCGCTCGGCGAGACGGAGTCCGGCGCGGGCGAAGTCCTCGGCCTCCATGAGGCGGCCGCGCCGGAAGCGGATGTAGCCGATGAGGGTGTAGGCGAAGGCGAGGTGGGCTCCGCGCCAGCCCTGCTTCTCGAATTCGGCGGTTCCTGCGGCGAAGAGTTCCTCGGCGCGTCCGGGCCGGTCGGCGTACAGGTGGAGAAGGGCGACGAGGACCGGGACCTCGAAGCCTCGGCTCTCGTCGGCCCAGCTCAGGCCGCCTTCCAGGGCGCGCTCGGCGTGCCGGAGGGCGACCGAGGCGGGTTCGGCGCGCAGGGTGGCGTCCCAGGCGCGCAGTCCGATGATGTACCGCTCGGTGACGTCGCGGCCGGTGAGCCGGTCGGCGAGGGCCGCGAGGCGGCGGGACCTGGCGGGCGATTCGGGTTCGTCGGCGCGCAGGGCGTCCCACATGAACTTCTCGGCCTGCGTCCGCAGACGGCTGCGGGCGTCGGTGGCCCGTCCGGCCTCGTGGCCGAGGAGTTCGGAGGCCTCGACGAGCCGGTCGCTGTGGGCGAGGACCTGGGCGAGCCGGTAGACGATGCCGTGGCGCAGCGCCGGGTCGGCGATGGGCTCTTCCAGGGCGGCGCGCAGATGGTTGACGGTGGTGACGGGTTCGGTGAGGAGGGAGGAGCAGCCCAGTTCGTAGAGGACTCCGGCCCGGTCCTCGGTGGCGGGTGGTTCGCGCAGGGCGCGGGCGAGGTAGCGGCGGGCCGCGTCGGGGGCGCCCGCACGGAGGGTCTGTCCGGCGGCGGCGCGCAGTTGCTGGACGACCCAGGGGTCGGCCTCGGGGTGGGTCTCCAGGAGGTGGCGGGCGGCCGCGGTGGGGCCGAGGCCCGCGTCGACGACGCACCAGGCGGCCTGGCCGTGCAGGGCGACGCGGGTGGCGGCGGAGATGGAGCGGTAGACGGTGGTGGCGATGAGCGGGTGGGTGAACTGGAGCGGGCCCTCGGGGTGTTCGGCCTCGGCGAGGACGCGGGCCTCGCGGAGCCGGGCGGCGCATTCGGCGACCTCCTCGCCGCCGAGTCCGGCGACGGCTCCCGCGAGCTGGGGCGAGATCTGGGTGCCGAGGACGGCGCAGGCCCAGGCGAGGCGGACGGTGGCGGGGCCGAGGCGTTCGAGGCGGGTGACGAGTCCGGTGCCCTTGAGGGCTGCGGCGAGGTCGCGCAGGGCGGGGGCCGCGGCGGCGGTGGGTTCGAGTCCGTGGTCGCGGACCTTGGCGGCGAGTTCGACGGCTTCGAAGGGGTTGCCGGAGGTGACCGTCCAGAAGTCGTGGCAGAAGGCGTCCTCGGCGTGGGCGCCGACCTGGTCGCGGACGAGCCGGGTGACGGCGGCGGCGGTGAGCGGGGCGAGCCCGAGGGGCCGCTGTCCCGATCTGCGGCCGGCGAACTCGGCGCCTTCCTCGGGCAGCTCGTCGGGCCGGTAGGCGACGACGAGGAGCATGGGCAGTTCCTCGGCGCGCGGGGCGAACGCGGCGAGCCAGCCGAGGGATTCGGGGTCGGCCCAGTGGACGTCGTCGAGGACGACGACCAGGGGTGCGCGGCGGACGGCGAGGTGGGTGAGGACCCAATCGAGTCCGTCGCGCAGGCCCTGCGGGTCGGGCGGGGAGCCTTCGGTGGGGGCGCGCAGGCCGAGGGCGGGGCCGACGATGTCGTACCAGGAGCCGAGCCGTTCGCGGAGTTCGGCGTCGGTGGCGTGGGCCAGTTGGGGCTGGAGGAGCTGGCGGGCGACGTGGAAGGCGACCCGCTGTTCCTGTTCGCCGCCCCGGGCGGAGAGGACGGTGCAACCGCGGGCGGCGGCACGGCGTCGTATCTCGGCGAGGAGGGCGGTCTTGCCGAGTCCGGTGGGCGCGGCGTAGGCGAGGACGCCGCCGCGACGGGCGCCCGGCGGGTGCTCGCCTGCCTCGGTGCCGGGGAGCCGGCCGGGGCCGAAGCGGGTTCCGGTCAGGGGGCCTTCGCCGGTGGGGCGGACGGCTCCGGTGCGTGGCCGGGTGTCGTCGTGGCCGAGGCCCGGCAGGGCGACGAGGTGGGGGCTGTGGCTCTCGCGGGGTGCGGGAGCGCGGTCGGGCCAGGACGGGTCGGCGGCGAGACCGGTGAGGAGGTCGAGTGCCTCCTCTGCCGCGTCGAGCGCCGCTTCCCGTTCGAACAGGCCGAGCCCCTGATGGGCCGTCCGGCCGTCCTGCTGTACCACTCTCCACCCCCACACCGGGGGCGCACGCCGGGCGCACGGTCTGGTGTGCCCGGCGGTGGCCCCGTGAAAACCCCAGCGTACGCCGGTTGGCGGGGGCTGTGACGGGCAATCGTGCAGCCGACCTTCGACGATCTCGTGGGCCGTGTGGGTGCGGTATGCGCCGGGTGGCCGTCCGAGCCCGTCGCGGAGGGCTGTTCGCGGTGGGGTCAGCCGGTGGGCGGGGTGTCCGCGACGAGCCACATGGCGAAGAACTGGGCGCCGCCTCCGTAGGCGTGGCCGAGGGCCCTGCGGACGCCGTCGACCTGGTGGGCGCCCGCCGCTCCGCGTACCTGGAGGGCCGCTTCGGCGAAACGGATCATTCCGGAGGCGCCGATGGGATTGGTGGAGAGGACGCCGCCGGAGGGGTTCACCGGGAGGTCTCCTTCGAGTGCGGTGGCTCCGCTCTCGGTGAGTTTCCAGCCCTCGCCCTCCTCGGCGAAGCCGAGGTTCTCCAGCCACATCGGTTCGTACCAGGAGAACGGCACGTACATCTCGACGGCGTCGATCTGGCGGCGCGGGTCGGTGATGCCCGCCTGCCGGTAGACGTCGGCGGCGCAGTCCCGGCCCGCGCGCGGGGAGACGAAGTCCTTGCCCGCGAAGAGGGTGGGTTCGCTGCGCATCGCCCCGCCGTGGACCCAGGCGGGCGGGCGGGGCGAGCGGGCCGCGCCCGTCCGGTCGGTGAGGACCATCGCGCAGGCGCCGTCGGACGAGGGGCAGGTCTCGGAGTAGCGGATGGGGTCCCAGAGCATCGGGGATGCCTGGACCCTCTCCAGGGTGAGGTCGTGTTCGTGGAGGTGGGCGTAGGGGTTCTTGAGGGCGTTGCGCCGGTCCTTGTACGCGACGAGGGAGCCGATGGTGTCGGGGGCGCCGGTGCGGCGGATGTAGGCGCGGACGTGCGGGGCGAAGAAGCCTCCGGCGCCGGCGAGCAGCGGCTGCTGGAAGGGGACGGGCAGCGAGAGGCCCCACATGGCGTTGGACTCGGACTGTTTTTCGAACGCGAGGGTGAGGACGGTGCGGTGGACCCGGGCGGCGATCAGCTGGGCGGCGACGAGGGCGGTGGAGCCGCCGACCGAGCCCGCCGTGTGGACCCGGAGCAGGGGTTTGCCGACCGCGCCGAGCGCGTCGGCGAGGTACAGCTCCGGCATCATGACGCCCTCGAAGAAGTCGGGCGCCTTGCCGATGACGACGGCGTCGACGTCGGCCCAGTCCAGTTCGGCGTCCGCGAGGGCGCGGACGGCGGCTTCGCGGACGAGTCCGGCGATCGAGACGTCCCCGCGGGCGGCGGCGTGCTTGGTCTGGCCGATGCCGACGACGGCCACGGGTTCCTCAGCGGACATGCGGCTCTCCTTCCAGGACGGCGACCAGGTTCTGCTGGAGGCAGGGGCCCGAGGTGGCGTGTGCGAGGGCCCGGTCGGATGCGCCTCGGTGGACGCGTGCGGCGGCCTCGCCGAGCCGGATCAGTCCGGCGGCCATGACGGGGTTGGCGGCGAGCGCTCCGCCGGAGGGGTTGATCCGGACCTCGTCGCCGAGGCCGAGGGCCTCGCGCAGGACGACTTCCTGGGAGGTGAAGGGCGCGTGGAGTTCGGCGGTGTCCACGGGCCGTTCGAAGGCTCCCGCGCGTTCGGCGGCGAGGCGGGTGGAGGGCGAGCGGGTGAGGTCGCGGACGCCGAGGGAGTGGGCCTCGATCCGGTGGTCGATGCCCCTGATCCAGGCGGGGCGGGCGCACAGGGCGCGGGCCCGGTCCCCGGCGGCGAGGACGACGGCGGCGGCTCCGTCGCCGATGGGCGGGCAGTCCCCGGTGTGCAGGGGGCCGACGAGCCGGTCGCCCCGGGGGTGGGGGCCGCGGAGTTGGGCGTGGGGGTTTCCGGCGGCGTCGGCGCGGCTGCGGGCGGCGATGTCCGCGAGGGCGCGCTCGTCGGTTTCGCCCGCGTCGAGGAGGGCCTGGGCCTGGAGGGCGGCGAGGGCGACGGAGTCGGGCCAGAGGGGCGCCAGGTAGTAGGGGTCGAGCTGGCGGGTCAGGACGTCGCGGAGGGAGCCGGGCGAGGATTTCCCGTACGCGTAGACCAGTGCGGTGTCGGCCTGGCCGGTGAGCAGCTTGACCCAGGCTTCGTAGAGGGCCCAGGCGCCGTCCGTCTCGACGTGGGACTCGGGGATCGGCGGCCAGGCGCCGACGCCGTCGAGGGCCATCGTGAAGGAGAAGGCCCGTCCGGCGAGGTAGTCGGAGGAGCCGGAGCAGGTGAAGCCGATGTCGGCGGCCCGCAGTCCGGTCGCTCCGAGGACCTCGTGGAGGACGGGCATGACCATCTCGACCTCGGAGAGGTCGTCGGTGCGCCGCCGGTGGTCGCTCTGGGCGAAGGCGACGATCGCCACCTCGCGTACGGGCCTCACAGCAGCTCCTTGTAGGCGTCGTAGTCGGCGTCGGGTTCGCCGGTGGGCCGGTAGTGGTCGGGGTACCGGGCGTCCTCGGTCCAGACGGGCTCGACCCGCAGGCCCATGCGGACCTCGTCGTAGGGGATGCCGCCGACGCGTCCGTGGAGGGCGAGTCCGGCGCCGTCGAGGGCGATGTGGGCGTAGACGTACGGCACGTCGATGTCGGCGCCCCGGGCCTTGATGTTGACGACGCAGAAGGTGGTGACGGTGCCCCGGGGGCCGACCTCGACCGGGTCGGTGGTGGCGACGCCGCAGGTGGGGCAGGCGCCTCGGGGAGGGACGTACACCTGGGCGCAGGAGGGGCAGCGTTCGCCGACGACGCGGCGCTCGGCGAGGGCCTGGAGGTAGCGGCTCTGGGCCCGGCCGGGGGTGTGGGTGTAGTCGAGGCGGGCGGGGGTGACGATGCCGGTGACGGGTTCGTCGAAGCGTCCTTCGTGGGGGCGCGGCTCGGCGACGGGGTCGCTGTCGTAGGGCTCGAAGCAGGCGATGTCGGTGATGGCCCCGGTGCGTGCGGCGGCCCAGCGGATCCGGACCCGGGTCCCGGTGCGGACGGTCTCCGGGCCGGGGGCGTCGAGGACGTGCAGCAAGGCGGTGTCGGCGCCGTCGAGGCGGACGAGCACCCAGGCGAAGGGGGTGGCGAGGGGCTGGCCGGGGCGGGGGGCGGGGTTCCAGGCCCAGGTGGTGACGGTGCCGGTGGGGGCTACCTCCACGAGGTCGCGCAGTTCCTCGGCGGTGGCGGGGTCGTACTCGACGGGCGGGACGAGGACCTCGCCGGTGCTGGTCCGGATGCCGAGCACGGTCCGCTCGCGCAGCCCGGTGAGGAAGGCGGACTGGACGGGCCCGAGGGAGCGGGTGAAGGGGAACTCGACGACGAGGGGGGCGCTGAGGGGCTGCGGCGGTGGAGCGGGGGGCATGGGCGGGCTCCTTGAGGAGGTGGGGTCCGGGGCGTGGGGGGGGTGGAGCGCACGGGCCGGGGCGGGGTGGAGCACGGGCCGGGGTGGAGGGGTGCGTGGGCCCGGGATGGAGGGGGGCGCGGGCCGGAGCGTGGGGGGGGTAGGGCGCATGGGGCCGGGGTGTGACGAGTGGGGTGCGCGGGCCGAGGTGGGGCGGGGTGGCGCGCGGGCGGGAGGGACTCACAGGCCCGGGGGGGTGCGTGGGTCGGGGGGTGGGGCGCGCGCAGGCCCGGGGAGCGCGCGGGCCTGGGCGTGATCAGGTGGGGCGCGTGGGCCGGGGTGGTCGTTCACTCGCGTCGGAAAATCGCCGGGCGTTTCTCCGTGAAGGCCCGTGCGCCCTCCTTCGCGTCCGCCGTGTCGAAGATCGGCCGGCCCCGCTTCAGTTCGGCGGCCAGGCCCTCTTCCTCGGGCATCCCGGCCGTCTCGTAGACGGATGCCTTGACGGCCTCGACGGCGAGCGGGCCGCAGGCGTTGACGCGTTCGGCGAGGTCGAGCGCGGTGTCCAGGGCGGTGCCGTCGGGGACGACGCGGCCGACGAGTCCGATGCGGGCGGCCTCCTGCGCGCTGTAGGGGCGGCCGGTGAGGAGCATTTCGAGGGCGTGGGTCCGGGCGATCTGGCGGGGCAGCCGCACGGTGGAGCCGCCGATGGGGAAGAGTCCGCGCCGGACCTCGAAGAGCCCGAAGGTGGCGGAGGCTCCCGCGACACGGATGTCGGTGCCCTGGAGGATCTCGGTGCCGCCCGCGACGCAGTACCCCTCGACGGCGGCGATGACGGGTTTGCGCGGGCGGTGGTGGCGGAGCATCGCCTTCCAGTGCAGATCGGGGTCGGCCGTGAGCCGGTCCCGGTGGCCTTGGTCCGCCATGCCGTTTCCGGCCAGGGCCTTGAGGTCCATTCCGGCGCAGAAGGAGCCGCCCGCTCCGGTGAGGACGACCGAGCGGACGCGGTCGTCGGCGTCGGCTTCGAGCCAGCCGTCGTACAGGCCGACGAGCATCGGCAGCGACAGCGCGTTCCTGGCCTCGGGCCGGTTCAGGGTGAGGACGAGCGTGGCGCCTTCGCGCCGGACGCTGAGGTGTTCGGTGCCGCCCATGGGGGCCTCCCGTCTCCAGTTCCGGAGGGCCGCCCATGAGGGGCCTGCCGTCTCCGGTTCCGGAACAGGTTGCAGGAGCGGGGGTCCCAGTTCAATAGTTTTCTGACAGGCAGTCAGATTCTTCGGCGCTTCCCCTTCCGCCCTCCGGCGGTCGGCGCTCTAATGACCGCCGAGCCACCGCGCACCCGTACGAGTCGGGACGAGCCCGGGTCAGGAGGAACAGTGGAGTACAACCTTGCCGACCTGTTCGAATCGGTGGTCGACGTGGTCCCCGATCGCGAGGCACTGGTGTACGTCGACCAGCCCGGCACGGGCGAGGAACGCCGGCTCACCTACGCGGAACTCGACGCGGCGGCCAACCGCGTGGCCCACCACCTCCTCGACGCGGGCGTACGCCCCGGCGAGCATCTGGGGCTCCATCTCTACAACGGGATCGAGTACGTGCAGACCGTGCTCGCCTGCCTCAAGGCGCGGATCGTGCCGGTGAACGTGAACTACCGCTACACCGAAGAGGAGTTGGCCTACCTCTACCGGGACGCCGATCTGGCCGCCCTGGTCTTCGACGCCGAGTTCACCGACCGGGTCGCGGCGGCGCTGCCGCGGACGGAGCGGCTGCGGCATCTCGTGCGCGTGGGGTTACCGCCCGAGGGCTCCCCCGGACTCGGCTGCGTGCCGTACGCCGAGGCGGAGGCGGCCGGTTCGCCCGGACGCGGCTTCGGTCCCCGCTCGGGCGACGACCTCTTCGTCATCTACACCGGCGGCACCACCGGGATGCCCAAGGGCGTGCTGTGGCGTCAGGAGGACCTGTTCTTCGCGGGGCTCTTCGGCGGCGACCCCTCCGGCAACCCCGTCAAGCGCCCGGAGGAACTGGCCGAGCGGGTCGCCGCCGGAGGCTCGGGGCTCACCTTCTTCCCCGTGCCTCCCCTGATGCACGGCACCTCCACGCTGACCGCTTTCATCGCCTTCGACTACGGGCAGCGGGTCGTCCTGCACCGCAAGTACGTCCCCGAGGAGGTGCTGCGGACCCTGGAGAAGGAGCGGGTGTCCAGCATCTCCCTGGTCGGGGACGCGATGCTCCGTCCGCTGGTGGACGCGCTGCGCGGTCCGTGCGCGGACACGGACCTGTCCGCGCTCCTCACCCTGTCCTCGTCCGGGGCGATCATGTCGGCGACCGTACGGACCCAGCTCCAGGAGCTGATGCCGCACGTGCTGCTCCTCGACAACTTCGGTTCCACCGAGTCCGGTTCCAATGGGCGCGCGACCGAGGACTCGGGTCCGGCGAAGGGCTTCCGGCTGTACGTCAACGAGCGCACCCGGGTCGTCGACCCGGCGACGCGCGCGCCCGTCGCCCCCGGCGGGACCGGGCGTCTGGCCCAGTGCGGCCATGTGCCGCTCGGCTACTACAACGACCCGGCCAAGACCGCCGAGACCTTCTTCGAGCGGGACGGGCAGCGGTGGGTGCTCCTCGGGGACATGGCGACGGTGGACGCGTCCGGCGTGGTCACCGTTCTCGGACGCGGTTCCCAGTGCATCAACACCGGTGGCGAGAAGGTCTACCCGGAAGAGGTGGAGCAGGCCCTGAAGGCGCACCCCGACGTGTACGACGCGCTCGTCGCGGGGGTGCCCGACGCCCGCTGGGGCAACCACGTCGCCGCGGTCGTCCAACTCCGCGCGGACGCCGAGCCGCTGGACCTGGCGGCGCTCCAGGACCACTGCCGTCCGCGCCTCGCGGGGTACAAGGTCCCGCGCCAGCTGGTCCTCACCGAGAGCATCCAGCGCTCCCCCAGCGGCAAGGCGGACTACCGCTGGGCCCGCACGGTGGCGGTGGACGCGGACGCGGCGGAGCGGAAGGCGGGGTAGCGCCCCCGGACGGGTCCGCGCGGAGCGGACCCACGACGAACCGGCCACCACCTCGCACGGGGTGGTGGCCTTGTCGCGTCCCGCGCCGGACCCCTCGCGACGGCCCGCCGGGACACCCGCCCTCCCCGCCGCCTGCGCGATGTATCGAAGGAACGCTTCGATAAGCCTCCGCCGCCCCGCCGGAACGGCCCGGACCCGGGGGCGAGCGAAGAGGTATGAATGTGCCATTCTCCCGCGCGGACCCTATGATCGCGTCCTTTACTTCGAATCAGGAGTGTGCCTATAGTCTGGGCTGGGTCCAGAGTGGGGCGACAGGGGTAGCTTTGCATACCGTTCTAGCTCATTCCGTGGTCGATGTCCTCAGTGAATTCACAAGCATTCTGGATTCACCGGAAGAGAACGTGCGCATCGTGCTGACCGGGCACGGAGGCCGAATAATCGACCTTCCCCCCGGGCCGCTGGAGAAACGCGCGGGAATCCTGCTGCGCGAGGCGGGCCCCTCGGGCCCCGCCGGGCCGCCCGAGGTGCCGGACCGTGCGTCAGGGTGGGAGCGGGACGCCATGTGGTGGGCCCACAACCCCGCCGACTGGCGGGCGCCCCAGGCCCGCTCCGGACTCCTCGCGGCCCGCGCGGCGGACGGGCGGCCCATCCGGCACGCGGTCGGGCACGCCGGCCACTCCCAGTTCGTCGTCGACCGCGCTCACCCCCTGGACGGGCGGCAGCTCAACGCCAAACTGGACGCCCTCAACAGCCTCCCGCCGCACCTGCTGGCCGGAGACGGGGAGGAACAGCGGGTCACCACCGCCACCGTCGCCTCCTGCGAGCGGTTCTTCGGCATCACCCCTCGTCAGGCGGAGCACCTCTACTACCTGCTCTACGCCCCGCTGGGCGAGGTCCGCGTACCGGCCGACCCCTGGGGGCTCGACACCTCGGCGTACGAACGGGACCGGCTCGACGCCACCCGCGACTGGGTCCGCGAGACGCTGGGCGGCACCGGTTTCACCGTCGTGGAGCCGGGCGCCTGCGAGGGGGCGCTGACCGCCCCGCTCCGCGCGACGGGCCTCACCGTGATCCCGACCGAGCCGCACGACGAGTTCCGGCGCAGGCTCTCCCGGCGCCTCGACGGCGCCGACATACCGCCCGACACCGTGGAAGAACTCGCCGAAAAGCATCGCTTTCCCGCCGACGCCTATCTCCTCGCCGAAATCCTCTACTACCTGGACGATATTTCCGTGGTCCACGGCCTCCCCACCGATCTACTGCTGCTCACCTCCTCACCCGAATTCATCGAGAGTTCCGTACGGCCCTGGTTCTCCGGACCCGGCGGAGATGAATGGAGGCTGACCGGAGAGCGCACTCTCGTGGCACCCCGCATGGATTTCCTGGTGCCCGGTGTCGCCTATCAGCGGAAAAGGGGAAGTGTCGGACTGGTCTACCGCCGGGCCTGATCCCCTCCCCCTCCCGAAAGGAACCGCCGTGTCCCCCGCACCCCCGCGCGACACCCTCCTCTGGGACCACCGGCCGGAGAACGAGGTCACGGCCGACCTGCACCACGCCCTGCACCGGCTCCTGAGGGAGTCCTTCCCCTACACCACGGACCAGTTCACCGAGGGCCGCAGCTGGGCCGGAGCCCGTCCCGAGCGCCGTGTCACCGCCTGGCGGGACGGGCGCCCCGTCGCACACGCCGGAATCCTGCGCCGGTTCCTCCGTGTCGGGGACCGGGACCAGCTGGTGGGCGAGGTCGGTCTCGTCGCCGTCGCCCCCGACCACCAGGGCACCGGCGTGGGGCGGCTGCTCGCGGAGCGGATCGAGGAGTGTCTGACCGGGCTCGACGTGCCGTTCGGCTACCTCAACTGTCACGACAGCGTGCTCGGTTACTACCAGTCGGTCGGCTGGCACCGGCTGGAGGGCGTCGCCACCCGGCACTACGAGCCCGAGGACGAGCTGACCGCCGTCGTCACCACCGCCCACCCGCTGATCCTCCCCGTGGGGCTCCGCAGCGGCGCGGACTGGCCGACCGGCTCCACGGTCGAGCGCGACGGCAGCGAACTCTGACCCGCGTCCGCCCGGGGCCCGTCCGGTCCTGCCCGCATCGTCCGGGGCCCGTGTGATCCTTCCCGGATCCCCTGCGCCCTCCCCGGATCCCCGCGCCCCGGCCGAAGCCGCGTGCGCCTCCCGGAACCCGCGCGCCTCCCCGAACCCGTACGACCTTCCCCGGAACCCGCGTGATCTTCCCCGTACGAGCCCACCGCGCCCAACGAAGGGAACCACAGCCGTGATCCGCCACTCCAGCCCCATCAGCGGTGTCGCCACCCACGGGGACACCTATGTCGCCACCGCCGGATACGACAACCATGTCATCCTCTGGGATCAGCGCACCCGGGTCCCGCTCGCCCGGGTGACCCACGACCACCTCGCCAACCAGTGCGCCTTCAGCCCGGACGGCAGATTCCTGGTCACCTCCTCCAGCGACTACAGCGCCCGGCTCTGGTCGGTTCCCGAGCTGCGGCTGCGCGCGGTCCTCGGCCACCACGAGGACGACGTGGAGATGTCCGTCTTCCACCCCTCCGAGGAGAAGGTGGCCACCGCCTCCCGCGACCACCGCGTGCGGGTCTTCGACTTCTCCGGCGACCTCCTGCACGTCTTCGCCGGGCACACGGCCGACGTGATCTCGGTGGAGTGGAGCCACGACGGCGGCGAACTCATCAGTTCGAGCGACGACGGGACCATCAAGCGCTGGTCCCTGGCGACCGGCGGGCTCGTCGAGGACCTGGACCTCGGCGGCGTGGAGACCGACACCGTCGCCATCGGCGGGGACGGCACGGTCTACGCCGGGAACGACGAGGGCGAACTGATCGTCATCCGGGGCGGCGAACGGCGCCACGTACCCGCCCACGACGCCGGGATCAAGCGGGTGGTCCTCGGCCAGGACCGGGGACTGCTCATCACCCTGAGCTACGACCGCACCATGCGCCTGTGGGACGTGTCGGCCGACTCCCCGCAGCTGCGCGACAGCGTCGCCCTGCCGCCCGTCGTCTGGCCCCGCACCTGCGCCTTCGCGGCGGGCTCCGAGATCGTCTTCGGCACCTTCGGCGACAGCTACCACCGCTACGACTTCGCCAAGGGCCTCTGGAGCGAGGACCCCGTCGCCCCCACCTGGGGGCTCAACGCCGTGACCACGCACGGCGGAGCCACGTACACCATCGGCGACGCGGGCACCCTGTGGCGCGACGGCGAGGTCCGCGCCGAACAGGGCAGCCTCTGCAACTTCCTCACGCCCGTCGGCGGCACCGTCGTCACGGGAGGACAGCTCGGCACCGTCTTCGACGCGCCCACCGGCACCCCGGTCCACCAGCACCGCTCCCCGCTGAACTGCGCGGCCTCCTTCACCCGTGAGGGCAGGCGGCACGTCGTGGTCGGGGCGTACACCGGCGAGGGCGTCGTCCTGGCCGAGACTCCCGAAGGCACCCTGGAGCACATCCGGGACGTCCCCCTGCACTCCAACGCCGTGAAGGGCGTCGCGGTCTCCGGCGACCTGCTCTTCTCCGTCTCTGCGGACGGCGGCGCCGCCTGGCACGACACCGAGGACCTGACCGAGCGGCACCACCTCGCACAGGCCCACGGAATGATCGCCAACGGCTGTGTGGGCCTGGGCGACGGCTGGTTCGCCAGCGTCTCCCGCGACCTCGTCCTGCGCCTGTGGAGCCCGGACTTCACCCGTACCGAAGTGCCCACCCCGCACCGCCACTCCCTCAAGTGCGTCAGCGCCGACGACCAGGGCCGGCACATCGCCATCGGCGCGTACAACGGGCGCGTCACGGTCTACGACCGGGAGACCGGCGACTGGTCGGCCGACGTCCGTCCGACCACGGCGGGCATCTCCTCCCTCGCCTACGACACCGACCGGGGCGTCTTCCTCGCCTCCTCCTACGACGGAGCCGTCCACGAGGTCGCGCCCGACGCGTCACGGGCCGCCCGATGACCGATCTCCTGGTGCCGACCGCGCCCCTGCACCCGCACGCGGTGACGGACGTGCCGTCGCACTGGCGGCCCACCCGGCGTCTGACCCTGCTGACCCCGCTCTACCGGGAGAGCGCCGCCACCTTCGCGCGCTCGGCCCGCGCCGTCGCCGCCCTGGACTACCCGGACGGGCTGCTCCAGGTCCTCTGGCTCGTCGAGGCGGGCGAGGCGGGCGACCTCGACGCGGCCCGCGCGAGCGCCGCGATGGCCGCGCACCGGCGGCCCGGCGTCGACTGGCGGCTGCTCCGTCTGCCGGAGATGAGCCCCAAGGGCGCGGCGCTCAACCACGCCTTCCCGTACGCCGACGGCGAGGTGATCGGCATCCTCGACGCCGACGTGGTGCCCGCCCCCGGACAGGCGGCCGAGGCCGTCCTTGCGCTCGAACAGGGCCACGCCCTCGTCCAGGCCGAGGAGATCAGCGAACCGGGCGCCGGTCTCGCCGCCCGCGCCAAGGCGGCCGAGGACGCCGTGTGGCACGCCTCGGTACGCGGTCTGAAACGGCTCGCCGGAGTCCACGTCGTCGCGGGCAGCTCCGTCTACGCGTGGGCCGCCACCTGGGACCTGGTCCGCCCCGTGCGGTCGGACGACGTGGAGGAGTCCTACCACTGGTCCCTGCGCCTCATGGGCACCGGCGTGGCGACCGGCTTCCTCCCCTCGGCCTCCCGGGTCTCCGCCACCGAACGCCCCCTCGCGGCGCTGCGCCAACGGGCCCGCTGGACCCGGGGGCAGCTGCGGGCGGTGGCCGTGAACTGGCCCGATCTCCCGGCGAGGGGAAGGCTGCTCGGCGCCGTCACGGTCGGCTCGCTCGCCGCGCGGGCCGCACTGCCGGTGTGCTGCGCGGGCGCCGTCGCCGTGCCCGCGCTGCGCCCGGCGGCGCTCGCCCTGCTCCTCGCCGACGCCGCCTGCGTCCTGGGCGCCCGCCGCGACCCGGCCTACCGGCGCCGTGCCGACGCGACCGGCTGGGCCCTCGTCGTCCCCTGGCACCTCCTCGGCTCCCTCGCCGTCTACCTCGCCCTGTACGAGTGGGCCAGGGGCGAGCGGGGCTGGCACAGCGTCCGCGACGGGGACGAGACCCCCACCGGGACACGGGAGAACGCCGAAGCGCCGGAAGGGGGACACCGTGCCGGCTGACAGCGCCACGTCCACGGCCGTGGTCAGCGGCGCGGTGATGACCCATCCGCGCCGACGGGAGGAAGCAGCCCGGCTCGCGGCCTCGCTGCCCCTCTGGGGAACCTCGGTGGTCGTCGACCCCCGGCCCGAGGCCGGACCCGGCGTCCTGCGGACCGCACGGGCCGCGTGGGCCGCGATGGCGAAGGACGCCACCCATCACGTCGTGCTCCAGGACGACGTCGTGCCCTGCCGGGACTTCGCCGTCCAGGTCGCCCACGCCGTACGGGAGTTCCCCGACACGCCTCTCGCCCTGTACGCCAACTGGAACTCCTGGAACGGCGCGGCCACCCGCGCGGCTGCCCTCCAAGGCGCCTCCTGGGTCCCCGCCGTACCGGGGGAATGGACCCCCACCCTGGCCCTCGTCCTGCCCCGCGCCGATGTGGAGGCGCTCCTGGCCGCCGTCCCCGAGGACCCCGCCGGGGGCGAACCCGACGACGCCGTCATCGCCCGCGAACTCGCCCGGCGCGGGCGCCGGGCGCTGGTCTCCGTACCGCACTGGGTGGAGCACACCGACGGGACGAGCCTGGTCGGCAACGACGTGTACGGCCCCCGGCACGCCACCTTGTTCGCCGACGACACCGCAGCCGGGGCCGCCCCCTCGGGCCCGGTGGCGCCCCCGTCCGACGTCCTCGTCCACCTGTTCAAGGGCCGGGTCCATGTGGTCCTGCCCGGCGCGGACGCCCCCCGCTGGCTCTCCCGCGAGGGCTATCTGCGGGCGACCGGCCTCGACGGGCGCGGGCGGCGGCGCTGCGCGCGGGCCGTCGCGGCGGTCCGCGCGCCGAGCGGCTTCGCCGCCTTGTGCGAGGAGATCTGGTACGCCGCCTACCTCATGGCCCTGCACACCCCGGCCGGATCCGCCCCCGGCTCCCCCGACCTGGTCCGGCTCTGTCTGCGCAGCCTGGTCCTCGGGGGCACGGCCGACCGCGCCGACCTGCGGCTGTGGGCGGTGCACCAGGTGGCGCCGCTCGTCGGTCTCGCCGAGGACGGGCTCCTGGCAGGTCTCCAGGACCGCGCGGACCACGGCCGCCCGGCCCCGCTCGCCCCCGCACGACTCGCTGCCCTCCCCCGCGCGTCCCTGATCTGGTCCCATCCGCTGACGCTGGAGGAGAGATGACCGCCGTCCTGCTGTTCTCGCCCCACGCCGACGACGTGGTGCTCTCCTGTTTCGGCGCGCTCCGGTCCGGCGGCGAGGTCGTCACCGTCTTCGCCGGAGTGCCCGAGGACCCCGCCTATCTCGCCCCCTGGGACGAGCGGCTCGGGGCGCACAGCTCCCGCGCGTTCGCCCTCGAACGGCTCGACGAGGACTCGGCAGCCTACGCGGGCACGGGGGTACGGCTCGACCCCTGGCCCGTGCTCGACGGCCAGTACCGGCCGGGTCCCCTGGACACCGGGGCACTGCGCGAGCGGATGCGGGAACGGATCGACCGCGCAGGGGAGGTGTGGCTGCCGGCCGGTATCGGCGACCACCCCGACCACCTCGCGGTCCGCGACACCGGTCTCGCGGCCTGCCGTGAACTCGCCGCCGCCGGACGGGCCCCGGAGGTGGGCCTCTACGCCGAGTACCCGTACCAGCTCTTCGCCATGAGCAACCGGCACCGCGCCCGGGGCACCTACGCGGGGTTCACCTGGCACAACGAGGATCCGGTGGCGCTGACCGAGTGGTTCGGCGCGCGTTTTCCCGGTGCTCCCGAAGACCTCGCCAGGCCCCGGCTGCGGGTCCTGTCCGAGGAGGCGGTGGCCGCCAAGGAGCGCGCGGTGCGCTGCCATCGCACACAGGTCCCCGAACTCGACCGGCAGACCTACGGCACCTTGCTCACCCCCGCCAACCTGGGGCGCGAGTACGGGTGGACGCTCCCCACCACCCGATGGGAGCCGGTGAGCACCGGCTCCCCGCACACGAGACCGACTTCGCCGCATGGAGGAAGAGACGCATGAGCAGCACGATTCCGACGCCCGCCGAACCCCTGGCCCCGCTGCGGCCCGGCGTGGTCCGGGCCGATGTGCCGGTGCCGGTCGAGACCGGGGCGGGCACGGTGACGGCCCGGATGATGAGCTTCACCGGGCTCGTGGACGGCCGCGAGCACATCGCCCTGGTCTTCGGCGAGCGGCAGCAGGACGTCCCGCTGGTGCGGGTGCACTCCGAGTGCCTCACCGGCGACGTGTTCGGCTCCGGGCGCTGCGACTGCGGGCCCCAGCTCAGGGAGGCCCTGACCCTCCTCGCCGCGCACGGGGGCATCCTGCTCTACCTGCGCCAGGAGGGCCGGGGCATCGGTCTGTACAACAAACTGGACGCGTACATCCTCCAGGACCGGGGTCTGGACACCTTCGAGGCCAACCGGGAGCTGAACTTCGACGACGACCTGCGGGACTACCGGCCGGCCGCCCAGATGCTCGCCGCGCTTGCCGTCCCCTCCGTCCAGCTCCTCACCAACAACCCGGACAAGGCGCGGCAGCTGATCGAGAGCGGGGTGGACGTGCGCTCCACCCGTTCCACCGGGGCGTTCGTCCGGAGCAGCAACCGGAGCTATCTGCTGGCCAAGCAGAGGGTGGCGGGGCACCGGATCGAACTGCCCGACGCGGAGCTGAGGTGAGCGGTCCGCCCGCTTCCCGCTCCGGGAGGAGCCGGCTGGCCGACCGTCTGGGGGTCCCGCGCCTGTCCGGCAACGGCCGGATCGTCGCCGCGACGGCGCTCGACTCCTTCGGCGTGGGCATGTTCATCCCGCTGAACTTCCTCTTCTTCCTCCTCACCACCGATCTGACGGTGCAGCAGGTGGGGTACGGGACGAGTCTGGCGACCCTGCTGTCCGTCCCGGTGGCCCCACTGGCCGGAAGCGCCGTGGACCGCTGGGGCCCCAAGGCGTCCCTCGTCGCCAACAACATCCTCGCGACGGGCGGATACCTCTGCTACCTGCTGGTCGACAGCCAGGTCTCGCTGGTCGCCGTGCTCTTCGTCGTGCTGTGCGCGGAGCGCATGTACTGGGCGTCCTGGCCCGCGTTCGTGGCCGACATGGCACAGGGCGAGGAACTCGACCGGTGGTACGCGTTCACCGCCGCCGGGAAGAACGCGAGCGTGGGTCTCGGCGGTGCGGCCGGCGGCGCCCTGCTGGCCAGCGGCTGGTCCGGCGCGGCCGTCCTGATCGTGCTGCTCAACGCGGTCACCAGCGCCGTCACGGCGCTGCTCTTCGCCTTTCCCGGCCGCCGGGTGTCCGTCTCCGCCGCCCTGACGGGTGCTGCCGGAGGGGCCGGGGAGCCGGAGGACGGGCGGGGTACGGGCGGCGGGGACGGCAGCAGGGGCGGGGACGGGTCCGGGTCCGGGTCCGGGGGCTCTGGCCGGGAAGCCGACGGGGCGGGAGGCTGGCGGTCCCTGCTGGGCGACCGGACGGTCTTCCTGCTGATCGGGGCGCAAACCGTGTTCGTCTTCGCCTGGCTGGTCCCCACCACGGTGCTGCCGGTCTATCTGGTGGAGGTGCGGGGGCTGCCTGCCTGGCTGCCCTCGACCGCGCTCACGCTCAACGCCCTGCTGATCGTGGTGGCGCAGTCCACGCTCACCGCCCGGCTGGCCATGGTCCGGCGCAGCCGCGTCATCGTGCGGGGCGCCGGACTGATGCTCGGTACCGTCGCACTGCTCGCGCTGCTGCCGGTGGCCGGAGAGGGCGCGGGGGTGGGTCTGGTCTACGTGGCCGTGGTCCTCTTCACCTTCGGGCAGATGACGGCGACCCCCGCCATGACGGCCGTGTCCGCGACCGTGGCGCCCCGTCGGGCCCGGGGCCGCTACCTCTCGGTGGTCAACCTGACCTGGACGGTGTCGGCGATCACCGGCCCGGCGCTGGTCGGAGCCCTGGTCGAACGGCACACACCGGTCCTGTGGGCCGTCCTCGCGGCGCTCACGGCGCTCGGCGGTCTGGGCTACCACCTGGCGGGCCGCATGGCGCCGGAACGCCTGGGGGCGCCCCGCGCGAAACCGGCCACGGCGGGGGCGGTCGAGTAGGGGACGGAGATCACCGGGCCACGGCCATACGGGCATACGGGCATTGGGCGTGGGGGTCCGGTCACGGCACTCCCCCGGTGCCCGTGGTGCGGCGATGCGATATCCGCGGCCGGATCCCGGGGGCGCGCGGTACGGTGGCCCGATCGTCCCCGACCAGCGAAGGAACCGTTTCACCGTGCCCGAGACCAGGGAATCCGCGCTACGCGGCGACTGCGCCCAGTGCTTCGGCCTGTGCTGTGTGGCGCTGCCCTTCGCGAAGTCGGCCGACTTCGCCGTGAACAAGGCGTCAGGCGAGCCCTGCCGGAACCTCCGGGACGACTTCGGCTGCGGCATCCACACCCGGCTGCGGCCGAGCGGTTTCCAGGGCTGCACCGTGTACGACTGCTTCGGCGCCGGACAGCAGGTCTCGCAGGTGACGTTCGGCGGTGTGTCCTGGCGCGAGGCACCGGAGACCGCGCGTCTCATGTACGACGTGTTCCATGTGGTGCGCCAGCTCCACGAGTTGCTGCGCTATCTGACCGAGGCGCTGGCCCGCCCGGCGGCCCGCCCGGTCCACGCGGAGCTGCGGACGGTGCTCGCCCGGGTCGAGGAACTGACAGGGGCGTCGGCGTCCGAGCTGGAGACGCTGGACGTGCCCGGGGTACGCGCCGAGGTGAACCCGCTGCTGCTGCGTACGAGCGAACTGGTCCGCGCCACGGCCGGCGGCAAGCCGAAGAGCAGACGCGGAGCGGATCTCGTCGGGAAGCGGCTGCGCGGGGCGCGGCTGCGGGGCACCGACCTGCGCGGGGCGCTGCTCATCGCCGCCGACCTGACCGGGGCCGATCTGTCGCTCACGGATCTGATCGGCGCCGACCTGCGGGACGCCGACCTGTCGGGGGCGGATCTCACGGGCGCCCTGTTCCTTACGCAGCCCCAGCTCAACGCGGCGCGCGGGAACGCAGGGACCCGCCTCCCGGAGGGGTTCGAGCGCCCGGCGCACTGGACGGCCTGACGCCGGAACGCCGCACCGGGCCTGAGCGGGCGGTCTTCCGGAGCGGATGGTCTTCCGGGCGTGGTGGGGCGGGGTGACGAACGTCGAGGCGCGGGCGCCCGGGGTCATGATCGTGGTCGTGGTCGTGGTCGTCAGGGTGCCGGTGGCCTAGACGGTGTTCGTCGGGGCGTGGGTGTACGGGGTGGTGGTCGTCAGGGCCTGGAAGCCCAGGCTCCGCAGGATCGGTCTGCTTGTGTCGGCCGCGTCGACCTGGACATACCGATGGCCGTGCGCGGCGGCGATCCGGGCTCGGTGGCAGACGAGCGCGCGGTAGAGGCCACGGCCGCGCCAGCCCTCGACGGTGCCGCCGCCCCACAGGCCCGCGAAGTCGGTGCCGGGGTGGAGTTCGAGGCGGGCGGCGCTGACGGGTTCGCCGTCGGCGAGGGCGACGACGGCGGGCACGGCCCCGGGTTCGGCGCCGAGCCGTTCCAGGAGTCGCACTCCGATGGCGGTGCTGTCGGTGCCGAAGGCCCGCGCGTGGACCTCCACGACCTGCCGCACTCCGGACTCGTCGGTGACCGCGCGGAGTTCGACACCGTCGGGAAGCGAGAGGTCCGGGAGGGTGGTGGCCTCGGCGACCATCAGGGTCTCGGGGTCCTCGGCGGTGAAGCCTGCCGCGAGGAGCCGGTCTCCGAGGTCGGCGGGGGTGTCGTGGGCGTACAGCTTCCACTCGAAGGGCAGTCCCTCCGCGCGGTAGTGCGCGATCTGCGCGGCGATGGCACGGTCCGCGGTGCGGGGGTCGAGGCCGGACCAGAGCACACCGTTCCAGGCGTGCTCCGGCCCGGTCTGGCGTACGACGCCTTCGACGTGCTCGATCCGGCAGCCGGGGCCGTCGGGGCGGGCGCCCCGGCGCAGCTGCCGGTCGTACAGGTCGCGGAGATGCCAAGGGTCCATGCCGGTCACTTCAGCAGCCGGGGCCAGGGCTCGGCAACGGGTTTCGGCCTGGCCTCACCAGGTGACGGGCAGGGTGACGGGGCCTCTGTTGACGGTGCCGGTGCGCCAGACGATCTGCTCGGGCGGCACGGCCGTGGCGAGGCCGGGGAATCGGTCGAGCAGGGTTTCCAGTATCACTTCCGCCTCCATGCGGGCGAGTTGGGCTCCGGCGCAGTAGTGGACGCCGTGCCCGAAGGCGAGATGCGGGGCCTCGTTCCGTTCGAGGTCGAGCCGGTCGGGGTCGGTGAACACGGTGGGGTCCCGGTTGGCGGCGGGGTAGAAGACGTAGACCGCCTCGCCTTCGCGGATGGTGACGCCGCCGACCTCGATGTCGGCGGTGGCGATCCGGGGCATGCCGACGCCGTTGCGCTGGGGGATGTAGCGGAGGAGTTCGTCGATGGCGAGGGAGAGACGGTCGGGTTCGGCGCGCAGCCGGGCGGTCTGTTCCGGGTGGGTGAGGAGGACGTAGACCATGGTGGCGACGATGTTGCGGACGGCGTCGAGCCCGTTGAGAGTGAGCATGACGGCCGCCGAGATCATTTCCTGGGTGCTGAGTTCCCCGTCCTCGCGGGCTCCGGCGAGTTCGCTGAGCAGGTCGTCGCCCGGCTCGGTGGAGCGGCGGCGGGCGAGGTCGGCGAAGTAGGCGACGATCTCCTTCTTGACCGCTTCCCCTTTGGCCTCGGTGGTGTCGCTGGACATGAGGCCGGCGCGCCACCGCTCGACCTGGGAGAGGTCGGCGGGCGGGATGCCGAGGAGCCCGACGACGACGGACGAGGAGAGCGGGCCGATGAAGGATTCGGCGAGGTCGGTGGGCGGGCCCGCCTCGGCGGTGCGGCGGGCGAGGTCGGCGGCCCGCTCCCGGGTGTGCTCCCGCAGTCCGCGCATGCGGCGGCGGCCGAAGGTGGGGGCGATCAGTCTGCGCAGGCGGGTGTGGTCGGGCGGGTCGGCGCGGCCGACGCCGCCGGCCGGGGCGATGTTGTGCGGGGTCATGCTGGTGATGGGCCGGCCGACGGTGAGGGCGCGGCTCATCCGGGGGTCTGAGGCGATCTGCTTGACGTCCTCGTAGCGGGTGACCAGCCAGGCGTCGCCCTCGCCGTGCCGGAGGCGGATCCGGGCGACCGGCTCCTCGTGCAGCAGCCGGTGGGGCAGCGGGTCGAACTCCGCGCCGACGAGGGGGCCGACGATCCAGTCGTGGACGGGGTGCCCGGGGACGGACCGCCCGGGGTGGGCCTGTCCGTGTGCGGTCTGTCCGTGTGCGGTCTGCTCATGCGCGGGCTCCGGGTCCGCGGGCTCTGCGTGCGCGGTCTGCTCGCGGGCGGCTTGTTCGCGGACGGGCCCCTCGTGGACGGGTCGCTCGCGGACGGGCCCTTCGTGGACTGCCGGGCCGCGGTCGTCGGGCGGGGTCATGACACGACCGCCTTCGTCGAGGGGGCCGGGGGCGCGTCACTCCGGCCCGCGTCGTGCCGGAGCGGGGTGATCTGTTCGATGTCGTAGCGGACGCGGAGTGCCTCGATGGCCGCGTGGTCGACCTCTCCGCCGGAGCCGAGAATGTCCATGAGTTCCTCGAAGTAGCGCTCGTGGTCGGGGGGCGGTGAGGCCTGGAACAGCATGCGGACGGGGTCGCCCGTGGGGTTGGCGAAGGCGTGCGGGCAGCCCGGCGGGACGAGGATGAGGGTGCCGGGGGTGGCGCGCACGGCCCGCTGCCCGGAGCCGGACTCCCACTCCCGCCAGCTGTCCTTGGTACGGACGAGCGGCTCGAAGGCGAGGACGTCCAGCTCGCCTTCCAGAAGGTAGAAAAGCTCCTCGCTGCGTCCGTGCGCGTGGGCGCCGACGTCGAAGCCGGGAGGGACGAGCACTTCGAAGGTGGAGGCGGTACGGGTGTGCTCGCCTGTCACCTTGAAGGTGACGTGCTGGGCGGCCGTCTTCAGGGTCTTGCCGTGGCCGGGCGGCACGATGAGGCCGCTGCCCGGTCCGATCGCGGTGGCTGTCACGGGGTGCGGATTCCTTTCACCAGGCGACCGGGAGGGTTTCGGGTCCTCGGATGAGGGCTCCGCGCTGCCAGTGGAGCTGATCGTCCGGGACGGCGAGCCGCAGGTTCGGGAAGCGGTTCCACAGGGACTCGACGAGGATCTCGGACTCGATGCGGGCGAGAGTGGAACCGGGACAGTAGTGGGGGCCGTGTCCGAAGGCGACGTGCGGGTTGTAGCCGCGGTCGAAGTCGATCCGGTCGGGGTCGGGGAAGACGTCGGGGTCGCGGTTGGCGGTCAGATAGGAGACGTAGACCGGCTCGCCCTCGGGGATGGTGACCCCGCCGACCTCGACGTCCTCCAGGGCGATCCGGGAGAGCCCGACGGCGTTGCGGTGCGGGATGTAGCGGAGGAGTTCGTCGACGGCTTGGGGCACGAGTTCGGGTTCGGCGCGCAGCCGGGCCAGATGCTCGGGATGGGTGAGCAGCGCGTAGACCATGTTGGCGCTGTTGTTGCGGACGGCGTGGGCGCCGCCGATCTGGATGAGGACGGCGAGCCCGACGGCCTCGTGTTCGGTGAGGGTCTCGTCGTCGACCGCGTCGGCGAGGACGGCGGCGAGGGTTTCCTTGCCGGTGCCGTGGTTGCGGCCGACGAGTTCGGTGAAGTAGCGGCCCATCTCGGCCTTGGCCTGCTCGCTGGCCTCGCGTCCGGCGCCGGCCGAGATGATCGTGTCGGACCAGTGGGCCATCAGGGGCTGGTCGCCCTCGGGAACGCCCATGAGTTCGCTGACCATGGCGAGCGGGAACGGCCGGTTGACCATCGCCATCAGGTCCACGGGGGCGCCCTGTTCCTCGACCCGGTCGAGAAGTCGGTCCATGACGTCCTGGGCGTGGTCGCGCAGGGCACGCAGGGCGCGGGCGCTGAAGGCGCGGGCGACGACGCGCCGCATCCGGGTGTGGTCGGGTGGGTCGGCGAAGCCGACGGCGCCTTCCATCGGGATGAAGTGCGGGGCGACGCGGGTGATGGAGCGGCCCCACACGGCCTGGCGGCTGAAGCGCGGGTCGACGGAGACGAACTTGACGTCCTCGTACCGGGTGACGAGCCAGGCGTGGCCCTCGCCGTGCGGCAGCCGGACCCGGGTGACGGGGTCCTCGTGCAGCAGTTTGGCGAGCAGCGGGTCGAAGTCGAGCCCGGTGAGGTCGGGTACGGCCCAGAAGTGGACGCGGGGGGTGTCGGCGGGGCCGGGGACGTGTGTGTCGAGCATGAGGGGGGACCCTGTCTCCGTGGTTGGGGGCGTTCCAGGCCTTCCCCCGGCCTCTCGCGCCGACGCCCGCCCCGCCCGGAAAGCACACAAAGGTGTGATCCGGGGGTGAACTTCACCGGCCGCACGGGTGTTCGCGCGCCCCTGTCAGGGTTCCGAGGCCGCGGATCAGGGTCGCGACCCCTTGCCAGCCCCCCGGTGACTCCGGATTTACTGGCCATCAGCGGATCTACCGAATGATCGGTCGTCCGTTTGGTGACGGTGAAGGAGAGACGTGATGACGGATGTACGGGACGAAGGCGAGCGGCTCGGACGCGAGGAGCTGGCCGCCCTTCAGCTGGAGCGGCTGCGCGCGACCCTGCGCCACTGCTATGCGAACGTGGACTTCCACCGGCGGGCCTTCGACGCCGCCGGGGTCACGCCCGACGACTGCCGTACCCTCGCCGATCTGGCCCGGTTCCCCTTCACGACCAAGGCGGACCTCCGCGACCACTACCCCTTCGGGATGTTCGCCGTCGACCAGTCCCGCGTCCGGCGCCTGCACGCCTCCAGCGGGACCACCGGCAGGCCCACCGTCGTCGGCTACACGCGGGGCGACCTCGACATGTGGGCCGACATGGTGGCCCGCTCCCTGCGTGCCGCAGGCGCCCGTCCCGGACACAAGGTCCACGTGGCCTACGGCTACGGCCTGTTCACCGGAGGGCTCGGTGCCCACTACGGCGCGGAGCGCCTCGGCTGTACGGTGATTCCCGCCTCGGGCGGTATGACGGCCCGGCAGGTGCAGCTGATCCAGGACTTCCGACCGGAGATCATCATGGTCACCCCCTCGTACATGCTGACCCTCCTCGACGAGTTCGAGCGGCAGGGTGTGGACCCCCGGTCGACCTCCCTGCGCGTGGGCGTCTTCGGGGCCGAGCCGTGGACGGAGGCGATGCGGCGGGAGATCGAGGAGGCGTTCGCGATCGACGCGGTCGACATATACGGCCTGTCGGAGGTCATCGGTCCCGGTGTGGCGCAGGAGTGCGTCGAGACCAAGGACGGGCTGCACATCTGGGAGGACCACTTCTACCCGGAGGTCGTGGACCCCTTCACCGGCGAGGTGCTGCCCGACGGGGAGAAGGGTGAGCTGGTCTTCACCTCGCTCACCAAGGAGGCCATGCCGGTCGTCCGCTACCGGACCCGGGACCTCACCCGGCTGCTGCCGGGGACGGCGCGGAACTTCCGGCGGATGGAGAAGGTCACCGGGCGCAGCGACGACATGATCATTCTGCGCGGGGTGAATCTCTACCCCACAGAGATCGAGGAGATCGTGCTGGGCGTCCCGGGAGTGGCCCCGCACTTCCAGCTGCGGCTGACGCGGGAGGGACGCCTCGACGCGCTCACGGTGCGGGCCGAGGCCCGTCCGGACGCGACGGGTGCGGAGCGGGCGGAGGCGGCGCGGGCGATCGCGGCGGCGGTCAAGGACGTCATCGGGGTGTCCGTCGGGGTCGAGGTGGTCGATCCCGAAACGCTGGAGCGTTCGGTCGGCAAGATCAAGCGGATCGTGGACCTGCGGAAGGAGGGGTGAGATGACGGCGGGCGCATGCCGGAGGGCGGTCGCCCGGGGGGCGGGCCCCCGGGCGGTGGCGGGGTGGTCAGACCGGTGGCCTGGGGGCGAAGCGGTCCCGGAGGTCGCGTTTGAGGATCTTGCCGCTCGCGTTGCGGGGCAGTTCGGGAAGGAAGTGGACGCGCTTCGGGGCCTTGAAGCCGGCGAGCTTCTCCCGGGCGTGGGCGAGGAGTTCCGCCTCGGTGACCTCGCCGCGCGGGACGACCACCGCCGTGACCGCCTCGATCCAGCGCTCGTCGGGCAGCCCGATGACCGCCGCCTCGGCGACGCCCGGGTGGGTGTAGAGCGCGTCCTCAACCTGTCGGGAGGCGACCAGCACTCCCCCGGAGTTGATGACGTCCTTCACCCGGTCGACGATGGTGAGGTAGCCCTCGGCGTCCCGGACGGCGAGGTCGCCGGAGTGGAACCAGCCGGCCCGGAAGGCCGCCTCGGTCTCCTCGGGTTTGCGCCAGTAGCCCTCGCAGAGCTGTGGGGAGCGGTAGACGATCTCGCCGGGCGTCCCGTCGGGGACGTCCTCGCCTTCCTCGTCGACGACCCTGGCCTCGACGTGCCGGACGGGACGCCCGCAGGAGTCCATCCGGCCCTCGTGTTCGTCGGGGCCGAGGACGGTGGCGAGCGGGCCGATCTCGGACTGGCCGAAGCAGTTGAAGAACCGCAGCCCGGGAAGGCGCGCGCGGAGCCGTTCCAGCACGGGTACGGGCATGATCGAGGCGCCGTAGTAGGCCTTGCGCAGCGCGGACAGGTCGCGCTCCGCGAAACCAGGGTGTCCCGCGAGGGCGATCCAGACGGTCGGCGGGGCGAAGAAGCTGTCGGCGCGGCCCGCCTCGACCAGGTCGAAGAGGACGGCCGGGTCGGGTCCGTCGACGATCGTGTTCTCGGCGCCGACGGCGAGGTACGGCAGCAGGAAGACATGCGTCTGGGCCGAGTGGTAGAGCGGCAGAGCGTGCACGGGCCGGTCGTCCTCGTGCAGACCGAGGGCCTCGATCGCGCTGGCGTACTCGTGGACGAGGGCCCGGTGGGTCATCATCGCGCCCTTGGGCCGGGCGGTGGTGCCCGAGGTGTAGAGCAGCTGGACGAGGTCGCGGGCGTCCCGGTCGGCCTCGTACGGCTCGGGCTCGGCGAGCGCGTCGAGCAGCGAACCGGGGGCGTCCCGCAGCGCCTTGACCGCGAATCCGTCGGGCACCCGATCCGCGAGGGCCGGATCGGCGAGGACGAGGGAGGTGTCCGACTGCTCCAGGAGGTACGCGAGGTCATCGCCGGTCAGATGGTGGTTGACCGGTACGTGGATCAGCCCCGCCCGCGCGCAGGCGAGGAACGCGATGAGGTAGGCGTCCGAGTTGTGGCCGTAGGTGGCGACCCGGGCGGACTCGGGCAGACCGAGGCCGCGGTCCGGGTCCCGCAGGACGGCCGCCGCGGTGGAGACGGCCGCGTCGAGTTCGGCGTACGTCCAGCTTCGGTCGGCGTACCGGACGGCGGTGCGGTCGGGCACGCGCCGGGCGCTCGCGCGCAGCACGCCGTCGACCGTTCGGCTGAGGAGTCGGTCCATGCGGTGATCTTCGGCGGGCGGCGGGCGGCAGGTCAAGTACCGTGCGGCACGCCCTGCCCGGCCGTCCCTCGAATACGGAACGGCTTGCCGGCACGGCCCCCACCTTCGCACCCATGGGGCCGACGCGCACTGTCCATCCCTGATCACCAGGAGGCACGTTGCACTTCCGCACCCGTATGAAGCATCTGGCGCTCGTCGGCGCCGCCCTGGCCGTCGTCACGGCCGCGGTGCCCGGCGCCGCCGTCGCACAAGCGGGCGACCGGGACCACCGGCCGTCCGACCGGGGCCTCTCGGCCGTCATCCGGTACACCGAGTACGGCATCCCGCACATCGTGGCCAAGGACTACGCGAGCCTGGGCTTCGGCACCGGGTGGGCCCAGGCCGCCGACCAGGTCTGCACCCTCGCGGACGGCTTCCTCACCGTGAACGGCGAGCGCTCACGGTACTTCGGAGCGGACGCCGCCCCGGACTTCTCGCTCTCCTCCGCCACCACGAACCTCTCCAGCGACCTGTACTTCCGGGGCGTCAAGGACGCGGGCACCGTCGAGAGACTGCTGCGGACCCCGGAGCCCGCCGGGCCGAGTCAGGACTTCAAGGAACTGGCACGGGGCTGGGCGGCGGGTTACAGCGCCTGGCTGCGCAAGAACCGGATCACGGACCCGGCCTGCGCGGGTGCCGACTGGGTCCGTCCGGTGACCGCGCTCGACGTCGCCCGGCACGGCTTCGCCGTCTCCGTCCTCGGCGGGCAGGGCCTGGCCGTCGACGGCATCACCGCCGCCCGACCGCCCGTCACCCCCGCCTCCTCCACCGCCCCGGCCACGCCGACAGCGCCGGGGACCTCGGGGACGGCGAAAGCCGGTGGCGCCGCCTCGCCGCCGGGCCCGTCCGGCCGGGGGCCGGATCCGGAGCGCGCGGCCGAGGCCGCCCGCGCCCTCTTCGCCCCCGAGAACGCCACCATGGGTTCCAACGCCGTCGCCTTCTCAGGTGCCACGACGGCGAACGGACGCGGACTGCTCCTGGGCAACCCGCACTATCCCTGGCAGGGCGGCCGGCGTTTCTGGCAGTCGCAGCAGACCATCCCGGGCGAGCTGAACGTCTCGGGTGCCTCGCTCCTCGGCACGGCCGTCGTCAACATCGGCTTCAACGACAAGGTCGCCTGGTCCCACACCGTCGCCACCGGCGTCCCGCTCGATCTGCACCAGTTGACGCTCACCCCGGGCGATCCCACCGCGTATCTGGTGGACGGCCGGACCGAGCGGATGGTCCAGCGCCGGGTGACCGTGGCCGTGAAGGACGGCGCGCCGGTCTCCCGCACCCAGTGGTGGACCCGGTACGGGCCGGTCGTCGGCGGGCTCGGCTCCCAGCTCCCGCTGCCGTGGACGACGACCGCCGCGTACGCGCTGAACGACCCCAACGCGGAGAACCTGCGGGGCTCCGACACCGCGCTCGGCTTCGGCAAGGCTCGCTCCGTCCGGGACGTGTCGGAGGCGCTGCGCCGCACTCAGGGGCTGCCCTGGGTCAACACGATCGCGGCGGATTCCGCGGGCCACACCCTCTTCACCCAGGCGCAGGTGCTCCCCCGGATCACCGACGACCTCGTGGCGCGCTGTTCCACCCCGCTCGGCCGGGCCATCTATCCGGTCTCGGGCGTCGCGGTGCTCGACGGCTCCCGCTCGGCGTGCGCGCCGGGCTCCGACCCGGACGCGGTGCAGCCGGGGATCTTCGGCCCGGCGAGGATGCCGGTCCTTCGGGACGCCACGTATGTGGAGAACTCCAACGACAGCGCCTGGCTGACCCACGCCGACCGGCCGCTGACCGGCTACGAGCGGATCTTCGGAACGGTCGGGACCCCGCGTTCGCTGCGTACCCGGGGCGCGATCGAGGACGTGTCGGCGATGGCGGGGCGCGGTGGTCTGACCGTGGCGGACCTGCACCGCCAGCAGTTCGCGAACCGGGCGCCGGCGGGTGATCTGGCGGCGGCGGAGGTGGCGCGGGCCTGTCCCGCGGCGCTGCCGGGCGACCCCGAGGTCTGCCGGGTGATCGGTGCCTGGGACCGGACCATGAGGCGGGACAGCCGGGGAGCGCTGCTCTTCGACCGGTTCTGGCGCAGGTTCACGGCGACGGTGCCGGTGGAGCGGCAGTGGCTGGTGCCGTTCTCGGCGGCGGACCCGGTCCGTACTCCGCGCACGGTGAACACGGCGGGGGCGGGTTTCGCCAAGGCGCTCGGCGACGCGGCGGCGGAGTTGCGGGCGGCGGGGATCGCGCTGGACGCGCCGCTCGGCGCGCATCAGTTCGTCACGCGGAACGGGGAGCGGATCCCGGTGAGCGGCGGGACCGAGGCGCTGGGGGTGTGGAACAAGACGGAGGCCGTGTGGGACCCGGCGGGCGGGGGCTACACCGAGGTCAGGCACGGCACGAGTCACGTCCAGGCGGTCGGCTGGGACGGCGGCCGGTGTCCGGTGGCCCGCACGCTGCTGGCGTACTCCCAGTCGTCGAACCCGGCGTCACCGCACTACAGCGATCAGACCCGGTTGTACGGGGCCGAGCGCTGGGTGACTTCCCGGTTCTGCGAGGCGGACATCCTGGGCTCGCCCGCGCTGAAGGTGGTGAGCGTCAGGGAGTGAGACGCGCCGCGGGGCCCCGCTGTCGGGAACCGGACGGTTCCGCGGGGCCCCGCTGGGGGAGATGGGACGGTTCTGCGGGCCCCTGGCTCAGGGGCTGAAGGAGAGGAACACGAAGGCGGCGAAGATCGAGAGGTGGACGCCGCCCTGGAGGAGCGTCGCCCGGCCGGGGACCACGGTCAGCGCGCTGACCACACCGGTGAGGACGAGCAGGACCATATGGAGCGGGCCGAGGCCGAGCACCAGAGGCCCGTCGAGCCAGATGGAGGCGAGCGCGATCGCGGGGATGGTGAGGCCGATGCTGGCGATGGCGGAGCCGTAGGCGAGATTGAGGCTGGTCTGCATGCGGTCGCGGCGGGCCGCGCGGACGGCGGCGAGGGTCTCGGGCAGCAGCACCATGAGCGCGATGACCACGCCGACGACCGCATTGGGCAGACCGGCCGACTCGACGCCGTTCTCGATGGTGGGCGAGATCAGCTTGGCGTTGCCGACGACGGCGACGAGGGCGAGGAGGAGCAGACCGAGGCTGGTCAGGGTCTCGCGCTTGCCCGGCGGGTCGGCGTGGTAGTCCGCCGAGTCGTGGCCGGGCCGGGGCACGGGGAGGAAGTAGTCGCGGTGTCGGACGGTCTGGACGGCGACGAACACTCCGTACAGACAGATGGAGGCGACGGCGGCGAAGGCCAGTTGGGCGGCGGAGAACTCGGGGCCCGGGTGACTCGTGGTGAAGGCGGGCAGGACCAGCGTCATCGTGGCGAGGGTGCAGACGATGGCGAGCGCGCCGCCGGAGCCCTCGGCGTTGAAGACGGCGACGCGGTTGCGGAGCGCGCCGACGAGGAGGGAGAGGCCGACGATGCCGTTGCAGGTGATCATCACAGCGGCGAAGACGGTGTCTCTCGCGTAGGTGGAGGTCTTGTCGCCGCCTCCTGCCATCAGGGTGACGATGAGTCCGACTTCGATGATGGTGACGGCCACCGCGAGGACCAGCGAGCCATAGGGTTCGCCGACGCGGTGGGCGACCACCTCGGCGTGGTGGACCGCCGCCAGGACGGCGGCGATCAGGCAGAGTGCGATGAGGGCGACGGCGAAGCCTTGCAGATCGCGGCCCCAGGCCACGACAAGGTCAAGGGCCGCGACCACCGGCCCCCAGGTGGTCCACTGTCGCGCCATCGACGCCTTACTCGAACTCATGATCCGCATCCTGCCACAAAGGGGGCTTTCGCCCGATTTCGATCAATTCATAGGGTCACTGAGACCGCGTTCGTACGCGGCGAGGGTCTCGACGAAGACGCGCCGTTCGGACGCGTCCAAGGGAGCGAGGGCGGCATGCCAGGCGGCGGCGCTGCGACCGAGCCAGCCGTCGATGTCGGCGCGGTGCGCCTCGGCGATGGAAAGGATCTTCCGCCGCCGGTCGACGGGGTCCTCGGTCCGCTCCAGCACGTCCTTCTTCACCAGGTCCCCCACCATCAGGCTCACGGTGGTGGGAGCCACTTCCAGACGGGCGGCCAGCTCGTTCACGCTCAGCGGTCCGTCGAACAGGAGGTAGGCGAGAAGGGAGAGGTGTCGCGGCGCCAGCGTGAGCGACTGCAACTCCGGGGGGATCCGCATCCGCCGGATGCGTCCGACCACGCGAGGCATGAGCATCAGCAGCGTCCGGACGGCCTCGTCGACCTCGGGCCCCTCAGTCCCCCCGCCGCCCCCGGCGCCGCCTCCACCCTCACTCCCGGGTTCGTCTCGACCCTCGGGTTCGTGCTCCGGTTCGTCCTCTGCCTCGCCGGTCTCCGGCCGGTCGGCGGCCTCGTCGTCCCTGCGCGCGTTCGGCATCCTGACCCCTCCCCATTTCATTTGCTTTCAAAGCAAAGAGATATCCGGGGGTCGATGTTACCGGAAGACGGCGACATGCCCGGTTCCAGCCGCACCTGGAACCGGGCATGTCGGGGGAATCGACCAGGACTAGAGGGGCCGTTCGCGGCCCTCCCAGTACGGGTCGCGGAGGCGCCGCTTGTACAGCTTGCCGTTGGGGTCGCGGGGCATGACCGCGATGAAGTCGACCGACTTGGGACGTTTGAAGCCGGCGAGCCGGTCCGCACAGTGGGCCAGTACCGACGCCGCGAGTCCGGGCCCCGGCGTGTGTCCGTCGGCCGGTTCGACGACCGCCTTGACCTCCTCGCCCCACTCCGGGTGCGGGATGCCGAAGGCGGCGGCGTCCGCGACGGCCGGGTGGGCGAGCAACGCGGCCTCGATCTCGGCCGGGTAGATGTTCACGCCACCGGAGATGATCATGTCGATTCTGCGGTCGCGCAGGAAGAGATAGCCGTCCTCGTCGAGGACGCCCAGGTCCCCGACGGTGAAGAAGTCCCCGATCCGGTTCTTCGCGGTCTTGGCCTCGTCCTTGTGGTAGCGGAAGCCGCCGGTGTCCATCCTCAGATAAACCGTGCCGAGTTCGCCCGGCCCCAGACGGACGCCGTCGTCGTCGAAGACCGCGAGTTCGCTGATCGGCCAGGCACGGCCGACCGTGCCCGGCTTCTTCAGCCACTCCTCCGCCGTCGCGAAGGCACCGCCGCCCTCGCTGGCCGCGTAGTACTCCTCGACGCACCGGCCCCACCAGTCGATCATCGCCCGCTTGACGTGCTCGGAGCAGGGCGCGGCGCCGTGGATGGCGTGCCGCATCGAGGAGACGTCGTACCGCTCCCGTACCTCCTCGGGAAGGGCGAGCAGCCGGTGGAACTGGGTGGGGACCATATGGGTGTGGGTACAGGCGTGCCGGTCGATCAGCCGGAGCATCTCCTCCGGCGTCCACCGGTCCATCAGGACGAGCGTGTGCCCGAGGTGCAGGGCCGCCGCGGCGAACTGGAGCACGGCCGTGTGGTAGAGCGGAGAGCAGACCAGATGGACGTTGCCGTCGGCCGGCCGGATGCCGAAGATGCCGAGGAAGCCGCCGAGGTGGGTCTCCTCCGGGAGCCTGCCGGGGAGCGGGCGGCGGATGCCCCGGGGCCGTCCGGTGGTGCCCGAGGTGTAGTTCATGACCCAGCCGAGGGTGCGCCCGGCGGGTGCGTCGCCGCTTCGGCCTTCGAGCAGTTCGGCGTACGGACGGAAGCCGGGGATCGCACCGACGGCGTATCGGCGGTCGGCGGGAAGGCCGGCCTCGTCGGCGGCGAGGACGACCGTCTCGGCGAAGCGCTCGTGGGCGAGGAGGACCCGGGCGCCGGAGTCGGCGACGATCCAGGCGATCTCGGGCCCGACGAAGTGGTGGTTGACGGGGACCAGATAGAACCCGGCCTGGGTGGCGGCGAGATGGGCGACGAAGAACTCGGGGCCGTTGGGCAGGACGACGGCGAAGGCGTCGCCGCGTTCGAGTCCCGCGGCGCGCAGCCCGTGGACGAGCCGGTTGGCCTCCGTGTGCAGCCGCCCGGCCGTCCACTCCTCGCCGTCGGGGGCGATCAGGACCGTACGGCCGGGGTCGGCGGTGGCCTGGGCCCAGAAGCCGCCGGGCGCCCGGGTCATCGGGCGCTCCGTCCCGCGATGCGGTCGATGCGGTCGACGGCCTTCTCGAAGCCCCGGGTGAGGTCGTCGACGACCTGCCGGACGCTGCGCTCGGAGTTCATCCGGCCGACGATCTGGCCGACGGGGGTGCCGAGGAGAGATTCGACCTCGTGCCGCTGGATACGGGAGACCGCCTCGGCGACCAGCAGCCCCTGGAGCGGCATCGGCAGTGGGCCGGGGCCGGACGGGTCGTCCCAGGCGTCCGTCCACTCGGTGCGGAGCTGCCGGGCGGGCTTGCCGGTGAGGGCGCGGGAGCGGACGGTGTCACCGGATCCGGCGGCGAGGAGTTTGGCGGTGAGCGCCCGGGAGTGCAGCTCCGCCTCGGTGGTGGTGAGCCAGATCGAGCCCAGCCACACGCCCTGCGCGCCGAGGGCGAGTCCGGCGGCGATCTGCTCCCCGCTGCCGATGCCTCCGGCGGCGAGGACCGGCAGCGGGGACACGGCGTCGACGACCTCGGGGGTGAGGACCATGGAGGCGATCTCGCCGGTGTGGCCGCCGGCCTCGTACCCCTGGGCGACGACGATGTCGATGCCCGCGTCGGCGTGGCGCCGGGCGTGCCGGGCGCTCCCGGCGAGGGCGGCGACGAGGACCCCGCGGTCGTGGGCGCGGGCGACGACATCCGGGGGCGGAGAGCCGAGGGCGTTGGCGAGGAGCCTGATCGGGTAGTCGAAGGCCACGTCGAGCTGTCGGCGGGCCACCTGTTCCATCCAGCCGGTGATGCGCCAGCCGGAGGCCTCGCCCTCGGGGAGTCCGGGCACCCCGTGTCTGGCCAGGGTGGCGCGGACGAAGGCCCGGTGCCCCTCGGGGATCATGGCCTCGACCTCGGCCTCGGTGACCCCTTCGACCTTCTTGGCGGGCATCACCACGTCGAGGCCGTAGGGCAGGCCGTCGGTGTGCTCCTGCATCCAGTCGAGGTCGCGGGCGAGGTCGTCGGGGGCGGTGTAGCGGACCGCGCCGAGGACCCCGAGACCGCCGGCCCTGGTGAGCGCGGCGGCCACCGCGGGGAAGGGCGTGAAGCCGAAGATGGCGTGCTCGATCCCCAGTGTGCGACTCAGCTCCGTCTGCATGGGCGGCAGGATGCCGCAGCGGTACGACGGAGGGAAGAGCTTTTCTGATGTAGCGTCAGATTCTTTGCGGTGCGGCCGTCGAGCCTGTCGCGGTTTCCCTGACGGGCGCCGTACGAGAGGGTGGACACGAGGTCACGGGCGCGGCTCGGGGCCGTGGAGCAGGGTGCGGGAGTGCCGGGACGCGGCGGAGGTGCGGTGGTGACGAGCGGCAGGGAACGGGGGAAGGCCCGGCGGACCACGCTGCGGCGCGGGTCCGCGCGGCGGGCCGGGCTGCTCCCGGGCCCGCTCGAACGGCTGGTCGAGGAGGCCGGGGCCTTCCTCGGCCCCTCCCCCGTCCACCCGTGGTACGCGGGCGCCGTGCTGCTCGCCGGGCGCGGCGGGACCGTGGCGCTGCACCGGGCGATCGGCTCGGCCGTGCGGTACGCGGCGTACGACGAGGCGACGGACACCGGCGTCGAGCCGGTGCCGGAGCGGCGCGTGCCCATGACCGAGGACACCGTCTTCGATCTGGCGTCGGTCTCCAAGCTGTTCACCGCGGTCCTCGCGGTGCGGCAGGTCGAGCGCGGGGCGCTGGACCTGGACGCGCGGGTGGCGGCGTACCTGCCGGAGTTCGGCGGTGGCGGGAAGCGGGACGTGACGGTCCGGCAGCTGCTCACCCACACCTCCGGGCTGCGCCCCTGGATCCCGCTGTACGAGGAGCCGACGCGGGAGGGCAAGCGGCGGCGGCTGCGGGAGGAGGAGCCGCTGGGCCCGCCCGGTTCCGCGTATCGCTACTCGGACCTGAACCTGATCTCGCTTCAGCTGGTCCTGGAGGAGATCACCGGTCTCGGTCTGGACGTCCTGCTCCGCGAGGGGATCACCGCACCGCTCGGGATGCGCCGCACTCGTTTCGCACCACCGCCCTCGTGGCGGCAGGGCATCGCCGCGACCGAGGACGCACGACCGCCGTGGTCCGGTCTCGACCGGGGGATGGTCCGGGGCGAGGTCCACGACGAGAACGCGTACGCCCTGGGCGGGGTCGCGGGTCACGCCGGGGTCTTCTCCCGCGCCTGGGACCTCGCCGTCCTCGCCCGCACCCTGCTCAACGGCGGGGCGTACGGCCGGGCCCGTATCCTCTCCCCCGCCTCGGTCGAGCTGCTCTTCACCGACTTCAACACCGCTTTGCCCGGCGACGGGCACGGGCTCGGCTTCGACCTCGGCCAGCGCTGGTACATGGGCGCCATGGCGACGCCCCGGACCGCCGGGCACACCGGTTTCACCGGCACCAGCCTCGTCCTGGACCCGACGAGCGACGCCTTCCTGGTCCTCCTCGGCAACTCCGTGCACCCGGCGCGTTCCTGGCGCTCCGGCTCCGCGCCCCGGGTCGCGGCCGCGAACCTGCTGGCCAGGGCCGTGCCCGTCCGGCCGCCCCGGGGCCGTACCGCCTGGTTCTCCGGGATGGCACCGGGCGTCGGCGGCACCCTCGTGCTGCCTCCGGTGCGGGGCGGGGCGCGGTTCGCCTGCGCGCTGTGGTGGGACACCGTGCCCGGTACGGGCCGCGTCCTCCTGGAGTGCCGTACGGGCGGCGGCGAGGCGGACTGGGAGCCGGTGCCGTTCACGACCGTCCGCCCGGGGGCGGGCGCGGAACTCCGTCCGACCGGATCGGTCGACGGCTGGTCCGGCCGGGTCTGGCACCACCTGAGCGCCGACCTGCCCGCGAGCGCCGCGGGCCCCGCGAGCCCTGCGGGGGCCGTACGGCTGCGGTGGCGGTACACGGCGGACGAGCGGTACGTCGGCCGGGGGGTCTACGTGGCCGGGATGCGGGTCCTGGACGCGGGCGGCCGACCGCTGTTCGACGAGACACGGCCACCGGACGGGGAACGGATCACGGCGACGGGGTGGCACCGCTCGGCGGACTGAGGACGGCCCCGGACGGACCGAGCGGACCGTCCGGACCGAACGACCGAGCCGTCCGGCCCCTCGGCCTCCGTGGACCCCTCACCCCCGGGTGTCCCTCGGCCACGGTCGGCCGCTCCCGGGTGTCCCTCGGCCTCCGTCGGCCTCCCGGCTCCGGAGGTCCCTCGGCCACGGTCGGCCTCTCAGCTCCGCGCGTCCACCCGTTCCGGTTCGGCGGCGGCGCGCAGTTCCGTGAGGAGCGGGCTGATCAGCGGGTGTTCCTCGGCTCCCCGGCGTACCGCCGCGAAGACCCGGCGGGTGGGCGCGACCCCGTCCACCGGGCGGATCTCGACCCCCGCGAGGTCCGTCCCGCGCAGTGCCGAGCGGGGTACGAGGGCGACTCCGGCGGCGGCCGAGGCCAGGGCGACGACGGCCCTGAAGTCGTCGGAGACATGTGTGAAACGGGGGGCGAACCCGGCGTACTCGCAGGCCAGGACGGTCACATCGTGGCAGGGGTTGCCGGTGGACTGACCGGTCCAGACGTCCTTGGCGAGGTCGGCGAGCGCGACCCGCTCGCGCGCGGCGAGCGGATGGCCGGGGGGCAGGACCACGTCGAAGGGCTCCGCATAGAGCGGGACGCGGGTGAGCCGGGCGTCGTCCTCGCCCGGGGCGCCCCGGTACTCGACGGCGACGGCCACGTCGACCTGTCGGTCGAGGACCATGAGGAGGCTCTCGTCGCCCTCGGCGTCCCGCACCCGGACCCGGATGCCGGGCGAGGTGCGGGCCAAAGCCGTGAGGGCGGGGGCGACGACGAGGCCGATGCCGGTCGCGAAGGCGGCGACCGTGACCGTGCCCGCCTGGCCGGAGCCGTAGGCGGCCAGCTCGGACTCGGCGCGCTCCAACTGGGCGAGGACCGCGTTGGCGTGGCTGAGCAGGATCTCGCCCGCCGGGGTGAGCCGGACGCCCCGGGCGCTGCGGTCCACCAGCCGGTGGCCCGTCTCCTGTTCCAGCGCGGCGAGCTGCTGGGAGACGGCGGAGGGGGTGAGATAGAGCGCGGCGGCCGCCGCCGTGACCGTGCGGTGGTCGGCCACCGCACGGAGGATGTGCAACCGCCGCGCTTCGATCATGCCCCTAGTCTCGCAGGCCGCGAGGCCCGTGCGAGCCGGACCGCGAGACCCCGCACCCGGTCGGGCCGTCGGGCTCCCGGGCCCGCGCGAGCCCCGGGGCCGTCGGGCGCTCAGGCATGCGCGGGCCTCAGAGCCGTAGGCCTCAGGCCTGCGCGAGCGTCACGACCGTCCGACGCTCGGGACCACGTGAGCCTCACGACGGTACGACGCTCGGGACCACGTAAGCCTCGGAGCCGTCAAGCCCACGGGGGCCCCGGGACCCTGGGCCCTCAGGGCCCCGTGGCCCTCCCGGCCGTCAGGCTCTCGGGACCCCGGGCCCTCAAGACTCCGTGTGCCTCCCGGCCCTCAGGCGTTCAGGGCAGCGCGGGCCTCGACGAAGGCGTCCACGGCGCGGTTCACGTCCTCGGTGGAGTGCGCGGCGGAGAGCTGGACGCGGATGCGGGCCTGGCCCTGCGGCACCACCGGGTACGAGAAGCCGATCACGTACACCCCGCGCTCCAGGAGCAGCTCGGCCATCCGGCCGGCCACGGAGGCGTCGCCGATCATGACGGGGGCGATGGCGTGGTCGCCGGGGAGGACGTCGAAGCCCTCGGCCGTCATCCGGGTGCGGAACAGCTCGGTGTTGGCGCGCAGCCGGTCGCGCAGGTCTCCGGCGGACTCCAGCAGGTCGAGGACCTTGAGGGAGGCGGCGGCGATCACCGGGGCCAGGGTGTTGGAGAAGAGGTACGGGCGGGAGCGCTGGCGCAGCAGGGCGACGATCTCGGCGCGGGCCGCGACATAGCCGCCGGAGGCGCCGCCGAGGGCCTTGCCGAGGGTGCCGGTGATGATGTCGACGCGGTCCATCACGCCGTGCAGCTCGGGGGTGCCGCGCCCGCCGGAGCCGACGAAGCCGACCGCGTGCGAGTCGTCGACCATGACCATGGCGTCGTAGCGCTCGGCCAGGTCGCAGATCTCGTCGAGCGGGGCGACGTAGCCGTCCATGGAGAAGACGCCGTCGGTGACGATGAGCTTGCGCCGGGCGCCGCCCTCGGCGGCTTCCTTCAGACGGCGCTCCAGGTCGGCCATGTCGCGGTTGGCGTAGCGGAAGCGGCGGGCCTTGGAGAGGCGGATGCCGTCGATGATGGAGGCGTGGTTGAGGGCGTCGGAGATGACAGCGTCCTCGGCGCCGAGGAGCGTCTCGAAGACACCGCCGTTGGCGTCGAAGCAGGAGGAGTAGAGGATCGTGTCCTCCTGGCCGAGGAAGGAGGAGAGACGGGCCTCCAGCTCCTTGTGCACCTCCTGCGTGCCGCAGATGAAGCGGACGGACGCCATGCCGTAGCCCCAGCGGTCCAGGGCCTCGTGGGCGGCGGCGACCACGTCGGGGTGGTCGGCGAGGCCCAGGTAGTTGTTGGCGCAGAAGTTGAGCACCTCGCCGGGGCGGCCGCCGGAGGTGACCTCGACGGTGGCCGACTGGGGGGTGCCGATGACGCGCTCGGGCTTGTGGAGCCCGGCCTGCCGGATCTCGTCGAGGGTGGTACGGATGTCGTCGCGTACGGAATCGAACATGGGTCAGGCTCCCGCAGTCCAGTCGAGGATGATCTTGCCGCTCTTGCCGGAGGCGGCGTCGTCGAACGCGGCCTCGAAGTCGGTGTACGCGTACCGGCCGGTGATCACCGGGGCGAGGTCGAGACCGCCCTCCAGGAGCACCGACATCGCGTACCAGGTCTCGAACATCTCGCGGCCGTAGATGCCCTTGACCGTGATCATGGAGGTGACGATCTTCGCCCAGTCGACGGCGAAGTCCTCGCTGGGCAGGCCCAGCATCGCGATCTTGCCGCCGTTGGTCATGTTGGCGACCATGTCACGCATGGCGTGCGGGTTGCCGGACATCTCCAGGCCGACGTCGAAGCCCTCCTTGAGCCCGAGGGTGCGCTGGCCGTCGGCGATGGTCTGCTCGGCGACGTTCAGGGCGAGGGAGACGCCCGTCTTGCGGGCCAGGGCCAGGCGCTCCTCGCTGACGTCGGTGATGACGACGTTGCGGGCGCCGGCGTGCTTGGCGACGGCGGCGGCCATGATGCCGATCGGGCCCGCGCCGGTCACCAGGACGTCCTCGCCGACGAGCGGGAAGGAGAGCGCGGTGTGCACGGCGTTGCCGAACGGGTCGAAGATCGCGGCGACGTCGAGGTCGACGGGGACGCGGTGCACCCACACGTTGGACGCGGGCAGCGCGACGTACTCGGCGAACGCGCCGTCGCGGCCCACGCCGAGGCCGATGGTGGCGCGGCAGAGGTGGCGGCGCCCGGCGAGGCAGTTGCGGCATTTGCCGCAGACCAGGTGGCCCTCGCCGCTGACCAGGTCGCCGATGGCGATGTCGGTGACGTCACGGCCGACGGAGACGACCTCGCCGACGAACTCGTGGCCGACGGTCAGCGGGGTCGCGATGGTCTTCTGCGCCCAGCCGTCCCAGGACCGTATGTGCAGGTCGGTTCCGCAGATTCCGGTCCGCTTGACCTTGATCAGCACGTCCCCGGGGCCGGTCTCCGGCTCGGGCACGTCCGTGAGCCAGAGTCCCGGCTCCGCCTTCAGCTTGACCAGCGCCTTCAATGCAATGGCTCCCGACGTACGTGTCCTGTGATGTGGGGGTGCGGGCGCGGGTGGGCGCCCAAGATCCCCGGACGGAAATCTTCCGTACGAAGGGCTCGCGGTCCATCGAGGATTTCTTAAGCGCGCTCGCAGATCAGCTTCACGCCGAGGGCGCGCCGGTGCCGACGCGCCCTCGCGGGGGGGGTCGGCTACCGGCCGAGGGCGGCCATCGCCGCGTTGTGGCCGGGGATGCCGCTCACTCCCCCGCCCCGGACGGCGCCCGCGCCGCACAGCAGCACATTGGCGTGCCCGGTCTCCACGCCCCACCGTCCGCCGCCCTCCTCCGCGTAGGGGAAGGTCAGATCGCGGTGGAAGATGTGGCCGCCCGGCAGGCGCAGGTCGCGTTCGAGGTCGAGCGGGGTCTTCGCCTCGACGCAGGGTCGGCCGTCCGCGTCGAGGGCGAGGCAGTCGGTGATCGGCTCGTCCAGATGGGCGTCGAGCTGTTCGAGGGTCGCCGCGAGGAGCGCGGCGCGGGCGGCGTCGTTGTCGGCGGCGAACAGCCGGGCGGGCGCGTGCAGTCCGAAGAGGGTGAGCGTCTGATGGCCGGTGGCGGTCAGTTCGGGGCCGAGGATGGTCGGGTCCGTGAGCGAGTGGCAGTAGATCTCGGAGGGCGGGGCGGACGGCAGCCGGCCCGAGGCGGCCTCGGCGTGGGCGGTGGCCAACTGCCCGTATCCCTCGGCGATGTGGAAGGTGCCCGAGAACGCCTCGCGCGGGTCGACGGAGCGGTCGCGGAGCTTCGGAAGGCGGGTCAGCAGCATGTTGACCTTCAGCTGGGCGCCTTCGGGGGCGGGCGGGGGCGTCTCGCCGAGGAGGGCGGCGAGATCGCTCGGGGAGGCGTTGACGAGGACCTGGCCCGCCTCGACGGTGCCCTCGCCGTCGGCGGTGCGGTAGCGGATCTCGGCGCGGCGCCCGTCGGTCTCGATCCCGGTGACCTCGTGGCCGGTGCGGAGGTGTGCTCCGGCGGCCCTGGCCGCTTCGGCGAGGGCGTCGGTGAGGGCGCCCATGCCACCGACGGGCACGTCCCAGTCGCCGGTGCCGCCGCCGATCACGTGGTAGAGGAAGCAGCGGTTCTGCGGGAGTGCGGGGTCGTGGGCGTCGGCGAAGGTGCCGATGAGACCGTCGGTGAGCACCACCCCGCGCACGAGGTCGTCGGTGAAGGTCCGTTCGACGGCGAGGCCGAGGGGTTCCTCGAAGAGCATCCGCCAGGTCTCGGCGTCGTCCACCCGGGTACGCAACTCCTCGCGGGTGGGCAGGGGTTCGGTGAGGCTCGGGAAGATCCGGCGGGCGGCCCGGCCGGTGCGGGCGTAGAAGCCCTGCCATGCCTCGTACTCGCGATCGGAGCCGGTGAGCGCGGCGAAGGAGGCACGGGTGCGTTCGGGTCCGCCGCCCACGAAGAGTCCGCCGTCGCCCCGGGGGGTGTACGAGGAGACGGATCGTTTCCGCACGGCGAAGCGCAGCCCCAGCTCGCGCACGATCTTCTCCGGGAGGAGCGAGACGAGGTAGGAGTACCGGGAGAGGCGGGCGTCGACCCCGGCGAAGGGACGGGTGGAGACGGCCGCTCCGCCCGTGGTGTCGAGCCGTTCGAGGACGAGGACGCTCCGTCCGGCCCGTGCCAGATAGGCGGCGGCGACCAGTCCGTTGTGGCCACCGCCGACGATGACGGCGTCGTAGGAACGGGACGGTCCGGGGGCGCTCGGGTGCGCTGCGGGTTCGCTCATGGCTCATGCTCACATGGGCCCGACGGCCGGAGAAGGGACCTAGGTCACGTCCGGAGGACCGGCACGACCGCACTCCCCGAGTTGGCACTTTTCCGGACATTCCTTACGGCGTGTCCGGTCGGCCGAGGGCCTTCCGCGTGGCATGCTTCCGGGCGCTCCTCAGACGGTGCCCGGCCGTCTTCGGCCGTCTCCCCCGCGTCGCCGGTCAGGCCCCGGCATGGCCGCTCTCAGATGCAGGTCGGCGGCTTCGGCGGGGCGGCCGAGGCGCTCCAGGCAGTGGGCCTCGTCGCCCAGGGCGGCGAGGGTGTCGGGATGGGCCGCGCCGAGGACCCGGGTGCGGGCGGCGGCGATGGCCCGGTACGCCTCCAGGGCCTCTTCCTCGCGGTCGAGCCGACCGAGGGCGACGGCCGTCTCACGGAGGCTCAGCAGGGTGTCGGGGTGGGCGGGTCCGAGGATCCGCGCCCGGTCGGCGTGGACGGCTTCGGATTCGGCGAGCGCCTCCGCCCACCGGCCGAGCCGCCCGAGGTTGACGGCGAGGGCGTGACGGGCGCGCAGGGTCTCCGGTCCGTCGGCTCCCTGGGCACGGGTGCGGGCGGTGACGAGGGCGCGGCAGACGTCGAGCGCTTCGGCGGCCAGACCGAGTCGCCCGAGGTGGACGCCGGTCTCGTAGCGGGCGGCGAGGGTGTCGGGGTGGTCGGGGCCGAGGGTCGCGGCGCGTGCCTCGGCGAGGGCGCGGTACTCGGCGAGCGCCTCCTGTCCGCGTCCGAGACGCCCGAGGGCGTAGGCGACCTCGTGCCGGGTGAGAAGCGTGTCGGCATGGTCCTCGCCGAGCACTCGGGCGCGGGCCCGCGCGACCTCGTGGGCCGTACGGTACGACTCCTCCAGACGGCCGAGGCGGCCGAGTGTGAACGCGAGGTTGTGACGGCAGCGCAGGGTGTCGGGGTGGTCGGGGCCCACGGTGCGCTCGCGGGCGGCGAGCACCGTCAGATAGCCGTCGTACGCCTCGTGGTGGCGGCCGAGGCGGCCGAGCGCGTACGCCCTCTCCTGCCGGGCGGCGAGCGTGTCGGGGTGGTCCTCGCCGAGGACCCGGGCGCGGGTGGCGGCGACCCCGTCGAAGACGCGCAGGGCGTCACCGGGGCGGTCGAGCCGGGCGAGGGCGAAGCCGACCTCGTAGTGGCTGGCCAGGGTGTCGGGGTGGTCCTCGCCGAGGGCGGCCGTACGGTCCTCGGCGACCGAGCGGTGCACGGCTTCGGCCTCGTCCCAGCGGCCGAGCCGGCCGAGGCCCAGGCCCGCGCGGTACCGGCCGGCGAGCACGGCGACCAGCTCGGCGGAGGGGACGGCGGGGAGCCGGACCGGTGTGGTCCGGGCCGCCGGATCCGCCTGGCCCGCCTGGATCGCCCGGCCTTCCTGACCTGCCTGACCTGCCTGACCTGCCTGTTGGATCCGACCGGCCGGGCCCGGCCGGTCGAGCCGCTCCGCCTCCTCGAAGCGTCCTGCCGGTCCGGCCTGATCGATCCGTTCGGTTCTTTCTGTCCGTTCGGTCCGTTCCGTCTCGCCGGGGGCCACGGTCCAGGTCTGGCCACTGGCGGAGGTCCAGGTGCGGCCGGAGGTGCGGCCGGGAGCGGGACGGGGCGCGGGGGTCCACTCCGTGGTGAGCACGGCGGCGGCCGGGTCGTGGGCGGCCGGGCGGGGCGCGGCTCCGGCGGGCCGGGGTCCGCCGGTCATTCCCAGGATCCACGCGGGCGGGGCGGGGGCCGGGCCCGGGCCCGGGACGACGGTGTGGGCGAGGGTCGGGGCGGGGCTCCGGACGCCGCTGTGGGCGAAGGGGGCGGGCGGGACGCGGCCCGACACGATGCGGCGGCGCAGGTCCCCCGCGTCGGCCGGACGTTCCTCGGGCACCTTGGCGAGCAGGTCGACGACGATGCGGTCGAAGTAGTCGGGCAGCTCTGCGCGGTGGGTGCGCGGCGGGCTCGGCACCGTGTCCCGGTGGCCGATGAGGATGGCCCAGGAGTCTCCCAGGTCGAACGGTGGCACGCCGGTGGCCAGCTCGTACAGCACACAGCCGAGCGAGTAGAGGTCGGAGCGGTGGTCGACCTCGCCGCCGCCGATCTGCTCGGGCGACATGTAGTGGGGGGTGCCCATGGCGATGCCCGTGCCGGTGAGCTTGGAGGTGAAGCCCATGTCGGCGCCGAGGCGCGCTATGCCGAAGTCGCAGATCTTCACCGTGCCGTCGCGCAGCCGCATGATGTTCGCGGGCTTCAGGTCCCGGTGCACGATCCCGTGGCCATGGGTGTAGGCGAGGGCGTCGGCGACCTGGTCGGCGATCTCGACGAGGTCCTGGACGGGCAGCGGCTCCTGTTCGTTGGCGGCGAGGAGCTGGCTGAGATTGCGCCCTTCGAGGAGTTCCATGACGAGGAAGAGCACCCCGTCGTACTCGCCGAAGTCGTGCACCACGGTGATGCCCCGGTGCTGGAGCGCGGCCGCCACCCGGGCCTCGCGCCGGAACCGCTCGCGGACCACGGTGAGGATCTGCGGGTCCTGCTGCGGCCCGAGCGGCTTGAGGCACTTCACGGCGACGCCCCGCCCCAGCGCCTCGTCGGTGGCGCGCCACACCTCGCCCATGCCCCCGCGGCCGATCACCTCGTGCAGGCGGTACCGGCCCTGAATGACTCTGGTCTCCCCCGTCACGTGCTGTCGCCCCCGTCGATTTCCTGTGCCTTCCCCGGCCTCCCCAGTATGGACGCCGGTGCTGACAGTGGGTACGGGGCGGGGTACGCGCGCGGTCACGAGCGGGGGCGTACGAACCGGTGGCGGACCCCGCACAGGCGTGCGGACCGGGCCCCGCGACGGCCCGTCAGCGGCTTGACGGGGCCCCACGCGAAGGGCGGGCGCGCGGGCGGGAAGCGGCAGGGACGAGGGCCTGCGGCGGCGGGCCCGGCGAGTGCTCGCGGCGGCCGGCCCGTGGCGAGGGCTCGCTCGGCGGACGGCCCCGCGAGGGCGAAGGCCCTCCGGTGGCCGTCCGGGGCGCCGCGCCTCAGTGCCCCTTGTCCCGGCGAAGCCCCGCCAACTCCCCGTTCATCTCGGTGAGGAAGCGGACGACGACGGCCAGTTCCTCGGGGGTGAAGCGGCTTCGGGCGGTGTCGGTGCCTTGCGCCAGGGGCCGGAAGTAGTCCCTGGCCACGTCCTTGGCCGCGTCCGCGTAGTGCAGGTGGACCACGCGCCGGTCGTCGGCGGCGCGGGCGCGGCGGATGTGTCCGGCCCGTTCCAGCCGGTCGAGGCAGGCGGTCATCGCGCCGGAGGTCAGGTCGAGGTGGCCGCGCAGGCGGCCCGGTGTCATCGGGCCCTCCGCCGCGTCGGTGCCGGAGTCGGCGTCCAGGATGGCGATCAGGGCCTGGACGTCGGTGGGGTGCAGGCCTTGGTCCTGGGCGAACTCGTGGGTGATGCGGTTGAACTCGGCGTTCATCCGGCGCAGCAGGACGGCGAAGGTCTGCAAGCCCGTCGGGTCGTCCGAAGGGGTGGTGGGGGTGGGGGCACCGGAACCTCTCATGCCGCCTATCCTAATATCTCTCGACGATCAAGATACTTGATGACCGACACACTTCGTCCGCTCCAGGGGATGCCCATGCGCACCGCACCACGCCGGGCCCGGTGGCTCGTACCGTTCGTCCTGCTGCTCGTCTGGCTGGGGGTGGGCGGGACGCTCGGCCCCTACGCGGGAAGGCTGGGCGAGGTGGCCACCAACGACCAGGCCGCTTTCCTGCCCGGGAGCGCCGAGTCGACCCGGGTGCTGGACGCCCGCAAGGCGTTCGACCAGTCGGAGACGTTGCCCGCCATCGTGGTCTGGACGACCGACGGGGGGCCGTTCACCCCGATCCGGCGTCAGGCCGCCACCGAGGCGGTCGGCGCGCTCGCGGGCCGGGAGGGGATCGTGGGCCGCCCCTCCCCCGCCCTGCTCTCCGAGGACGGCCGGGCCCTCCAGGCGGTGGTCCAGCTCCAGCCCGATCTGGGCAAGGGCCTGACACCCGTCCTGGACGAGGTGCTCGACGCGGCGCGGAGCGTGCCGGACAGCACGGCGCGGATCGCCGGTCCCGCCGCGAGCCGGGCCGATCTGTCCGCCGCGTTCGCCGGGATCGACGGCATCCTGCTCGGCGTGGCGCTCGGCTCCGTGCTGCTGATCCTGCTGCTCGTCTACCGGAGCGTCCTGCTGCCGCTCCTGATCATCTTCGGCTCCGTCCTCGCCCTGGGACTGGCCTGCGCCGTGGTCTACGCCCTCGCGGACCGTGACGTGGTCCGGGTCGACGGGCAGGTGCAGGGCATCCTCTCGATCCTCGTCATCGGCGCCGCCACCGACTACGCCCTGCTGCTCGCCGCCCGCTTCCGCGAGGAACTCGCCGTGCGCGGGGACCGTACCGCCGCCGCGACGGCCGCCGTACGGCGCTCCTTCGGCGCGATCACCGCGAGCGCCGCCACCGTGGCGCTCGGTCTGCTCGCCCTGCTCGCGAGCGACCTCACCAACAACCGGGCCCTCGGGCCGGTCGGCGCCATCGGCATCGTCTGCGCGGCGCTCTCCGCCCTCACCTTCCTGCCCGCCGCGCTGGCCCTCCTCGGCAGGCGCGCGTACTGGCCGTCCCGGCCGCAGGCCCCCGAGGAGTCGGCGGAGGGCAGGGGCGTCTGGCGCCGGGTGGCCGCGACGGTGAGCGGCCGGCCGCGCCGGACCTGGGTGGTGACCGCCCTGGCGCTGGCCGCCCTCGCCGCCTTCGCCCCCTCCCTCTCCGCCCGGGGCGTACCGCTCGACGAGACCTTCGTCAACGACGCCCCCTCGGTCGCCGCCCAGCGGACGCTCGGCGAGCACTTCCCCGGCGGCTCGGGCAATCCGGCCGTGATCATCGCCGCCGCCGACCGCGTCGCCGAGGTGACGGCCGCCGCGCGCGGCACCGAGGGAGTGGCGTCCGCCGGGGCGGTCCCGGCGTCCGGCCGGGCCGGTACGGGAGAACCCCTGGTCGTCGACGGGCGGGTGCGCGTCGACGCGACCCTGGCGGACGCGGCCGACAGCGAGGCGGCCAAGGAGACCGTCGCGCGGCTGCGCGCCCGGGTGCACGCGGTGCCCGGCGCGGACGCGCTGGTCGGCGGCTACACCGCGCAGCAGTACGACACCCAGCACACCGCCGCCCGGGACCGGACGGTCATCGTGCCCGTGGTGCTCGCCGTCATCCTTCTCATCCTGATGCTGCTGCTGCGTTCCCTGCTCGTGCCCGTGCTGCTCGTCGCGACGGTGGCGCTCAACTTCCTCGCCACCCTGGGGGTCTCGGCGCTCGTCTTCGAGCACGTCCTCGGCTTCAGCGGCACGGACGCGTCGGTCCCGTTGTACGGCTTCGTGTTCCTGGTGGCGCTCGGCGTCGACTACAACATCTTCCTGATGTCCCGGGTCCGGGAGGAGGCCCTCGTCCTCGGCAACCGGCAGGGGGTGCTGCGCGGCCTCACCACCACCGGCGGTGTGATCACCTCGGCGGGCGTGGTGCTCGCCGCGACCTTCGCCGCCCTGATGGTGATCCCGCTGGCGTTCCTGGTGCAGGTCGCGTTCATCGTGGCCTTCGGGGTGCTCCTCGACACCCTGGTGGTCCGTTCCCTGCTGGTCCCCGCGCTGATGATCGACATCGGCCCCCGGGCCTGGTGGCCGGGGAAGCTGGGCCGCTAGGCCGTCTCTGCCGGATCCTGCCTGGCAAGGGAACGCGCCCGGTGGATCGGACCGGCCCCGCCGATCGTTCCGCTCGATCGACGGGGCCGGGGTCTCGGGTGGCGGAGTCTCGGGTGGCGGGGTCAGACCGCGCCCAGGGCCTCCGTCGGGGTCAGCCGGGCCGCCCGGCCCGCCGGGTAGAGGCCGGCCGCCGTGCCGATCAGCGCGGCGGCGGCCACGCCCGCGAGCAGGATGTCCACCGGCAGCACCACCGGCCAGTCCTGCGAGACCGACCAGGCCGCCGTGACCAGGGCGCCGAGCAGGACTCCGGCCGTGCCGCCCGCGCCCGAGAGGGCCACCGACTCGGCGAGGAACTGGAGCCGGATCTGCCCCCGGCCCGCGCCGAGCGAGCGGCGCAGACCGATCTCGGGGCGGCGCTCCAGGACGGAGATCACCATGGTGTTGGCCACGCCGACCCCGCCGACGAGCAGTGCCACCGCGCCGAGTCCGAGGAAGAGCGAGGTGAACGCCGACTTCGCGGCCAACTGCGCCTCCAGCGCGTCGGAGGGGCGGCTGACCCGGACGTCCTGCGGGTTCTCCGGGTTGGCGGTGGCCGCGAGGACCGCGCGGACCGCTTCCACCGACTCGTCGGGGGACCGTTCGTACACCGTCGTCGGATGTCCCTCGAAGCCGAACAGCTCGCGCGCCGCCTCCCAGCCGATGAGCGCCGAGCGGTCGATCTCGGGGGCGAGCGCGACCGGGTCGAGGATGCCGACGACGGTGAACCACCGCTCGCCCAGATAGACCTGCCGGTCGATCTGTTCGATGCCGAGGCGCCGCGCCGCCACCGCGCCGAGGACGACCGCCGGATAGCGGCCGGTCGCGCCGTTCAGGAACTCGCCGTCGCGGACGGTCCCGCCGACCGTGCCGAGCAGGTCGGTGCGGGCCGCCGCCACCCCGATGCCGCCGCCCGCGAGCGGGTCGATGCGGTCGGTGCGGCGTACGGTCACCCCGGTCAGCGCGCCGGTCGCGGTGACCGAGCGGACCGGTCCGATCCGGCCGACCATCTCCACCGCGTCCTTCGGCAGCCTGGCCTCCTCGCCGAACAGGTCACGGCCGGGCGACACGGTCAGGAGGTTCGTACCGAGTCTGCTGATCCGGTTCATCAGCTCGGTCTGGCCCGCGTTGCTGATGCCGAGGACGGCGACCATCGCGGCGATCCCGATCGCGATGCCGAGCGCGGAGAGCACGGCCCGGGTGGGCCGGGACCGCATCCCCACCAGACCGACGCGCAGGACGTCGGCGACCGGGAGGCGGGCGGGCCTGGGCAGCGGGGTGCCGGTGCGGGGACCGGCCTGCACGCGGGGGCTCATCCCGCCGCCCCGAGCGCCGTGTCCGTGCGGATCCGCCCGTCCAGGACCTCCACCCGGCGCGGCAGCCGGGCGGCGAGACCGGGATCGTGGGTGATGACCACGATCGTCGTGCCCCGCGCATGCAGCTCGTGCAACAGTTCGAGCACGCCCGCGCCCGCCGCCGAGTCGAGGTTGCCGGTCGGCTCGTCGGCGAGGATCACCGAAGGCCGGATGGCGACCGCCCGCGCGATCGCCGTCCGCTGCCGCTCGCCGCCCGACATCTCGTGCGGCCGGTGGTGCAGCCGGTGCCCCAGGCCCACCTGACGCAGCGCCGCCTCCGCGAGCTTCTCTCGCCTACGGGCCGCGATGCCGTGGTAGAGCAGGCCCTCGGCGACGTTCTCGACGGCCGTACGGCCGGGCGACAGGAAGAACTGCTGGAAGACGAAGCCGATCCAGTGTGCCCGTACCGCCGATATCTGACGGTCGTTCAGCTCGGCCACGTCATGGCCGCGCAGCAGCACCCGGCCGGTGCTGGGGCGGTCGAGGGTGCCCATCAGATGCAGCATCGTCGACTTCCCCGAGCCCGAACGGCCCACCACCGCGAGGAGTTCGCCCTCCTGTACGGTCAGGTCGGCGTCCCGCAGCGCGCGGACACCGCCCGGATAGGTCTTGGAGACCCCTTCCAAGGTGATCACGGGTTCGCTCATGCCAGCGGGACCTCCACCTTCAGGCCCTCGCGGAGCCCCGCGCCCGAGACCTCCACCCGGCCCTGGGCGAAGACGCCCAGGGTCACCGGGAGCAGCCGGCCGTCCGGGGTCTCCACCGCGTAGCCGCCCTCGGCGAGCGCGAGGAGCGCCGGGACGGGCACCGCGAGCACGTCGTCGCGGCGCTCGCTGGTGAAGTCGACCTGGACCGGGGCGCCGTCGAGGGTGCCGACGTCCCCGGGTTTCGACAGGGTCACCTCGACCGGCACCGTGGCGTCCGCCCCGCCCGCCCCGCCGCCGGTCGCCCCGGGCCGGTTCGCACCGCCCTGCTCGGAAGCGCGGGCCACCGTGCCCACCCGTGACACCTTCCCCCGCGTGCTCTTCCCACCGGGCAGCCGTACGGTGACGGGGGCGCCGCCGCGTGCGAGCTGCTGGCGGGCCACCGGCATGTCCACGGTCACCACCCGGCGGGTCCCGGACAGGCGGAGCAGCGGGCCTTCCGCCGGGGCGCCGATGATGCCGGGGACCTCGGTGACCCGGACCGCGCCCGGCTCCACGAGAAGGTCCCCGGGCGCCACCTCGCCGGTCCGCTCCCTGCCCTGGTCCTCCTGCCAGTCCCGTACCGCCTCGGCCGTGCCGGAGGTGAAGACCTCGTCGTCGGCCAGCTGGGGGCCGTAGCCGAGCGCCTTGAGGTTCCGCTTCACGACCCGTACGTCCGGGCCGTCGTCGACGCCTTCCTCCAGGGTGCGGTAGAGCGGTGTCGAACCGTAGAAGAGCGGGACGCGGACGCCGTCGACCGCGTACGCGCGCTGGCCGCGCGCGACCGTCGCCCCCACGTCCGGCAGCCAGGTCACGATGCCGCCGCCGTGCGGCGCGCTCACCTGGTAGTCGCCCGCGTAGCCGAGGGTGCCGTCGATCCGCTCGCTCTGCACCAGATCGGTGCGCACCACCGGCGCCGTGCCGGTGCGCGGTCCCGCGGCCGGGGCGTCCGGCCCGTCACCCCGCTGCACAAGGACCACTCCCCCGGCCACGACCGCGCCCAGCACCACCACGGCGGCGGCGAGGAGCAGCCCCCGGCGGCCCCGGGAGCGCGGGGACCCGGGCTCCGGGTCCTCCTCGGTCCGGGGCGCCACCGCCGTGTCCTGGTCCGTCATCGCACCGACGCCCTGCACTCGGTGATCGCCGTCCGCGCCTTCGGGTCGCTGCCCGCGCCGCTGAGCTGGAGCGGCTTGCCGGGCTCCGGGTCGGCGACGTCGAGTCCCTTCTCCCGCAGGCAGCGGGCCAGCCGGACGGCCTTGTCCTGCGCCGAGGCGTCGGTGTTCTCCTTGCCGCCCGCGCCGAGCAGCCCCTGGCAGCCCGCCAGGGCCTCCTGGGTGCGGGCGTCGCCCTTGGTGCCCGGCGGCAGCTGGACGTTCTCGTCGCCCGGCGCCGGGTCGGCGATGTCGACGCCCTTCTCCCGCATGCAGCGGGCGAAGGCCACCAGCTGGTCCTGCCGGGTGCCGCTCGGCGACGCGGAAGCGGAGCCCGGGGAGGCGGTCGGGCCGCCGCCCTTGCTCGCCACGCCCGGCTCGTCCGATCCGCCGCCCGCGCAGGCCGTGGCGAGCAGGGTGAGCGCCGCCGCCGCGATCGCGCCGCGCACACGGAGGCCACCCCTCCTTCGCCCGTGGCCGTACCCCTGTCGTGCGCCTTGTCCTCGCGCCGTGTCCATCGCGCCCGTGCCGCCCCTCGTCCTCGTCGCGCCCGCCATGCTCGCTCCTCTCCTCGGACCGTTTTCCGTGGTGACAGATCTACCGAGGGCGGGGTTGCCGGGCCGTCTCCGGACCCGCATACCTTGGCGAAACATCACGCCGGGTATCACGGAGAGCCGCGGCGGGACGAAAGGACGTGACGCAGATGCGGGTACTGGTGGCCGAGGACGAGGAGATGCTCGCCGAACTGGTCGCGGAGGGGTTACGCGCCCACGGCATGGCCGTCGACGTGGCCCTCGACGGCGACGCGGCCCTCGAACGGCTCACGGTCAACGACTACGACGTGCTCGTCCTCGACCGGGACCTGCCCGAGGTGCACGGCGACGAGGTGTGCCGTCGGGTCGTCGCCTCCGAGGCGCGTACCCGCATCCTCATGCTGACGGCCGCCGGGCAGACCACCGATCTGGTCGCCGGGCTCGCGCTCGGCGCCGACGACTATCTGGCCAAGCCCTTCGAGTATCCCGAACTCGTGGCGCGCGTCCAGGCCTTGGCCCGGCGTGCCACCCGGGCGCTGCCGCCGGTCCTCGAACGCGCCGGGATCATCCTCGACATGCCGCGCCGCCAGGCCTTCCGCGAGGGCCGCTTTCTGCGCCTGTCCCCGAAGGAGTTCGCCGTCCTCGAAGTGCTCCTGTCCGCCGAGGGCGCCGTCGTCTCCACCGAGGAGCTTCTCGAACGGGCCTGGGACGAGAACGCCGACCCCTTCACCAGTGCCGTACGGATCACCATGAGCAAGCTGCGGGCCAAACTCGGCGAGCCACAGCTCATCGAGACCCTGCCCGGCAGCGGCTACCGCATCTGAGGGGCACACGTGGACTCGTCGACTCCGACCTCCCCGCGGGCCACCGGGGACTCACAGGCCCCTCGGACCCGCCGAACCTCACGGTCGATCCCCCAGAGGTCCTTCCGGGGGTTCCTCCGGGGGTTCCTCCGGGGGTTCCTCCGGGGGTTTCTTCGTGGGTTCCTCCGGCGGGGGCAGAGTTCGTTACGGCTGCGGCTCACCGCCCTCTACAGCGGGCTCTTCTCCGTCACCGGGCTGCTGCTCCTCGGCCTCACCTACGTGCTCTTCCGCGAGCGGCTGACCGGCACCACCGTCCTCGTCCTCCCCAAGGACGCGCCGTACACGGGCAACCCGCCCACGCTGACGAAGTCCCAGGTCGCCGCGCTCGCCGACCGGCTCCGCGCCGACGCCCTCGATCAGCTGCTGCTCATGTCGCTGCTCGCGCTGCTCGTCATGCTGGTCGCCTCCGTCGCCCTCGGCTGGCTGGTCGCAGGGCGCGCCCTGCGGCCCCTGCACACCATCGCCGCCACCGCCCAGCGCCTGTCCGCCGCGAACCTGCACGAGCGGATCGGCCTCACCGGGCCCGAGGACGAGCTGAAGAACCTGGCCGACACCTTCGACGCCCTCCTCGACCGGCTGCACGCGGCCTTCGAGGCACAGCGCCGCTTCGTCGCCAACGCCTCCCACGAGCTGCGCACCCCGCTCGCCGTGCAGCGGGCCGCCATCCAGATCCGGCTCGGCCGGGCCAGGCCCGAGGACCTGCCCAGGATCCAGGAGGAGCTGCTCGCCACCAACCGGCGCAGCGAGCGGCTCATCCAAGGGCTGCTCACCCTCGCCACCAGCGACCGGGGGCTCGACCGGCGCGAACCGGTCGACCTGGCCCGGATCGCCGCCGAGGCCGTCGGCCAGAACCGGCCCGCGATCCACGCCGCCGGGCTGCGGCTCGACCTCGACCTGCGGCCCGCCCCGGTGCGCGGCGACCCCGTTCTGCTGCATCAGCTCGTCGTCAACCTCGTGCAGAACGCGGCCCGTTACAACGTGCCCGACGGGGTGATCGAGGTCGCGGTCGCCGGGCCGCCGGGCGGGCGCGGCGGGGGCGTGCTCGTCGTCCGCAACACCGGGGCGCCCGTGCCGCCCGAGGAGACCGACGGCCTGCTCGAACCCTTCCGGCGCCTCTCGCGCAGCGGCGACGGCGCCGGGCTCGGCCTGTCGATCGTCCGCTCCATCGCCCAGGCGCACGGCGGCACCGTGACCCTGACCGCCCCACCGGACGGTGGTCTGTGGGTACGGATCGAGGTGCCGTCGTGAGCGGCGCGCGGGGCGGAACCCCTGGCACGGGGCTCCCATGGACGGGACTCCCGAGGGCGGGACTCCCGGGGAATGGGCTCTCCCGACGCGGGCTCCGGCAGGCCGGTTCTTCACGGCGCCGGTTTGCCCTTCGCCGCCAGGGCCGCCGCGATCGCCGCCGCCTTCGCCCCGCCGGGTCCCGGCAGCACCTGGGCGACGGCGGGCGCGTCGCGGTAGGCCTCCGCCTGGAGGGCGAAGAGGCGGGCGTACGAGCCGCCGAGCCGCATCAGTTCCTCGTGCGTGCCGCGTTCGGCGAGCCGTCCGTCCTCGATCAGGACGATCAGGTCCGCGCGCCGTACGGTGGAGAAGCGGTGCGAGACGTAGACCGTGGTGCGGCCCGCCGCCAGTTCGCGCAGCCGGGTGAACAGCTCGTGCTCCGCCTCCGCGTCGAGCGCCGACGTCGGCTCGTCGAGGACGAGCAGTCCGCCCTCCCGCATGAACGCCCGCGCCAGAGCGACCTTCTGCCATTCTCCGCCGGACAGTTCCACGCCCGTGTCGAACCACTTGCCGAGCGCCGTCGCGTATCCCTGCGGCAGCCGCTCCACGAGACCGGTGGCCCCGGCGCTGTCCGCCGCCGCCTCGACCCGTTCGCGGTCCTCAAGTCCGGGCAGGTCGCCGAGCCCGATGTTCTCCGCGACCGTCGCCTGGTACGTGACGAAGTCCTGGAACATCGCCGCCACCTGGCCGCGCAGCGCCTCCGGGTCCAGCTCGCGGATGTCGGTGCCGTCGAGGAGGATGCGGCCGGACTCGGGCTCGTACAGTCGGCAGAGCAGTTTGATCAGGGTGGATTTCCCGGCCCCGTTGCGTCCCACCACCGCGAGCGTCGCTCCGGCCGGGATCTCCAGGCTGACATCGTCGAGGGCAGGCCGGTCGGCACCCGGGTAGCGGAAGGTCACGTGTTCGAGGACCACATGGCCGCGTACCGGGCCGGTCAGCGCGAGACCGCCCGGGGAGGCGGTCGGGACGGCAAGCAGTTCGTACAGTTTGCGCAGGTAGAGGTGGTGCTCGTACATTCCGGAGGCGCCGCCGAACATGCCTTGGACGGCGGCGGTCACGGCGGTGGCCGCCGAGGTGTAGAGGATGAGGTCGCCCAGACTGAGCCGACCGCGTACGGCCTGCACCGCCACGTAGAGATAGGTCAGCGATCCGGCGACGGTGGTCAGCAACGACCAGGCATTGCCGACGAGATGACGGGCCGTCACCACTCCGCGCAGCTTCCGGTACGCGGCGGCGCCGAGCAGCCGGAAGCGCGCGGTGAGGAACGGCGCGAGCCCGAGGACCTTGACCTCCTTGGCGTACGTGTCGGTGGACACGAGTCGCGACAGGTACTCCATCCGGCGTCGGATCGGCGAGGACCACAGTGCCACCTGGAAGCCGCGCATGCCGTAGCGGGCGTCGGCGACGAAGGCGGGCACCGGGGCGAGCAGCGCCACGAGGGCGACCAGCGGACCGAGCCCGAAGAGCAGCCCCACCATGCTCGCGAAGGTCACCGTGTGCTGGAGCAGCGTGAACGCGCCGCCGATCATCATCACCGGCCGGGTCGAGGCCTCCTGCTGCGCCTGCCGGAGCAGGTCGTAGGAGGCGGAGTCCTCGAAGAAGGAGAGCGGCAGCCCTCCCGCGTGCTCCATGACCTGCGTCTGCACATGCTGTGTGGTGCGTTCCTGGAGCAGTTGCTGCGCGATGCTCCGGACGGCGGTCGCGAGCGCGCCGAGCGCGAACACCCCGCACTGCACGGCGGCGAGCAGGACCAGGGCGGCGAGCGTCGTGGTGACCGGCGGATGCCAGGTGAACCCCGGCAGGTCCAGGGCGAGTCCGATCCGGTCGGGGCGTCCGCCGGTGTGCAGCGCGGCGCCCTTGACCACCGTGTCCACGAGCAGCCGCGCCGTCATCGCCACCGCCGCAGGGACCAGACCGACGAACACCGTGGAGAGCGCGAGCGCCACCGTCAGCCTCCGGCTCGTACCCCAGACGAGGGCGAGCACCCGACCGAGACCGGAGACCGTACGGGCGGTGGCGAGCGCCGCCGCACGCGCCCCGGCCACCGGACCCCGGCGTCCGCGGGGCCGCTCGTCCTCCGGCTCGGGGAAGTCCACGGGCCCGGTCAGTCCGCTGCCGCCGCTGCTCGCCGCCTCCCTGGAGGCGAACACCATCTGCCGCATCAGCGGCACCCCTCTCGCTCGTTGTCTCCGACGTCCGCGACGCGCCCGATGTACGCGGTGTGCGCGGTGTGCGTGATGTGCGCGGTGTCTCCGGTGCGTCCGCCGTACGTGGTGCCTCCGGCGTCCCCGCCGCACCCGGCGTCCCCGCCGCACCAGATGCCCCTGGCGGACCCTCCGTACCCGGCGTCTCCGCCGCCCCCGTTTCCCCGCCGCTTCCCGACGACAGGACGTGATCCGCGATGACCGCGACGCACGGCACTCCCCCGACGTCCGCGATGCCGCCCCTCATCCCGCGCTCGGTGCTCTTCGGCAACCCGCACCGCATGAGCCCGGCGCTCTCGCCCGACGGCGAGCGGCTCGCCTTCCTCGCGCCCGCCGCCTCCGGGGTGCTCAACGTGCACGCCGGGCCCTGGCGCGAGCGGGACTTCCGGCCGGTCACCGCCGATGCCGGGCGGGGGGTGCGCGCCTTCGCCTGGTCCGCCGACGGGCGGCACATCCTCTACGTCCAGGACCGTGACGGCGACGAGAACACGCATCTGTACGCCGTGTCGCCGGACCCGGACGGCCCTCCGGCGCGCGACCTCACCCCGTACGAGGGCGTGCAGGCGCGGATCGTGTCGCTCGACCCGCGTCGGCCCGACCGGCTGCTCGTCGGGCTCAATCTGCGCGACCCGGCCGTGCACGACGCCTACCGGCTCGACCCGGAGACCGGCTCGATCGAACTCGCCGCCCGGGACGAGGGGTTCAGCCGCTGGGTGGCCGACGGCGATCTGCGGGTGCGGGGTGCGCTGCGCCCGCATCCGGACGGTTCGACGAGTCTGCTCGTCCGGGACGTGGAAGGCGCCCCCTGGCGCGAACTGCTCCGCGCGGAGCCGGAGGACGCGCCCGCGCTGCGCCCCTTCGGCTTCACCGGTGACGGCCGGCACCTGCTGCTGCTCTCCTCCGAGGGCGCGGACACCGCCCGGCTGCTGCGCGTCGACGCCGTGACCGGTGAGCGGAAGGTGCTGTACGCGGACCCCGTCCACGACGTCGACGGGGTCGGGGTGCATCCCCGTACGGGCGAGGCGCAGTTCGTGCTCGTCCGACGGGCCCGCAACGACCTGGAGGTGCTGGACCCGGAGCTCGAAGCCGATTTCGCCGCGCTGCGGGCCGAGGCCCCCGGCGACCTCACCGTCCTCGGGCGCGACCGCGCGGACCGGCACTGGCTGGTCCAGCACAACACCGACGACGCGCCCGCCGGCTACCGCGTCCTGCACCGGGCCGGGGACGGCGAACCCGCCCGCGCCGAGTACCTGTTCAGTCATCTTCCCGCCCTCGAAGGGCAGCGGCTCGCCCGGGTCGAGCCCTTCCGCTTCACGGCCCGCGACGGGCTCGCGGTGCACGGTTATCTCACCTTCCCGCCGGGCGCCGGGCGGGACCGGCTGCCGACCGTGCTCTGTGTCCACGGCGGCCCGTGGACCCGCGACCAGTGGGGCTTCCGCGCCGAGGCGCAGTGGCTGGCGAACCGGGGCTATCTCTGCCTCCAGGTCAACTTCCGGGGCTCGACCGGCTACGGCAAGGAGTTCACCCGGGCCGGGGACCGCGAGTGGGGCGGCCGGATGCAGGACGACCTCCAGGACGCCGTACGCCACTGTGTCGCCCTGGGCCACACCGATCCCGGCCGGGTCGCCGTCTACGGCGGCTCGTACGGCGGGTACGCGGCGCTGGCCGGGGCCGCTTTCACTCCCGACGCCTACCGCTGCGCGGTCGCCGTGGCCGCGCCGTCCTCGCTGCTCACCTTCATCGAGTCGGTGCCCGCGACGTGGGGGCCGATGGCGGCGATGCTGCGCCGCAGGGTCGGCTCGCCGGAGGCGGAGCCGGAGTTCCTGCGGGCCCGTTCGCCGCTCTTCGCCGCCGACCGGATCCGCATCCCGCTGCTCGTCGGGCAGGGGGCGCGGGATCCCCGGGTGCGGCGCGAGGAGTCGGAGCAGTTGGTGTCCGCGCTGCGCCGGAGCGGCGTTCCCCATGAGTACCTGCTCTTTCCCGACGAGGGGCACGGATTCGTCCGGCCCCGCAACCGAATGGCGTTCTACGCGGCCGCCGAACGCTTCCTCGCGGAACACCTGGGCGGCCGGTACGAGGAGACGGCCGGAACCGAGGGCGGGACCGAGCGCGGGACCGAGCGCGGGACCGGCCACGGGGCGGACCGCGGTTCCGACCGTGAGGCCGTGCCCGGGGAGTAACGCCGTGGAGCGGGCGGAACTTCCCGGGCACGGCACGGCCCGCAGGTCGCCTCCCGGCACGGTCTGCGGACCGGCTCGCCGCCCGGCCCTCGATGCGGCCGAGGGCCGCTCACGCGAGGGTGAGCAGTCCTTCCTGGAGCAGTCTGCGGACCAGGACGAGTCGGCCCTCGACGTCGAGCCGGCCGGTCACGTCCCGCGCCGTGAACGGGCCCCGGGCATCGAGCACGTACCGCAGCTCCGTCTCGATCCGGGCGGGCAGCCGCACCACCTTGCCGTGGAACTCCAGGTGGAGCCCGGAGTCCTGCGGGGTGAGCGACCACAGCAGCTCGGAGCGGCGCCGGATCCGGGTGTCGGGGCCGAGGGTGCGCAGCGCCTCCAGGTCGAGCAGGTGCCCGTCCAGGACCGGGCGGCGGCCGACCAGGGCGCGGCTCGCGGCCCGTTCGACCAGGTCCGCCGGGTTCGCGGTGGCGGCCACGGAGGCGAGGAGTTCCGCCAGGGTGGCGGCGGCCTCGGTCCGCAGCTCCGGGTCGAGCGCGAAGCCGGGCGGCAGCGCGCCCCGGTAGCGCGGGTCGTCCGCGATCGCCCGGTCCAGGGCGTCCTTCAGTACGGTCGACCAGAGCACCGGCAGGACGCCGAGCGTGATGTGCAGCGAGGCCTCGTCGTTGGAGGTGGCGTCGTGCACGGTGCCGCGCGGCATGTACATCAGATCGCCGGGCCGCAGGTCGAACTCGCGGACCGGTGCGCCGGGGCCTTCCTTGGGTCTGCGGTACGGCTGGTTCGCGAGCGGCAGGGTGTCGGGGGACTCGTAGAGCCGCCAGTGCTTCGACCCCCACACCTGGAGCACGAAGACGTCGTGGGTGTCGTAGTGACTGGTGAGTCCCTGGGCTCCGGCCGGGGTGAGATAGGCGTTCGCCTGGAATCCGGCGCTGAACTCGCCGGACAGTGTGCGGCAGAGTCGGCCGAGCGGTTCCCAGCGTTCGTGCAGGAACTTGAAGACGACGGTCGAGCCGCGCCGGTAGAGGTCGTAGAGGACTTCGAGGCCATTGCTCGGTCCGCCCGGCCCCGAGGCCGCCATTTCCACGAGCGGAATCTCCTGCCCGTTCACGACGACCTTCAGCTCCGAGGAACGCACACTGGAGGTGGAGAGAATGTGGTCGACATCGTGAAAACTGAGCGAGGCCGCATAGTGGTCCGGGTTCTCCCGGTGGACGACGAGCGGTTTTCGTTCCCAGTACGTGTTCTTGAACTCGGCTGGGGTGACGGGGGACAGAAGGCTGCCGAGGCCGAGCGAAGGCTGCGCCGCCAGGGGCGCAGCCTTCCACCCGCCGTGGGTCACGGCCATGCGGTCAGATCACCGGGTCCGACGGGTCGTTGTCGGCGATGACGATGACCGGGTCGGTCGGGTCGTTGTCCGAGATCACGAAATCGGGCGTCGCGATCGGGGACTGCGAGACCTCGATTTCCTCGGGCCGCAGCGAATTGCGCTCTTCCATGTTCTCTCCCGTTGCTTCCAGGTGCTTCAGGAACTCCGTACTTCTGTGCGGAGCGGGGTAGATCCTCGTCAGCGCCGAGGAGTGGTGTCAACGCCGTCTGAAGGGCTGTCCAATTGTGGTACGGGGCTGTTCGCGTCCATTCTTCGGTGCATTCGTGTCAGGAGTTCCACGACATTCCTGACGTCCGGCGGGGCTCGGCGGAGACATCGCTGAAACGTGGCGAGGTCTATACCGGAGTGGGCACGAGGTGCCCGGGGGGCGGCAGGAGGAGGGGATAACGGTGATCCGTCACGCGAGTGCGGCAGAGCGCCACCGGGCCGTACGGGAGGTGCTCGCCGGGCGGCCGGTCGGCGAGGTCGCCCGGCGGCACGGCGTCTCGCGCCAGACGCTGTACGTCTGGCGGCAGCGCTACGCAGCCCACGGCGAGGGCGGTCTGCGGGACCGGTCACGGCGTCCCCATCGGAGCCCCGCGCGGATCGACCCCTCCGTGGAGGCGCTGATCTGCTCGCTGCGGGAACGGCATCCCGACTGGGGCGCGGGGCGCCTGTGCGCCGCCCTTGAGGACCTCGGCGTGACCGCCCCGCCCTCGCGTTCCACCGTCCACCGGGTCCTCGTGCGCAACCGGCTGCTGGCGTCGGGCTCGCCGGCGGTCCCGTCCGCCGCGGGGCCCGCGCCGGGGGGCCGGGGGAACCTCGGCGGGCTGATCGCGGCGGCGCGGGAGGTCCTGGACCGGCTCGGCAGCGTGCTCGGCGGTCTGGAGGAGCCGGACGGGGCGCGGACGGATCCGGACGGGAAGCGGAACGGGGAGGGGGACGGGGCGGAGCACGGCGGAAGGGGCGGCGAGGGAGTGGCGGGGAACCCGCCACCGCCCCGGCTCTTCGCCATGCCCCCGTCAACTATCTCCCGCCACTGCACGGTCATCCCGCGACCGCGCGAGATGCCGTCCCCCGAGCGCCCGTTGGCCGATTCGTTTCACCCGGGGTCCACGGACTGAGACCGTTTCGGAGCGCGCCCCGATCGGCCGTTCCCGGGCCGACGGCTCTCCCGGGCCGGTTCCGGGCACGGAGAAGCGGCCGGGACCCGTCTCCGGAGTCCCGGCCGCACGGAAGGCGCGTGGGGGTTACGGCTTCGGCAGCGTGCAGCCCGCGCGGTTGAGGTCGATCACGTTTCCGGGGCCGACGCACGGGACGATGATGTAGGTCTGCTGGGCGTAGTTGATGCCCTGGCGGACCGTGACGGCGCCGTTCTGGTCGACCTCGCAGGGGTTGTTCAGGGTGCAGGTGCCGCCGCTCTCGTTCCCCGTGTTGTTGACGGCGACGACCTTGCCGGTGGTCGTGTCGATCACCGGGGAGCCGGAGGTGCCGCCGATGGTGTTGCAGGACGAGGTGTAGCGGACCGAGTCCTTCCAGGTCCAGGCGTCTTCCTTGAGCCGGTAGGCGAACCCGTCGACGTTGCAGCTGTAGGTGCTCTTCCAGTACCCGGAGACCACCTTGATCGACGCTCCCTGGGCCGGGCGGACGGTGTCGAGGGTGAGCGCGCCGATCCCGTACTGGGTCTGGATCTGCTGGTACGTCTTGGTGAGCCGGTAGACCGATATGTCGGTGTCGGTCATCGTGGCGTACAGGATCCGGTTGGCCTGGAGCGTGCCGACCTTGGTCGCGGTCGAGTTGAGCAGCGAGAAGGTGCGGCTGGACGCCTGGTCCTTGACGACCTGTCCGGCTCCCGGCATGCCGGACTCCAGGCAGTGCCCGTTGGAGAGCACGAGCGCGGGGTCGGTCGGCAGCGAGGCGGGGGTGCGTACGAGGGAGCCGGAGCAGTTGCTGAGCGCGACCGTTCCCGCGAAGTCGACGGCGGTGGGCGCCACGGCCTTGGGCGCCTCGTCCCGAGGTGCGGACGCCATGGCCGGAGCGGCGGCCGCTCCGGCGAGGGTCAGGGCGAGCAGGGTGCCGATGAGAGGCTTCTTCATGTGGGGGGTCCCCTCCGATGTCCGATGTCCGATGCCCGATGACGGTGCGACGGAAGTTCTTTTTGTCATGCACATTGTCGAAACCTCGTGCGCGGCTGGCAAGAGGGCGTACGGCACCGGGGAGGCACCCGGGGCGGATGCGGCCGGCGGGAGGGCGTACGACCTCGGACACCCGGGGGGCCCGCGCGCCCGCCGGGATCCGAGAGGCCCCAGGGGTGCGAGAGACATGAGGGGTGCGAGAGGCGCGAGGATGCAAGGCGGGCGAGGGACACGAGAGGCACGGCCTAGCGGCGGACCCTGGGCATGCCCAGGCCGATCCAGGAGATGATCTCCCGCTGGATCTCGTTGTTGCCGCCGCCGAAGGTGAAGACGACCGCCGAACGGTAGCCGCGCTCCAGCTCGCCGTGGAGCACCGCGCCCGCCGAGCCCTCCTTGAGGGCGCCCGCCGCCGCCACGACCTCCATCAGGGCCGCGTAGGCGTCGCGGCGCGCCTCGGAGCCGTAGACCTTGACCGCCGACGCGTCCTGCGGGGTGAGCGTGGCGTCCTGGACGGCGCTCACCATCCGCCAGTTGAGGAGCTTCATCGCGTCGAGCCGGGCATGGGTGCGGGCCAGGGTGCGCCGGACCCAGGGGAGGTCGATCACCCGTCGGCCGTCGGCGAGCGGTGTCGCGGCGGCCCAGCGTTGCACGTCGTGGAGCGCGCGGATCGCCATCGTGCCGTGCGCGGCCAGGGTGACCCGCTCGTGGTTGAGCTGATTGGTGATCAGGCGCCAGCCCTTGTTCTCCTCGCCGACCCGGTGCGAGGCGGGGACCCGCACGTCGTCGTAGTGGCTCGCGGTCGTGTCGTGCGAGGCGAGGGTGTCGATGATCGTGCAGGAGTAGCCGGGATCGCTCGTCGGGACCAGGAGCATCGTGATCCCCTGGTGCGGCGCGGCTTCCGGATCGGTGCGCACCGCGAGCCACACCCAGTCGGCGGTGTCGCCGTTCGTGGTCCAGATCTTCTGCCCGTCGACCCTGTACGTCCCGGACGTCACGTCACCCTCCCGGACCGCGCGGGTCTTCAGGGCGGCCAGGTCGGTGCCCGCGTCCGGCTCGCTGTAGCCGATGGCGAAGTCGATCTCGCCCGCGAGGATGCGTGGCAGGAAGTACGCCTTCTGCGCCTCGGTGCCGAAGCGCATGAGCGTGGGGCCGACCGTGTTCAGAGCCATCAGCGGGAGCGGTACGCCCGCCTGCGCCGCCTCGTCGAAAAAAATGAACTGCTCCACCGGGGTGAGCCCGCTCCCGCCGTACTCGGTCGGCCAGCCCACGCCGAGCCTGCCGTCCGCGCCGAGCCGCCGTACGGTCGCCCGGTAGAAGCGCTTCTGCGCGGCCGGGTCCGCGTACCGGGCGTGGACGTCGTCCGGGACCAGCTCGGCGAAGTAGGCCCGCAGTTCGGCGCGCAGGCTGTTCTGGGCGGGCGTGTACGCGAGGTGCATGGAGCCTCCCGGGATACGGTCCCGCGGCGCCCTCCGTGCGGTACGACGCGCGACGGCGGACACGGTAGAACGTGTTCCATGCGGGAGGAAGAGCCGGGACGGAGGCGGCCGGAAAGCCCCGGGAGGGGGCCCGGTCGACGCAGGCCCCCGGAACGGCCGGAGGCCCCGGTGCGGGGCGTGCCGCGCCGGGGCCTCCTCAGCGCGGGGTGGCCGGATCGCCTCCCCCCGCGTACAGCCTGCTCAGCCGTGGGTGCCGGGGGACACCATGGGCAGGTAGCCCGGCGTGCGCCAGGCCTTCAGACGCTGCTCCACCGCGGCCCCCAGCGAGAGCAGTCCGGCGTCCTGCCGGTCGCCCGCCATCAGGAGCAGTCCGACCGGGAGTTCGCCGACGAACCCGGCGGGCACGGAGAGCGAGGGGTATCCGGCGACCGCAGCCGGGGTGGAGGACGGGATCACGTCGTTGTCGCCGCGCGCGCAGTCGGTCGTCCAGGCGGGCGGGTTGGCCGGGGAGGCGATGGCGTCAAGCCGGTAGGCGGCCATGGTCTCGTCGATGGAACGCCGGGACAGGTTCTTCAGCTCGGCCCGCGCGGACCGGTACCCCGGGTCCGTCGTCGGCGGCGCGGCCAGGGACATCTCGAACAGTTCCTGTCCCTCGAAGCAGGTCCGCTCGGCCGGGGTCCGCCGGTTGAACTCGATCAGCCCGGCGAGGTCCCGGGGCCCCTTGCGGGTGGCCAGATAGGCGTCGATGTCCCGGTGGAACTCGGTGAGCAGCGCCGGGAACTCCAGCTCGGCCAGCCGGTCCTGGTACGGCGGAGTCACCTCGACGACCTGGGCTCCGGCGGCCCGCAGCCGGGCCGCGGTACTGGTCATCAGGGCGTCCACGTCGGCGCCGAGCGAGGGCAGCCGCCACAGACCGATCCGCTTGCCGCGCAGTCCGCCGTGGCCGGTGGCGGTGCCGGTGGCTCCCGTTCCCGCCGTGCCCGTTCCGGTGGTGCCCGCGACGCCCGAGACGTCCTGGCCGCTGAGGACCGAGAAGGCGAGGGCGGTGTCGACGACGTTGCGCGCCATGGGACCGGCTGTGTCCTGCTCGGCGGAGATCGGGACGACGCCGGACTGACTGACCAGGCCGAGGCTGGGCTTGTGGCCGACGACCCCGGTCATCCCGGCCGGACAGACGATGGAGCCGTCCGTCTCGGTGCCGATCGCGACCTGCGCGAGGGTCGAGGCGAGCGCGGCGGCCGAACCGGAGGACGAGCCGCACGGGTTGCGGTCGAGGACGTACGGGTTGCGGGTCTGACCGCCCACCGCCGACCAGCCCGATGTGGGCTTCGCCGCACGGAAGTTGGCCCACTCGGACAGGTTGGTCTTGCCGAGGATCACCGCGCCCGCCGCGCGCAGCCTGCGCACCAGCTCCGCGTCCTTGGCGGGCGGGCGTCCGGCGAGCGCCAGCGAACCCGCCGTCGTCGGCATGTCGTGGGTGTCGACGTTGTCCTTCAGGAGGACCGGGATTCCGTCGAGCGGTCCCCGGGTCCTGCCCAGGCGGTGCCGGACGTCGCTGGCGGCCGCCTCGCGCAGGGCCGTGGGGCTGGTGCGCAGGACCGCGTCGATCTTCGGGTCGATCTTCTCGATCCGTCGGAGGTACGCCTGGGTCAGGGCCGACGAGGTCAGGGAGCCGCGCTTCATGCGCGTCTGTAGTTCGGGGATCGTCGCCGTCTCCAGGTCCACGCCGTGCAGGAGCGTGGACTCGGCGAGGGACGGGGAACCCTGGGCGGCGAAGTCGGCGGCCACCGCACGCTGTCCCGGCACACCCGCCGTCAGAAGGGGGGTCATGGCCAGGGCCGCGGTCAGTATCGCGAGGCTTCTCTTCTTCATGGGGGACACCCCACTGTAGAAGAGCCGCCTGGCACAAGGGACTTCTGCGTCCCTCTGTGGTACATGAGGCGTCCGCGCAGGTGGCCGACGCTGGTACGGGGGCGGATGCGTGCGTCTTCGTCCGTGCCGTCGACGGGTAGCCGCCCTGGCCTGACGGGACCGACACCTCGCCCGTGATCACCCGGGCCGCGCGCCCTCCCCGTACACCGGCATCCGGTACGACCCATGCCGACGCCCGGAACGGCCTCGGATCACCGAGTCCATCACCCATTCATACGAAAGCCCCCCGCCGAACCCCCGGTCGGCTGCCCGCCTCGTCATCGGGCGGGCAGCCGGCGCTGCTTTTCGGCCATGTCCTGGGCGGGTCCGGGGTGTGTCTAGGGCAGCAGCTCCTCAAGGGAGGCGCGTCCCTTCTCCGCCATGAGCCGTTCCGCCCAGGCCAGGTTCTTCGGATTCACATCGCGTCCGGAGGCGAGGACCAGGTCCTCGGCCGTGAACTCGCCCTCCGACCCGGCGTGCAGCAGCCGGTCGGGGGTCGGGCGGTCCCCCGGGGACGTCTTGTCGGGCTCAGCGTTCATGCCGCCTCCTACGTGTTCTTCCGGCTCCCGCCATTCTCGTGTCCGGCCACCCGCACCGCATCCGGGGCCGGACTCCCTCCGAGCCCCCGGCCCCACGTCCGAGCCGGACTCCCCCTGAGCCCCCGGCCCCACCTCCGGAGCCGGACTCCCCCTGAGCCACCCGCACCACGTCCGGAGCCTGGCTCTCGTGGGCCCTCCGTGTCGACGCGATGTCGACGGCGGGCCGACGGGTGCGAGGAGAGTGAGGGCGCACCGGGAGGGCCCGCGCTCTCCCCCACCCCGTACCCGAGGAGCCTCCGTGTCCCCGTCCCGTCCCTCTTCCCTCCCCCTGCGGCGCCTGCGGGTGACCGCCGTCCACGCCCTCACCCCGCGTACCCGCCGCATCACCCTCGGCGGCCCCGACCTCGAAGGCTTCGCGCTCACCGGGCCCGACCAGCAGGTCAAGCTGTTCTTTCCCCGGCCCGGCCAATCCGAGCCGGTGCTGCCCGATCCCGGTGCCGACGGGGACGTCATGCGCTGGTACGCGGCCTTCGCCGCGCTCCCCGAACCACTGCGCCCCTGGATGCGGAGTTACACCCTGCGCGCCCACGACCCCGTGTCCGGGACCGTCGACATCGACTTCTTCCTGCACGGCGCACCGGACGGCGCGGGCGCCGACGCGGAAGGACCCGCCACCCGGTGGGCGCGGGCCGCCCGGCCCGGGGACGCCCTCGGGATGTTCGGCCCCTCGGCCGCCTTCGCGACGCCCGTCGACACCGCCTCGGGCGACTGGGTCCTCCTGTACGCCGACGCCTGCGCCCTGCCCGCGCTCGCCACCGTCGTGGCCGCCCTGCCGCCCGGACGGCGGGCGGTCGCCTACCTCCAGCTCCCGGACGAGGCCGAACGGCAGCCGCTGCCGACACCCGCCGATCTGACCGTACGCACCCTGGCCCCCGGCGCCTCGCCGGTCGACGCCCTGCGGGCCGACGCGCTGCCGGACGGGCACCCGTACGCCTGGCTCGCGGGCGAGGCGTCGGCCGTCCGGGCGCTGCGGCGGCACCTCGTGGCGGAGCGGGGCGTCGACCGGCGGGCGGTGCACTTCTCCGGGTACTGGCGTCACCGGCTCAGCCAGGACGACGCGCCGACCCCCGAGGACCTCGCGGAGGCCCGGGAACGGCTTGCGAACGGCTGAACCGGGCCCGGTTCACGGCCCCGGCGGGTCGCCCGGAGGGCGTACCGGAAGTGCGACGGCCCCGAGAGCGAGCGCCCCGCCCCGCTCGTGACCACACGGGCGTACCGCCGGGGTCCCGGCGCGCTCCTGATCGGCCCGCCTCGGCTCGGCCCGGCTCGGCCGGCGCGCGGGCTCGCCGTCCGGGCGCCGGGCGCGTTCCGCCTCCCGGGGTGGGGCGCCCTGGTGGGTTTCGCGGCGCCCGGGTGCCGTCCGGGCGCCGGGCGGGCCGATCAACCCGCGCCACGCCGTGCGACCGCCATGGCGTCGGCGGGGTGCGGGTTCGACAATGGGGAGGATGACCGAGGAAGACCGGCGTACGCGCAGCGGCGAGATCGGGCCCGCCGAATGGCTCGCCATGAACCGGACCGGCAGCTTCGACTGGGATCTCGACCGGGGCACCGTCGACGTCGACGAGTCGGGGCTGCTGGTCTTCGGGCTGGCCCCGGACGCCTACGACGGGCGTCCGGTGTCGCTCGTCGCCCGGCTCGACCCCGCCGAGCGGATCCGGCTTGAGCAGATCGTGCGCCGCGCGGTCACCGGCGGGAAGGTCGCGTTCACCGCGCACTTCCCCCTTCCGCAGGGCGACGGTTCCGTCCACTGGACGCATATCCAGGCGCGCATCCTGCGCTCGGCGGACGGACGGGCCCGGCGGATCGTCGGGTTCGTAAGGGACACCACCGCCGAGGTCACCCGGTTCGCCTTCGTGCAGGAGCTGGAGAAGCAGCGCGAGGTGCAGACGAGCATCGTCGAGCGGACGACGAACGCGCTGTCGCGGGCGGTCACCGTGGACGACGTGACGGCCGCCCTGACGGGCCCCGGGGGGCTCGCCCGGCTCGGCGCGGACGGTCTGGCCCTCGGCCTCGTGGAGAACGGCTCGCTCAACATCATCGCCCTCAGCGGCGACTCCCTCGACGTCTTCGACGACCTGCGGGTCCGCCGCATCGACCGGGACCTGCCGCTGGCGGAGGCGGTCCTGAGCGGACGGCCCCGGTTCGTGTCCTCGTTCCCCGCGCTCGCCCGGGACTTCCCCCGCCTCGCACCGTATCTGGAGCGGCTGGAGTTCCGGTCCGCCTGCTATCTGCCTCTGGTGGCGCAGGCACGGTCGCTCGGCGGGATGGCGCTGTTCTACCGGGGGCGCACGCCCTTCAACCCCGATGAGCGCAATCTCGCCCTCGGTCTCTCGGCGATCATCGCCCAGTCCCTCCAGCGGGCCATCCTCTTCGACGAGGAACGGGAGCTGGCGACCGGGCTCCAGGAGACGATGCTGCCGCGCCGCATCCCGGAGATCACCGGCGGCGAGATCGCGGTCCGCTACCACGCCGCCTGGAGCGGGCGGCAGGTCGGCGGCGACTGGTACGACGTGATCGCGCTGCCGCGCGGCCGGATCGGAATCGTCGTGGGCGACGTCCAGGGGCACGACACGCACGCCGCCGCCATCATGGGACAGCTCCGGATCGCCCTGCGCGCGTACGCGGGCGAGGGACACGCCCCTTCGACGGTCCTGGCGCGTGCCTCCCGTTTCCTCGCCGATCTGGACACCAACCGTTTCGCGACCTGTACGTACGCGCAGGTGGACCTGGCAGGAGGGACCCTGCGCGCGGTACGGGCCGGGCACCTGGGACCGCTGATCCGGCACACCGACGGCCGGGTCGGGCAGCCCAAGCTGCGGGGCGGGCTGCCGCTGGGGCTCGCGACCGTCTTCGGCGACGAGGAGTTCCCGGAGACCCGGCTCGACCTGGTGCCCGGGGAGACGCTCGTCCTGTGCACGGACGGGCTCGTCGAACAGCCCGGCGCTGACATCGCGACCGGTCTCGCCGCGCTTTCGGAGGCGGTGAGCAGCGGACCGCCGCAGGCGGAGGCGCTCGCCGACCACCTGTCGGAGCGGCTGTGGGAGCGCTGGGGCTCGGGTGACGACGTGGCTCTGCTGGTACTGCGGCGGAGCCCGGACCCGGGTACGCATCGGGCGCCCCGGATCCACCAGTACATCCACCAGGCCGATCCGCAGGGCCTCTCCGACGCGCGGGCGGCGGTCGGCCAGGCGTTGCGGGACTGGGGCATGCCGGAGCTGTCCGACGACGCCGAGCTGCTGACCGGCGAACTCCTCGTCAATGTGCTGCTGCACACGGAGGGCGGCGCGGTGCTGACCCTGGAGGTGCTGCCCGAGCCGGTGCGGCGGGTACGTCTCTCGGTGCAGGACCGGTCGAGTGCCTGGCCCCGTCGGCGTACCCCGGGCGAGGCGGCGACGTCGGGGCGGGGGCTGCTGCTGCTCGACGCGTTGGCCTCGCGATGGGGGGTCGAGCCGCGCGGCGAGGGCAAGGCGGTGTGGTGTGAGATCGGCCCGGCGCCCGTGCCGGGCGACGTTCCCGCGGACGGGGTCTGAGGACGCCCGCGGGCGGTGACCGAGGAGGTGGGCCGTGGATCCGGTGGCAGCCCTGCGACGCATCGCGTACCTGCTGGAGGGGGCCCGTGCGCCGGTGTACCGGGTACGGGCCTTCCGGACGGCCGCCGCCGCGCTCGACGCGCTGCCGCCGGGCGAGGCGGAGCGACGCGCGGCGGCGGGCACCCTGGAGGGGCTGAAGGGACTGGGGCCGAAGACGGCGGCGGTGGTACGGGAGGCCCTCGACGGCCGGGTCCCGGAGTATCTGGCCGACCTGGAGGCCGAGCTTGAGGACTCGCTGGGTACGGGCACCGGCCTTTCGGACGGCAAGGGCGAGGCCCTGCGGGCGGCGCTGCGCGGTGACTGCCATCTGCACTCGGACTGGTCGGACGGCGGGGCCTCGATCGAGGACATGGGCCGTGCCGCAGCGGAGCTGGGCCACGCGTGGGCGGTGCTCACGGATCATTCGCCCCGGCTCACGGTGGCGCGCGGTCTCTCGCCCGAGCGGCTGCGGGAGCAGCTGGAGGTGGTGGCGCGGCTCAACGAGGAGTGGGCGCCGTTCCGGCTGCTGACCGGGATCGAGGTGGACATCCTGGAGGACGGTTCGCTCGACCAGGAGCCCGAGCTGCTGGACCGGCTGGATCTGGTGGTGGGTTCGGTCCATTCGAAGCTGCGGATGGAGGCGGGGGCGATGACCCGCCGACTGGAACGGGCGGTACGCGATCCGCTGCTGGACGTCCTCGGGCACTGCACGGGACGGCTGGTGGCGGGCGGACGCCTGCGGCCCGAGTCGGAGTTCGACGCGGAGCGGGTGTTCGCCGCGTGTGCCGAGGCGGGCACGGCGGTGGAGATCAACAGCCGTCCGGAACGGCTCGATCCGCCGCGCAGGCTGCTGCGGCTCGCCGTGGCGGCGGGGACGTACTTCGCCGTGGACACGGACGCGCACGCGCCGGGCCAGCTGGCCTGGCAGATCCTGGGCTGCGCGAGGGCGGAGGAGTGCGGGGTCCCGGAGGAGCGGGTGATCAACACATGGGAGGTGGAGCGGTTGCGGGAGTGGACACGGGGGTAGGGCCCGCCTCCCGGACCGGACGGAGGGGGCCCACCGGACGGACCGGGTGGGCCGTGTGGACAGGACGGGCCGGGTGGATCGGGCGGAGCGGTCGGCCGGGGGGGGACCGGCCGGGCTGCGCGAACCAAGCGGGCCGTGCGGACCAGGCACGCGGGTCGGGTCGGGTCGGGTCGGGTCGGGTCGGGTCGGGTCGGGTCCGGGAACGTCGGCCGGTGGGTCAGGTGCGCTGCCAGACCGTGGTCGCGTTGCAGAACTCACGGATGCCGTGGGCGGCGAGTTCCCGGCCGTATCCGGAGCGTTTGATCCCGCCGAAGGGGAGCGCGGGGTGCGAGGCGGTCATCCCGTTGACGAAGACGCCGCCCGCCTCCAGGTCGCGGACGAAGAGGGCGACCTCCTCCTGGGAGCGGGTCCACACATTGGAGCTGAGGCCGAACGGCGAGTCGTTGGCGACGGCGACGGCCTCCTCGATGTCGCTCACCGGGTAGACCGTGGCGACCGGTCCGAAGGCCTCCTCCCGGTGGATGCGCATGCCGGGGGTGATGCCGGTGAGGACGGTGGGCCGGTAGTACCAGCCGGCGCGCAGCTCCGGTTCCTCGGGGCGGCGCCCGCCGCACAGGACGGTGGCCCCCAGGCTCACGGCGTCGTCGACGAGCGCCTCCAGATCGGCCCTGCCCTGTTGGGTGGCGAGGGGGCCGATGTCGGTGGACTCGTCGAGGGGGTCGCCGACGGACAGCGCGTTCATGGCGGCGGTGAAGCGCTCGGAGAAGTCGTCGTAGACGTCCTGGTGGACGATGAACCGCTTGGCGGCGATGCAGGACTGCCCGTTGTTCTGCACGCGCGCGGTGACGGCGGTCTTGACCGCGCCGACGATGTCGGCGGAGGGCATGACGACGAACGGGTCGCTGCCGCCGAGTTCCAGGACGGTCTTCTTCACCTCGTCGCCCGCGACGGCGGCGACGGCGCGCCCCGCGGGCTCGCTGCCGGTGAGGGTGGCGGCGACGATCCGCGGGTCCCGCAGCACTCCCTCGACCTCGCGGGAGCCGATCAGGAGGGGCTGGAAGCAGCCTTCGGGATACCCGGCGCGGCGGAAGAGGTCGCCGAGGTAGAGCGCGGTCCTCGGCACGTTGGAGGCGTGCTTGAGCAGACAGGTGTTGCCCGCCATGAGCGCGGGCGCGGCGAAGCGGACGACCTGCCAGAGCGGGAAGTTCCACGGCATGACGGCGAGGATCGGGCCGAGGGGCCGGTAGTGGACGCGGGCCGTTTCCGCGCCGGAGTCCCGGACGTCGCTCTCGGCGGGGTGCTCGTCGGCGAGGAGTTCCTCCGCGTGCCGGGCGTACCAGCGCATGGTCTTGGCGCACTTGGCCGCCTCCGCGCGGGCGGCGGCGATCGGTTTGCCCATCTCGACGGTCATCGTGCGGGCGATGTCCCCGTTGTCCTCGTCGAGCAGGGCGGCGGCGGCGCGCAGGAGCCGGGCGCGTTCGGCGAAGGGGGTGGTGCGGTAGTGGCGGTACGCCCGATGGGCGGCGGCGATCCGCCGCTCGACCTCGTCGGGCCCGTGGGCCTCGTAGGTGCGCAGTGTCTCGCCGGTCGCGGGGTTCACGCTGGCGATGCCCATGACCTGCCTCCTCGTGCCATCTCCCCCTCTCCGTAACCTTCCGTGAAGCGGGGCGCGGCGCAACAGGGGCGGGGCGCCGGGGTGAGCCGCGGGCCCGCCCGTACGGCATCCGGGGCGGGTCCTGTACGGCCTTCAAGACGGGTCCCGTGCGGCTCGGGGGCGGGGTCCTGCGCGGTTACATGGTGTTGACGATGAGACCGATGTGGGTGAAGTAGTTCAGTCCGCCGAAGAGCAGGAAGGCGATCCCGGCGAGGGCCCAGACGACCCCGACGACCTTGCTCGTCCAGGTCCTCGGCCTGCGCAGCGCGAAGGGGAAGAGCACCGCCCCGATGCCGACGAGGACGTAGAGCCCGGACATGAAGCTGGCCTCAAGCCACGGCCAGTCTGCGAACTCCCCGGAGATGGGCTCCTCGGGCGGCGCGGCGAACAGGGTGTACTTCCAGCCGGCGGCGGCGATCCCGAAGCAGGCCAGGCCCATGCCGAAGACGTACACCGAGATCGGCAGGGCGACCCGGACGGTCCGGTCCACCGGGTCCTGGGCGAGGAGGTCAGCGCCGCGTTTCCAGAGGTAGAGGGAGGCGGCGAGCAGGAAGACGCCGAAGGCCAGGGCGGGTTCGCCGAAGATGACGTTGTCGAACGGGAAGCCCTGCCCGGCCAGCGGCCAGGTCAGGGTCATGTGCAGTCCGGTGGTGACGAGGGTGAACCCGAGGGCGCCGAAGGCCAGCGCCCAGCCGTCCGGGGTGATGTCGCGTCGCTCGCCGAGGAGCTTGTGGCCGAGGGCCACCACGAGGAGCAGCCCGGCGCCCGCGGCCACGGACATGATCGTGTTGTACGTCGGCATCCGGGTCCAGTCGATCTTCAGACCGGATGCGGCGAGCGGCAGCGCGTACGGTGTCATGGATCAGGCATGGACCGTCACCGTCCGTCCCGAAACCGCGCGCCCGCCGACTTCACCCCGGTGGTCCCGTCTCCGCCACCCGCGGCTCCCGGGGCCGGGTTCCGCTACTCCGCCGTCTCCGCCCGGGACGTCAGCCACTCCAGTGCGCCGCGCAGGTGGGCCCGGAAGAGGGGGACACGGTAGGTCTCCGGGGCGTGTCCCAGTGCGGTGAAGAAGACACGGCCCCGGTCGATGTCCCGGCACCAGACCAGCGGGTGGTCGGCGCCGTGCGTGCCACCCCGGTAGCTGGTCTCGTCGGCTCGGGCGAGGACGCGTACGGGTCCCGTGGGAGCCGCCGTGAAGTCGTACCACTCGTCCGTCCACTGCCAGCGCTCCGGCAGCGGCGCCGTCGCCGGGTGGGCGCGGTCGTCGACCAGCACCCTGCCTGGCTGGATTTCCGGGTGCCCGGCGAAGCGGGTGCCGAGCAGTTCCCCGTAGAAGGGCCAGTCCGGCTCCGCGTTGGCCGCCGCGTGGACGGCGAGGAGGGCGCCCCCGCCCCTCAGATACGCCTCGAAGGCGGCGCGGCCCTCCGGCGTGAGGACGTTTCCCGTGGTGGAGACCAGGGCGACGGCGGCGCGGTCCGCGAGCCGGCCGGGGGTGAAGACGTCCGGGTCGTCGGTGATCTCGGAGGTCAGGCCGAGTTCCGCCGCCAGTTCGGCGAGGGCGGCGGCGCCGTCGGGGATCGATTCATGGCGGTACCCGGCGGTGCGGGTGTAGATCAGGACGTCTGCGCTGGGCACACGGGGCTCCTCGCGGGTGGGACGGGCCTCCGGGAACACCCGGATAGAAAGCGCTTGCTACATAGGGAACCGTAGCCAGCGGGAACCCCGGGCCGCAACTCCCGCCTGCCCATTGTCGTATCGGATGCATCTCTGTATCTTTTGGCGCGCCGTGCCCGTCCGCCCCGCCGAGGAGTCGCCATGAGCACCGTGCCACCCGCGCTCGCCGCCGTCGTAGGGCCTCTGCCCGACGGGGTCGAGCTGCCCCTGCCGCCCGTCTTCGACTCCGTCGACGAGGAGCGCGCCTACCGCAAGGCACAGCTCGCCGCGGGTTTCCGGATCTTCGGGAGGTTCGGCTTCTCCGAGGGTGTCGCCGGGCACATCACCGTCCGCGACCCCGGCGACCCGGACGCCTTCTGGGTCAACCCGTTCGGCATGAGCTTCAGCCGGATCAAGGCCTCCGACCTCGTCCTCGTCGACCACGAGGGCACCGTCCTCGAAGGCCGCCGCCCCGTCAACCGGGCCGCGTTCGTCATCCACTCCCGGGTGCACGCCGCCCGGCCCGACGCGATCGCCGCCGCCCACTCCCACTCGCTGCACGGCAAGGCCTTCTCCAGCCTGGGCATCCCGCTCGCCCCGATCACCCAGGACGCCTGCGCCTTCTTCGAGGACCACGGGATCCACGACGACTACCGGGGCGTCGTCAACGAGACGGAGGAGGGCGAGCGCATCGCCAAGGCGCTCGGCCCGCACAAGGCCGTCATCCTCAGGAACCACGGTCTGCTCACCGTCGGCCAGTCCGTCGCCGAGGCCGTCTGGTGGTTCGTCACCATGGAACGCTCCTGTCAGGCCCAGCTCCTCGCGATGGCGGCCGGAACACCCCGCCTCATCGACCGCGAGACCGCGCTTCTCACCCGGGGGCAGGTCGGCGGTCACCTCGCGGGCTGGTTCCAGGCGCGTCCGCTGTGGGATCAGATCACCGCGTCCGACCCCGACCTCTTCGGCTGATCCCCCACGGGGCCCGTGTCCCCCGCCTGGGGCTCGGCGGAGCCCGGCGTCTCCGAGGGGCCCGGTCCCGGCACCTCACGGGTCGACGCCTCCAGGAGCGGGGCGAGGAACTGGCGTTCCAGGCTGCCCGGCGGCAGCGCCGCCGGTTCCACGTAGCTCTGCGCCAGTCCGCCCTCGCGCAGGGCGATGAGAAGCCGGGCGAACCGGTCGGCGTCCACCGTCAGCTCGCGCCCCGCCCGGCGCAGCACCAGGGTGAGCCCCCGGGCGATCTCCGCGCGCAGCCGCTCGTCGTGGCGGGCGAGCACCCACGCGGCCTGCCGGTCGCGGATGGCGTACAGCGTGAACTCGGTCGTGACCAGGTACCAGTCGCGTTCGTCCGGCTCGACCCGCGCCGCCAGCTCCGCGAGCCGGGCGAGGGTGTACTCCCCGGCGGCAAGCCCGTCGATCGCCTCGGCGAGCCGCCGCACGGTCCGCTCGCTGTGCTCGTCGAAGAGGGCGAGGAAAAGCTCCTCCTTGCCCGCGAAGTTCGAGTAGTACGCGCCCCGTGTGTACCCGGCGCGCTCGCAGATCTGCTCGATCGTCGTCGCGTGGAAACCGTGCTCGGCGAACGCCTCCAGGGCGGCCTTGAGGAGCGCCGCGCGGGTACGGGGCCGTCGACGGGTCACACCTTTCGGCACGGGCGGTCCTCCTTCGCGCCGGTTGCGCACCGGCTTCGTCCTGTCTCCGCACCGGCTTCGTAGGGCCGTTTCCGCAGGGCGGACGCCCACCCTACCGGCGGCCCATCCCGGGCACGGACCGGCTGCGGCGGATAAAATTCAGCCATGGGAGAGCGGCCTGTCGCGTCCGCACCCGATCTCGTCCTCAAGACCGACGGGGACGCGACACACATCGATCCTGACCGCGTCTATCGCATCGGGCGCGACCCCGCCGAGGACGTCGTATTCTCGGACGCACGGGTGTCCTGGCATCACGCGGTGCTCGCCGTCGACGACGGCCGGTGGACGCTGACGGACGAGGGCAGTACGAACGGCACCTTCACGGACGGCACACGCCTCTCCGGAACGAGGGAGGTCGGTCCCGGCACGGTCCTGCGTTTCGGCCACCCCACGGAGGGGCCACGCGCGGTGCTGTCCCTCGCGACGGAGACCCCCGCGTCACCGGGGGCACCGCTCGGGGCGCCGCCGGGGGCGGCACGGGGGACCCCACCGGAGACACCGCTTGAGGCACCACGCGTGCCCCCTTCCGGGGTACAACGCGGGACCCCGTCCGGGGCACCACCCGTGACCCCGTCCGAGGCGCCGCACGAGACCCCCTCCGGAGCACCACACAAGACCCCGCCTCAAGCGCCGCACAGGGCCCCTCCTGAGACACCTCACAGGGCACCGCCCAGAGCACAGCACGAGACTGCGCCGGAGACACCACGCGGGACCCCGCCGGAATCCCCACTAGAAGCCTCGCAGGAAACCCCGCCCCAGTCAGCACCCCCCTCCGACGAGCCCCCGTCCGCACCCGCCCCCGCGCCCCGGGCCGAGCCCGTACGCCCCCCGCCACCGGCTCCCGTGGCGCCCGTCCCTTCTTCCGCCCCCTCGCTCGATCCCGCTCATCCCTCCCCCGTTCCCCGGCCCCCCTCCGTCTCGCATCCCGCCGCCACCGGGACCTTCCGGCGGCCGACCTCCGTGCGGCCCCTGCCCGCGCACACCGTCACGATCGGACGGGCACCCGACAACGACATCGTCGTGTCCGATCTCGTCGTCTCCCGGCACCATGCCGAACTCCGCGCGCACCCCGACGGCACCTACGCGATCCACGATCTCGGCAGCCACAACGGCACCTACCTGAACGGGCGTCCCGTCGTGGACGCCCGGGTGACACCGGAGGACATCGTCGGCATCGGTCACCGCGCGTTCTGTCTGCTCGGCGGACAGCTCGTCGAGTTCACCGACACCGGCGTGGTCTCCCTCGACGTGCGGGCGCTCGCCGTCACCGTCGACCACGGGCGGCGCACCCTCCTCGACGGGGTGTCGTTCCCCGTGGGCGAGAAGTGCCTGCTCGCGGTCGTCGGCCCGTCCGGCGCGGGCAAGTCGACACTCCTCGGCGCGCTCACCGGACAGCGTCCCGCCGACCGTGGCACGGTCCTCTACGACGGCCGCGACCTCTACCGGGACTACGCCGAACTGCGCCAGCGCATCGGGCTCGTCCCGCAGGACGACATCCTGCACCTCCAGCTCACCGTCCGCCGCGCCCTCGGATACGCCGCCGAGCTGCGCTTCCCCCAGGACACCGCCCCCGCCGAGCGCCGGGCCCGGGTGGACGAGGTGATCCGCGAACTGGGCCTCGCCGAGCGCGCGGACCAGCCGGTCCACAGTCTCTCCGGCGGGCAGCGCAAACGGGTGAGCGTCGCCCTCGAACTGCTCACCAAGCCCTCCCTCCTCTTCCTCGACGAACCGACCTCCGGTCTCGACCCCGGCATGGACCGGTCGGTGATGCACATGCTGCGCGGGCTCGCCGACGACGGGCGGACGGTCGTCGTGGTCACCCACAGCGTGCTCAGCCTCGACGTCTGCGACCGGCTGCTCGTCCTCGCGCCGGGCGGCCGGATCGCCTACTACGGCCCTCCGGAGGACGCCCTCGGCTTCTTCGGCTTCGCGCAGTGGCCGGAGGCGTTCGAGGCGTTCGAGAACGACCGGGACCGCGACTGGGCCGGCCAGTACCAGGCGTCCCGCTTCCACGAGCGCTACGTCACCGAGGCCACCACCCCGGGACCGCCGGGACTCCCCGTCGGCTCCTCCCCCGCCCCGGCGGGCCCCGGCGGGCCCGTCCCGCCGCCCAAGCCGCAGAGCCGGGGCTCGCAACTGTGGACCCTGGTGCGCCGCTACACGGCGGCACTCGCCGCCGACCGCACCTTCCTCGTCATCATGGTCGCCCTGCCGTTCGTGATGGGCGCGATGGCACGCGCCCTCTCCGAGGGCCGGTTCAACGCCGAGTCGACCATGAACGTCCTGCTCCTGCTCTGCGTGGGAGGGGTCCTCACGGGCGCGGCGAACGCCGTGCGCGAGCTGGTCAAGGAACGGACCATCTACCGGCGCGAGAGAGCCGTCGGCCTCTCCCGCTCCGCGTACCTCGCCTCCAAGGTGGTCGTGCTCGGCACGATCACCGTCCTCCAGGCGGTGGTCCTGACCCTGGTCGCCCTGATCGGCGTCCCGCTGAACACGCCCGACGGCCAGGGCGTCCTGATGCCGCCGCTGGTCGAGATCACCCTTGCCGTGGCCCTGCTCGCCTTCACCGCGATGATGCTCGGTCTCTTCGTGTCGGCGCTGGTCCGCAAGGAGGAGGTGACGATGCCGCTGCTCGTCCTCCTCGCCATCGTGCAGGTGGTGTTCTGCGGCGCCCTCCTGACCGTACGGGGCACGCCGGTCCTGGAGCAGCTGGCCTGGCTTGTGCCCTCGCGGTGGGCGTTCGCCGCGATGGGCGCGACGATCGACATCGCCAGGATCGTCCCGGGCGAGAAGACGGCCGACCCGCTGATGCGGCACACGGCCGAGGCCTGGCTCTTCGACATGGGCATGCTGGTGGTGCTCTGTCTCGTCCTCGGCCTGGTCGTGGCCCGGCTGCTGCGCCGCCACGAGCCGGTCGTGATGCGGAGGTAGGCCCGTGAGCGTTCCAGTACCCGCGTACGCACCGGAGTTCCGGCCCACCCATGTCGTGCCGCGCGAGGGGCTCGCCGCCTGGGAGGCGCCGGACCCGGGGCTGCCCACCGCTCCCCTGGACGCCTTCCTGCCGGTGCGCCTTGAGGAGCGGGCCGGTGACTGGGGGCGGATCAGGTGCTCCAACGGCTGGACGGCATGGGTCGACGCGCGCCTGCTCGTCTCCGTACCCGAGGATCCTCCGGCGGCGGGCCGGCCGCTCGCCCGGACCGCCGATCCCCGGCCGCTGATCGCCCGCGCCGAGGACGCGCTCGGACGCTACCGGCGTGCCGCCGAGGAGCTGGGCGCGCGCCGCCTCGACGGGGAGCAGTTCCGGCTGCGGACCCGGGGGCTGCGGGTGGGCATGGTGGTCGACGGCGAGTCGGTGTGGTTGTACGACGCGGAGCACGAGCGCTGGGTGTACTGCGACGGCGTGGGCCTGAGCACGTACGCCGCCGCATCGGCGCCCTCGGTGACGTCGACGGCTCCGGAGACCGCGCGGAAGGAGCCCGTGTCCGGGGAGCCCGTATCCGAGGAAGCGGTGTCGGAGGAAGCGGTGTCCGAGGAGCCCGCGCCGGAGGAAGCCGATCGGGTGGCGTACGAGCCGACGCGGGTGGTGGCCGAGATGCCCGCCGGGCCGCCGCCGACCGAGGTCGTGGCCCAGGAGGACGTGCCCGCCGGGCCGCCGCCGACGCGGGTCGTGGCGCGGCCGTCCCGGGTGGACGGTGAGAGGTGATGACCGGCGGGCCGGGCGAGGAGCGGAACCTGCCGGCGGGGCGCCCCTCGGGGCTGCTGGGCAAGGAGATCGCGGGCTACCGGGTGGAGGGCGAGATCGGGCGCGGCGGGATGGCGGTCGTGTACCGGGCGCGTGACCTGAGGCTCGACCGTACGGTGGCGCTGAAGCTGCTCGCTCCCGAACTGGCCCGCAACGACACCTTCCGCAGGCGCTTCGCGCACGAGTCTCGCGTCGCCGCCTCGATCGACCACCCCCACATCGTGCCGGTCTTCGACGCGGGCGAGACGGAGGGTGTGCTGTACATCGCCATGCGGTACGTGGCCGGGCAGGATCTGGCGGCGCTGCTCGACCGGGAGGGGCCGCTGCCACCGGCGAAGGCGGGCCGGATCGCCGTGCAGGTGGCGTCGGCGCTCGACGCGGCGCACGCGCACGATCTGGTGCACCGGGATGTGAAGCCGGGCAACGTCCTGATCGCGGAGGGCACCGACGGCGACCATCCGGAGCATGTGTATCTCACCGATTTCGGCCTGACGAAGAAGTCGCTCTCGTTGACCGGGTTCACAACGGTGGGCGAGTTCGTCGGAACCCTTGACTACGTGGCGCCCGAGCAGATCTCGGGGAAGCCGGTGGACGGGCGGTGCGATGTGTACGGCCTGGCGTGCGTGGTGTTCGAGACCCTGGTGGGGTCGCCGCCGTTCCATCGCGACACGGACTGGGCGGTGTTGTGGGCGCAGCAGTACGATCCTCCGCCGCCGCTGTCCGAGGTGCGGCCGGGGCTGCCGGACGCGGCGGACGCGGTGTTCGCGAAGGCCCTGGCGAAGACGCCGGAGGAGCGGTACGGGACGTGTCTGGAGTTCGTCGCAGCACTGCGGGCCGCGCTGTCCTCGGGCGGTACGGGTCCGGTGACCGTACGGCGGAGCGATCCGATCGGCCCGCCGCGTGAGCCTCCCGCGTGGGCACGTCCGGTGTTTCGGGAACTCTAGAGCGGGGCAGGTCCGGCCGCCGGGGCCCGTCAGGTACCGGCTTCGCGGCCCTCCTGCGCCGGTGTTCCGGGATCGGTCTGGCCGGGATGCCGGACCCGGGTGGCGAGCAATCCGCCGAGAAAGCCGAGGACCAGACCCCAGAGGAGGGCGAATCCGGCCGTCCTCCACACCTGGGGGCGCAGGACGATCCGGCCGCCGAGCGAGGCGAGGTCGCCGATGCCGAGGACCGAGAGGCCGAAGCGGGCCTCGACCAGGGTGAGCGGGGCGACGGCCAGCATGGTGAGCGCGAAGGCGATCCCGAGGTGCAGCGCGTGCCGCCAGGGCGCGAAGCGGGCCGGGGAGCGTACGGCTGCGGCGAAGGCCACGGCGAGGAGCAGGACGAAGGCGACGGGGAGCAGCCACCAGGCCCGTGCGTCCTGGGCCGCGAGGGCGTGCAGGTCGACGGTGGAGAGGTCCGGGGTCGTCCCGCCGCCGTGTTGGCGCAGTACGGCGTCGAGCATCCGGGGCATGGGCAGGCCGAAGGGGCCTTCGGCCGTGCCCTCCCAGGACCCGCCGATGCCGACGCCGAGGGCGAGCCAGGCGATGTTGGGCAGTCCGAGCAGGAGGACGGCGAGGGTGTCGGCGGGGTGCCCCCTGGTCGCGGCGACGACCAGACCGGCGATCAGGCCGACGGCCACGTACGCGAGGAGCAGTCCGAGCATCGCGCGGGCGGCGGGCCTGACGGATTCCTGGTAGCGCAGGAGGCGGGGCGGGAGGGGGGTCCTGCGGGAGACGAGCAGGGCGACGAGGAGGACGCCGAGAATCCACAGGAGTCCGTAGAACAGGGTGGGGCCGAGGTCGGTCCGGAATCCGACGGTGGGGTTCACCGCGTCGAGGAGCGCGCCGAAGAGGTCGGTGAGGATGCCCGCGTCGCTGCCGCCGGGGAGGGTGACGGGGAAGTCGTGCCGGGCGAGCGCGGTGAGGCCCGCGAGGGCGGCCAGCCAGAGGACGACGGTGCTCGCGGCCCGGAGCGCGAGTTCCGGCGCGGGGATGACGGCGTGATGGCGTAGGGGGCGCAGAAAACAGAACCCGGTGACGAGTGCGCCCGCAAGGGTGACGCTGAGGGGCATCGCGGTGAGTTCGGCGTTGGTCCCGGCGAGGGAACCGGCGGTGCCGGAGAGGTCGACCTTGCCTCCGGTGGCCAGGACGACGACGGCGGCGAGCACGGCGGGGAAGCCGCCGGGCAGGTCGGCGGCACCGGCGGCCCAGAGCCCGAGGGCCGCGACGACACCCATCACGAGAAACCCGGCGACCACGGCGGTGAGTGCCTGGACACCGATACGGGCGAAGGGTGCCGCCGTACTCGCGGCGGACGGTGCGGGGGTGGGGAGCCGACTGCTCACGCGGCCCACGCTAGTACCGGCGGGGAACGCCCGCTTCCGGACGGGGGCCGATCCGCAGGGTCGGCGTCTGCTCCGGTGGAGGGGCGGTGTCCGCTCCGTGGGGGAAACGGTGTCCGCTCCGTCAGGGAAACGGTGTCCGCTCCGCTCGGGAGGCGGTGTCCGCTTCCCTCGGAGAGGGCCCGTTCCGCGTCCGGACGCGGTTCCTTCCGCTTGCGGGCGTGTGCCGGTCGGCGCACACAATGGGCCCGGAACGGAAGAAAGGGAGAAACGTGACTTCCCACCCGCCGTCCCATCCGCCGCCCGACCGGCCGCCGGTTCCGCCGTCAGGCCCTCCCTCGTCTCCTCCTCCCTCCTCTCCCGCCGTTCCCCCTTCCGGCCCTCCTTCGGGTCCTCTCGCGGAACCGGGCGCCCACCCCGGCGTCGCGGGCCCGCCGCCCCCGCCGCACGGCCCCGGCGGCGGAAACGGTGAGGGCCGGGGCGGCAGCGGTGCCTCCGGGGGCTCTCCCGGCGGTTCTTCCGGCGGCCCCACCGGCGGTGACGGACCGGGAGGCGGTTCCGGCGGCGGAACGGACGACGGCGGTACAGGCAGTGGCGGTACAGGCAGCGGTGCTCCGGACGGCGGTACGGGCGGCGGCGCATCCGGCAAGCGCCCCTGGTGGCGTTCCGTCCCGAAGGTCGCCTCGGCCGCCGCCGTGCTCGTGGCGGCGGTCGCGCTCGCGGTCGTCCTCACCCAACGCTCCGGCGACCAGGGCGGCTCGGCGGGCTCGGGCGGCGAGGTCTTCCTCCAGAACGCGGCAGCCGTCGGCCCCGATCCGTTCACGAAGTCGACGGCCACCCGTACCGGCGCCGCCACCGCCCCTCCGGCCTCGCTGCCGCCCCGTACCTCCTCGGCCACGCCCGAGGTCTCGGGCGCCACCCCCGGTCTCTACGGCGGGACCCTGTCGGTGGCCAGCTGCGACGTGGAACGGCAGGTGCGCTATCTGTCCGACGCGCCCGCGAAGAACGCCGCCTTCGCCTCGGTCGTCGGCGTCTCCCCCACCGGGGTCCCCGGTTACCTGCGCTCGCTGACCCCGCTCCAGCTCCGCGCCGACACCCGGGTCACCAACCACGGCTACCGGGACGGCGCCGCCACCAGCTACCAGGCGGTCCTTCAGGCCGGGACGGCGGTCCTGGTCGACAGCCATGGGATGCCCAGGGTCCGCTGTGCCTGCGGCAACCCGCTGACCGGCCCGGTCGCGCAGAAGGCACCCCGGACGACCGGCACACCGTGGGCGGGGTACCGGGCCGATCAGGTGGTCGCGGTGGCGCCGTCGCCGACCGTCGTGACCACCTTCGTGGTGTACGACCCGCAGGACCGTAGCTGGTTCGCCCGCCAGGACGGCGACACCGGGCGGCACGACGAGCCCACCTCGCGGCCCACGGCCTCCCCCTCGGTCTCGGCCCCCGCGTCCCCGTCCGTGTCCCCGTCCGGGACGCCTTCGTCGCCGGAGCCCTGCACGGCGCCCTCCCCGTGCCCGACCACACCCACCGCCACGGCCCCGGAGTCCGCCCCGACGACGGCTCCCCCGACCACTCCCCCCACGGCCCCGCCACCGGCCATTCCTCCGACGAGCCAGCCCCCGCCGCCGAGCACACCGCCCCCACCGACGGAATCGGCACCCGCGACCCAGACATCGGCCCAGTCGCCGGGTCCGGAACCCCCGCCCACGACGGCCGGTCCCCTGACGGCCGCCTGAGACGTGCTCGTCATACGGCGCGGACGGCAAGCCCATGGCGGCGCGGGCGCTCCCCGTACGCTCCCGCGCTGTACGCAACGGCCGTGCGGTCGCGGCGGACGCCCTGAGGGCCGCCCGTGCCGGCTCCGTACGCGGGCGCGGCGGGCGTGACGGGCGCGGCGGGCGCGGGATTATTCGGATGCCCGTCCGGTCCTCTCCCTGTACGGTCCCTGGAGTGGAACCATTGACCGACGAACAGATCCGCTCGTCCTTCGTGAACGGTACGAAGGGCGAGGCGGCCCGCCTCAAGCTGCCGCTCGACTTCGCCGAACTCCCCTGGGACGACCTGGACTTCCTCGGCTGGGTGGACCCGGGTGCGCCGCTGCGCGCGCATCTGGTCCTGCCCCGGCCGGACGGCCTGGTCGGGGTGAGCCTCCGGGTACCGGCCTCGGGCCGGACCAGTGCCGTGAAGTCGAGCCTCTGCCAGGTCTGCCTGACCGGGCACGCCTCCTCGGGTGTGACCCTCCTCGTGGCACCGCTGGCCGGGCCCCGGGGCCGGGAGGGGAACACGGTCGGCATCTACCTCTGCGCCGATCTGGCCTGTTCCCTCTACGTCCGGGGCAAGCGACAGCCGAAGCTGCGCGGCCGACGCCACGAGGAGTCCCTGACCCTCGACGAGCAGGTCGCCCGCCTCACGGGCAACCTGTCCGCCTTCGTCGACCGGGTCACGGCGAGCTGAGCCGGGCTCAGCGGAAAGCCTGTTCCCCGGTGAGCGCCTTGCCGATGACCAGGGAGTGGACCTCGCTCGTCCCCTCGTAGGTGAGCACCGACTCCAGGTTGTTGGCATGGCGCAGCACCGGGTACTCCAGGGTGATGCCGTTGGCGCCCAGGATCGTGCGGCACTCGCGGGCGATGGCGATGGCCTCGCGCACGTTGTTCAGCTTGCCGACGCTGATCTGCTCGGCGGTGATCTCCCCGGCGTCCTTCAGCCGGCCGAGGTGGAGGGCGAGCAGCATGCCCTTGCCCAGCTCCACGGACATGTCCGCGAGCTTCTGCTGCGTCAGCTGGTACGAAGCGAGGGAGCGGGCGAAGACGATCCGCTCACGGGCGTAGGAGATCGCCGTCTCCAGGCAGTCGCGGGCGGCGCCGAGGGCGCCGAAGACGATGCCGAACCGGGCCTCATTGAGACAGCCGAGCGGGCCCGAGAGGCCACGGGCCCCCGGCAGCATCGCGTCTGCCGGGAGGCGTACGTCCTCCAGGACCAGTTCGCTGGTGACGCTGGCCCGCAGCGAGAGCTTCATCTTGATCTCCGGGGCGCTGAACCCGGGAGTGCCTGCCGGGACGAGGAAACCGCGCACGCCCTCCTCGGTGCGGGCCCAGACGACGGCGATGTCGGCTACCGAACCGTTGGTGATCCACATCTTGGTGCCGTTGAGGATCCAGTCGGAGCCGTCGCGCTTGGCGTGGGTGCGCATGGCGCCCGGGTCGGAGCCCGCGTCGGGCTCGGTGAGGCCGAAGCAGCCGATGTACTCGCCCGCCGCCATCCCCGGCAGCCAGCGCTGCTTCTGCTCCTCGGAGCCGTACTTCCAGATCGCGTACATGGCCAGGGAGCCCTGGACGGAGACGAGGGAGCGCAGCCCGGAGTCGACGGCCTCCAGTTCCAGACAGGCGAGGCCGTAGGCGACGGCGCTGGTGCCCGCGCAGCCGTATCCCTCCAGGTGCATGCCGAGCACGCCGACGCCGCCGAGGGTCCGGGCGAGTTCACGCGCCGGGATCTCGCCCTTCTCGAACCAGCCCGCGACATGCGGGCGCAGCTCGCGGTCGGCGACCGCCCGGACGGTGTCGCGGATCGCGCGCTCCTCGTCGCTGAGCAGTCCGTCGACGGCGAGCAGGTCGAAGGGGTGGACGGGGGCGGAGCTGGACTGCGACGACTGCGACGACTGCGACGACTTCACGGACGGCCTCCTGGCGGCTGTGGCAACTCGGCGAGCCGAAGCGTAGCCCCCTTCCGGATATTGGATCCAGTATTGAAAATCCGATATCCCCGCCGTACGGTCCGATGGGATCCGATCGCCAGCGAGGGAGAACGGAAAATGCCCACGGCTCAGCCGGGTACGGAAGACATGCCGGAGGCCACGGGGACCCCCGGGGCCGGCGCCCTGTCCGGGATCGTCGTCGCCGACTTCGGCCGGGTGCTCGCCGGGCCGTACATGACGATGCTCCTCGCCGATCTGGGCGCGGACGTGATCAAGATCGAGCGTCCTGGTTCCGGCGACGACACGCGCGCGTGGGGGCCGCCGTTCGCGGACGGCGAGGCGACCTATTTCCTCGGTGTGAACCGGAACAAGCGCTCCGTCGCGCTCGATCTCGCGGACCCCGAGGGGCTGGCGGCGGCGCGCGCGATCGTGGACCGGGCGGATGTCCTGGTGGAGAACTTCCGCCCCGGCACGATGGACCGGCTCGGTCTCGGCTACGACGAGGTGCGAGGGACGAATCCGGGACTCGTCTACTGCTCGGTGACCGGCTTCGGCACCGAGGGGGGTGCCAGGCTGCCCGGTTACGACCTGCTCGTGCAGGCCATGGGCGGGCTGATGAGCGTGACGGGCGAGCCGGACGGGCCGGGCACGAAGACCGGGGTCGCCCTGGTCGACGTCGTCACCGGACTGCACGCGGGCCTCGGCGTCCTCGCGGCCCTCCGGCACCGGGAGCGTACCGGCGAGGGGCAGCGGGTCGAGGTCTCGCTGCTCTCCTCCCTCCTGTCGGCGCTCACCAACCAGGCGGCGGCGCACCTCGGGGCGGGGGTCGTGCCGCGCGCGATGGGCAACCGGCATCCGAGCATCGCCCCGTACGAGGTGTTCGAGGCCCGGGACCGGCCGCTGGTGCTCGCCGTGGGCAACGACCGGCAGTTCCGGGCGCTGTGCGGGCGGCTCGGGCTGCCCGGACTCGCCGACGATCCCCGGTTCGCGGGGAACACCGCCCGGGTCGCCCACCGGGAGGAGCTGGTCGCGGCCCTCGCCCCCGCGCTCGCGGGCCGTACCGCCGACGAGTGGTTCGGGGAGCTGACCGCCGTGGGCGTGCCGTGCGGGCCGATCAACGACCTGGCCGACGCCTTCGGCCTCGCGGAGCGGCTGGGGCTCGCCCCGAGGGTCCCGGAGTCCGAGGCGGGCCCCGGGCAGGTCGCCCACCCGATCCGGTTCGGCGCCACCCCGGCCGCGTACCGGTCCGCTCCCCCGCGTCTGGGCGAGCACACCGAGGACGTTCTCGAAGGGCGGGGGCGGCCGGGGGCTGCGGCCGGGCGGACTCCGTAGGGCTCGTCCCGTAGGAAGATGGTCCGGACCGGCGGAGTGGTCTCCGGCGGCGGGCGAGGCGAAGGAACGGAAGGTCACAGGCGATGAGCAGCGCGGTGCAGAGGAGGCGGCCGCAGACCGCCCAGCAGTTCGTCCTTGAGGAACTGCGGCGCGCCATCACCAGTGGGGAGCTGCGGCCGGGCGGCCAGATCCGTCAGGACGCGCTGGCGGCCCGCTTCGAGGTGAGCCGGGTGCCGCTGCGCGAGGCCCTGAAGACCCTGGAGGCGGAGGGGCTCGTCGTCCATCACGTCCACCGGGGCTATTTCGTGGCGGAGCTGTCCCTGACGGACCTTGAGGAGATCTACCGGATCAGGGAGCTGCTGGAGACCGAGGCCGTGCGCCGGGCCGTGCGGCGGCTCCCGGACGGTTTCACGGCCACGCTCGAAGGCGTCCAGCGGCAGGTGGAGAGGGCGGCCGAGGAGGGGGACGTGGCCGCCATGGCGGCGGCGAACCGCCTGTTCCACTTCACGCTGATCGAAGCGTCGGAGATGCCCCGCCTCGTTCGTCTGATCACCACTCTGTGGGACGCCACCGACGCGTACCGCTCGCTCTACTACACGGAGGGCCCGCACCGGGCGCAGGCGGTGCGGGAGCACCGGGCGGTCATCTCGGCGCTGCGGCACGGCGACGAGGACGCCGTGGTGCGCTGGCTCGACGAGCACCGCGCGCACGCGGTGGCGGCCCTGCACGAGGTCCTGACCCTGCACGGGCTCTGACCGGCCGGGGCACGGGGGCTGCCGTTACCCTGGCGCCGGACGCGAGGAGGAACCATGGGGCGGATGCCGTCGGCCGTACGGCGCAAGCAGTTGGTCGAGGCCGCGATCAGGGCGATGACCAGGGACGGCGTCGCCAGGACCACGACCCGTTCGATCTGCGCGGAGGCGGGTGTCTCGCTGAGCGTCTTCCACTACTGCTTCGAGTCGAAGCAGGCGCTGCTGGAAGCCGCGATCGAGACGATCACCGGGAACTACGTGACGCGGGTGAGGTCGGCGGTGGAGCCCGGCGCCACTCTGCGCGAGGCCGTGCGGGGCGCGCTCGGGACGTACTGGGACCATGTCACGGCCCGGCCGGGTGAGCACATGCTCACCTACGACCTCACCCAGTACGCACTGCGGGAGCCGGGGTTCGAGCATGTGGCCCGCGCGCAGTACGAGCAGTACGTGGCGTCTGCGGGCGCCCTGATCGAACAGGTCTGCGGGGAGCGGGGGGCGACGCCCCGGGTGTCGGTGGAGTCGCTCGCCCGGAGTCTGGCGGCGGCGATCGACGGTCTGACGCTTCAGTTCCTGGTCCTGGGCGACGAGCGGGCGGCCGCCGAGCTGCTGGAGCTGACGGCCGATCAACTGGTGCGTCTGATCGAGGAGTAGAGCCGGACCCTCGGGAGGGAGCGCGGTCCGCGAGGACCGTCCGCGCTCCACCAGGTCATCCGTCCCGGACTCTTGACTCACTCCGCCATCACCGCGATCCTCGGGGCGCCCGGTACACCCACCGTCCGGAGGCCGCACAGACATGATCCGATCCTTCACTCGCCGGACGGGCGGCGGATCCGCCGCCCTCGTCCTGTTCCTGGCCCTGGCCGCCGTGCTCTTCGGTTCCGGCCCCCTGCCCGCCGCCGCGGCCGGTGCCGGGTGGTGGGAGCCCACCGCCCGTCCTCCGGCCGACTCGGAGATCAACGTCACGGGTGCGCCGTTCACCGGCACGGACGCACGGGGGAAGGTGCGCGGCTTCGTCGACGCGCACAACCACCTCATGTCGAACGAGGGCTTCGGCGGGCGGCTCATCTGCGGCCGGACCTTCGCCGAAGGCGGCGCCCCCGAGGCGCTCAAGGACTGTCCCGAGCACTATCCCGACGGCTCGGGCGCGCTGTTCGAGAACATCACGGGCGGCGCGGACGGCCACCACGACCCGGTCGGCTGGCCGACGTTCGAGGACTGGCCCGCCCACGATTCCCTCACCCACCAGCAGAACTACTACGCCTGGGTGGAGCGCGCCTGGCGCGGCGGACAGCGGGTCCTCGTCGACGACCTGGTGACGAATGGCCTGATCTGCTCGATCCTCCCCCGTGACCGGGACTGCGACGAGATGACCTCGATCCGCCTCCAGGCGCGCAAGTCGTACGAACTCCAGGAGTATGTCGACCGGATGTACGGCGGCGCGGGCAAGGGCTGGTTCCGGATCGTCACCAGCGCCGCCCAGGCGCGTACGGTGATCGAGCAGGGCAAGCTCGCGGTCGTCCTGGGCGTGGAGACCTCGGAGCCGTTCGGCTGCAAGCAGATCCTGGACGTCGCCCAGTGCGGCAAGGAGGACATCGACCGGGGGCTCGACGAGCTGTACGGGCTCGGCGTCCGCAGCATGTTCCTCTGCCACAAGTTCGACAACGCCCTGTGCGGGGTCCGCTTCGACGAGGGCGCGACCGGTACGGCGGTCAACATCGGCCAGTTCCTGTCGACAGGCACCTTCTGGGCCACGGAGAAGTGCACGGGCCCGCAGCACGACAATCCGATCGGTCTGGCCGCCGCTCCGGTGATGGCGACCAGGCTTCCGGTGGGCGTGAGCGTCCCTTCGTATGCCTCCGACGCGAAGTGCAACACCCGGGGGCTCTCCCGCCTCGGCGAGTACGCGCTGCGGGGCATGATGGAGCGCGGCATGATGCTGGAACTCGACCACATGAGCGTGAAGGCGGCCGGGCGGGCGCTCGACATCCTGGAGTCCGAGGAGTACCCGGGCGTGATCTCCAGCCACAGCTGGATGGATCTGGACTGGACCGAGCGGCTCTACCGGCTTGGCGGTTTCGTCGCCCCGTACATGCACGGCGCGGAGGGCTTCGTCGGCGAGGCGTCGCAGAAGGCGGCGCTGCGGGCGAAGTACGGCGTCGGGCTGGGCTACGGGACCGACATGAACGGCGTCGGAGGCTGGCCGGGCCCGGTCGGCGCCGACGCGTCGAACAAGGTGACCTACCCGTTCCGCAGCGTCGACGGCGGATCGGTGATCGACCGCCAGGTGACGGGTCGGCGCACCTGGGATCTCAACACCGACGGCGCCGCGCACAACGGCATGGTGCCGGACTGGATCGAGCAGATCCGGCTCACGGCGGGCGGTCCGGGCGTGGTGGACGATCTGACGCGCGGCGCGGAGTCGTACCTGACCACCTGGCGGGCGACCGAGAACCACGAGATGGGGGTCGATCTGGCGGCGGGCGCCCCCGCCTCGGCCAGTTCCTCGGAGTGGAACCCGTTCACGAGCTACGCACCGGGCCGGGCGGTCGACGGCGACGTCGGCAGCCGCTGGGCCAGTGACTGGTCGGACGACCAGTGGCTGGGCGTGGACCTCGGGGCCGTGCGCCGGATCGGCCGGGTGACCCTCGACTGGGAGCGGGCGTACGCGCGCCGGTACCGGATCGAGGTCTCGGAGAACGGCACGGACTGGCGGACCGTGTGGTCGACGGACGCGGGGGACGGCGGCTACGACACGGCGGAGTTCCCGTCGACGCCGGCCCGCTACGTACGGGTGCACGGCGAGCGGCGGGCGACGCAGTGGGGCTACTCGCTGTACGAGGTGTCGGTACACCGGGCCTGAGCCCGTGCGGGGCCCGGGGCGGATCCCTGTGCGATCCGGCCACCGGGCCCCGCCGTATCGACCCCTCGTACCGCTTCCGCGTCCCGGTGAGGGATCATGGGAGTCGGAAAGCGGAAGGGGCGGTACGGACGATGAGGCACCGCAGTGTCGCCGACCTGATGACGCCGAACGCGGTCGCGGTGCAGCCCGGGACGACGTTCAAGGAGATCGCCCGGCTCCTCGACGAGTACGGCATCACCGCGGTCCCGGTGGTCGACGGCGAGAACCGGCCGGTGGGTGTCGTCTCCGAGGCGGACCTGCTGCGGCGGCACACGGCGAAGGGCGGGCCGAGTTCGGCCGAGGCCATGATGTCGAGCCCGGTGGTGACGGCCCGGCCCTCCTGGACGGCGGTCGAGGCCGCCCGCCTCATGGAACGGCACCGCGTGAAGCGGCTCCCGGTGGTGGACGCGGACGGGCGCCTGATCGGCGTCCTCAGCCGCAGTGATCTGCTACAGCTCTTCCTGCGCAGGGACCGCTCGATCCAGGAGGAGATCAGGGAGGACGTCGTGGTCCGCATCCTGCGCCTCTCCCCCTCCGCCGTGCACATCGACGTGGACGAGGGCCGGGTGACGCTGAGCGGCACCCTGGACCGCCCGGGAATCGGCCCGATCATCGTCCGTCTCTGCGAGACGGTCGACGGCGTGGTCGAGGTCACGGACCGTCTGGGGTACGAGGAGGCCGCGCCGGACGGGTCCGACGGCTGACGCCGGACGGGTCCGACGGCCAGGCCGTCTCGTTTGGATCAGGCCGCGAGCCCGGCAGGATCCGAAGGACACGGCGGGCGCCGCGAGGGAGGGCCGTCGGGTCCGCGCCCGTGGACCCCGTCCCGTCACCCGTGGACCCCGTCCTGTCAGGTGACCGCTTCCGGCCAGCCGTAGCCCGGTCCGGTGCGCTGGGGTACGGTCCCCGCGCCGGCCGCGTCCATCTCCCGGTTGGCCACCCTCATGAGCTTGCCCGCCAGGTCCTTCATCGCGCGGCTCGCGGCGAGGTCGTCGCCGATCGCGGGCACGTCCACGTCCTCGGGGTTGCGCCGGGCCGAGCCGTGGCCCGTGAGGGTCGAGGTGCCGGTCCTCAGTCTGGCCTCGGCCTTGGTCCGGCCGCCGTCCTCGACCAGTTCCACGCCGACCGTCCACTCCTGGGTACGGGTCATGGTCCGCCTCCTCGCGCACGGGCCGCGCGGAAGCGAGGCGCGGCCCCTTCCGGGTCCTTCCAGGATCCCCCGGCACGGCTCCGGGCGCGCGGGGAGGCCCCGGTGCCGCGTGCCCGGGAACGGCCCGGGGCTCAGGGGGCGCGGAAGAGGCGCGGGAAGCGCGGCGCGAGCCAGGGCCTGCGCCCCCAGCCGAGCGCCTTGCCCCGGACGATCGTGGGCCAGGGGTCGACCCGGCCCAGGGCGAGGAGGAGGAAGGCGACCGGTTCGGTGAGGATCACGCAGTCCGGCCGGGCGGGCGGCTCCTCGGTGACCTCGACCGCGCCGTCGGCCACCAGGACACCGAATTCCGGGCCGCCCCGGAGCCGTATCGCGTAGCGCGCGGTCAGCCCGGCGACGGCCGCCGGGTCCGTCACCCGGGGCATCACCCGCAGCACGAACGGCAGGCTCAGCTCGACCCGGCGCGCGTCCAGCATGTGGGGGCGACCGAGGGCGCCGGCCAGGTCGTAGCCGTGCCCGAGCATGTGGGCCAGCAGGTACGAGCCGAGGTGGGCCGGGGACAGCGGGCCGAGCGGGGTGGTGAGGAGCATCTCCGGGTCGCACTCCTCCACGACCGTGAGGAAGGTGGCGGCCCGCTCGGTGATCATGGCGGCGAGGGGTCCGGGCTTCCGCTCGGCGAAACGGGCGAGGGCCCGCTCGTTGGCCTCGGCCAGGCTGGCGGGGGTGCCGTCGCCATGGGGCACTTCCCGGCCCTCGGCCAGCGCGACCATGAGCGCGTTGGCCTGCGCGAGGTGCGCGGTGGCCTCCCCGACGGTCCAGGTGGAGCGGGGTACCGGGAGCGCGGAGACGCGGTCGGTGTCCGATTCGGTGCGCAGGACCTCCGCGATGTCCTCGGCGGTCCCCAGGATCGCCTCCGCGAGCCCGTGCGGCAGCACCCCGTCCGCTCGTTCCAGCATCTCCGTGCCCCTCCCCTGGCTGCGCGGCGGCCCTCGGCGGGACACCGCCCGGCCAGGGACCGTACCAGTGGGTAGCCCGTAGGTCATCGCCTGCGGGGACGGTTCTCCGGATCCGTCGGCGGGTTCGGGGGCGGCGGGGTCCGGCCGGGGGCGGGGAGCGTACCGGCCAGGGTGAGGGTGACGAGCCGGGCGGCGAGGTGCTCGTCGAGCGGGGCGCCGCTGATGAGGGCGCGGGTGAACAGGGCGCCGCCGATGGCCTCGATGACGAGACCGGGGTCCGTGTCCGGGGCGAGTTCGCCGCGCTCGACGCCCCGCCGGACCATGACGGCGCCGCGTTCGAGGCGGTCGGTCCAGTAGGAGAGGCGGCGGTCCGGCAGGGTGTCGTCGCGTTCGGCGCTCAGGCGGAGCAGCGCCTCGCCCTGCGCCGTCGCGAGGAGCCGGGCGAGCGTGCCGAAGTAGGCGGTGAGGTCGTCGTGGACGCGTCCGGTGTCCGGGACGGGCAGCGCCGTGTCGAACTGTTCGCCCAGCGCTTCCAGGATCAGGTTCTCGCGGGTCCCCCAGCGCCGGTAGACGGAGGTCTCGTGGACGCCTGCGGCGCGGGCGACGGCTCCGACGGTGGTCCCGGCGAGACCGTGTTCGGTGAGGACGTCGACGGTGGCGGCGAGGACGGCGGAGCGCATCCGGGCTCCTCGGCGGCGCAGGGGCGGTGCGGTCGGGTCGGAGGAGGCCATGCCCGCATCGTAACGCAGGTCCACTTGCTTTACCCGGAGGCCGGGCGTACGTTCATCGCAAGGCGACTTGCGTTACGGGCCCCGCCCGGAGCCCGCTCGGGTGAAAGGGCTCCGCCCGGAGCCCCCGGGGGTCGCCGCCGCGTCAAGGAGGCCATGTCATGGAGCAGATGCTCGCCGCCCGGCTGCACATCCCCAGCCGCACTCTGCGGATCGAGGAGGTGGCGAAGCCCTCCCCCGGCCCCGGCCAGGTCCTGGTGAAGGTGGAGGCGGCGGGCGTCTGCCTGTCGGACGTCCATCTGATCGACGGCACCCTCACGCCGCTGCTGCTGAGCGGCGACACGGTGACCCTGGGCCACGAGGTGTCCGGCACCATCGCGGAGACCGGACCGGGCGTCACCCGCTGGACCCCGGGTCAGCGGGTCGTGCTGTACGCCGGTGAGGTCCGCGACGGTGTCACGTACACCCGCGGTGTGGACTACGACGGCGGCTGGGCCGAGTACGCGCTCTCCGCCGAGAACGCCCTCACGGAGCTTCCTGCGGCCATCCCCTTCGACCAGGGCGCGATCATCCCGGACGCGGTCTCCACCCCGTGGGGCGCGATCACCGTCACGGGCGCCGTGAAGCCCGCAGAGGCGGTCGGCGTCTGGGGCGTCGGCGGGCTCGGCGTCCACGCCGTGCAGTTGCTGCGGGCCGTCGGCGCGTGCCCCGTCATCGCGGTCGACCCCAATCCCGTGGCCCGTGAGCGTGCCCTCACCCAGGGTGCGGACCTGGCGCTCGACCCCGCCGACCCGGCTCTGCGCGAGCGGATCGGCGAGGCGACCGGCGGGACCGGTCTCGCCGCCGCCTTCGACTTCGCCGGGGTGCCGGCCGTCCGCGAGCAGGCGCTCTCGGTGCTCGCCCGCAAGGGCCGGCTGGTCCTCGTCGGCCTGACCGACAAGCCGCTGAACATCGCCGACGGCACCCGTTTCAGCTACCTCCAGCAGCAGGTCCTCGGCCACTACGGCTCCGACATGCCGGTCGCGCTGCCGCAGCTGCTGTCCCTACTCCAGGGCGGGCGGCTCGACTTCTCCGGGTCGATCAGCGGTGAACTCCCGCTGGCGCGGGCGGCCGAGGCGGTGGAGCGGCTGGAGAACAAGACGGGCGACCCGATCCGTCTGATCCTGCGCCCCTGACCGGACAGACCGGTCCTGTCTCTCCGCCGGGGCCAGGGCCAGGGCCTACCCCGCCGGGACCGATCCGTTCCCCCCGGCCGGGACCGGCCCATTCCCCTCCCCCGCCCGGGACCGGCCCATTCCCCCCGGCCAGGATCGGTCCGTTCCCCGCCGGGGCCGGGCTATTTCCCGCCAAGGCCGGGCCGTTCCCCGCTAGGGTCGGGCCGAGGAGAGCACCGACCGGGGGGATCACTCATGACGGCGAAGGACACACCGCCCATCGTCTTCGTCCACGGGACGCGGTTCAGCGCGGGGCAGTGGAGCCCGCAGCTCGCCGCCCTGCGCGAGGACTTCCCGGTGGCGGCCGTCGATCTCCCGGGCCACGGTTCCCGCTCCGGCCGGCCCTGGAGTCTGGCGGCAGCGACCGAGGTGATCGCCGCAGCCGTGGAAGCGCTCGGCAGCGGTCCGGCGCTCGTCGTCGGGCACTCCCTGGGCGGGTACGCCTCGCTGGAGTTCGCCCGGCGGTGTCCAGAGCACCTGCGCGGCCTCGTCCTCGCGGGGGCCAGCGCCTCGACCCGGGGCGCGCGGACGCTGCCGTACCGATGGGCGGCGGGGCTCGTACCGCGTGTGTCCCCGGGCCTGCTGACCCGGTGGAACGACAAGCTGCTACGCCGGCTCTACCCGCCCGAGGTGGTGGCCGAAACCATACGATCGGGCTACGCGTTCCACACGCTTCCGGCCGCCTGGGGCGAGGTGCTCGGCCGATTCGACGCGAGCGCCATGCGGCACGTGAGGGCTCCCGTCCTGATCCTCAACGGCGAGAAGGACACCCTCTTCCGGTCCGACGAGCGCGCCTTCGCCCGCGCGCACCCCGCCGCCCGCGTCGAATTGATCCCCCGGGCCCGGCATCTGGCGAACTTCGACGCGCCGGACGCCTTCACCGACGCCGTCCGCCGTTTCGCCCGGGAGCTGCCCGCCCGGACCTGAGGAACGGGACGGCTCAGAGGCCCACATCCCGTGCCCCGAGGTCCTCCAGGGTCTCCCGGCGCACCAGGAGCCGGGACCGGCCCTCGTGGACGGCGACGACCGGCGGACGTCCGACGAGGTTGTACGAGGAGGCCATCGACAGGTGGTAGGCGCCCGCCACCGGCACCGCGAGCAGGTCCCCCGGGTGCACGTCGGCGGGGAGCGGGACGTCCTCGGCGACGATGTCCCCGGCTTCGCAGTGGCGTCCGACGACCGTCACGCGCGCGGGCCCGGCTCCCGAGCGCCTGCCGATCAGCCGGGGCGCGTACCGCACCCCGTACAGGGCGGGGCGCGGGTTGTCGCTCATCCCGCCGTCCACCGCCACGAAGGTCCGGCCGGGGCTCCGCTTCACCGCGAGCACCCGGTAGATCGCCACTCCGGCGGGACCGGTGACCGCGCGCCCCGGTTCGAGGATCAGACGCGGGACGGGAAGTCCGGCGGCGGCGCAGCTCGCGGCCAGTTCGGCGCGGACCCGCCGAGCGAGGTCGGCGAGGTCGAGGGCGGGTTCGCCGGGGCGGTGGGCGATGCCGTGCCCGCCGCCGAGGTCGAGTTCCGGCAGGGCGACCCCGTGGGTGTCGCGGACCCTGGCCATCAGGCCGACGAGCCGCCGTACGGCCACCAGATAGGGCTTGACGTCCGTGATCTGCGAGCCCAGATGGCAGTGGATCCCGGTCAGTTCGAGCCGTGGCTGCTCCAGTACGCGCGCGAGGGCGTGCTGGGCGTGCCCGTCGCCGAGGGAGAGACCGAACTTCTGGTCGTCGGTGCCGGTCCGGATCTTCCGGTGGCCGCCCGCCGCGATCCCCGGTGTCACCCGGACCATGACCTTCTGGCGGTCTCCCGCGCCGACGGCGGCGGCGATGCGGGCGATCTCGGAGGGGGTGTCGATGACGATGCGGCCGACTCCGAGGCGCAGGGCGCTCTCCAGGTCGCGCGGCGATTTGGCGTTGCCGTGGAGCAGGATCCGCTCGGGCGGGAACCCGGCGGCCACGGCGAGTTCGAGTTCCCCGGCGGAGCAGACGTCGAGTCCCAGCCCCTCCTCGGCGACCCAGCGGGTGACGGCACGGCAGAGGAAGGCCTTGGCCGCGTAGTGGATCCCGGCTCCGGGGAAGGCCGCCCGATAGGCACGGCAGCGCTCGCGGACCTCGGCTTCGTCCAGGACGTAGACGGGGGTCCCGTACTCCTCGGCGATCCCGGCGAGCGGCACACCACCGACGAGAAGGCTCCCGTGAGCCTGCTCGGTGACGCTCCGGGGCCAGACGGAGAGGGCGGATGCGGGGGTACAGGGGTCGGCGGGGGCGGCGGTGAGGGGAAGCGTGGTCATCTCGGGCCCCCTTCAGCGCGTGAGAGCCGTGACGGGGCGCGGGGTGGGGCCTTGCGCGCCGCAGGTCTCGACGGCGAGGACGTCCGGGGTCCGGATCGGCGCCGACACCGGGGACGGCGCCGTGAGCACCGGGTCGACCGTCAAGGCGCGGACTCCCAGTGGCTCCATCAGGGCGCGCAGGGCCGGCTCGGAGAGGCCGATCCAGGGGCGGCCGGTTCCGAGGGCGGCCGTGAGCCGGGCCGGGTCGGTGAAGGCGACGGCGGTCCGGTCGCCGACGGGCGTACGGAAGAGGCGGACGGCCGTGTGGCCGTGCGGGCCCGGCCGGACGGGGACGCAGAGCCGCCCGGCCGGGAGGGGTTCGGCGGGCTCGGGATCGTCTCCGTACAGGGTGTGCTTCATGGTCGCCTCCGGGGTCGGGTGGTCGGGTCCCGGCACGATCGCACCGGGTTCCTCGAACGCTATGCCCGGCGGCCACCCCGCCCGTGCTCTCCCTGACGCACCCCTGACGTCAGGGGTGCGTACAGATACGGGCCTCTGACGCGTCCCTGGGGACCTGCGGGCCACCAGAGTCCCGGTGCGCCGGTCCCTCATCCTCCGGTAGAGCGTCAGGCGGCTCGGCCAGTCGGGGCGCGGGGCGGACGCGGCGTACGGTGGCAGGAGGACAGGGGCGGGTGCGTCGTTGACGCGTGTGCCGGTGGCGGCGAGAAAACACGGCATCCCCAGCGTGCGCATGGCATGAGGGGTGCGAGGTATCCGCCGGGAGGGCACCCTCCCGCCGCTACCCCCGCCGCTACCGCGGCCAAGGAGACCGACGACCTTGCACCTCGATCTGATCGTCATCTAAACGGACCGGCTCGACGCCTGCCGCGCCTTCTACACCGGCCTGGTCCTGTCCCTCGCACCGGAGCAGCACGGCACCGGTCCCCAGCACCACGCCGCAACTCTGGAAAGCGGCACGGTGATCGAGCTGTACCCGACGGTCTCACGCCCCGCCACCGGCTACCTCCGCCTGGGCCTGACCACCACCACGACAACCCGCTCCCCCCGGCCACGGTCCGCTCACCGCTCACCGCTCACCCCGCAGGCTTCGTCGACGGCTCGGCGACGGTGAGGACGATCGTGCGGCCGTCCGGGTCGGCAAGGGTGTACCGGCCGGGGGAGCGGGTTGTCGTGGTGGTGGTCAGGATCCATCTGTCGCCGATGACCGACCCTCCGCACCTGGGGTGCCAGCCGTCGGTGGCCTGCTGCCGCACGGAGACCTGGTACGGGTACGTGCCTTCGGGGGCGTCCGTCCCGTCGACGAGTGGATGCAGCCGCGCTACCAGTGTCGGCCTGCTGCGCCATGGCGGCGTCCACATACGCGGTCGACCAGGGCGAAGACGGTCAGGGCGACCGTCGACGCGGTCCCCATGACCAGGGCATCCGCCACATACCGGCCCAGGTCCGGCCGCAGGATGTCCACAAGCCCGAACAGCACGAAAAAACCCGCGAGGCACGCCGCGACAGCCGCCCGCCAGCAGCGGTGATACGCAATGAACCACTGGGTCAAGCCCAGGCCGATCACGGGTGCAGGGGACAGCTGCGGCTCATCGAGGGCGGCGAACACCCCGTATCCCAGCCCGCTGATCGCCCAGCAGGCGGCGCTCACGAGTGCCGTCTCGCTCCAGGACACGGGCCGCTTCACTTGTGCCGTCTGTGCCGGCCACTGACGGCACCACCAGTCCGACGGCGCGCTCGCCACTGGGACACGCATGCCGCGATCACAGAAAAGATCAGGAGCGGTCCGGCAGCCCAGTGGAGCACGGCCATCGGCCAGGCCGGCTCCTTGCCGGCCAGCATGGTCGTCATCCTGGCAGCCATGCCGATGCCCAGCAGCACATGGGCGAGACCCCAGGTGCGGGCCACCCACACGGGACCCTCGATCGGCTGCGGCGGCCGGTGCGGCCGGAGCACGGCCCGCCCTCCCAGCCACACCGAGCCCAGTGCCATGACCGTCATGAACACTCCCCCAGCCGTCTCCAGCCCATCGGTCTGGATCCCGAACATCCGCGCCCCGCTCTTCTCACGTCATGCCGCCTCCCACACCAAGGCCCGCACCGGGTCGCCATGATGGCGTTCCGGATGCGACACCTCATGTGCAGGGCGCGGCAGGTGGTGGGAGCAGTTGTCTTCCGGCATCCGGCAATGTGGGGAGGAGCGACGGGAAAGCGCGTTGTTCGTCGAATTGCGGCGGGTCTTGAGGCAGTGGTGGAGCCGACCGAGGAAGTGGTTGAGCGGGTGTCGTCGTGCGGCGGCATGCCCGTCTCCGTGTTCGCGTCGGTGGTGAGCATTGGCTTCGGGGGAGGCGGTGAGGGCGGCGAAGTCCCGGAGGAAGCCGACGTCGACGAGGCGGCTGCGGCCGCCTCCGCGAGATCGTCCACGGCCTGGCAGGTGGCGTCCAACTGCTTGAGCAGGGCCAGGAGCTGGTGGCCGAAGACGTCCTCGGCGCCGGGCGGCTGGTGGGCGTACTCGGCGCGGAAGTCGTCCCGCGGCCGCTCGGCTTCCGCGTCGCAGCCGCGGAGGCGGCCGCTGCGTTTGGCCGGGCAATACCGCCACTGAGCTTGCTTGATGGCCTTGGGCACCCGAATCCGCTAGCGTCTGCCCGGCCAGCCCATGAAGAGGCCAGGAGGTATCGTTGTCCTCGGCACCACCACCCCCCGGCAGTGACCCGAGCCCGACTCCGGATTCGGCTTCCGAACCAGCACCTCCCCCGCAGCGCCCGTCGCGCACGCGTCAGACAAGGGAGTGGTTCGGCGGTCTGACCGAGGCGGGGAAAGTCGCTCTTGTCGCCGCAGTGATCACGACCGTCGGCGGCGGGATGTTCGGCGTGGCCATCGCCGTCACCACCGCGTTGGCCTCCGGTGGGGACAGCGCTGAAAGCGGCGGAAACAAACAGGCCACGGTTGCTACCGAAACGCCTTCCCCGCAGAAGACTTCTCACGATCAGCCGAATACCGTCCTGCCGACCAGCGCCATCGAGTGCAAGGTTCGCGACGAAGTCCTGTACTGCACGGGCAGCCTGTCCGAGATCAAGTTGCGCCGTCAACGCAGCACGGACACCGAGGTCGTTTACACGCTCAACGGCCAACCCAGCCGATATTTATGCTGGGGACATGGCCAGTTCTACTCGGAAGGCAACGACATCTGGTATTGGACGCAGTTCAAGGGCCAGGATTACTGGGGCAATGTCCGGGCGGTGGATTTGGGCCTGGGGGACACTCCGGTCAATGGCCTACCTGAATGCAGTACCCCTGCCGCGCGGGCAAGGTAGGGAAAGGCGGAGACCTTTCCGGACCTCCCGTGCGGTGCGACCGCGGGGGCGGGAATTCCGCCGGGCGGGGTGAACCTGTGCACGGACCGGGTTTCGGCAGTCGCTTGGTGGCGGTGCGCCTCGGCGTGACCAAGCGGCCGTGGCTGCCGTTCGGCTGGCCGGCACTCGCCGCTCTGGTCGTCGGCGGTCAGCACTGCATTCCGCAGCCGTGGTCGGCGGTCGTCATCCCGTGGGGCTGTTCGCCGCGCTGAGCCTCGCCTGCCGGGACAAGCCCGGGAGCCGAATCCGTCCGGCGGGTGAGGCCCGCAGCCGGAGCCGGCCGGACCGACCTCCCCTGAGCCGTGGCACGACCTGCCCTGCGCACACCGGACCAGGACCAGGCCGTTTCCCGTGGATCACATGCCGTCGATATCCGCCATATCCGTGTACACCGAATCATCTCTGACGCTTGGTCAAAAAAGTCGGCATCGAGTCGGCAAGAGTTCCGCCAACACCCGTTTCCGACCGCCGCGGACCGCTAAGATCCACAACCATCCATACGCCCTCCGATCTGCGAGAACACAGCTCAGCGCGCTATCTGTTCACCTAACGAGGAGAGTCAGTTGAGGATGCTCATCAACGTTCCGGAGACCGTCGTCGCCGACGCCCTGCGCGGAATGGCCGCCGCGCACCCCGAGTTGACCGTGGACGTGGAGCGGCGGATCGTTCTGCGGCGGGACGCGCCCGTCGCCGGGCAGGTCGCGCTGGTGTCCGGCGGAGGGTCCGGGCACGAGCCCCTGCACGGCGGTTTCGTGGGACCCGGCATGCTCGCCGCCGCGTGTCCCGGCGAAGTGTTCACCTCCCCCGTTCCCGATCAGATGGTGCGGGCGGCAGCAGCCGTCGACAGCGGCGCCGGAGTGCTGTTCATCGTCAAGAACTACACCGGCGACGTGCTGAACTTCGAGATGGCGGCCGAACTTGCCGAGGACGAGGGCATCCAGGTCGCCAAGGTCCTCGTCGACGACGACGTCGCCGTGGCCGACAGCCTCTACACGGCGGGGCGGCGCGGGACCGGGGCCACGCTCTTCGTGGAGAAGATCGCGGGCGCCGCCGCCGAGGAGGGCGCACCCCTGGAGCGGGTCGAGTCGATCGCCCGCCGGGTCAACGAACGTTCCCGTTCCTTCGGCGTGGCGCTGAGCGCCTGCACCACACCCGCCAAGGGCAGCCCCACCTTCGACCTCCCGGACGGCGAACTGGAGCTGGGCGTCGGCATCCACGGCGAACCCGGGCGTGAGCGGCGGCCGATGATGACCTCCCGGGAGATCGCGGACTTCACCGTCGACGCCGTCCTGGAGGACCTCCGCCCCTCCGGCCCGGTGATCGCCCTGGTCAACGGGATGGGCGCGACCCCGCTCCTGGAGCTGTACGGATTCAACGCCGAGGTGCAGCGGGTGCTCGGCGAGCGGGGCGTGCCCGTGGCCCGGACGCTGGTGGGGAACTACGTGACCTCGCTCGACATGGCCGGCTGCTCGGTGACCCTGTGCGAAGTGGACGAGGAACTGCTCCGGCTGTGGGACGCCCCCGTGCGGACGCCCGCGCTGCGCTGGGGCCGGTGAGACGCGGGATGGGACAGGTGGACGAGATGACGGAGACCTACGGCGCGGACTTCCTGGCGCGCTGGCTGATCGCAGCCGCCAGAGCCGTCGAGCGTGATGCGGACCGGCTCACCGAGCTGGATTCGGCCATCGGCGACGCCGACCACGGCGCCAACCTGAAGCGGGGCTTCGCCGCCGTGACCGAGACGCTGACGAAGGAGCCGCCGCAGACCCCGGGCGCGGTGCTCGCCACCGCCGGACGGGAGCTGATCTCCACCGTCGGCGGCGCCTCGGGACCCCTGTACGGCACGCTGCTGCGCCGTACGGGAAAGGCCCTGGGGGACGGCGTACGGATCACCCGGGAGGAGCTGGCGGAAGCGCTCGGCTCCGGGGTGACGGCGGTGTCCCGCCTCGGCGGCGCCCAGGTCGGCGACAAGACGATGCTGGACGCCCTGGTACCGGCCGTGGCGGGACTGCGGGAGTCGTTCGACGCGGCCCGCACGGCCGCCGAGGACGGCGCCCTCGCGACCGTACCGCTGCGGGCCCGCAAGGGCAGGGCGAGCTATCTGGGCGAGCGCTCGGAGGGGCACCAGGACCCGGGGGCGACGTCCTCCGCGCTGCTGTTCACGGCACTGGCCGAGACGGCGCACGGCGGCGGCTCCCCCGAGGGCGGCGAGACGGCAGCGGACGAGACCACACGGGGCGCGGCCCCGCACACCGAGGAGGCGTCATGAGTTCAGGAAGCGGCAAGGAACTGGTCGGCATCGTGCTCGTCTCGCACAGCGCCGCCGTCGCCAGGGCCGTGGCCGAGCTGGCACGGGGCCTCGCCGGAGGCGGGGATCTCGCCCCGATAGCCTCGGCGGGCGGCACCCCCGACGGCGGCCTGGGCACCAGCTCCGAGCTGATCCGCGCGGCGGCCGAGTCCGTCGACCGGGGAGCCGGAGTGGCGATCCTGGTCGACCTCGGCAGCGCCGTGCTCACGGTGAAGGCCCTGCTCGCCGAGGGTGACGAACTCCCCGAGGGGACCCGTCTCGCGGACGCCCCCTTCGTCGAGGGCGCGGTCGCCGCCCTCGTCACGGCCAGCGCGGGCGGCTGTATCGACGCGGTGACGGCGGCGGCTTCGGAGGCGTACGTCTACCGGAAGGAGTGAGGTTCTCGCGGCGCCCGCACACGCCCTTCCCTGGATCCCTTCACGGGAAGGGATCCCTCTTCGTCCCCTTCCGTGCGTCCCGGTCCGCAGTCGTCGGTCGGGGCGCACGGCCGGAGCCCCCGGCCTATTTATTACCGAGTAGTAGACATCACTCCTCAAATCTTCTGCAACTAGTTGCAGAAGAGAAACGCGTCCCCTAGAACTGAGGGCGACGATCCCGCTTGAGGAGGCGCCCGCATGACCCCGTACCCGCATCTGCTGAGCCCGCTCGACCTCGGGTTCACCACCTTGCCCAACCGGGTGATCATGGGGTCGATGCACGTCGGTCTCGAAGAGGCCGAGCACGGCTTCGAGCGCATGGCCGCCTTCTACGCCGAGCGCGCCCGGGGCGGCGCCGGGCTCATCGTCACCGGCGGCATCGCGCCCAACGACGCCGGACGCCCCTGGGACGGCGGCGCCCGGCTCGCCACCCCGGAGGAGGCCGTCGAGCACCGGCGGATCACCGACGCCGTCCACGAGGCCGGTGGCCGGATCGCGCTCCAGATCCTGCACTTCGGCCGGTACGCGTACCACCCCGGCCTCGTCGCCCCCAGCGCCCTCAAGGCCCCCATCAGCCCCTTCGTACCGAACGAGCTGACCGACGCCGAGGTCGAGCAGACCGTCGAGGACTACGCCCGCTGCGCCGAACTCGCCCGGGAGGCCGGGTACGACGGGGTCGAGGTGATGGGCTCCGAGGGTTATCTGATCAACGAGTTCATCGCCTCCGCGACCAACCACCGCACCGACCGCTGGGGCGGCTCCTACGAGAACCGCGTCCGCTTCCCTCTGGAGATCGTCCGCCGGATCCGCGAGCGCGTCGGCCCCGACTTCATCCTGATCTACCGGCTCTCCATGCTGGACCTCGTGCCCGGCGGCTCCACCCTGGAGGAGGTCGTCCGGCTCGCCCAGGAGATCGAGGCCGCCGGAGCCACCCTCATCAACACCGGCATCGGCTGGCACGAGGCCCGCATCCCCACCATCGCCACCTCCGTCCCGCGCGGCGCCTACACCTGGGTAACGAAGAAGCTGATGGGCGCGGTCTCCGTGCCGCTCGTCACCAGCAACCGCATCAACACCCCCGAGGTCGCGGAGGAGATCCTCGCCGACGGCCGCGCCGACATGGTCTCGCTGGCCCGCCCCTTCCTCGCCGATCCCGACTTCGTCGCCAAGGCCGCCGCCGGGCACGCCGAGACGATCAACACCTGCATCGGCTGCAACCAGGCCTGCCTCGACCACACCTTCAGCCTCAAGATCACCTCCTGTCTGGTCAACCCGCGCGCCTGCCACGAGACCGAGCTGGTCCTCTCCCCCACCCGCCGGGCCAGGCGGATCGCCATCGTCGGCGCCGGTCCCGCCGGACTCTCCTGCGCGGTGTCGGCGGCCGAACGCGGCCACGCCGTCACCCTCTTCGACGCGGCGGCCGAGATCGGCGGCCAGCTGAACATCGCCAGGAAGGTGCCCGGCAAGGAGGAGTTCGACGAGACACTGCGCTACTTCCGCGTACAGCTCGCGGAGCGCGGGGTGGAGGTCCGGCTGAACACCCCCGTCGGCGCCGCCGATCTGGACGGCTACGACGAGGTCGTCGTCGCCACCGGCGTCACGCCCCGCACTCCCGCCATCCCCGGTGTCGACCACCCCCGCGTCCTCAGCTACCTGGACGTGCTGCGGGACGGCGCGCCCGTCGGCGAGCGGGTCGCGATCATCGGCGCGGGCGGGATCGGCTTCGACGTCGCCGAGTTCCTCACGGACGGCGGGGAGGGCGCGAGCCGGGACCCCGAGACGTACTTCCGGCAGTGGGGCGTGGACACCGCCTACGAGAACCGGGGCGGCCTTCGCGCCCCCGAGCGCGGTACGCCGCCGCGTCAGGTGCATCTGCTCCAGCGCAAGGAGTCCAAGGTCGGCGCGGGCCTCGGCAAGACCACCGGCTGGATCCACCGCGCCGAGCTGAAGCACCGGGGCGTGGCGATGGTCGCGGGCGTCGGCTACGACCGGATCGACGACGAGGGCCTCCACCTCACCATCGACGGCGAGAGCCAACTGCTCCCGGTGGACACCGTGGTGCTCTGCGCGGGTCAGGAACCGCGCCGCGATCTGTACGAGGAGCTGGTGGCGGCGGGGCGTACGGCGCATCTGATCGGCGGGGCGGACGTCGCCGCCGAGCTGGATGCCAAGCGGGCGATCGACCAGGGCACCCGTCTCGCGGCCACGTTCTGAGCCGGGGCGGTCCGGCGGCGCGGGCCCGAGGGCACATGCCGGCACCGCCTCCTCCGGGCAGGAGCGATTTCCGGTCACGACCTAGGATGCGGACATGTCCCTGCCGCACGCGATCCTCACCGCGCTGCTCGAAAAGCCGTCCTCCGGCCTCGAACTGACGCGCCGCTTCGACCGGTCGATCGGCTACTTCTGGTCGGCCACCCACCAGCAGATCTACCGTGAGCTGGGCAGGCTGGAACAGGCGGGGCACATCCGCGTCCTGCCCGCTCCGGTGCCCGTACGGGGACAGCGCAAGGAGTACGAGGTGCTGCCCGCGGGCCGTGCCGAGCTGAGCGCCTGGGTCGGCGCGTCCGAGGACCCCAAGCCGATGCGGGCCGCCTTGCTGCTGCGGATGCGGGCGGCGGCGGTGGTCGGCGCGGACGGGCTCCGCGCCGAGCTTTCCCGCCATCTCGTGCTGCACCGGGAGCAGTTGGACGAGTACCTGGAGATCGAGGACCGCGACTTCCCGGCGGAGCGTCGCCGGACGGAGGCCGACCGGCTGCGCCACCTCGTCCTGAAGGGCGGGATCGAGATGGAGCGCTTCTGGGTGGAGTGGCTGACGGGCGCGCTCACGGAGCTGGGCACGGAGTGAGGACCGGGCCCCGCCCCCGCCCCGAGGGCCTGGGCTCCCCGCCGGGAAGGCTCCGGCTCCGCCGCGTGGCGACGCTTCCCCCGCAGGGGCGTCCCGCCCCGGGATAGCACGGTGTTATGGCCATACGGGATTACCCGGGCGGCCTCCGCGCGAACACCCTGGTTCCACCACTCCCCCCACGGGCGGCGCTTTCGCGCGCCGTCGGAGACGAGGAACCTTGCGTATCCACCGCATCTGGGCGACCGCGGCGGCCACGGCACTGTCCGTGCTCGCGCTGCTGGCCCCCACCGCGACGGCGGCTCCCGACCACGCTCCGGCCGGCACCACGGTCCAGGCCGCCCAGCCGATCATCGGCGGCGGCTACGCTTCGAGCGGCCCGTGGGCCGCCCGGCTCTACTCCCAGGGCCAGGAGACCTGTTCGGCCACGATCATCGCCCCCACCTGGATCCTGACCGCCAAACACTGCGTCAGCGGCGGCGGGCTCACCTTCCGGATCGGCAGCCTGGACCAGTTCAGCGGCGGGACCGTCGCCAACGGCATCCAGACGTACACGCACAGCGCGGACCTGGCGCTCGTCCGCCTCGACCGCTCCGTGTCCACGACCTACGCGACGCTGGGCCGCCCCGGCACCGTGACGGTCGGGCAGAACGTGCAGGTGTACGGCTGGGGCGCCACGTCGCAGTGCGGCTCCGAGATCAACTGCCAGTCCCGCTATCTGAAGGTCGCCAACGTGACGGTGACCAGCGGCTGCACCGACGCCTACGGCGGCTCGGCCATCTGCGCCCGGCGCGGCGACGGCATCACGGCCGGCGGCGACTCGGGCGGCCCGATGATGGCCGCCGGTGCCCAGGTCGGCGTGGCCTCCACCAGCGACCGCCAGACCAGCACGGCGTACACCAACGTGACCGCCTACCGCTCCTGGATCCAGTCGATCGCGGGCGTCTGATCCGCCGATCCCGCCGAGGCCCGTCCCCGTCGGGGGGCGGGCCTCTGCCCGTGGTGCCCGAGGCTGTCAGACGGCCGAAACCGTACGGTCCGGCCCGCCGCACGGACGGCGGAACGCGACGTGATCCGCACCGGCGTGGATACTGGACGGCTGGAGTCCACCACACGAAAGGGCGGGTATGGCCGACGAGTTGGGGCGCCGCGCGACACGTCACGCGGTGGTCATCGGGGGAAGTCTCGCTGGGCTGCTGACCGCTCGGGTACTGGCCGAGCACGCGGAGAAGGTGACGGTCGTCGAGCGCGACCGCATCCCCGAGGGGCCGGAGGCACGGTCCGGTGTCCCGCAGGCCCGGCATCTGCACGTGCTGATCAGCGGAGGGCAGCGGGCGCTCGACGAACTGCTGCCGGGGTTCACGGACGAGCTGCGGGAACTCGGCGCCCCCAAGGTGGGCTCGCCCCGGGACATGCTCCAGTGGCAGGGCGGCACCTGGTTCCGCCGTTCGGAGGAGAGCGCGTTCTTCTTCAGCGGTCCGCGGGCGCAGCTGGAGTGGCTGGTGCGGCAGCGGGTGCTCGCGGACCCGCGGATCCAGCTGGTCGACGGCACCGAGACGGTGGGCCTGGTCGGCGATTCCACCCGGGTCCGGGGCATTCGCGTCCGGGAGCGCGGCGCGGGCGCCGACAAGGAGCCCCGCACGCTCGCGGCGGATCTCGTGGTGGACGCCTCCGGGCGGTCCACGAAGGCCGCCGACTGGCTGTCGGGGATCGGCGCCGAGGCGGCGCACGAGGAGACCCTGGACACCGGTCTGGCGTACAGCACCCGGGTGTACCGGTTCGCGGAGGACGGTCTCGACACCGACGCCATCGGCTGCAACATCGTGCCCAACCCGGGTCAGCGGTACGGCGGTGTCGTGCTGCCGCTCGGCGACGGACGGCACATCGTCACCCTCTCGGGACTGCGCGGCGAGAAGCCGCCCACGGAGGACGGGGCGTTCGAGGAGTACGCGAAGCGGCTGCCCCACTCGCTGGTCAGCGACTGGCTGGACCGGGCCGAGCCGGTGTCCCCGGTGTACGGCTTCCGCAACACCTCCAACATCCGGCGCAGGTACGACCGTCCGGGGCGCAGGCCGGCCGGGTTCCTGGCCACCGGTGACGCGCTCTGCGCCTTCAACCCGGTGTACGGGCAGGGCATGGCCGTCGCCGCGATCACGGCGGTCGCGCTGCGCCGTGCGCTCGCGGACCGCAAGCGCACGCCGAGCACCCGTCGGGTGCAGCGGGCGCTGCTGGACGCCTCGCGGCAGGCCTGGGACATCTCGGCCGGAGCCGACAAGAAGATGCCCGGCGCGACCGGCGACGCGGCTCGGACGGGGCTGCGGGACAAGGTGGCGGGCTGGTATCTGGCCCGGCTCCAGGTGCGGGCGGCGGGCGACCCGGTGGTGGGTACGCCGTTCCGTGAGGCGACGATGCTGGCCGCGCCGATGTCCACGCTCTTCGCGCCCGCCGTGTTGCGCGCGGTGCTGTTCGGGCCGGTGACGCCGGGTCCGGTGGAGCCGCCGTTGCGCCGGACCGTCTGAGGACCGGGCGGCGGGCGCGAGGGACGGACGGGCCTCGGCGGGCGGCGGGCGGCGGGCGGCGGGCCAGGCAGTGGGCTCGCAGGGAGGGGGCACGGCAGGCGGGGGTACGGCGGGAGGCGGGGCAGCGGCAGGCGGGGGCACGTACTGCCGCCCACCACGCCGTCGTCCCGCCACCCCGTCCGCCGCTCTCGCGCCGCTCCCCCGCCCTTCACGCCCCCGGCGCCGCCGTCACCACGCCCGCCGCTATCGCCGCACCGAGCGCCGCGTAGTCGTCGGCGTTCTGGTTCGCGTAGGCCAGGGCGAAATCGGCCATGGCCCGGTCGAAGACGTCGGAGCCGCCCAGATAGGCGGCGATGGCGATGCGGTCGCCGGTACGGGCGTGGGCGCGGGCCAGGGCCCGGCCGCAGAGCCGCGCGTACTCCCGGAGGCCCGACGGGGACATGGTCTCGATCTCGGCCGAGCCCTTCATGTCGCGGAGTTGGCGCCAGTAGAAGTTCCGCCGCTCGGGCCCGGTCATCCAGCCGAGGAAGATGTCCCCCGCGGCCTGGGTGAGGCGCTGACCGCAGACGACGCGCTGCCCCTGGTGGGGGTAGGCGGTCGGGGTGAGATAGGGCTCAAGGACGGAGGGGACGGCTTCCTTGACCTGGAGGATGAGCGGGTCCTCGGCGTCGCGCCCCTGAAGGAGCAGGACGAAGCAGCGGGTGCCGACGCTGCCGACGCCGACGACCTTGGTGGCGGCGTCGAGGAAGTGGTGGCGGTCCAGGAGGACACGGCGCTCCTCGGAGAGCGAGCTGCGGTAGTCGCTGAAGATCTTGCCGAGGGTGACCCGGTCGACATCCGTGGCGCGTTCGAGGAGCGGCGGGTCGTCGACGAAGCGGTGGGTGCCGTGCGCGTCGGGCGCGGTCAGCCGGGCGAGGGCGTGGAGGCTGGTGCGGCGGCGGGCGCGGGCGAGGCTGTCGGCGACGCGGGTGCGTTGACCACGGCGCAGGAGGGGGACGATCTCGTCGGCGTCGATCCGTTCGTACCAGACGGCGAGTTCGCCGAGTCCGGCGAGGCGGCGCAGATGCGTCCGGTACGACTCGGCGGCGGCGAGGGCCGCGCGGTGCGCCGTGGTCTTGCTTCCGCCGTTCTGGAGGGCGGCGACGGTGACGCTGGCGGCGAGCCGTTTCACATCCCACTCGAAGGGTCCGGGGAGGGTTTCGTCGAAGTCGTCGACATCGAAGAGAAGCGCCCGTTCGGGTGAGGCGTAGACCCCGAAGTTGAGCAGGTGGGCGTCGCCGCAGAGCTGGACGGTGAGTCCGGTGTGGGGCAGGGCGGCGAGGTCGGCGGCCATGACGGCGGCGGCGCCCCTGAGGAAGGCGAAGGGGGAGGCGGCCATGCGCCCGTAGCGGAGCGGAACAAGGTGGGGCAGCCGGTCGACGGACTGGCGTTCCAGCACGTCAAGGGGGTCGGGGCGGTGGGAGCCGGGGATCCAGCGGCCGTGGGAGGAGCGGGAGACCCGATGGCGGGCGGACTTGCCCCGTGCGGCACGTTCCGACGGTGTCGTCATCCGGCCTCACCCGCCTTTTCCGCGCCGCGGTCTGGCCCCCCGTTCACCTGGTACCTCATTACACGGCGCCTCGCTCCTTTCGGCCACTCTGCCGGACCGCCCTAGCAAAATGGTTTAGACCAATGATAGGAATTGATCACGCAACCGACCCATGCGGTCACGCAGAGCGAAGAGAGGGTTTGATCATGGCCGAGCCCGTTACCGAGGCTGCGGCGGACGCGCCGCTCTATCTCCGGGTCGCCGCCGCGCTGCGCGAGGACCTCGCCAACCGGCATATCGCCCCCGGAAACAGGCTTCCATCGGAGCGTTCCCTGTCCCAGCGCTACCACGTCAACCGTCAGACCGTGCGCAGCGCGCTGCAACTCCTGCGGGACGAACGTCTCGTGGTCACCGACCGGCGCGGCACCTTCGCCTCCAGCGGTCCCGGCGGACCCGGCGGCGAGGGCGCCGCCCCGACGCCGACGGCCCGGCGGCCGATCTTCCCCGGCGGGCCGCGCGCCGCGGACTCGCTGGTCCGGGCCTCGCTCACCTGGGAGCCGCCGCCCGCGCCACTGGCGCCTCGGCTGCTGCTCACCCCGGGCGAACCGACCCTCGTGCACCGGCACATGGTGCTCGGGCCGCAGGGCAGCACGCTCCAGCGGGCGGTCTCCTGGTTCTCCCGGCCGGCGCTGTCCGAGATCCCGCAGCTGTCCCGCTACCGGCGTGGCCGGGACTGCCGCCAGCAGCCCGACCTGCGGCTGCTCTACCACTGGATGCACCAGGCGGGGCTGCGGATCACCCACCGGGAGTCGGTGGGCGTCCCCCCCGGCCCGGCGACGGCCGGGGGCGCGACCCGGCTGGTCGTCCACCGGGTGGTGACCGACCAGCACGGACACGCCCTGGAGATCACGGACATCGACTGCTCCGCCCGTTCGGCCTCCTGGACCTACGAGTTCAGCGTCTGAGGCCGCTCCCCACCCCGTCCGGCGGGGAGCCGGCGAACCGGTTCGGGGCACGCGTCAGATGATGCCCTCGGCGATCTCGGCCTCCTCGCGGGCCGTTCCGTACGCCGTCGGGGTGCCGTACGAGCGCCGGGCCACGTACCACCAGACACTGGCCAGGACGAGGACGACGACCAGCGCGATCACCGCGTAGTTCATGGTGTCGACCGTCACGGGGGACGCCTGCGGCAGGCAGAAGAGCACGGTCACGAACGCCACCCAGACGACGGCGATCCAGCCGATCGGCTTGCTCCAGCGGCCCAGGCTCCACGGGCCGGGGGTGAACCGCTTCCCGGCGCGCAGGCGCAGGAAGATCGGGATGGCGTAGGCGGGGGTGATGCCGATGACGTTGATCGCGGTCACGGCGCCGTAGGCGGTGGCCGAGTACAGGGAGGGGACGGCGAGCAGCGCGGCCACGGCCACCGAGAGCCAGACGGCGGGGACGGGGGTCTGGGTACGGCCGCTGACCTTGCGCCAGATCGCGGAGCCGGGCAGGGCGTTGTCGCGGCTGAAGGCGAAGACCATCCGGCTGGCGGCGGCGACCTCGGCGTTGCCGCAGAAGAGCTGGGCGACGATGACCACGAGGAGCAGTGCGGTGGCGCCGCCGGAGCCGAGCGCGTCCAGGAGGATCTGGGCGGGCGGGACTCCGGTGGCGCTGTTCTGCGTGGCGGCGTAGTCCTGGATGGCGAAGGTCAGTCCGGCGAGCAGGGCGAATCCGGCGAGCCAGGAGACCCAGATGGCCCGCACGATGCCCTTGGCGGCGGTGACGGAGGCGTTGGAGGTCTCCTCGGAGAGGTGGGCCGAGGCGTCGTAGCCGGAGAAGGTGTACTGGGCGAGCAGCAGACCGATGGCGGCGACGTAGAAGGGGTTCGCCCAGCCGGTGTCGTTGACGAACTCGGTGAACACGAACTCGACGGACTGGTGCCGCTCGGGGACGATCGCGAGCGCGCCGACGATGACGGCGACACCGGCGAGGTGCCACCAGACGCTGATCGAGTTGAGCAGGCTGACCAGCCGGACGCCGAAGAGGTTCAGGGTCGCGTGGAGCAGCAGGATCGCGAGGAAGATGACGAAGGTGGAGCCCGCCGTGGGCTCGAAGCCCCACTGGAGGTTGAGGAAGGCTCCGGTGAAGAGGGCGGCGCCGTAGTCGATGCCCGCGATGGCGCCGAGCAGACCGAGCAGATTCAGCCAACCCGTGTACCAGCCCCAGCGGCGTCCGCCGAGCCGGTCGGCCATGTAGTAGAGCGCGCCCGAGGTCGGATAGGCGCTGGTGACCTCGGCGAGCGCGAGCCCGACGCAGAGCACGAAGAGCCCGACGCCTGCCCAGCCCCAGAGCATGACGGCGGGACCTCCGGTGCTCAGACCGAAGCCGTACAGGGTCATGCAGCCGGAGAGGACGGAGATGACGGAGAAACTGATGGCGAAGTTGCCGAAACCGCCCATCCGGCGGGCGAGGACGGGCTGATATCCCAGCTCCCTGAGCCTCGCCTCCTCGTCCTGGACAGGTGGGGTCGTGCGTATCCCGGCGGACGCGGAGGGTGTGCGCGTCGCGTCGGGCAGTTCGGTGCGGGCCATGGGTTCCTCCGGGGCGGGGGTGAGCGGGGGGGGAAGGGTCGGGGTGCGCGGCTCTCGGGCGTCCGGCGGCGGTTCGGCCGTCCTCAGCCGCCGAGACAGCGGGCACGGGCGCGCAGGAAGACCTCTTCGGCAAGGGCGCGGTCGTCCGGATGGGGGGTCCGGTAGGCCCAGGGCAGGGTGGTGTAGTACGGGCCGAGCGCCTCGAAGACGCGGGCGGCGTCGGGGAAGCGGAGGGCCCCGTAGAGGGCGTGCGCGAGATGGTTGAGGTCGAGCAGCGAGGCGTCTTCGGCGGAGCAGAAGAAGAACCAGGTGTCGAGGGCCCGCTGGGCGTCCCGTACGGCGTCCTCGGCGACCCAGTGCAGGTCGAGGGCGCGTTCGTGACCGCGTTCGCGCCGGTAGCGCTCGACCCGTACGTAGAGCGGGAGGGCGTGCAGGGCCGAGCCCACGGGCGCGGACGAGGCGGCCCAGTGCGCGTAGTTGACGGCCTCCGAGAGCGGCCCCGGGCGCCGTGCGTAGACGAACTGGAGCATGCGGTGGTGCGCCTCGCGGTTGTGCGGGTCGCGCTTCTCCGCCTCGGCGAGCAGCCCCCAGGGTCCGGGCGGCAGCATGGGCGCGGGCGGGGTGAGGCGGTGTTCGGCCATGCGCTGGCGTGCGTCGAGGGCGGCGAGCGCGATCAGCCCGACCCAGGGCACGGGGTCCTCGGGGGCGTGGTCGGCGGCGTCCCGGCAGGCGGTCCAGGCCTCCTGCCACAGCTCCCGGGTCCGGGTGTGGCCGGCGCGGTGGGCGCGGACGGCGCGCTCGACCGTGACGCGGCTGTGCATGACGGCGGCGGCGCGGCTCCCGGGCTGCTCGGTGCGCCAGGTGTGGACGACGTCGGTACCGGCGGCGACGGCCGCGAGGACCTGGGTCCGCCGGGTCCACGCCTCCCAGTCGGCCGTCTCGTCGAGGAGTCGGGCCATCGCGACCCAGCGCCCGGTGCGTAAGTCCTGGAGGGCATGGCGCAGGGCGTGGTCGTGGCCCGCCGGGTGGTAGACGGGGCGGAAGGCTTGTGCGGCCATCAGGGCGTGGGGGGTGGTGTCGATGACATGGGTCCTCGGTGGATGGAGGGGGTGGTCAGTCCCCCGGCGGGCGTCCCGGCCGTTGATCGGCGATCACTATAGAGGGCTCTGGATGCGGCCGGTCCACTTTCTTTCACGACGATAACTATTGAGCCAGCGACTGAATTTGACTTGTTGTCAGTTAGGCGCGCCGAGGTGACGGGCTCCGGCTTCCGGGCTTGACGAAGTCCCGTCACGACGGCACCCTGACCCTTTTCGGTGACCGGATGATCACCGAGCGGATTCCACAGGACAGGAGCGGCACGATGACGGGCGGTCCCGTACTCGCCGTCGACCAGGGCACCTCGGGCACCAAGGCGCTCGTCCTGTGCCCCGAGCGCGGAGTCCTCGGCAGCGGCACGGCCCCGGTGCGGCCCCGCTATCTGCCGGGCGGTCTGGTCGAGGTCGACCCTCGTGAGCTGTACGACTCCGTGGTCGCCGCCGGACGCGCGGCCCTCGCCGACGCGGGCACCGGGGTCGTGGCCGTGGGCCTCGCCAACCAGGGCGAGACCGTCCTCGCCTGGGACCCCGTGACCGGCGAACCCCTCACCGACGCCCTCGTCTGGCAGGACCGCAGAGCCTCCGGCATCTGCACGGAACTCGCCCCGCACGAAGCCGAGTTGGCGCATCTCACCGGCCTTCCGGTGGATCCCTACTTCGCCGCGCCCAAGATGGCCTGGATACGCCGTCACGCCACCCGCTCCGGTGTGGTCACCACCAGCGATTCCTGGCTCGTCCACCGGCTCACCGGCGCCTTCGTCACCGACACGGCCACCGCAGGCCGCACCGGACTGCTCGATCTGGACACCCTCGCGTGGTCCGCGACCGCCCTCGGCCACTACGGTCTGGACGGCGAGCGCCTGCCCCGGATCGTGGACTGCGACACCCCCGTGGGCACCACTCGCGCCTTCGGGCCGCCGCTCCCCCTCACCGGCCTCCTGGTGGACCAGCAGGCGGCGCTGTTCGCGCAGAGCGCGGACGATCCGGCCGCCGCCAAGTGCACCTACGGCACCGGCGCGTTCCTCCTCGCCAGGACCGGATCCGCACCCCACCGCACTACTTCGGGCCTCGTCGGCTGCGTGGCCTGGCGGCTCCGGGGCGAGGTCACCCACTGTCTGGACGGGCAGGTGTACACGGTCGCCTCCGCCGTCCGCTGGCTCACCGACCTCGGCGTGATCGCCGGAGCCGGGGAACTCGACTCCGTCGGCGCCACCGCGCCCGACACCGGCGGGGTCGCCTTCGTCCCCGCCCTCGCCGGACTCGCCGCGCCCTGGTGGCGCGGGGACGTCCGGGGCTCGCTCACCGGGCTCGGCCTCGACACCCACCGGGGCCATCTGGTGCGCGCCCTCTGCGAGGGGATCGCCGCGCAGGTCGTGGACCTCACAGCGGCCGTCGCCGCCGAGCGGGGGGCGCCGCCGACCTCGCTGCGCGCCGACGGCGGACTCACCCGTTCGGCGCTCCTCATGCAGACCCAGGCCGATCTCCTCCAGCTTCCCGTCGAGGTGGCCTCCTCCCCCGACGCGACGGCCCTCGGCGTCGGCGCGGTGGCCCGGCTCGGCCTCGACCCGGGGCTCGCCCCGGAGCACGCCGTGCCCGCGTGGCGGCCCTCGGCCGTCTACGAGCCCCGTATCTCCCGCGACGAGGCCGAGGCGCGGCTCTCCCGATTCCGCGCGGAGGTCGCGGCGCTGGTGGAGCGCACCGGAGCCGAGGGCATGCCGCCCGACGGGGCCGGTACGCCGCCCGACGGGGCGAACGCCCTGCCCGGTGCGACCGGCGCCCTCCCCGGGGGGGCCGACGCCTCTCCCGGCGGGGCCACCCGATGAGCGTCACCCGGCGGGGGCCGCTTCCCGAAGGGCCGGGCGCCGACTACGACGTGGTGGTCGTCGGCGCGGGCGTCGTCGGCTCCGCCATCGCCCGGACGCTGGCCCGCCATCCGCTGCGGATCGCCCTCGTGGACGCCGCCGACGACGTCGGCGACGGCACGTCCAAGGCCAACACCGCGATCCTGCACACCGGTTTCGACGCCGCGCCCGGCACCCTTGAGGCCCGGCTCGTCCGCGAGGGCCACGGGCTGCTCTCGGCCTACGCGGAGGAGACCGGCATCCCCGTGGAACCGCTCGGCGCGCTTCTGGTGGCCTGGGACGGACAGCAGCTCGCCACCCTCCCCCGGCTCGCGGAGAAGGCCGCCCGCAACGGACACCACACCACCCGGCTGCTCTCCGCCGCCGAACTCCTCGAACGTGAACCCCACTTGGGACCCGGAGCGCTCGGGGCGCTCGCCGTGCCCGGCGAGTCGGTCATCTGCCCCTGGACGACGACTCTCGCGTACGCCACCCAGGCCGTCCGCTCCGGAGTGGACCTCCACCTCGGCTGCCGGGTGGAGACGGTCCGGGCGGGAGACCCGTACCACCGGCTCGTCACCCCGCGCGGAGTGCTGCGCGCCCGCCTGCTCGTCAACGCCTGCGGGCTCCACGCCGACGCGTTCGACGCGCTGGTCGGCCGGGAGGACTTCACCGTCACCCCGCGCCGGGGCCAGCTCCTCGTCTTCGACAAGTTCGCCCGCGACCTCGTCCGGCACATCCTGCTGCCCGTCCCCGGGCCGCTCGGCAAGGGGGTCCTGATCACCCCCACCGTGTACGGGAACGTCCTCCTCGGCCCCACCGCCGAGGACCTCTCCGACAAGACCGCCACCGGCACCACGGCGGACGGGCTCGCCGGGCTCCGCGCCCAGGGCGGCCGTATCCTGCCCGCCCTGCTCGACGAGGAGGTCACCGCCGTCTACGCCGGGCTCCGGGCCGCCACCGGCCAGGAGGACTACCGGATCGCGGCCCACCCGGAGCTGCGGTACGTGACGGTGGGCGGCATCCGGTCCACCGGGCTCACCGCCTCCCTCGCCATCGCGGAACACGTCCGGGGGCTGCTCGACGACTGCGGGCTCGACGCCGGACCCGAACGGCCGCTCGCCGAAGTCCGGATGCCGAACATCGGCGAGGCCTTCCCCCGGCCGTACCGGGACGCCCGGCTCATCGCCGCCGATCCCGCGTACGGGTCGATCGTCTGCCACTGCGAGCGGGTCACCCGGGGCGAGATCCGGGCCGCCCTCGCCTCCACGATCCCGCCGGCCGGACTCGACGGGCTCCGCCGCAGGACCCGCGCGCGGGGCGGTCGCTGCCAGGGGCACTACTGCGGCGCGCGGGTCCGCACCCTTGTCGAGGACCACGGACGCGAAGGGAAGGACGGCCGGTGAACCGCACGGTCGACGTGCTCGTGGTGGGGGCGGGTCCCGCCGGGCTCGCCGCCGCGACCGGACTCGCGGCGGCCGGCGCGGGCCGGGTCGAGGTCCTGGAACGGGAGCGGACCCCGGGCGGGGTCCCCCGGCACTGTGTGCGCCCCGGGTTCGGCGCGGACCTCCGGGGCCGTCCGCTGGACGGACCCGCCTTCGCCCGGCGTGCGGTGCGGGCGGCGCTCCGGGCCGGGGCGACCGTACGGACCGGGGTCTCGGCCACCGGCTGGACCGGTCCCCTGACCCTCGACGTCACCGCGCCCACCGGCCTCGAAACCATCCGAGCGCGGGCCGTGGTCCTCGCCACGGGCGCCCGTGAACGCCCCCGCAGCGCCCGGCTCGTCCCCGGCTCGCGGCCCGCCGGGGTGCTCACCACCGGGGAGCTTCAGCAGTTGGTCCCGTCCGCCCGGACGTCACGGGAGCCCGTCGGGCGACGGGCCGTGGTCGTCGGCGGCGACCCGGTGGCGCGCGGCGCGGTGCGGACCCTGCGCGCGGCCGGGATCGACGTGGTGGCGGTCGTCTGCGAACGCCCGGCGCGCCACGGCGCGTTCGGTCCTGTGCCGGTGCTCGCGGAGACGGTGGTGACGGAGCTGCATGGGCGCGGACGGCTCACCGGGGTGGCGGTGCGGGGCGGCGACGGGCGCACCGGCGTCCTGCGCTGCGACACCGTGGTGTTCACCGGGGACTGGATCCCCGACCACGAACTGGCCCGTGCCTGCGGGCTGCCCCTCGCCCCGGGCACCCGGGGGCCGGTCACGGACGGCGCCTTCCGCACCGCCGAGCCGGGGGTCTTCGCCGTCGGCAGTCTGCTGCACGGCGGGGAATCCGCGCGGACCGCCGCCGCCGAGGGCCGGGCGGTGACGGCGGCGGTGCTCGGGCACCTCGCCGGACGGCCCTGGCCCGAGGGCCGAGTGCCGATCACGGCGGCGGGAGCGCTGCACCGGGTGACACCCGGGCTCCTCGGACCGGACCCGGTGCCCCTGCTCGTACGACCGCAGCGACGGCTCGTACGACCGGTCCTGACGGTCGCCCAGGACGGCGTTCCATCGCGGCGGGAGCGGCTGCGGGGGACGCTCGATCCCGGGCGCCCGGTGCGTCTCGGGGAGTGGTGGACGAGCGGGGTGGATCTCGCGGGCGGACCGGTGGTGCTCGGCACGGAGGAGTGAGTCCCGGGGCGAGGTGGCCACCATGGGTGGGTCCCCGGGGGTGGGTCGTCGGCCTGCCGGGCAATAGTGGACCCCAGGACGGACAGCGGTCCCGATGCCCCGGGGGCAGGCCGTCGGCTACCGGGCAGTGGGGTGAGTCCCGGGGCGGCGCTGCGGCCCCCGGCGGGCCTCCCGGGTCACACTGGCGGCATGCCGGACAAGCGCAGCGCGGGTCTCCTGGTCTTCCGCCGTCCGCCGGACGGGGGCGTCGAAGTCCTCATCGGCCATATGGGCGGGCCCTTCTGGGCTTCGCGCGAGGAGGCTGCCTGGTCGATCCCGAAGGGCGAGTACGGCCCCGAGGAGGCGCCGGAGGCGGCGGCACGCCGCGAGTTCCAGGAGGAACTGGGCCTGGCCGTGCCCGAGGGGCCGTGGCTCGACCTGGGCGAGTCCCGGCAGCGCGGCGGGAAGACGGTGACCGTCTGGGCCGTCGAGGGCACCCTCGATCCGGCCTCGGTCGTGCCGGGCACGTTCACCCTGGAGTGGCCGCCCCGGTCGGGGGTCCGACGGGAGTTCCCCGAGGTCGACCGGGTGGGCTGGTTCGCTCCGGAGGCGGCGGCGCCGCTGCTCGTCCAGGGCCAGCGGGTGTTCCTGGAGCGGCTGGTGGCCCGGCTCGAAGGACGGACCTGAGCGCGGTTGTCGGACCCGTGCGGGAGGCTGGTGGGCGCCGAACCGTCGACGGAGAGTCCGACATGACCACGATCACCGCCCCCGAGCGCGCCGCCACCCAGGCGTATCTGCGGCTCCTGGCCTCCACCCGGGCCGTACTCACCGGTCCTCTCCTCGTCCCGTACGCGGGGCTGATGCCGACCCGGCCGATGGCCGAGGCGCACGAGGCGCTCCGCGCTGCGGGCCTCGACGGGAACGAGGACCCGGCTCGGGGGCCGGGCTCAGGGGCCAGGGGCCAGCCTCCCTGCTCAGGGGCCGGTCGTCAGCGGTAGGGGCGGACCGGGAGTGCGCGGACGCTGTTGCCGACGAAACCGGCGTGCGGGCGCAGCGCGGACTCGGGGACGGCCAGGTCGAGTTCCGGAAAGCGGGTGAAGAGCGCTTCCAGGGCGACGGTCGCCTCCAGCCTCGCGAGCGGCGCGCCCAGACAGTAGTGGGGGCCGTGGCCGAGCGAGAGGTGTTTCGTCTTCCTCTTCCGGGTGATGTCGAAGCGGTCGGCGTCCGGGCCGTGGGCCTTGGCGTCCCGGCCCGCCGCCGCGTATCCGGCCAGCACGGGCGTGCCCCGGGGGATCGGGGTGCCGTCGACGGTGAGGTCCCTGGTGGGGTAGCGGAACGGGAAGTAGCCGAGGGGGCTGTCCCAGCGCAGGGTCTCCTCCACCACGTCCGCCCAGTCGGCCCGGCCCGACTGGACCAGGGCGAGCTGGTCGCGGTGCGCGCAGAGCGCCCGGACCGCGTTGGTGACCAGGTTCAGGGTGGTCTCGTGCCCCGCGACGATCATCAGGAGCAGGGTGCCGATCAGTTCGGGCCCGGCGAGCCGGTCGCCGTCCTCGTCGCGGACGGCGATCAGGGCGCTGGTGAGGTCGTCACCGGGTGTGGCCGTCTTCTCGGCGGCGATGGCGGCGAGGAGTGCGAGGAGTTCCCGGTTGGCGGCGACGGCCCGTGCGGGTTCGGTGTCGGTGGCGACGACCACGCTGGAGAGGCGGTGCAGCCGGTCCTGATGGGCCGGGTCGACGCCGAGCAGTTCGCAGATGACGCCGAGTGGCAGCGGCAGCGCGTAGGCGCGGCGCAGGTCGGCGACTCCGTCGGCGCCGCGCGCGGCCCCGGCGAGGTCGTCGAGCAGCCCGGCGGCGATCTCCTCGACGCGGGGGCGGAGCGCCTCGACCCGGCGGGCGGTGAAGGCGCCGCCGACCAGGGCGCGCAGGCGGCGGTGGTCGGCGGCGTCGGCGGTCGTCATGCCGGGGACGGTGGCGAAGGTCCGCAGCGGCCAGCCCTCGGGTATCCGCCCCTCGGCGAGGGCGGTGAAGTGCCGGGGCTCCTTGGCGACGTCGGGGTGGGCGAGGAAGTCACGGAGGGCGTCGTGACCGAGGACCGCCATGCCCTCGATCCCGCCGGGCAGGACGACGGGGGCGACGGCGCCCTGGGCCAGCAGCCGCGCGTTGACGGCATGCGGACAGCCCCCGGCCGCGTCCAGGCGGTGCGGGGTCCGGCCGGGGGTGGAGCCGTGCGGTGCGTTCACGGAGGGAACTCCTGACTGCGGGACGGTCCGATACGGCGGGGGGGGTGGGCGTTGCCCGGGTGTGGGGGTTCCCGGTGAGGTACGGCGTACGGGGTGAGGTAGGGGTATACGGGTGTACGGGGTGAAGCGCGCTGTGCCGGGTGGGGTACGGGTGTTCCGGGTGAAGGTCGGTGTGCGGGGCGGAGCGCGGTGTACGAGGTGCGGTGTACGAGGTGCGGTGCGGCGTCCCAGGGCGTCCGGCTGGCCCCGCCGGAGACGGTCGCGCTCCGGTGAGCCCGGCTCCTCGGAGGGGTCGCGCTCCGGGAAGCCCGGTCCCTGGGACGGCTCATCGTACGGTCAACTCCCCGCCCCACGTACCGAGTCGACCGCTTCCACCGCCCCTCCCGCTCGTCCTGCCCCGCCCAGGAGTTCCGCGAGGCCCCTGCGGGTGGCGGCCACCACCACGCGGTCGCCCGGCCCGAGGCGCCGGTCGGGGGCCAGGTCCCATGCCGGGCTTCCGTCCAGGGCGATGATCCGCCAGGCGCCCGCGCGGAAGGCCTCGGGCACGGTCAGGCCGTCGAGCAGCGGATGCCCGGCGACGTCGAGGGCGGCGAAGAGAAGCACCCGGCGCTCGATGGGGACGGCACCGAGCACTTCGCGGCCCTGCATGGCGCCCGCGAAGGCGGGGGCGGCGAGATGGGAGACACTGCGGCTGCGGGTGAGGGCGGCGGGGTGCGCGGTCCGCAGGGTGCGGAAGACGGCGGTGGCGAAGTCGTCGTCGAACAGGCGGAGCACCACCCGCAGGTCCGGGGTGACGGCACGGGCCGAGAGCGCCGCCTCCAGATTGGTGATGTCGGCACTGGTGAGGGCGAGCAGGGTGTGGGCCCGGTCGATGCGGGCGGCCTCCAGCACGCCTTCCTCCGTGACGTCGCCGATGACCGTGGGGACGCGCAGGCGGCGGGCGACCGCGATGCCCCGGGCCTCGGGGTCCGACTCGACGCACACCACGGGTATGCCGAGGCCGCGCAGCCGGGCGAGGACGCGGGTGCCGACCTTGCCGAGGCCGAGGAGGACCACATGCCCGGAGATGCCCCGGGGCGGGCGGCGCAGGGTGGTCGCCGAACGGAAGGTGCCGAGCCCTTCGAGCAGGGCGGCGACGATCACCGGGAGGAGAAGCAGGCCCACGAACCCGGCGAGGATCTGGAGGACCTGACGGCTGGTCGTCTCGCCGACGGCGGGGTCGCCGATGGCGAAGATGTCGAGGAGCGTCAGATAGGCCGCGTGCAGGGGGTGGTCGCCGGTGGTGAACGTGGAGGCGAGGGCCAGGGCGAGGACGGTTCCGGCGGCCCCGGCAAGGGACCAGCGGAGCCGCCGGGAGAAGAGGGAGGCGACGGGCAGCGCGGAGGCGGTGAGCCGGGCGGACGGCGTACCCGGGCCGGCCGCCGTGACCGCTTCGAGGGTGACGGCGGCACGGCCGGTGGCCTCGGCGACCGTGCGGGCGTCGGGGAGCAGCAGCGGGCCGTCGGCGCCGCTGCGCTCGGAGCCCTCGAAGCCCGCCGGGTCCCCGGCCGTGGCGGAGAGCAGGGCCAGGGTGCACAGGCCGGGTGCGGGTGCCCGGCCTTCGGCGGGCGGTCGCTCCACGGCGTGCAGCAGCAGACCGCCCGCCTGCACCACCTTGCTGGTGCCCGCGACGGCGGAGGCGACCAGCCCGGGTGCGGCGGTGTCCACGTCGGACAGGACGGTGGTGGCGGCGTCGGCCGTCTCGGGGTCGCGGCCCGGCTCGGCGACGGCGGCGGCCTGGTCGAGGAGGGTTTCGAGGTGCTGTCCGAGCTTACGGTTGTAGAGGCGGATGACCAGGCGCAGCCGGGGGTTGAGGCGGCGGGCGGCGAGGGCGGCGCGGATGTTGGTCTCGTCCTCCTCGTGGACGAGGGCGAGGGCGGCGGCGCGCTCCACTCCGGCTTCGGTGAGGGCCCGTTCGTCGGCCTCCGCCGCCTCCACGACCCGCAGGGCGCCGGTCCCCGCGTCGGCCGCGCCCACGGCGGCCGTGGTGCGGGCGACGGCGGCGGTGACCCGGCCGAAGAGCGCCAGGGCGCGGCCGGTGCGGGCGGTGGGCGCGCGGGGCGTGTCGGGCCGGGCGGGGACCAGGAGGGTGACCCGCTCCCCGTACACCTCGTGCAGTTCGCCCGCGAGGCGGTGGGCGAGGGCGTCGTCCCCGCAGACGATCATGTGCCCGTCGAGGGCGTCACGGGGCTGACGCTCGGCCCGGGAGACGGGTGCGCCGAAGGGACTTCTGACGGGGCCGGGGACCGGCTCGGCGGCCGGCGCGGGGACGTTCGTGGCCGGAACGGTATCGCTCGGGTCGGGGTATGAGGGCACGTCACCAGGATGCCTCGCACCACCGACAGCGGACCGCCGGCCGGTTCGGAGGGGTCGACCGCCGAAGGCGGGCCCCCTGCGCGGCCCCGGACCGGGGCCGGGGCCGGTCGGGCCGGTCCCGAAGCGCCGTGCCCGCCGTCGGGCGCGCACCGTGCCCGCCTACCGTGCCCACGTCGTACCCCACCCGTCCTACCCCAACCCCACCCGTCGAGCCCACCCACCGTGGCCGCGCTGTACCCGCCCACCATCCGCGCGTTGTACCGGCCCAACTGACGCACGTTGTACCCGCCCACCGTGCGCGCCGGTGCCCGCCTTCGCGAGCCGTGCGGATCACCCGGGTGGGGGCCCGTTCATGCCGGGTCCCCACCCGTATGCCGCACCGCCCGCGACACGCGCTACGCCGGTCGGCGCACTTCGATCTGCGGGGACGGCGGGCGGTTCCTACGGTGGCTGAATGATCGTCACGTCAGCTGTCCGTCCCGCTGCCGCCGGTGCCGTGGTGCTGCTGTTGGTGCTGCCCGTCCCGGTGGCCTCCGCCTCCGCCGGTCCCTTCCCCGTAGCCGTCCGGCGGCACGGCACGACCCTCGTGCCCGAGGAGCCGACGCCGCCCGCCCGGCACCGCATCGACCCGGCGGGGCTCGACCGTGCGGGTGTGCAGGTACGGCCGCTGCCGGGCGCACCGGCCGTGCCCTCGGTCTCCGCCCTGTCGTGGGTGGTGGCGGACGCCGCCACGGGCGAGGTGCTCGCCGCGCGGGACGCGCACCGGAAGCTTCCGCCCGCCAGCACCCTGAAGACGCTGTTCGCGCTCACGGCGCTCCCCCGTCACCAGCCGTCCGAGGAACACACGGTGGGCGATGCCGAGCTGACCGGGATCGGGGACGGCAGCAGTCTGGTCGGGGTGAAGGAGGGGTACACGTACAAGGTCTCCGATCTGTGGAACGGGGTCTTCCTCAGTTCGGGGAACGACGCCGTGCACGTCCTGGCCGCGATGAACGGCGGCTGGGAGTCGATGACCCGGCAGATGCAGGAGAAGGCCCGGTCGCTGGGTGCCCGGGACACCGAGGTGGTCTCCCCGGACGGGTACGACGCTCCGGGGCAGGTCTCGTCCGCGTACGATCTGGCGCTCTTCGGCAGGGCGGGACTCCAGGACCCGGCGTTCACCCGGTACTGCTCGACCCGGTACGCGGACTTCCCGGCGGGCTCGTGGTCGTACGGGATCGCGAACACCAACCGGCTGCTGACGGGCACGGACGGCGTGGCAGGCTATCCCGGCCTGATCGGCATCAAGAACGGCTATACGACCAATGCGGGCAACACCCTGGTGACGGCCGCCCGGCGAGATGGCAGAACCCTTGTCGTCTCGGTGATGAACCCGCAGGCCGGGGGCGGTTTCGCGGTGTACGAGGAGGCGCGCGAGCTGCTCGACTGGGGGTTCGATGCGGCGGGCCGGGTGCAGGCGGTGGGTTCGCTGCTGCCGGAGAAGGCGAAGGAGGCGGGCGCCTCGGACCCGCGTCCGGTGTCGGTGGCGCACGGCGGCGAGCCCGTCGAGGCGGGCGGCCCGCAGTCCCGCGCCGGGGCCGCCGGGACGCACGGTCGCGAGGCGGCCCCCGGCGGCTCGAAGGGGCTGCCGTTGATCTTCGTGGGCTCGGCCTGTCTGGCGGCCCTCGCCCTGTGGACGCTGCGCCGGAGGGCGTCCCTCCGGCCCCGCTGAGAGCCGCCGCCCTCGATGTTGGACCCCGCTGTGAGCCGCCCCCCGCGCCCCCGCCCACGCCCCTGCGCCCGCCCGGCGCCGAGGGGGCCGCCCCGCCCTCCCCGTAAGCCTTACGCCCCCACGTACGCCGCCAAGTGCTCGCCGGTCAGGGTGGCGCGGGTCGCGACGAGTTCGGCCGGGGTGCCCTCGTAGACGATCGTGCCGCCGTCGTGGCCCGCTCCGGGGCCGAGGTCGACGATCCAGTCCGCGTGGGCCATGACCGCCTGGTGGTGTTCCACGACGATGACCGACTTCCCGGAGTCCACGAGCCGGTCGAGCAGGCCGAGGAGCTGTTCGACGTCGGCGAGGTGCAGTCCGGTGGTCGGCTCGTCGAGGATGTAGATCCCGCCCGTCTCGCCCATGTGCGTGGCCAGCTTGAGGCGCTGGCGCTCGCCGCCGGAGAGGGTGGTGAGGGGCTGGCCGAGGCTGATGTAGCCGAGGCCGACGTCGGCGAGGCGGGCGAGGACACGCTGCGCCGCCGGGGTCTTCGCCTCGCCCGAGGCGAAGAACTCCACCGCCTCGGTGACGGACATCGCGAGGACCTCGCTGATGTCCCGGCCGCCGAGGAGATAGGCGAGGACGGCGGGCTGGAACCGCTTGCCCTCGCAGTCCTCGCAGGTGGAGGAGACTCCGGCCATCATGCCGAGGTCGGTGTAGACGACTCCGGCGCCGTTGCAGGTGGGGCAGGCGCCCTCGGAGTTGGCGCTGAAGAGCGCGGGCTTCACGCCGTTGGCCTTGGCGAAGGCCTTGCGGATCGGGTCGAGGAGCCCGGTGTAGGTGGCCGGGTTGCTGCGGCGCGAGCCCCGGATGGGGCTCTGGTCGACGGAGACGACGTCCGTGCCCGCCGGGAGGGAGCCGTGGACGAGGGAACTCTTGCCGGAGCCCGCGACTCCCGTGACGACGGTGAGGACGCCGAGCGGAAGGTCGACGTCGACGTTCCGCAGGTTGTGGGCGGTCGCGCCCCGGATCTCCAGGACGCCGGTCGGCCGCCGCACCTCGTCCTTGACGGACGCCCGGTCGTCGAGGTGCCTGCCGGTGACGGTGTCCGCGCCGCGCAGCCCGTCGACGGTGCCCTCGAAGCAGACGGTGCCGCCCGCCGTACCGGCGCCCGGTCCGAGGTCGACGACGTGGTCGGCGATCGCGATCGTCTCCGGCTTGTGCTCCACGACGAGGACGGTGTTGCCCTTGTCGCGGAGCTGGAGCAGCAGTTCGTTCATGCGCTGGATGTCGTGCGGGTGCAGCCCGACGGTGGGTTCGTCGAAGACGTAGGTGACGTCGGTGAGCGAGGAGCCGAGGTGCCGGATCATCTTGACGCGCTGGGCCTCGCCGCCGGACAGGGTGCCGGCGGGCCGGTCGAGGGAGAGGTAGCCGAGGCCGATGTCGACGAAGGAGTCCAGGGTGAGCTGGAGGGCGGTGAGCAGCGGGGCGACGGAGGGTTCCCCGAGGCTCCTGACCCAGGCGGCGAGGTCGCTGATCTGCATCGCGCAGGCGTCGGCGATGCTGATCCGCCCGATCTTCGAGGACCTGGCGCCTTCGGTGAGGCGGGTGCCGTCGCACTCGGGGCAGGTGGTGAAGGTGACGGCGCGCTCCACGAAGGCGCGGATGTGCGGCTGCATGCCCTCCTTGTCCTTGGCCAGGAAGGACTTCTGGATGCGGGGGACGAGCCCTTCGTAGGTCATGTTGATGCCCGCGATCTTCATGCGGGTGGGCTCGTGGTGGAGGAAGGCGTGGAGTTCCTTCTTGGTGTAGCGGCGGATCGGCTTGGCGGGGTCGACGAGCCCGGATTCGGCGTAGAGGCGGTAGTTCCAGCCACCGGGCGTGTAGCCGGGGATGGTGAGGGCGCCTTCGTCGAGCGACTTGGTGTCGTCGTAGAGCTGTGTGAAATCGATGTCGGAGACGGTGCCCCGGCCCTCGCAGCGGGGGCACATGCCTCCGGTGCGCTGGAAGTCGGCCCTGACCGCCTTCTTGTCGCCGCGCTCGACGGTGATGGCGCCGCTGGCCTTCACCGAGGGGACGTTGAAGGCGTACGCGCCGGGCGGGCCTATGTGGGGGTCGCCGAGGCGGCTGAAGAGGATCCGCAGCATCGCGTTGGCGTCGGTGGCGGTGCCGACGGTGGAGCGGGGGTCGGCGCCCATCCGCTGCTGGTCGACGATGATCGCGGTGGTGAGCCCGTCGAGGAGGTCGACCTCGGGGCGGGCCAGGGTGGGCATGAAGCCCTGGACGAAGGAGCTGTACGTCTCGTTGATGAGCCGCTGCGACTCGGCGGCGATCGTGTCGAAGACGAGGGAGCTCTTGCCGGAGCCCGAGACACCGGTGAAGACCGTGAGCCGGCGCTTCGGGATCTCGATGCTGACGTCCTTGAGGTTGTTCTCGCGCGCGCCGTGCACGCGGATCAGGTCGTGCCGGTCGGCCGGGTGCGCGGTCCGCTCGTCCGCCCTCGGGGCCTTGCTCATCGTCTCTCCAGCTGTCGCACGGGTCCGGTGCATGGACCCGCGCGTCGCGCCGCGCCAGGCGGCGGACGTGTCGCGGGGTCCATGACCGCCACACTAGCGGCGGCGGGACGGCGACGCTTCTCGCTTCCTGACCGATGGCCGGAGCCGGGACTCAGGGGACGCCTTCGAGGGGCGGCGCGAGAGGGACGTCCTCAAGGGGCGGCGCCACGGGAAGACCTTCGAGGGGCGCCGCCAGAGTTCCGGCATCGAGGGGCGGCACCAGGCTCATTCCGGCCAGATGGCGCTCGGCGGCGAAGACGGCGGCGGGTGCGGTCCGCTCTCCCATCAGGACGCACAGGGTGTACGTCGTGTCCTCGAAGCGCCGCCGGGCCGACAGGTCGCACGGTCTGGCCCGTACGGTCCGCTCCTGGGCGCGGTAGTGCCGGAGCAGCCGGTCGACCGTCTTCCGGTCGGGCAGCAGCAGCATGGGGGCCTCCTCTCTGGTGGATCGCTCCATCCTGCCGGGCACCGGCCACGGCCGCGACCCGCACGGACACGCTGGGTGACGGGGTCCCGCCGGGGTCTCCCGGGGTGCGGTTCGCCCGCCCATGGCGGAGGGTCGGAGACATGAACCCGAACACCCTGTCGAGGGTCGTCGTCACCGGAGCGACCGGCAACGTCGGTACGAGCCTGGTCCGGGCCCTGGCGGACGAACCCCGGGTCGGCTCGGTCCTGGGCCTCGCCCGGCGCCGTCCGGACCTCGACGTGCCCGGCGTGGAGTGGGCCGAGGTGGACCTCTCCGAGGAGGGGCACGAGCCGCGACTCGCCGGGTACGTCGCGGAGGCGGACGCGGTGGTGCACCTGGCCTGGCGGTTCGGGCCGACCCACGATCCGGCGGAGACCTGGCGGACCAATGTCCTCGGCGCGGTGCGGGTCTTCGACGCGGTGGCGGCGGCGCGCGTCCCGGTCCTGGTGCACGCCTCCTCGGTGGGGGCCTACTCCCCCGGCCCGTCGGGCGGTGCCCCGGTGTCCGAGGCATGGCCGACGCACGGCTGGCCGGAAGCCGCGTACACCCGGGAGAAGGCCTATCTGGAGAGGGTCCTCGACACCTTCGAAAGAGACCATCCGCTGGTGCGGGTGGTACGGATGCGTCCCGCGTTCCTGTTCAAGGAGGAGGCGGCGAGCGAGCAGCGGCGGATCTTCGCGGGGCGGTTCTTCCCCGGGCAGCTGATACGGCCCGATCTGCTGCCGCTGCTCCCCGAGTTCGAGGGACTGCGCTTCCAGGTCCTGCACACCGAGGACGCGGCCGACGCCTATCTGCGGGCGCTCCTTCGGGATGTGCGGGGCCCGTTCAACCTGGCCGCGGAGCCGGTGCTCGACGCGGCGACCCTCGGCGGGCTGCTGAACGCCAAGCCGGTACGGGTCCCGGCGGGCGCGGTGCGGGGCGCCCTGTCGGCGGCCTGGCACCTGCGCCTCGTCCCCGCCTCCCCCGGCCTCTTCGAGGCACTGCGGCAACTCCCCCTGCTCGCCACCGAACGGGCGCGCCGGGAGCTGGAATGGGAGCCGAAGAAGAGTTCCCTCGAAGCGGTGGAAGCGTTTCTGCGCGGGGTCCGCTCGGGCAAGGGCGAGTCCACGGGGCCCTTGGCGGGACACCGGATCGGCTGACGGGGTCGGCGGCCTTCGATCGTACGGGGAAGGTCAGGGGCGTACGGGGTGGCGACCGGGTCCCTTGGTGCGCACGGGGAGGGAGGGGGTGGCCGGGCGCGGGCGTATCGGCGTATCGGTCGGGCGGACGGGCGGACGGGCGGACGAGGAGGGTCCGGCGGCCGGGTGCCAGTGCGGGAGCCCCCGGCCGTCGGACCGGAACCGGGCGGGCCGGGGCAGGACGGGCCGGGCCCGAGGGCAGGAGGGGCAGCCGAGGGCCGGAGGCGCCGCTCCGCCCGCGCCCACACCCCTGTCCCTTGCCCGCAGCCCGGCTCCCCGGCCCCGGCCCTTGGCTCAGTTGTCCGTCGCCGCGGGCCAGTCGATGAGGCGGATCGCGCCACCGGCCGCCTCGCGGCCCCGGCAGTCGGCCTGGTGGCGGCGGAGAAGCGCGTCGATGTCCAGGCAGCGGCCGAACTCGGGGAGGGCGGCCAGCCGTCGGGCGTACGCCCAGAGCGCCGGATATCCGGCGACCCGGTCCATGGCGGCGGCGTCCAGGTGCCAGCGGTGGACGGTGTCGAGCCGGACCAGGGTGACCCAGACGTGGACGTCGGCGGCGGTCGGCGCGTCGCCGAGGAGGTAGGGGTGGCGCGCGATGCGGTGTTCGAGGGAGTCGAGGGCGGTGAAGAGGACGGTGAGCGGGTCACGGTGGGCGGCCTCGTCGTCGAGACCCAGCTCCCCGGCGCGCTGCGCGGCCTGGTTGATGCCGCGCTCGCACAGGTCGGAGAGGGCTTCGATGTCGCCGCGGTGCTCCTCGGGCAGCAGGTCGGGGCCTTCGCCCCGGAAGCGCAGGGCGAGGTCGCGCAGGATGTCGGGGACGTGGGTGCTGACGATGCGTCCGGTCCAGTCGTCGCTGAGGACGGGGGCGGCGGCGGGACCGCCGTAGAGGTGGGCGCTCGCCTCGTAGAGCGGGCGGAGCGCGTCGTATCCGCCGTCGGGCGTGTCGGGGGCCTCGGGGAGGACGGTGAGGGGGAGGGTGCCGTCGAGTCCGAGGAGGGCGTGGGTGAGCGCGATCCTCAGACAGTCGGGATCGGAGGGGGCGACATGGAGGCGGTAGCGGTGCGGGGCGGCGTAGTGGCCGCTGTGCACGTCACGGCCGATGCGACCGCGGAAGGCGGGCACGGCGGAGGCGGGCAGCAGCGAGGACGGGACGACGACGGACATGCTTCTCCCTTGAGAGTGCTCGGTGCCGGGTGCTCGGGGCTGGGCACTCGGGCTGAGTGCCGCCCCGGCCGGGGGCCGTGGTGCGGTGGGCGGTCCGGGGGCAGGGACGGCAGGGATAGGGATACGGGCGGAAAGGGACGGCGGGAAGGAAGGGCAAGGAGGGACGGCGGGGGAAGGAGGGATGGCGGGCGCGAGGCCGATTCACGGACGGGTTGTCTCGGTGGCCGGGACGGATGTCCGGCCCGGACGGATGCCCGGCCGCCCGGACCGATGCCCGGCCGGGAACGGATGCCCGGCCGGGGACGAACGGCGACCAGGCGCGTACGGCGGCCAGGGCGGCGCCCGGAAGGGGCCCGTACCGGGGGCGCAGGCGCCAACCGGTGTCAGGCGCCACCCCGGTTCCGGCACCACCCCCGGGCGCCCGCCGGAGGCACCCCGGTGAGGGGCGGCCGGACGGGTGGGGAGGTTCGGAGCGGAGCGGTGCCGTGTGCCGGGAGGCGGCTCAGGCGGGGCGACTCGCCGCGCTACAGACCCGCAGCAGATCGATGTGGCGGCGCGAGGTGAGGGGCAGGGAGCGCGGAAGGGGCGCGGCGAACCCGGTGTTCCGCCGGCCGGTGCGTCCCATGGTTCCCTACCTGTTCACTCGGTTATCCCGTCCCGAGTGTCCGACCGGCCCGGAGCGGCGTCAAGAGGTGCTGCACGGCCGTCTCACGGACTGTCTCATGCGCGCGGGTCCGCCGCCTCCCGGCCGACCTGCGGCCGGTTCGGGCAGTTCCCGGGCCCGGTGCCGCTCGGGCAGGGATCGGCCCACACCTGTACGGAATAATGCGCGCATGCGCATTTCAGCCAGGGCCGACTACGCGGTGCGGGCCGCCCTCCAGCTCGCCGCCGCCCAGGACGCGGGTCCCCTGAAGGCCGAGGCGATCGCCGAGGACCAGGGCATCTCGCACAAGTTTCTGGAGGGCATCCTCGGCGATATGCGCAGAGGCGGGCTGGTGCAGAGCCAGCGCGGCGGCAACGGCGGGTACTGGCTGGCCCGGCCGGCCGAGTCGATCTCGGTGGCGGAGGTCATCCGCTGTGTGGACGGGCCGTTGGTCTCGGTGCGCGGGGAGCGCCCGCCGGACCTGTCCTACACGGGGCCCGCCGAATCGCTGCTCACCTTGTGGATCGCGCTGCGGGTGGGGGTCCGCGAGGTGCTCGGGGTCTCCCTCGCGGAGGTGGCGGCGGCCCGGCTGCCGGAGGAGATCGTGGGCCGGACGGAGGATCCGGAGGCCTGGACCAACCCCTGAGGGCCCCGGAAACGCCCCTTGGGAGCCTCAGTGCCACTCCCCGGCGGCTCCGACGCCGCCCCTTACGGGCTCCGAGACCCACCCCGAAGGCTCCGCCCTTCTCCCCTGCGGATCGGATCAACCCTCGCCGACCTGCGGTGACTTGACGGAATCTCACCCTTCAGTACAGCCCCGTCCACCCTTCGGACGCCCCTTGGGCCGGAGGATCCTCCTCTGTCACTATCCCTAGTATTCCACTGGGGATTAGGGAATCAGGTGAGGTGACGTGAGCACACCAAGGAAAGCGCCGACCAGAGCAGCGAACCGCACCGCCTCCGCACCGCCCGACCGGCCCGTCGAGGACGACTTCTGGCCCCGCGTCACCCGCGAACTCGCCGACGACCTCGCCGTCGACGCCCTGGCCAGGGACCGGGCGGGCAAGGCCCCCTTCGACGAGGTCGCCCGGCTCCAGGAAGCCGGGCTTCCCGCCCTGCTCACCGCGCCGGGGCCGGACCGGCGGGGAGCCGACTGGCGGGCCGCCTGCGCGGTCGTCCGGGAGATCTCCGCCGCCGACAGCTCCGTGGGCGAACTCCTCGCCCATCACTACGCGTTGTCCTGGAGCAGCCGCTTCCTCGCCCCGTTCCACACCTCGGACATCCCGCTCGACGCGCGGACCGCCGAGGAGAACTGGCTGCTCGCCGGGGACATCGAGGCGCCGTGCTCCGAGTCCGACCCCGGGCTCGTCCTGACGCCCTCCGACACGCCCGAAGGCGGCTGGTTCCTCGACGGGACCCGCTCCTTCGCCTCCGCCGTCGCCGTGGCCGACCGGCTCGTCGTCGGCGCCCGCCCCGGCGGCATCGGCGATCTGCTCGTGATCCTCGTGGACCCCGCCGCGCCCGGCGTGTTCACCGAAGCCGGGCCGGACCGGGTCGGACAGCGGCTCGCGGGGGCGGGCACCGTCGCCTTCGAGCGGGTGCCCGTGACACCCGAGCACGTCCTCGGCGTCCTCCCCCACGACGAGCACGCCGTCGCCCCGTTCACCACCCTCGCCCCGCTCGCCCTGCGGCTCCTCCTCGTCCATGTCGGGCTCGGGATCGCCGAGGGGGCGCTCGCCGAGGCGCGGGACATCAGCCGCGCCGGACACCCGGGGCGGCACCCCGCCACGGACGGCACCGGGGACGACCCGTATCTGCTGCTCGCCTACGGGGAGCTGGCGACGGCCGCGCACACCGCCGCCGCCGTGGTGGAGCGGGCCACGGACGCCCTGACCCGCGGTCTGCTCGCCGGGTGGACCCTCGGCGTGGAGGAACGGGCCGACATCGCCGTCCTGGTGGCCGCCGCCGAGACCGTCGCGGGGAACGCCGCCGTCTCCATCACGACCCGCGTCCTCGAACTCGTCGACGGCGCGGCGGGCGCCGACATACGGCGCGGCGGGCCCGGCTTCGACCGCTTCTGGCGCAACGCCCGCGCGCTCACCGCCCCCACGCCCTCGGCCCACCGGCTGCGGGACATCGGCGACCACTACCTCAACTCGACCCACGCCCGGCTCACCCTGTTGGCCTGACACGCCCTCCGCCACGGGGACGAAGGGCCGGTCGGACCGGCATGTCGGGACGTCCGACCCTCTCGCCCGGGGGCTGTTGGGCCCAAGCTGGGAGACAGCAGGGTCCGACCACCGGGCGGGCCCGTCACCGCACCGACGGAGGCAGCCTGATGAGTCGTGAGATCGTCGCAGGAGTGGACGGTTCCCCGGAGAGCCTCGCCGCGGCCGACTGGGCCGCTCGCGAGGCCCTCCACCGGGGGCTCCCGCTACGGCTCGCGCACGCGTGGCGCTGGGAACCCATCGACCTCCCCCTGATCCAGGACCGCGCGACCCAGGAACGCGCGGCGCAGACCCTCCTCCACGAGGCCGAGGCCGCCGTCGCCGACCGGTACCCCGGTCTCGTGATCGCCTCCGAGGTGCTTCCCGACACCCCGGTGGCCGCGCTGCTCGGCATCGAGGAGCGGGCCGAGATGCTGGTCATCGGCTCGCGCGGCCAGGGCCGTCTGATGGGCTTCCTGCTCGGTTCGTACGGTCAGCAGATCATCGCCGGGGCCACCCGTCCGGTGGTGGCCGTCCGCACCCGCGACGGCGAACAGATCGAGCCGCCCACCGGGCATGTGCTCGTCGGCCAGCTCGGCACCCCCGAGGACAGCGCGGGGTCCCTCGGCTTCGCGTTCGCCACCGCCGCCGCGCGCGGTGTGGGCGTACACGCCGTTCGGGCCTGGAGCCTGCCCCCGCTGTACGCGTACAGCCCCGCCTCGATGCGGCTCGCCGACGAGGCCGGCGGGCTCGTGCCGTACGAGGAGAAGGCCCTGCGTGAAGCCCTCGCGCCCTGGCGGGAGCAGTACCCGGACGTGCCCGTCACCGAGCACGTGGAGCTGGGCAGCGCCGGGCAGGTGCTGCTCTCCGCCTCGGGCGCCGCACAGCTCCTGGTGGTCGGCCGGCGCGCCAAGCGCGGGGCCATCGGGCCGCGCATCGGCTCCGTGGCGCACGCGGCGCTGCACCTCGCGCCCTGCCCGGTGGCGGTGATCCCGCAGGGCTGAAGGGGGCCGGGCGGGTCGGATTGACGCGTCCGGTTGACAAGGAGTGTCGGGGCGGCCGCGACCGGAAAGGGTTATCGCCGTCGCCCCGGTGGCCCTCCCCCGCCCCGGACCGTACGGCGACCACGGCGAGAGAGCGGACCTCCATGCGGCACCACGGCCACCCCGACCCTCACCCGTCCCGCCCCGGCGCCCCCGCACCCCGGACGGACGGGCGGCACCGCAAGCGGAGCGGTCTCCCGGGGCCCGTCCGCCGGTGGCGGGTCCGCCCGTCGCGACCTTCGGGCACCGGCTCGCGGCGGGGCCCCGCGCGCCGCCCCCGACTCCGTACCGGAGTCGTCCTCGCGGGAGTGGCGGCCGCCGCCCTGGCGGCGGCGGCAGGGGCGTATCTGACCTCCGCCGGACCCGGAACCGGACCCGGACCGGCGCCCGTCGCCTCCTGGGCCGCGGCCCAGGCCGGTGCGGGATCGGTGGCCGGTGCGGCTGCGGTGGCCGTCCCCGCCGCCGTACGGCGTCCCTCGTTCTCCCCTCGGTCGCCCGTGCGGCCCGTACCCGCGCGTACGGCCAAGCCCCGGCGTCCCGGGGGCACCGTGCCCGGGAGGCCGGGGCGGCCGGGGCCCGGACGGCCCGGGGAGGTGCCGGGGGCGCGGGCGG
>NZ_MSJP01000035.1 GCF_014596525.1 Streptomyces sp. CBMA291
GTACCGCCGGAAGAGCCGCCGGCGGCGGCAGCGGCACCCGCCGCGCCCGCTCCGGCGACCCCGCCCGCGACGACCCCGGCGGCCTTGAGGGAGTACCCGGCGGCGAACCAGCCGATGACGGCGACCGGCAGCAGCGCGGGGATCCCGGCGTTGACATGGGCGAGTTCACCGGCGGCGAGCCGGCACTTGGCGCACTCGTCGAGGTGCTTGCGCAGACCGCGCTCGGCCCGGGTCCGTAGGCCGCCCCGGGCGTAGGCGCCGAGCCGGTCGGCGTATTGGGCGCAGTCGCCGCCCGCGGTCAGGGACTGGCTGACATGGGCCTGGAGGTAGGCCTGCTTGAGGCCTTCGCGGGCGCGGCTGGCGAGGACGGCGGTGGCGTTGGCGGTGAGGCCGAAGAGCGGGGCGACCTCGCTCGGCGACTCCTCCTCGACGGTGGTGTGCCAGAGCACGGCCTGCCAGCGCTCGGGCAGCGAGCGGAAGGCCTGGAGGGCGAGTGACCGTTCGGCCTCGTTCATGGCCCGGACGTCGGCGCCGAGGTCGAGGGCGTCCTGCTCCGCGACCTCGGAGGAGCGGGCCGCGTCGGCGGCGAAGACGGCGAAGTCCTCGACGAGTTGCTCGCGCTGCTGCGTCCTGGTCCAGGCCGCGGCGACCCGCCGCACGGTGGTCATGAGGTAGGCGCGCACGGCGTATTCGGGCCCGGCGCCGCCCCGGACGGCCTGAAGGGTGCGGGCGAAGACCTCGGCGGTCAGGTCGTCGGCGGTGTGCGAGTCCCGGCAGCAGGTCCTGGCGTACCGGCGCACGGGCTCGGAGTGGCGCCGGAACAGCTCCTCGTACGCGGAGTCGTCGCCCTCGCGCATGAGCCCGATGAGTTCGGCGTCGGAGGGCGGCATTTCGAGGGGCGGCGGCAGGACGCCGTCGTACTCGTCGCCGGAGACGCTCTTCCCGTAGGTGTCCGTCCCGTACGGGTCCGTCCCCTGAGGGTCGGCTCCGTGAGGGTCGGTTCCGTACGGGGCCGTCCCGGAGGCGTCCTTGTCGGCGGGGGTGTTCCCGGTGGGGGCGTCATCGGCGGGGACGCTTCCGGTGGCGACGCGACGGCCGAAGCGCCGGATGCCCGTGGACCGGGTGCCGGAGAGGCGTCTGCCGCCTGCCCGCTGCGGCGGCACGCTCGGATCGGCCTGGCCGGACTCCGCGGAGCCCTTACGGGACGCGTTCGGATGGGGGGTGCCCGCGCTCGACGACCCCGAGACGCCTCCCGGGCCACCCTGGTTCGGCACCTGCCGGGAGGGGAGGCCACCGGCTTCGGTACCGCCTCCGGCGCCCAGCGCATCGTCCCGTCTGTCACCGCTCATGGCGGAAGCCCCCGTACGCACGCTCAGACCCGAACACCGGTCAAGCCTGCCACAGAGCGCGGGCATGCCGAAGCGCCGCGTCTACTTACCACTCATCCGGGGCGACTTCGAGGACCCGGACGTAACCGCTCACACGTCCGTGTCACCCCCGTTGACCCGCACGGATGACAAAACCCCCTCGCGCACCGGCTCGACGGAACCGGTGCGGGGGAAAGCGTGAAACCGACCTGACGGGGCGGCGGAAGACCTCCACGGGTCTGACGGGAGCGACTCGACGGGGGAGCAGGCCCTTACGGGTCGGGCCCCCTACGGGTCAGCCCCCCTACGGGACGGACCCACGGGGATCGGCCCCTACGGGACCCCTGACCGGGACCACCCGATCAGTACCGTCCCACCGGGACCACCCGATCAGGACCGCCCTACCGGAACCGCCCCACTCCTACCGGGACCGCAGCCCCTCCAGAAGGATGTCGAGGAGCCGTGCCGACGCCGCCGCCTGCTGCACCGCATCCGGCAGCGCCGGGGCGGCGGTGGCGATGACCAGGAGGACGTCCGCCACGGTCACATCGGTCCGCAGCTCACCCGCCTCCCGTGCCCGCTCCACCAGTCGGCCGACGACCTCCAGCAGCTCCGAGGCCCCGGCGTCGTCCCGCTCACCGGCCGAACCGGAACCGGCCCCGACTCGCGGCGCGACCGCATGCCCGTCGCCCGGCTCGCCGAGCCCCCGCTGGTGCGGCACCCGGGCGCCGTCACCGGCGGTCCCGGTGCCCGCGGCGCCCTCGGAGCCCGAGGCGTCCTCCGCGTACGGCAGCACCACGGCGTCGTCCACACCCACCCGCAGTATCTGCGGCGGCAGCAGACGGCCGGCGCCCGACGCCACCGAGGTCCGCAGGAAGCGGGAGAGCGCCGACCACGGCTCGTCCTCCTGCCCCAGCGCGGCCCTGGCCTGCTCGGTCAGCCGGGAGGTCTCCTCCTCGGCTATCCGGCGCACCAGCACGTCCTTGCTGGGGAAGCGCCGGTAGACGGTGCCGACACCGACCCGGGCGCGGCGCGCCACGTCCTCCATCGGAGCCCCGTAGCCCAACTCGCCGAACACCTCGCGGGCGGCGCGCAGTACGTGCTCCAGATTGCGCTGCGCGTCCACCCGCAGCGGCGCGGACCGGCCTGCGGCCGAGCTGCCGACAGGGGCGATGGTGCCCGTGTGGGGACCGTCGTCGACGGTCGCCGTCCCGGTGCCCGACTGCCAGCGTGAATCCTGAATGTGCATAAGCGTTCCCCCGCTCATGATGTCTCCCCCCGGAGACTCCCCGCCCTGAAAAGGGTTTGCGGCCGGCGAGCGCATCGGTCCACGCGCTCCCCACCGACACCCCGACGAGGTACGAACATAGTTGAGTCGGGGTCAATTCAGAAGGGGGAGTTCCGTACGGTGCGACCCCCGATCGGAGCAAGGACCGGAAGACTCCCGATTCCGGCCACCCACCAGGCCCGTCACACCTGCTGTGACCTGCTCTCTTGCCCTCGGACTCGACCCATCCGCCACCCCGGGCACTCGATCCCCTCCGGGCACACACTTTGTCAGGCCTGTGGACAAACGACGGACGGCGGGTGCGTCATGGGACAGTGACCGAACCTGCGCGCATCCTCGTCGTCGGCGGTGGCTACGTCGGCATGTACACCGCGCTGCGCCTCCAGCGGCAGCTCAGGACCGAGCTGAGAGCCGGTGCCGTCGAGATCGTCGTGGTCACTCCCGAGCCGTACATGACGTACCAGCCGTTCCTGCCCGAGGCGGCGGCGGGCTCGATCTCCCCGCGCCACGTCGTGGTCCCGCTCCGCAGGGTCCTGGACCGCTGCCGGATCGTCATCGGCGAGGTCCTCTCCATCGACCACGCCCACCGCGTCGCGCACCTCTCCACCCTCGCCACCACACAGCCGCACTCCGGCATGGGGAAGAAGCGCACCGGCACCACGAGACCGGGCACGAGCACCGCCCCGTGGGAGGGCACAAGCACCGCCCTGGGAGAGGGCACAAGCGCCGCCCTGGGAGAGGGCACAAGCGCCGTCCCCTGGGAGGACACAGACAACCTCTGGGAAGCCCTCACCAGACCCGCCCAGAACCCCGCCATCCCCACCCAGCCCCCCGCCGTCCCCGGCAAGGCCCTCGGCACCCCCGGCAAGGCCCCCCGTGCCCCCGCCACCCCCGGCAGGGACCCCGGCACCCTCGCCCTCCCCTACGCCGAACTCGTCCTCGCCCCCGGTTCCGTCTCCCGTACGCTCCCGGTCCCCGGGCTCCGCGACCACGGGATCGGCTTCAAGACCGTCGAGGAGGCCATCGGGCTGCGCAACCACGTCATCGAGCAGATGGACATCGCCTCCTCGACCCGCGATCTCGCCGTCCGCGAGGCGGCCCTCGCCTTCGTCGTCGTGGGCGGCGGCTACGCGGGCGTGGAGGCACTCGCCGAGCTGGAGGACATGGCCCGCTACACGGCCCGGTACTACCACAACATCCGCCCGGAAGACCTGCGCTGGACCCTCGTCGAGGCCTCCGACCGGATCCTTCCCGAAGTCGGCGAGGAGATGGGCCGCTACGCCATCCGCGAGCTGCGCGGACGGAACGTCGACGTACGCCTGGAGACCCGCCTCGAATCCTGCGAGGACCGCGTCGCCGTCCTCAGCGACGGCACCCGTCTGCCCACCCGTACCGTCGTGTGGACCGCCGGCGTCCGACCCGCCCCCGTCCTCGCCGCGACCGGACTCCCGCTCGACGCCCGGGGACGGCTGCGCTGCACCACCCGCCTCACCGTCGAAGGCGTCGACCACGCCTGGGCGGCCGGCGACGCCGCCGCCGTCCCCGACACCACGGCCACCGAACCCGGCGGAACCTGCGCCCCCAACGCCCAGCACGCCGTCCGCCAGGCCAAGGTCCTCGCCGCCAACATCACGGCCTCCCTGCGCGGGCGGCCACTCGGGGAGTACGCGCACGCGTACGCCGGTTCCGTCGCCTCCCTCGGCCTCCACAAGGGCGTCGCCCATGTCTACGGACGGAAAATCAAGGGATATCCGGCGTGGTTCATGCACCGCGCCTACCATCTCAGCCGGGTCCCCACCTTCAACCGGAAGGCCCGCGTGCTCGCCGAGTGGACGCTGTCCGGCCTGTTCAAACGGGAGATCGTCTCCCTCGGCTCGCTGGAACACCCCCGCGCCGAATTCGAACTCGCCGCCGCACCACCCCCGGACCACCACGACAAGCCGTCGTCCTGACATCACTGTCAGTGCACTCGTCCACACTGGACGTGTGACCATAGGTGGGCTCACACCTGCACAGCGTGACTCTGCACGGCAACGACACCACGAGGCATACAGATCCGTGAACTTCACCCGTTGGAGCGCCCGTCTCCCCGGCACACAGCGACGCGCGGCGCGGGGCACGGGAAGCTCCGTGCCCGCCGCCCGCGGTGAGTACGCGCAGCAGCGGGAGCAGCCCACCCCCGAAGCCCCCGAGGCCGAAGCGCCCGAAGCGCCCGAAGCGGCGGTCCCCGCCCTGGAGGACTTCTCCGTACGGGAGCTGCTCGGCCGCCTCCCCGGCCTGGTCGCCCTCGCCTACGGCCCCGAGCACCGCATCGCGTACGTGAACGAGGCCTACGCGGCGGCCTTCGGACCCCGCACCGCGGGCGCCACCGTCGCCGACACCTGCCCCGAAGCCGAGGAGCTGGGCCTGCTGCCCCTGATGGACCAGGTGCTCCGCAGCGGAAAGCCCCGCACGGTGAAGTCCCGCCGCACCCGGCACGGCGGCTCGTACACGGTCACCTGCCTGCCCGTGGACAGCCCGACCCTCAAGGGCGGCGGAGTCCTCGTGCACGCCGCCGACGTCACCGACCACGCCGAGGCCGCCGAGCGGCTGCGGACCAGCGAGCGCCGCCACCGCGAGACCGCCGTCACTCTCCAGCGCTCCCTGCTCCCGCAGGAACTCGAACAACCCGACGACCTGCGGATCGCCGCCACCTACCAGCCCGGCGGCACCGACGCGGCCGTCGGCGGCGACTGGTACGACGTGATCACCCTCGGCGCCGGCCGCACCGCCCTCGTCATCGGGGACGTGATGGGCCGCGGTGTGCGCGCCGCCGCCGTCATGGGCCAGCTCCGCACCGCCGTCCGGGCGTACGCGCGCCTGGACCTGCCCCCGCACGAAGTGCTCCAGCTCCTCGACGGACTCGCCGCCGAGATCGACGCCAGCCAGATCGCCACCTGCGTGTACGCGATCCACGACCCCAACGAGGGAAAGCTGGTCTACGCCTCCGCGGGCCACCTCCCGATCCTCGTCCGCGACGAGGACGGCACCGTCCGGCGCGCCGAGGACCCGACGGGACCCCCGCTCGGCACCGGCGGCTGGCTCCACACCTCCGGCACCATCGCCCTTCCGCCCGGCTCCACCGCCGTCCTCTACACCGACGGTCTGGTCGAGCGCCGCCGCGAGGACATCGACGAGGGCGTCGCCGCACTGGCCCGCGCCCTCTCCGGCGCCAGCGGCACCCCGCAGGTCGTCTGCGACCGGCTGCTCCGCGCCCTGGGCGTCACCGCCGACCACGACGACGACGTGGCCATCCTGGTCGTCCAGCACCCCTCCCGCGAAGGCGCCGACGCCGAGCTGTTCCACAACGCGGCACTGGACCTCCTCGGCGGCGTCGAGGCCGCACCCCGCGCGCGTGCCTTCGCCTCCGGAGTCCTGTCCTCCTGGCGCTTCCCGGTCGAGCTGCGCGACCTCGGCGTCCTCGCCACCAGCGAACTGGTGGGGAACTCCCTCCAGCACGGGACCCCGCCCATGCGCCTACGGCTGCGCCGCACCGACCGGCGCCTGATCATCGAGGTCACCGACGGGGACGAGCACCTGCCCCGCCGCCGCAGGGCCGAAACAGAAGACGAGGCGGGTCGCGGGATTTCCATCATCGCGACGATCGCCTCGTCCTGGGGAAGCCGCCGCACACCGGGCGGCGGCAAAGCGGTCTGGTGCGAGTTCGCCCTGCGCGACCAGACCCCGCCTTCCGGCCCCGGCAGAGCGGGCCCCCGGTAGGACAGGGACCCCCCGCTCGCGGCCGTACTGTTCGGCCTAGGCCCTCGCGGGCTCGCCCTCGCGCTCCGGCTCGTGCCGGGCGACGACCTTCGAGGGCCGCAGCGCGAGGGACGGCTGATTCTGCTCCGGCGTGAGCTGCTTGCCCAGCCGCACGGCGAGGAACGTGATGCCGAGCGAGAAGAACACGAACGTCACGATGTACGGACCATGCAGCGCGGCCCCCATGGGCCCGCCCACGGCCGGACCGACCGCCAGGGCCAACTGCTTGACCAGCGCGAACGCCGAGTTGTACTGCCCGACCATCGCCTCGGGCGCCAGATCCGCCACCAGCGGCGCCACCGTCGGCGACAGCATCGCCTCACCCAGCCCGAACAGGGCGTACGTGGAGACGAACGCCGCCGTCGCCATGGCCTGGCTGCCGTGCCCGAGCCCCGCATACCCCGCGATCAGCCACGCCACGGTCCAGATCAGACCCACGGCCGCGATCACCCGGGTCCGCTTGCGACGCTCGACGAACTTCAGCACCAGGAACTGCGCGGCCACGATCACCGCCGTGTTCGCGGCAAGGGCGACCCCCAGCGTCGACGGCTGGATACCGGCCGCCTCCGTGCCGTACGCGGCCAGACCCGACTCGAACTGTCCGTAACAGGCGAAGAAGAGGACGAAGCCGAGGACGCACAGCTGCACCATCGCCTTGTGCCCGAGCAGCGCCCGGACCCCGCCGCCCTTGCCGCCCTCGGCCGGAAGCGCACCCGCCGCCACGGCCCGGGGCACCCGCACGGTCCCCACGACCGCCGCGAGCACCAGGAACATCACGGCCTCGATCGAGAACAGCAGGATGAAACTGCCCGGCCGGCTGGTGTCCACCAGCAGACCGCCGATCAGGCCACCGACACCGAGTCCGAGGTTCTGCAAGAAGAACTGCATCGCGAACGCGCGGGTACGCCCCACCGGAGTCGAGCACCAGACGATCATCGTGGCCAGCGCCGGCTGGAGCACGGCCGTACCGGCACCCAGGAGCGCCGCCGCGCCCACCGCCGCCGGGACACTGGAGGCGAAGCCCAGCGCCACCGCGCCCACGGCGGCGACCGCCGAGGCCACGAGGAGGACCGGCACCGGCCCGCGCCGGTCGATGGCCCGCCCGCTGAACGGCAGCACCACGAGCGCGGCCATGGCGAAGACGGCCAGGACGATGCCCGCCGTGGCCGCGCCCAGATCCCGCACCTGCGCCACGTACACATAGAGGTACGGCACGGTGAAGCCGAGTCCGAACGCGCTCAGCGCGCTGCCTGCCTGGATACGGCGCATCGCTGCGCCCCTCGCCTTGGTCACACTCACCCACTTCGGTCGCAGGTTCAGAGATGAACCCCTGAACCCTGAAGACTTCAACCCTAAAGTTAACGTGTTAACAATACACACCGAAGGACTTCAATGCCAACGGCGCCCGTGGAATACTCGGCCGTATGTCCGACACCCCTGAGCGGTCCGGTCCGCAGGCTCCCCAGGAGCCCAGCCTCGACGAGCAGATCGCCGCCTATCAGCGCGAGTTCCGCGACCTCGACCCCCAGGTCGAGCAGATCGTCTCCGCCCTCGGCCGGCTGAACCGCCGGATGAACGTGGCGTACGGACGTCAGCTCGTGGACCTCGGCATCAGCAACGCCGAGTGGGAGGTCCTCAAGACCCTGGTCCTCGCGGGTGAGCCCTACCGGCTCGGTCCCGGCGAGCTGGCCAAGCGCCTCGGTCTCACGCCCGCGGCGATGACCCACCGCATCGACCGGATGGCGGGGGAGGGGCTGGTCACCCGCGACCGCGACGAGAACAACCGCGTCCGGGTGATCGTCGAGCTGACGGACGAGGGCCGGACGAAGTGGCTTGAGGCCATGCGGATGGCCACCGCCTTCGAGGAGGACCTGCTCCAGGACCTCACGGGCGAGGAGAAGGGTGTCCTCGGCGAGGTCCTCATCCGTCTCCTGCGCAGAGTGGAACTGACACAGCCGGACGCGGGCGGCCGTCTCACCGACCTGGACTGACGCGCCCACGCCCCTGAACGCCCCTCCGGCAGGAGGTTGACACGCCCCTGCCGGATGCGTAGTGTTCTCCGAGTTGTCGCAGAGCCGGTGAGGTTCTCGACAGCCACTCAGCCGCTGTAGCGGCACCTCTTACTCTGCACAATCTCCCCACCGGGATGAATTTCGGCGTGCCGAAATTCAATTCGAATGTCTGATTATGGACAACGCGGGAAATCGGATAGAGTCGGAGACGTCGGAACGGCCCAACAGCCGGAAAGACAACCCCCTCTGACTGGGAATCAGACGCCGAAAGGATCTGATAGAGTCGGAACCGCCGGAAGGGCCCGGAGCGAAAGCGAAAGGGACCGGAAAGTACCGAGGAAATCGGATCGGAAAGATCTGATAGAGTCGGAAACGAAGGAAGCGCCCGGAGGGCCTGGAAACAGGAACGAAGGAAGCGTCCGCACCTTGAGAACTCAACAGCGTGCCAAAAATCAACGCCAGATTAGTTGATACCCCGTCCATCTTCGGATGGTCGAGGT
>NZ_MSJP01000036.1 GCF_014596525.1 Streptomyces sp. CBMA291
CCCGCGCCGTCCGCCGCGCCCTGCACGCCGCGACCCACGGCCTGCCGCCGCGCCGACGGGGCGCGTCCCGAGCCGGCCCGGCTCTACGCCGTGAACGTGTTCGGATCCGCGGCGGCAAAGGTATCCGCCGGGCGGCAGGGCTCTCCGAATCGCAGCCCGACCCGGCCCGCCGCGACCCCTGCGGACCCCACGGGCCCCGCGACCCCCGCAGACCCCGTACTAGCCTCGGCCGCGCAGCATCGACACGAGCAGCCCGTGGGTCTCGTCGTCGGCGGCGACCACGAGCCCGCGCCCTGCCTCGCCTGTCGGGGCACCGTCGATGCCGGTGACCACGCACCCGGCAGCCCGGCACAGGGCGATACCGGCCGCGAAGTGCACGCTCCTGGAGAGATCACCGCCATCGGTGACGTACGCGGCGCGCTTGCCGGCGGCGACCCAGGCCAGCGCCAGCGTCGTGGACACCACGCGCGGCCGGAAACGTTCGACGAAACCCGGATGGGCCAGCAGGTCCACCGTCCGGAACCCGGGCGCGCTCGGGAACGGCGGATCCAGGTTGACGTCCACCAGACGGGTGGCGGGCGAGGGAGCCAGCCGTACGTCATCCGCCCCGTCGCGCCGCAGCCAGGCGGACTCCCCGTCGGTGAAGAAGACCTCGCCGCCGAACGGGTCGGCCACCGCCGCAGGCCCCTCGCGCAGCGCCACGTTGACGGCGACCAGCGCGGTGCCGACGGCGTAGTTCAGCGTGCCGCACAGGGGATCCACCAACCACTGGCGCGCCGCGCCGACGGCGCCCTGCCGCCCGCCTTCCTCTCCGAGCACCTCGTCGTCGGGCCGTGCGGCGCGGATGACGCCGAGAATCGTCTTCTCGGCTTCCACGTCGGCGTCCGTGGCGAAGTCCCCGGCGCCCTTGTCGGTACGGCCGAGCCGCCGGCCGTACATGTCACGGACCACGTCCGCGCCGGCCCGCGCCCCGGCTATCGCGACCGCGACGTCGTCAGAGCCCGCGTATGAGTCGGTCATGCCGGGCAGCCTATCGACGCGAAGCCACCCGCCCGGCGGACCTTCAGGGTCGGGGTGCGAGCGGCGGCTGATCGTGACCGGGAGCCGGGCCGGAGGCCGACCACCGTGCCCGGAGCGGGAGGAAGGCGGGCGGCAGACGAGTGCGCGGGTACCGAAGAGAACGCGCGCGGTGGTCGGCGACGTGCGGGTGCGCCCCCAGGCACCGGCAGCCGTGACGCTCCGCGGGCCGCGGGCCCGCAGCCCGGTCGCCGCGCGATCGCGTGACCGGACCCCCTCGGCCCCGTGCTCAACTCCCTTTCCCCGGGCTCCCGTCCACCGCCCGGAACGGCCTTGACAGTGCGGAAGTCCGCCTGCCTAAGGTGGGGTGATCCCCCTCCGGACGTGGACGGGGGTCCGGTCCGGAGCCATGGGGAGGTGGACGTGCGCACGATGGTCACGGCGACACGCCTCTCGCGGTCCGTTCCCCCGGCGGGCGCTCCGCTCGTCTGCCGACGGCATGTCGACTTCTGCCGTACCTCGTCGGCCATCTGTCCTTCCACCCGCGCCTGACCCCGCATCGCGAGGGTCCGCGCGGTTCCGACGTCCCGTCGCCCGGCCCGGTGTCGGCGTGCCTTCGCGCGCCCGTGGTCCCGGTGCGCGCCGCTGTCTTCCGGAAGGACCTCCCATGCCCCGCCCCGCCCTGCGCCTGGCCGTCGAGATCGACGGCGACGGCGCCCATCCGGCCGCGTGGCGCCGTGCCGCGCACTCCCCCGGCGAGCTGCTGACCCCGCGTCGGCTCGCCCGGGTCGCGGCCGTCGCCGAGAACTCCGGGTTCACCCTGGTCACCCTGGACGACTCGATCCTTCCGCCGGGTCCGGGCCCCGATCCGGTGGGCCGGATCGGGGCGGTGGAACGGGCCGCGTTCGTGGCCGGTTCCACGAGTGTCCTCGGCATCGCGCCGGTGGTGGCGACCACCTACGCGGAGCCGTTCCACGTCTCCTCGCAGCTCGCCTCGCTCGACCATGTGTCGGCGGGCCGGTCCGGCTGGGTGGTGGGGGTGGAGGACGACCCGGCGGCCGCCCGCGCCTGGGGGCGGCCCCTGGTCGAGGGGGCCGGGGCGATCGCCCGTGAGGCCCGTGACGGACTCCGGGTCGTCCGGGACCTGTGGGACTCGTGGGAGGACGACGCGGTGATCCGGTCGGTGGCCACAAGCCGCTATCTGGACCGCTCCCGGCTGCATCCGGTCGACTTCACCGGGGACACGTACACGGTGAAGGGCCCTTCGATCGTGCCGCGTCCGCCGCAGGGGCGGCCGGTGGTCCTCGCCCGGCCCGGTCTCGTACCGGCCGAGCTGGTCGACGTGGCGCTGGTCGGCGGCGCCGGTCCCGCGGAGGTGGCCGCCGCCGCGCGGTCCGCCTCGGCCGCCGGGACGCCCCGGGCCTTCGCCGAGGTGGAGGTGGCCCTCGACACCCCCGGCGGGACGGCCCGGGAGCGGATAGCGGACCTGGAGCGCTACTCCCCGTGGACCGCCCGCCCGGACCGGCTGCGGTACACGGGACCCGCCGAGGGTCTGGTGTCCCTCCTCGCCGAGCTGGCCGAGCATGTCGACGGCGTACGGCTGCGGCCCCTCGTCCTCGACGAGGACCTGGCGGTGCTCTCACGGCTCGTCCTGCCCGAGCTGTTCGTCCGGCGGCTCGCGGCCCGTCCGCTGCCGGGCACCACCCTGCGTACGTCCCTGGGCCTTCCCCGGCCCCTGAACCGCTTCACGACCGCCGCCGCGCCCGCGCCCGTACGGGAGGAGTCCCGATGACCCGCACCGACCCGACCGACGTGCCCCGCCCGGACGCCCGGCTCCACTTCGGGGTGTTCTTCCAGGGCGTCAACCACTGGACGATCTGGTCCGATCCGGCCAGCGGCTCGCAGATCGACCCGTCCTCCTTCCTGAAGGTGGCGCGCACCGCCGAGCGCGGTCTCTTCGACGCCTTCTTCCTCGGCGACGGGCTGCGGCTGCGGGAGTCGGAGGGCGGCATCCACGAACTCGACGTGGCGGGACGCCCGGACTCGATCACGCAGCTGTCGGCGCTCGCCGCCGCGACCGAGCGGATCGGTCTCGTCTCCACCTCCAACACCACCTTCAACGAGCCGGGCGACCTCGCCCGGCGGCTCGCAGGCCTTGACCTGCTGTCCGGCGGCCGGGCCGGCTGGAACATCGTGACCACGCACAACGCCTGGACCGGGGAGAACTTCCGGCGCGGCGGCTACCTCGACCACGCCGACCGCTACCGACGGGCCGAGGAGTTCCTGTCCGTGGCGCGCGCCGTGTGGGACGGGTGGGCGGACGGCGCGGTGGCCGGTTCGGCCGAGGCCCGCGCCTGGTCGGTGCCGGACGCGGTCGGCCGGGTACGGCGGCGGGGCGCGCAGTTCGACGTCGACCTGGCGCCGACGCTGCCGCGCAGCGCCCAGGGGCATCCGGTGATCTTCCAGGCGGGCGATTCCGGGGAGGGCCGGGACTTCGCCGCCCGTCACGCGGACGTCATCTTCTCCGCGCACGGCAGGGACTTCGACGACGCCCTGGCCTTCGCCGACGACCTCCGGCGGCGGCTGCGGGCGGTGGGCCGGGCCGAGGACGCGCTGCGTGTTCTGCCCGGCACCGAGATCGTCATCGGGGCCACCGAGAAGGAGGCCGAGGAGAAGGCCCGCTGGGTCCGGCTGTCCCAGGTGACGCCCGCCGTGGCCCTCGGCATCGCGAGCCGCCTGTGGGGCATCGACCTGTCGGAGCGGGACGCCGAGGGGCCGCTGCCCGCCGAGGACCCGGTGACCACCGCCCACACGGGGAAATTCGGCACCCGCTGGGTGTCCGACCCGCACCCGGTGGTGGCGGAGTGGCGGGCGAAGGCCGAGGCCAACCGGTGGTCGCTGCGCGAGACGGTGATCGAACTGGGGCCGCAGCACGGGCACGTGGGCACCCCGGCGGGCCTCGCCGAGCGGTTCGGCCGTTTCGTCCGGCACGGGGCGCTCGACGGCTTCAACATCTCCCCGTATCTGGTGCCGGACGGGCTCGACGACATCGTGGACCTGCTCGTCCCCGCGCTTCAGGAGCGGGGTCTGTACCGGACGGCGTACACGGGGAGCACGCTCCGCGAGCATCTGGAACTCGCCCCGGTGGGGTGAGCCGGTGCCGGTCCGTCAGCCCAGGGGCAGTTCCAGGAAGGAGGGTTCCGCCGCCGGGGAACCGATCGCGGTCCGCGTCCAGGTGACGGAGACGTCGGCGTACAGCGGGTCCTTGCTGTCGACGACGAGCATCAGCCGGTGCCCGGCGGCCAGGTCGTACGCGGTGGCCTGGAGCCGCCAGGTCACGGTGGCGTCCCGGTCGGGGGCGAGCCCCCGGAGGTTGTGCGGCTCGTGGGTCACGATCCGGGCCGTGTCGTCCTCGGCGACATCGAAGAGGTACGCGTAGAGGCTGGCGGAGGCGGTGGTGGAGCGGACGGTGAGGCGCAGCCTCGGCACGCCCCTGATGCGGAGGGCGGGCGGGCCGTCGGCTCCACCCGTACCGCCCGTTCCGGTCCTTCCGCCCGTTCCTTCGGCGGTCTGTGGGGCGAAGGGCTCCGTGGTCCAGACGACGGAGTGCCTGCGGTCGAACTTGCGGGTGTCGTAGGTCCTCGGATCGCCCGTCCACTCCGCCCGGCCGGTCTCCATGATCGCGTCCATGGCGGTGGCCTCGGTGCCGACCCCGGCGAGGAAGGCACGGCGCCAGCCGGTCTCAGCGGGTTCCCGCCCCTCCCCGGTGGGCAGGAGCCGGCCGTCGGCGCCGCCCGCGCCGTCTCCGGTGAGGGCGAACACCTCGGTGGTGCGGGTGAGATCGCCCCAGCGGGCGTGGGTCTCGCGGCGGGCGGGGGTGACGATCCGCCGTCCGCCACCGCCGGGGTCCCGCGCGGTGGTGTACGTGAACATCACCTGGGCGCAGACTTCCGGCCACCGTGCCACACCGGCCTGCTCCCCCTTGAGGTGGTGGTCGAGCCAGGCGTACGCCTCCGCCAGAGGGGTGTCGGTCTCGCCGGGCGGGCCGATGAGTCCGGGCCCCTCCGGGACGGCGTGGTCGCCGATCCACAGGTTGAGCCGTTTGGGGACGTCCAGCCGGTCGAAGGTCGTCACGACCTGGTTGACCGGAAAGAGGCTCTCGTGCCAGGTGTTGGAGAAGAAGGTCGGCGTGCCCTTGTCGTTGGTCAGGTCGACGTACGACTCGGGGGCGCGGCGGCGGCCCCATTCGACGATGTCCGCGAGGTTCCGGTCGGCCTGGAAGTCGGCGAGGACCCGCTGGTTCTCCTTGTCGAACTTGGTCTCCGCGGGTCCGCCGGTCAGTCGCAGGAGGGTCCGCACGGCGGCGAGGTGGCGGGTGCCGTGGTCGTAGAGGGCGGTGGCGAGGTTGCCCCAGGTGCTGAGGGCGACGACGGCGGAGACCCGGTCGTCGTGGGCGGCGACGAGTTGGCTGATCCCGGAGCCGTAGGACTCGCCCATGAAGCCGATGACGCCCGGCGCGAAGTGGTCGACGGCGAAGTCGATCACGGCGGAGCCGTCGGCCCAGTCGTGGGGCCCTGCGACGTCGATCAGGCCGCCCGAGGTGGACGGCAGTCCGGGGATGCCCAGGCCGCGCGGGGTGTAGGCGAGGACGTGGTAGCCCTTGCGGGCCAGGACGAGGTACGTCCAGAGGAAGAGCGGCCAGCCGTACGGGGTCCAGCCGGCCGGGAGGACGACGAGCGGGTGCGGTCCCGGTCCGCGCTGGCGGAGGCTGAACGCGGAGAGCCGCACGTCGTCGGAGCCGCCCTCGACGCGGTGGTACGCGGGCCGCGCCCGGCGCAGTACCTCCTCGGCGACGGCGGCGAGTCCGGCGGGCAGCAGCTCGCGGGCGGTGGCGGTCAGTCCGGCGGGCTCGGGTCCCACGGCGTCCGGTGTGCCGTCGAGAAGGGCCTGGGCGAGGGTCTGGCCGAGCCGGACGGCGCCGGGCTCCACCGTCCCGTCGGGGGCCCAGGGACCGCGTGCGGCGATGCGGGCCGTCTCGGCGTCGGTGAGTCCGGCCGTGATGCCGGGGAAGCCGGGGAAGCGTTCGGTCGAGCCGGTGGCGAAGGGGTTCTTCTGGGGCACGGGCACCCGTTCCTCTCGACTGGACTCGTGACGGTCCGCGACACGCTCGTCAGCCTCACGCATGCGGGGCGGAGCGGCCAGAGCGCGCGGGCGGCGCACGGGACACCCGGCGTCGGGTGAACGACACAAGACGCCCCGGGCGGCGAGGTTTGGGGCATGCCGGGCTCAAGGAGGTCCGGACTCGGCGCCTTCCGCGCTCGGTGCTCGCTGCTCGGGCGCTCGGGTGCTCTCCACGCTCGGCCGTCCTCGCTCTCGGCGCTCTCCGCGCTCGGCCGTCCCCGCTCATCGCGATCCCGTACCGGCCGCCTCCTCTGCGGGAGCGCGCTCGGTTCCCTCCGCCGGGTAGGCCACGAGCAGGGCGGCGACGTCGTCGTCGAGTCCGGCGGCGCCGTAGCGGGTGAGGTCCCGGTGCAGGATCTCCGGCAGGTTCCCGCCGGGTTCGGCCGCCCAGCCCCGCAGCCGTTCCTCCAGGGGATAGAAGTCCCCGGCCCGGTCGCGGGTCTCGCTCACACCGTCGGTGTAGAGCAGCAGCCGGTCCCCCGGCTGGAAGGGCACCTCCTCGATCCGGTGCCGGGAGACGTGCAGCCCGGCGAGGTTGACCGGCAGCGAGGGATCGGCGAACCGCACCTGTTCGACGGCGGCGCCGCGCTGGAGCAGCGGGGCCGGGTGGCCGCAGCTGAGGAGCCGGGCGATGTCCCGGCCGTCGGGGAGTTCCACGAGGACGACGGTGGCGAAGCGTTCGGCGGCGTCGGAGTCGGGGTACCAGGCGCCGTACCGGGCCAGGCCCTCCTCCAGTCGGTCGGCGAGGTCCGCGAGGTCGTGGGCGTCGTTGACGGCGGCGCGGAAGGAGCCGAGGAGGACGGAGGCGGTCTCGACGGCGCCGAGGCCCTTGCCCTGGACGTCGCCGAGCATGACCCGGACCGCGCCGTGCACCCGGACCGCCTCGTAGAAGTCGCCGCCGATCCGGGCCTTGGCGGCGGCGGCCACGTACAGCAGATGGAGGTCGTAGCGGCCGAGGTGGGCGGGCAGTGGGCGCAGCACGACCCGCTGGACGACCTCGGCGACCGCGCTGAGTTCCCTCATGTCCTGCTCGTAGCGGATCCGGGTCCGGCTGACCCAGGCCGAGGCGAGGGTGACGACGGCGAGGACCGCCTCGCTGGCGAGGAGTTCGAGGGTGAGCACGTCGTTCCGGATGGCGCCGAGCAGCAGCCGGGCGCCCATGGCGAGCAGGCCGATGCCGAGGGTTCCGCGCACGCTCCAGGTGACGGCGGCGAGCGCGGGGGCGGCGACGAGGAACCGTTCGAAGCGTTCCCGGTCGGAGGTGGTCAGATCGGTGACGAACGTCAGGACCAGCACCAGGAACGGCAGTGCGCGGCCGAGGTTGAACTGGGTGCGCGTCGCCGAGCCGGGACGGGCCTGGTGACCTGCGGGCATTTCATGATCGTACGCAGGGTGACCATCCGGTCACCGTTTGAGCGGGCCTCCGGCGTGTCCGGGGACGGCCGGGTGGGGCGGCTCCGGGGCAGGGTCGGCCGGGCAGGCGCGGAGCACGGCGGGGAGGGTGAGTGCCGCGAGCACGGCGAGGGCCGGGAGGGCGGCGCCGTCCGCCGGGACGAAGCCGCCGTGCGGGACGAGGGCGACCAGCAGGGTCACGATGGCGGTGCCGAGCGCGGGGCCGATGTTCATCGCGGTCTGCTGGAGTCCGCCCGCGACCCCCGCGTGGCTCTCGGGCGCGGCCCGTACGACGCCCGAGGTCATGGTGACCATCAGGGTGACGAATCCGGCGCCGAGCAGGGCCGCGCCGGTCCCCACCGGCAGCGCGCCCGCGTCGGCGCCGAGGCGGGAGAGGAGCAGGACGCCGAGGGTCAGCAGGACGGCTCCGGCGGCTGCCGTGCGCCGGGGGCCGTGGCGGCGCTGGAGCGAGGGCAGGAGCAGGGCGCCGGGCACCATGAGGGCGGCGAGCGGCAGGAAGCGGAGCGCGCAGTCGAGGGGGTCGAGCCGCTGGACGTCCTGGAGGAACCAGGTGGCGACGAAGAGGGTGCCGGTGAGGGCGGCCGAGGCGGCGAGGAGGGCCCCGAGACCGGCGACGACGGACCGGCCGCGCAGCAGCTCCGCGGGGAGCAGGGGGCAGATGGCCCGGCGCTCGTGCCGGACGAGGAGGAGTCCGGCGAGGAGGGCGGCGGCGCAGGAGAGCGTGCCGCCGGCTGTGGCGCCCGTTCCGGCGACCGCCACGAGACCGTGCACCAGCAGGCCGAGGGTCAGGGCGAGCAGCAGCGCCCCGCCCGGGTCGAGCGGCGAACCGGCCTTCGGCCCGTCCTTCGCCGTCCGTCGCGGCGGTCCCGGCGCCTCCCGTCGGTTCGGCCGCCTCGGAGGCCTCGGCCGTCCCGCCGCCTCCCGCAGGTTCGGTCGTTCCCCGGTCGCGAGGGCGAGGATTCCGATGGCGAGGGTCGGGGGGACGCCGAGGAGGAAGACCGCGCGCCAGCCGTACGCGGTGGCCGGCGCGCCGCCGACGAGCGGGCCGGTCGCCGCCGCGAGGCCGATGGCGGCGGTGCGTACGGCGATGGGGGTGCCGAGCCGGTCCGGTGGGTAGTCGGTGCGCAGCATGCCGAGGGTCGCGGGCTGGAGAAGGGCCCCGCAGACGCCCTGGAGGACGCGTAAGGCGATCACCGTGCGGATGTCGGGGGCCAGGGCGATGCCGGTGGAGGCGGCGGCGAAGCCGAGGGCTCCGGTGGCGAAGACCCTCCGGTGTCCGTGGCGGTCGCCGAGCCGTCCGGCGAGGACGAGGAGGCTCGCGACGGCGACGAGGTAGCCGGTGCCGGTCCACTGGACCTGGCCGAGGGTGGCGCCCAGATCGTGGGCGAGGGCGGGCTGGGCGACGGTGAGGACGGTTCCGTCGAGGGCGACGACGGCGGCGCCGACGACGCTGCACGCGAGGACGGGGGCGCGGCGCGTGGTCACGGGGTTCGCTTCTCGGGGCCGAGGTGGGCGTCGAGGGCGGCCGTGAGGAAGGAGCCGGGGGCGTCGTCGCCGGTCGCGAGCCGGAGGCTGCCCCAGTGCCGGAGCCGGGCGATGCCGTGGAGGTTGGCCCAGAGGGTTCCGGCGACGACGACGGGGGCGTCGTCGGGGCGGACGCGGGCGACGAGGGCGACGAGCCGCTCGAAGAGCGGCAGGCTCGTCCCGCGCAGTCCGAGTGTGCCGCTCTCCAGCAGGTCGTGGCGGAACATCAGCTCGTACATGCCGCGCCGGTCCTCGGCGAAGTCGAGGTAGACGCGGGCGAGGGCGGCGATCCTCGCGCGGGGCGGCGGCCCCTCGAACCCCCCGCCGCCCTCGGCACCTCCGGCCGCACTGGCATCTCTCACCTCACCGGCCTTTCCAGCCTCACCGGACCCACCGGACCCACCGGACCCACCGGACCCACCGGACCCACCGGACCCACCGGACCCACCGGACCCACCGGACCCACCGGACCCACCGGACGCACCGGACGCACCGGACGCACCGGACGCACCGGACGCACCGGACGCACCGGACGCACCGGACGCACCGGACGCACCGGACGCACCGGACGCACCGGCAGTCTCCGTCGCTGCCGTCGCCTCCGCACGACCCGCCTCCCCCGCCTCCCCCGCCTCGGCGCGGGCCGCGAGTTCGGCGAAGCCCTCGCGGGCGATGGCCGACAGGAGGTCGAGGTGGGTCGGGAAGTGGCGGCGGGGAGCGCCGTGGGAGACGCCCGCGCGCCGGGCGATCTCCCGTAGCGAGAGGGCCTGTGATCCTTCGGCGTGGACGAGGGCGACACCGGCCCTGACGAGCCGTTCGCGCAGTCCGCCCTCGTCGGAGGGGGCGGGGCCGGTCTCGTCGGCCGGATGGTGGTGTGCTCGGGGTGAGTCAGGCATGAGCCGTGTCCACCAAGATCGAGTAGACACCGTCTACTCACCCGTTCGGGCTGGTCGGCTACACTGGGCCGAAGCGAAGGGGAGTAGCCCTGCGAACCGGCCGTCGACATACTGGAACCCCCGGGTTCCCGGTGACCGGGTCCGTGTGTGACGCGGACGGGCGAGACCTTCGGCCAGGCATCAACCGCGTCCGCGCATCCGTGGGCGTGGTCCGTCATGCCGGGCCGAGTGGTCCTCCCGCCGCCCTCCGGGGCGCCGTTCCGGACCGAGGGGCCCGGAACGAGCAGAGAGCCCCGGTATGCACCTCGACCCCTTGGCGATCCTCACCGCCTTCGGGCTGATCTTCCTCGCCGAGCTTCCCGACAAGACGATGTTCGCGTCCCTCGCGATGGGCACGCGGATGCGTCCCCTGTACGTCTGGATCGGCACCTCGACCGCCTTCCTCGCGCACGTCGCCATCGCCGTCGGCGCGGGCAGCCTCCTCGGGCTGCTCCCGGGCTGGTCGGTGAAGCTGGTCTCCGCCCTCCTGTTCGGCTTCGGTGCGTTCATGCTGCTGCGCGGCGGGGGCGACGACGACGATTCCGACGAGAACGGCCGGACCGTCACCGGCTTCCTCCCCGTCTTCTCGACCGCCTTCATGGCCGTCTTCATCAGCGAGTGGGGCGACCTCACCCAGATCACCACCGCCAACCTGGCCGCCACCAACGGCACCTGGTCGACGGCGATCGGCTCCCTCGCCGCCCTGATGAGCGTCTCCGCGCTCGCCCTGGTCGCGGGCCGGTTCATCGCCAAGCGCGTCCCGCTCAAGGTCGTGCAGCGCATCGGCGGCATCTGCATGGCCGGTCTCGCGATCTGGTCCCTGACCGAGGTCTTCACCGGCTGACGGCACACGCCCGCGCGAACGGCGCACGGTCCCGCTCTTCCCCGCGGGCCGTGCGCCGTTCGCGCCCCGGGGCGGGTCCCGAGTTGCGTCCGGGGCGCCGCACGGGAGTCTTGGGGTATCCGGACGCGCACCCCGCAGGGAGAGACATGAGCCTTGACCTCGCCGATCTCACCGATCTCGCCGACGAGCACCTGCGCGCGGCCCACACGGCGCCGCACGGGCGCAGTGCCCGTCTGGTGCTGCACGACGGGGTACTGCGGCAGACCGTCATCGCGCTCACCTCGGGCACCTCCCTCGACGAGCACAACGCACCGCCCGCCGCGAGCCTCCAGGTCCTCCGGGGCCGGGTGAACCTGACGGCGTCCGGGCGGGCCGAGGAGCTGCGGACGGGCACGCTCCGGATGATCCCCAAGGAACGGCACGGGCTCACCGCCCTGGAGGACGCGGTGGTGCTCCTGACTGCGGTGAACGACTGACGGCCCTACCCGCCCGCGCGGCCCGCCCCGTGCCCGCTCGCCCCGTGCCCGCCCGCATCCGGCTCGTACGCCCCGCTCAGCCGAGCGCGTCCAGGTCCTTCGCGTAGTGCTCGATGGCACCCCGGTACTCCCGCACCCAGGGGTCCTCGCTGGTGGCGGCAAGGAGCCCGAGCAGCGAACCGACCGCCTCGTGGTGACGGCCGGTGTTGTAGTGGGCCATGGCGAGGAAGGCCCGCAGGGAGCCGTCCTCGGGGAACTCCCCGACCGCGCCGGAGAGCAGCGCGACGGAGTCCTCGAACCGTCCGAGGACCCGGTAGGTGCTGCCGAGGCCGAGGAGCGCGCCGCGCCGGTCGTCGGCGGCGAGCCCGGTGCCCGCGAGGGCGCTCTCGTAGTAGGGGACGGCTTCCGCCTCCAGGCCGAGGACGTCGTGGGCCCAGGCGGTCTGGTAGGCGATCGGAGCGTCGCCGGGGTGTTCGGCGGCCAGGGCGACGAGCCGTTCGCGGGCTTCCTCGCGCTGCCCCCCGGTGCGCAGCGCGATGGCCTCTGCCAGCCGCGCGTCTCTGTCTTCCTGATGCGTCATGGCGTCATCCTCGCAGCTCGCAGGGGGTGTTCCCACGGCGGGCCGCCAGGTGAGGGGGCTCCATAGCGGTGGGTCCCGATTGTGGCGTCCTGCCCCATGGAGGGGCCTCGGGAGCGCCCGTAGCCTCCCGGCCGACCCACTCCGTCAGGAACGAGCCGCCCGGGAGACCCCATGCGTTCACCCCGTCCCACCCGCCCCCGCGGGCCACGCCGTCTCGCGGCGCTGCTGCTGTGCGCCGCCGCGAGCCTGTTCCCCGCCGCGCCTCCGGCCGGGGCCGCCGCTCCCCCGCCGGTGTCCGGGGTGCTGCGCGCGTACGACATCGGGTCCGTGTTCAGCGCGGGCGTCTCGTCCGGCGGATACATGGCCACCCAGCTGCACGTGGCGTACTCGGGGACGTTCGAGGGCTCCGCCGTGTTCGCCTCGGGGCCGTACGACTGCGCGCGCGGTCTGCTCGCGACGGCGCTCAACGCCTGTATGGACACCACGCAGAGCCTTCAGCTCCCCGCTCTGGAGCAGGCCACCCGCGAGCGGGCGGCGCAGGGTCAGGTCGATCCGGTGGAGAACCTGGCGGGCGATCCGGTGTACGTGTTCAGCGGCTCGAACGACACCACGGTGAGGCGGCCGGTGGCCGACGCGCTCGCCGACTACTACGGCCGGTTCGGCGCCCGTGTCCTGTACGACCGTTCGACGGCCGCCGGACACGCCTGGATCACCCCGCTCGGCCCCAACGCGTGCACGGAGACGCGGAGCCCGTTCCTGAACGCCTGCGGAACCGACGCCGAGGGAGCGCTGCTCGGACACCTCCTCGGTGCGGTGGCGCCGCCCGGCTCCGGCACCGGCGGCGAACTGGTCCGGTTCGACCAGAACGCCTACGCGCCGGGCGGGTCGGCCGCCGCCGTGTCGATGGGCGCGGAGGGCTTCGCGTACGTGCCGGCCTCCTGCGAGCAGGGGGCTCGCTGCCGACTTCTGGTGGCCCTGCACGGCTGCAAGCAGGGGTACGCGTACCAGGGGTTCGGGACCCGGTTCGTCGAGGGCGCGTATCTGAACGAGTACGCCGACACCAACGGTCTGATCGTGCTGTACCCGCAGGCCGCGCCCACCGCGACCCTGGAGAATCCGAACGGCTGTTGGAACTGGTGGGGGTATCAGGGGGACACGGCGTACGCCCGGCACGGCGGGAGGCAGATCGAGGCCGTCATGGGGATGGTCCGGGCGCTGGGCGGCGCCGGGACGCCGTCCGCCGACCGGGTGGTGCTTTCGAGCACCGACGCCGAGGACGGCTATGTGAAGGCGGCGGCGGACGGCTCGGGGGCGTCGGTCGGCACCCTGGAGGAGCTGTACGGTCTGGCGCTCGGCCGGGGCACGGACGGCAAGGTGAACCGGTCGGTGGTCTCCTTCGACACCTCGCGCGTCCCCGCGGGGAAGCGGATCACCCGCGCCTGGCTGACCGTCACGCGCTCCAGCGGTTCCGGCGACCCGTGGGCCTCCCCCGCAGGCAACCGGCTCCAGGCGGACCTGCGCACCGGCTGTTTCGGGGGCTGCGCGGTGGAGGCCGGGGACTGGTCGGCGGCGGCGACCGTGCCGGACGCGGCGCGGATCGGCGCGTTCACCTCGGGCGGCGCGGTGTCGACCGACCTGTCGGCGGAGGCGCTCGCGGCGCTGAACCGGGGCGGGGTGACCCAGTTCCGGCTCGGGTTCGCCGCCGCTCCGGCCGGGACCGCGTACCTCTTCGTGAACCGGGACGCTCCGGTGACGCTGACGGTCGCCTACGAGTGAGCGGGGCTCTCCCCGTCAAGGGGCGGCTTCCCGGCAGCGCACTGCTAGCTTTTCAGAATGCGCCCTTTGCCCCGTTTCGATGTGCGTACCCTCGCCCGCCGGACGGTCTCCCTGCGGCCCTGGCGGCGCGGCGGGGAGACCGTCACCGTGCCGGAGGCGGAGGACGCGGGACGGGAGCGGCTGCGTGACCTGGCCGCGCTCCTGTGCGAACTCGGCGCGGAGCTGCTGCAGGCCGGGGAGCAGACCTCCGAGGTGGAGCGGCTGCTGACCGACGTGGCCGCGCGCTACGGGATGCGGGTGCGTTCCTTCGTGGTCCCCACCGGCCTGTTCGTACGCGTCGGCGGCGGGCCGGACGGCCGGGGCGGCGAGCTGGACTTCGCCCCGGTCGACGGCCCCGACCTCCGGCTCGACCAAGTGGAGGCGTTGCAGTCGCTGGTGACGCGGATGCGCGCCGAGGCGCTCCCGTTCCCCGAGGTCGCCCTGGCGCTGCGGGAGGTCAGGGAGCGCCCCGAGCGGTTCAGTCCCGCCGCGACGGTCCTCGGCTACGTCCTGTTGACCGTCGGTCTCGGCTCGATGCGGCACGCCACCGTCCCCGCCGTCCTGGGGTACGCGGTGCTCGGCGCGGCGGTCGGTCTGCTCCGGCTGCTCGGCGACCGGCTCCCGGCGGCCCGTACGGCGCTGCCGGTGGCGGCGGCGATCCTCGTGACGGCGGCGTCGCTGCGCTGGGCGGGGCCGCTGCTGCACGAGCCGCCCGCCGTGCTGTACGTCCCGCCGCTGATCGCCTTCCTACCGGGTGCCGCCCTGACGCTCGGCGCCATCGAACTCGCCACCGGGGCGGCCCTCTCGGGTGTGACCCGGCTGGCCGGGGCGGCGAACGTCCTGTTCCTGCTGGCCCTCGGCATCCTGGTCGGCACCGAACTCGTCCGCCCGCACCCGTCGCCCGGGACCCCGGCGGGACCGCTCGGCGAGTGGGCGCCGTGGGTGGGGGTGCTGCTGCTGGGCTTCGGCTTCCTGCTGTACTTCTCCGCGCCGCCCCGGGTGGCCCTCTGGCTGCTCGGCGCGCTGCTCACCGAACGGCTCGCGCAGTCGGTGGCCACGGAGTTCGCGGGAGCCGCCTTCGGCGCGTTCGCCGCCGGGATGCTGCTGCCGCCGATGGCACGCTGGATCTCGCGCCACTCGCACACCCCGGACCAGGTGGTCTTCCTCCCGTGCTTCTGGCTGCTCGTGCCCGGCGCGGTGGGGCTCACCAGCGTGTCGGAGATCGTCGTGCAGGGCGATACCGGCGGCGGTCTGGACAGTCTGGTCAGTACGGTGATCACGGTGGCGGCGATCGCGCTGGGCGTCCTGGTGGGCGCCGGGCTCCAGCGGCGCCCCCGGCTGAGCCTGGGCGAGCCCGCCGCGGCGTCGGCTCCGACCCCGCCGCCCCCGGCCCCCGCCGCACCCCTGGAACCGGGGACCGTTCCGGCCCCCGCGCCGGAGACCCCGTCCGATCCTCCGCAGGGGGCTGCGGCCGGTCCGTGAGGGCGGCAACGGAAAGGCAGCGGCGGCTCAGCGGGGCGGTTCGGGAAGCTCCTCGCCGGTCTCCAGGAGGGACTTCAGGCTGGAGACGAGCGCGGGCCAGCCCTCTCCGATCAGCCCCTTCATCAGGCCGCCGGGCTCCAGACCCCCATGGGTGACCGTCAGTTTGACGGTGTCGCCCGCGGGCTCGATCTCGAAGGTCACCCGCGAGCGGGGCTCCCGCAGCAGCCGCTGGTAGAGGTCCGGCTCAAGGCGTACCGCCTGCGCCCAGGCGGGGGTGAAGGTGTGCCAGGTGTACGACAGGAGCCGTCCGTGTTCGGCGGCGAGGACGACCTGCTCGGGGTCGACGGCCCGGCGTCCGCCCTCCTCCCAGACCATGGGGGCGCCCGGCGTCCAGTCCGTCTCGAAGGCCACACCCCAGTACCGGCGGGTGATCGCCGGGTCGGTGAGTGCCGTCCACAGCTCGTCCGGAGTGGTCCGGATGTAGGTGGTGTAGACGAACGTGTCGCTGTCCATCGTGCTGCCCCTCGGATCTGCCGTCCCCTCCTCCAGCCTAGGCGGGCGGGGTACGGACGTGCCAGTGTTGGGCGCCCGTACGGCCCCCGGGCGGGCGGTGAACGGGCACGGAGGAAAGCGTTCTCCATGCTGCTAGCGTGTCCGGATGTCGCTCAAGCACGCCGTCCTCGCTGCTCTCCTGGAGGGCGAGGCCTCCGGATACGACCTGGCCAAGCTCTTCGACGTGTCCGTCGCCAACGTCTGGGCCGCCACTCCCCAACAGCTGTACCGCGAGCTCGACCGGCTCGCGGAGGCCGGTCTGATCGCGGCGCGCGTGGTGGAGCAGGAGCGGCGCCCCAACAAGCGGGTGTTCAGCCTCACGGAGCCGGGGCTGCGGGATCTGGCCGTCTACACGTCGGCGCCGCCGCGTCCCAGCGCGATCCGTGACGAGCTGCTGGTCCAGGTACAGGCCTGCGACGGGGGCGACACCGTGGCCGTCAGGTCGTTCGTGGCCCAGCGGATGGAGACGGCGCGGGCGAAGCTGGCCCGCTACGACCGGCTGCGCGACTGGATGCTGAACGGCCGGGACGAGGAGTGCTATCTGGACGAGGCCGAACGGGTGGGCCCGTATCTGACGCTCATGCGCGGCCGGTACTTCGAGGAGGAGAACCTGCGGTGGGGCGAGCAGGCGCTGGCGGTCCTCGACCGGCGCGCCGCCGCCCGGAGCGCGGTCACGGCGGGGCAGGGCTGACCGCTTCCCGGCGGAGTGACGCCGGTCCGGGCGCTGCGGTAACGTCACCGGCCGGCCACCGGATGCGCCGGTGGCGGCTCGGCACGATCGGGGACGACCACGGTGAACGTCGGTGACCTGGTGGAGGACTTCACCCTCCCGGACGAGACGGGCGCCCCGCGCTCCCTGACGGGGCTGCTCGCGGAGGGGCCGGTGGTCCTCTTCTTCTATCCGGCGGCGCTGACCCCGGGGTGCACGGCGGAGGCCTGTCACTTCCGCGATCTGGCGGCCGAGTTCCGGGCGGTCGGGGCGCTGCCCGTGGGCATCAGCGCGGACGACGTGGAGCGGCAGCGGGAGTTCACCGAGCGGCACTCGCTGGGGTTCCCGCTGCTCTCCGACCCGGACGGTGTCGTACGGGACCGGTTCGGCGTCACGCGTGGCTTCTCGCTCGCGCCGACGAAGCGGGTCACGTTCGTGATCGGCCGGGACCGGCGGGTGCGGGAGGTCGTCCGCAGCGAACTGCGGATGAACGCGCACGCCGACCGGGCCCTGGCCGCCCTGCGCACGGCCTGAGCGAGCACGCCTCTGGTCGGTCCGCCACCGGCCGGTCCGCCACCGGTCTCGGCCGCGAGGTGCGGGGGGCGTCCCCCGGACCCACCCCAGGTCTCCGCAGAGACCCACCCCTTAATACGAATGCCGGATACCTGTTTGATACGGTCACGGCGTGAGGCTGACGAAGTTCACCGATCTGGCGCTCCGTGCCGTGATGCGCCTGGCGGTCACCGCTCCGGACGAGTCCGTCACCACCCGGGAGGTGGCGGACTCCATGGAGGTGCCCTACGCCCACATGGCGAAGGTGGTGACCCGGCTCCAGCACCTCGGCGTGGTGGAGGCGCGGCGCGGCAGGGGCGGCGGCCTGGCCCTCACCGAGCGTGGCAGACACGCCTCGGTGGGCTGGCTGACCCGCACCCTGGAGGGCGAGGAGGAAGTCGTCGCCTGCGAGGGCGACCCTCCGTGCCCACTGCGCTCCGGATGCCGACTGCGCGGCACCCTGCGCCAGGCGCAGGAGGCGTTCTACCGGGTGCTCGACCCGATCACGGTGGAGGACCTCGTGGGCTCGCCCACCGGTCCCCTGCTGCTCACCCTCAGCCCACGCCCCACCGACTGACCTCTCCCCCAGGCGCCGCGCCCGCGGTGCGACACGTTCACCGTTAAATAGGTAGATCATCTACCAGATTGAGAGTTGCCATGCTGTCCGAGCAGGCCGTTCCGGTCGTCCGCGCCACCCTGCCCGCCGTCGGCGGCGCGCTCGACCAGATCACCGAGCGGTTCTACGGGCGTCTCTTCGCCGCCCACCCCGAGCTTCTGCGCGACCTGTTCAACCGGGGCAACCAGGCTGCCGGCGAGCAGCCCAAGGCCCTGGCCGGCTCCATAGCCACGTTCGCCGTCGCCCTCCTTGAGCACCCGGACACCCGGCCCGACGCCATGCTGTCCCGGATCGCCCACAAGCACGCCTCGCTCGGCGTCACGGCGGAGCAGTACAAGATCGTGCACGAGCACCTCTTCGCCGCCATCGTGGAGGTCCTCGGCGAGGCGGTCACCCCGGAGGTCGCCAGCGCCTGGGACGAGGTGTACTGGCTGATGGCCAACGCCCTGATCGCCATCGAAGCCGGGCTCTACCGGGAGGCGGGCGTCGGCGAGGGCCAGGTCTGGCATTCGATGGAGATCGCCGAGCGGCACGAGGAGACCCCCGACACGGTCTCCTTCGTCCTGCGCCACCCCGACGGCACCCCCACGGCGCCGTTCCGTCCGGGCCAGTACGTCAGCGTCCAGGTCGCCCTGCCCGACGGCGCCCGGCAGATCCGCCAGTACAGCCTCTCCACCGCCCCCGGCCACCCGCAGTGGCGGATCACCGTGAAGCGCGTCGACGGCGACCCGGCGGGCGAGGTCTCCTCCTGGCTGCACGCCCACGCCCGGCCCGGCGACCTCGTCCAGGTCTCCACCCCGTTCGGCGACCTCGTCCTGCCCGAGGGCGACTCTCCCCTGCTGCTCGCCTCGGCGGGCATCGGCAGCACGCCGATGCTGGCCATGCTCGACCACCTCGCGGCCACCGGTTCGAAGCGCCCCGTCGTGGTCGTGCACGCTGACCGCGCCCCGGTGACGCACGCGCACTCCGAGGAGATGCGCCGCCTCGTGGACGCGCTGCCGCAGGGCACGCTGCACCTCTGGTACGAGGAGCCCGGCGACTCCGGCGCCCGCCCCGGCTTCGCGGACGTCACCACCCTCGACCTCGCGACCGGCACGACCGCGTACCTCTGCGGCCCGCTCCCCTTCCTCCGCGGGGTCCGCGGCGACCTCATCGGCCGGGGCACCGCCGCCGCCGACATCCACTACGAGGTGTTCGGTCCCGACCTGTGGCTGGGCGCCGACGCCTGAACCGACCTTGATCGATCCTTCGATCCATAAGCATCATGGCGCTCCCGCCCCGGATACTGCATAGTGAGGCCCCATATGGGCCTCGCAATCAGCGGGCCTGTAAGGCACGGACGGAAGCGGCGGAAGCGATGGGATCGTTCGGATCGTCTGGATCGACGGGATCGTTCGGATCGATGCTCGGTGTCCAGGGCGCGGAACGCCCCGTACGGGGAATCGCCCTGGACATCGGCAGCTCCAGGACCCGCGCCTGGACCCCGGGCGCGGGCGTCTTCGCGAACGTTCCGTCCGGCCCGGTCCGGCGCGGTCGCGTGACCGAACCGGACTCGCAGCTGCGGCTGCTCCGCAGGCTCGCCGAGGCGGCGCCGGGTGGCGACGGCCACGACACCGTCGTCATGCTGACCCATCCGGTGCTCGCCGCCCCCGAGGAGCGGGCGGCCGCGCGGCGTCTGGTGGACGCCCTGGGCCCGACCCGGGTGATCGCCGTGGACAGCGCCCGCGCGGCGGCCGCCTACGCCGCTCCGGCGGGCGACGGCCCCCTCCTCGTGGTCGACCTCGGCGCCCGGCTGACGGAGGTCACGCTCGTGGTGGACGGCAACGTCACCGACGCCCGGCTCGCCGAGGTCGGCGTCGACGACCTCCCCGTGTCCGGCAGCGTGCCGGACACGGTGGCCGGGACCGCCGCGGACATGGTGAGCGACCTGTGGCGGCGCGACCGCACCGGCGCGGTCCGGGGCGCGCTGCGCCGAGGCGTCCTGGTGACGGGCGGCGGCGCACTGTGCCTGGACGTGACCGGACGTCTGGCGCATCTCCTGCGGGCCCGGGTCCGACTGGCCAACGACCCGCAGACCAGCGTGGTGAGGGGCGCCGGTCTGATGCTGGCCTCGGCACTGCGGCACCCGGCGGGAACGCCTCCCCGGGCCTGACGGCCGGACGCCGCCCTCAGGGACTCCTTCACGACCTCGCACCCTCACGCCGGGCCTCACGCCGGCCTCACGCCGAAGACCGCCGTCCTTCGCGGGCGGCGGCCTTCGGCGTTCCTCGGGGGCTGTGCCTCCACGGGCCTCCACGGGCCTCACGAGCTTCACTGGCTTCACTGGCCGCTACGGCTCGTACGGCCGGTCCCCGGGCCGGGTGGCCTCAGGCGGCGAACCCGAGGTTCGTCACGTACTCGTACTTGCCCCAGTCGGAGCCCAGATCGGCGATCTGGTCCACCCAGGCGTCGTCCAGGGCTCGCTCGTCGCCCGTGACCCAGGCGGCGACGATCCCGTCCCAGCGCCGGATGTTCAGGCTCCGGAATCCCAGCACCCGTTGGTGCGGCTGGGCCACCTGGGACTGGTTGACCGGGTGGAGTTCGACACGGGTGCCGCCCCGGGAGTTGAGCCGGGTGAGGAGGTACCGGGCGACGTTGAGCCGACGCACCGCCCAGTAGGCGCGGTCGATCCGGTCCAGATTGACCCTGTTCGGTCGGCGGTCCCCCGCCAGCCAGGCCTTGAGCGTGCGGTCGGTGACGGTCAGGCCCGCCGCCCGCGCCTGCCGCAGGGCGTGCGGCGACTTGCTCAGATAGTGCAGCCGGGCGAGGAGCCCGCGCCGACTGGTCACCGGGGAGGCGATGCCCTCGACGAGCCGGTCCAGCTGTCGCGCGGCGGCGGCGCTCCCCTTGATTCCCCGGGCACCGTAGTGCCCGAAGTCATGGGTGTTTTCGGGCACTCAGTTCTCCTCCTGCGCCGTGTAGACGTCCTTGACCTTCACTTCCGACACGCCCCGGCCCTCGGGGAAGACCCGTCGCCAGTCGCCGATGACGTGCAGTTCGTCGGTTCCCATGGCGCGGACGACGGCGAGCCCGGCGTCATGCGCCTTGTAGGCCTTCGTCCAGAGGTTGGCGAAGGCCTGGGAACGGATGATGTGCATCCAGTCGGGCCGGTACAGCTCCCGGTTGAAGTTCGACTCGCCCATGGTGGCGACGAACTTGGAGTACATCGCCTTCACGTACTCCACCGTGACCTCGTCTCCGGAGCCGATCGCTTCGGCACGCGCGTCACGCAGCGCGTTGCGGAACTTCTCCAGGAGGTTCTCGGTCGCACCCGAGGTGAAGGACTCGTGCACCACGGGCGGTTCGCACAGTCCGTACGCGGGCGAGGAGAGCCGCAGCAGCAGCCGGAGGGTCGGCTCGGTGATCCAGAGCGGTCCCGGCTCGTCGCGGGAGCCGAGCGGGTTCGGAAGGTGCTCGTCGTGCTTCCACTCGGACGGGGTGACGAGATGGACCCCGGCCCGCCGCCGGTCGTGCGCGCCGCCCGTGTGGTGTTCGAGCGCGCCCAGCGGCAGATGCGTCTTGAGCGCGCTGAGGTAGGCGCCGTTGATGTCGAGCGCCGTGATCTCCTGCGGACCCTCGGGCAGTGCGGAACGGGTCCACTTGGGGCGCGCCTCCCAGATCTCGTCCGCTCCGCGCGAGGTCTTCTTCCGCAGGATGCCGGGGAGCGGGGGGTGCCCGACGATCTCGTAGCGGGCTCCGGTGCGGCACAGATCAAGCAGGGCCATGGCGTCGGGAATGGCCGTCCGCACGAGGTCGGCGGTGGCCGCCTCGGTGTCGCCGCCGTGCCGCTCCAGCGCCTCGCGCACGGACTCCTGGACGGTCCCCAGGGGCGTGGGCGCGGCATCCTGGAACGCCCGCCGGGTCGGCGTCCGCACCGGACGCTCCTTCTTCCCGGGGGTCGAGGCCGGGGCGGGGTCCTTCTTCGCGGGGTCCGGGCCAGGGGTGGCGGGGTCCCTCTTCGCGGGGGCCGAGCCCCGGATGGCGAGGGCCTCCTTCGCAGGGGCTTGAGAAGTCGGTTCCTGCTCCGCCGGGGCAAGGGCAAGAAGAGGGACGGAAGCCGGAACCGGGGCCGGGACGGTCGGCGCGGCGCCGCCGCACTCGGCGGGGTCGAGGTGCTGGGCGAACCCCTCGACCTCGTCACGCGCCGGATGCCCGCACAGCACGCACGGACGCGGTACGGCCGCCTCCTCGAGGCCCTCCTCCGAGGCTGCGGTTTCCGGGGCTACGGTTTCCGGGGCCGCGCCTTCCGGAGCCAGGGCCTCCCGGGTCGCACCTTCCAGGGCGGCGGGCCCTCGGCTGGGCTCCGTCTCGGCGGCTTCGAGTCGGGTGCGCAGCCCGTCGAGGAGGTAGGCGTAGCGCGTCCTGGTCTCGCCTGACGGTTCACGGCCGGTCTCCCAGCCGGTCAGGGTGGACGGGCTGACGCCGAGCGCCCTGGCCACCTGAGCCTTGGTCAGCCGCGCGGTCTCCCGCAGCCGTACCCGCTCTTCGGGGGCGGGTAGTTCCGCCTCCGGCACGACGCCCGCCAGGAGTGCGTCGACCGCGTCGAAGTCCGTCACTGCCGCCCCGCCTCCACAACCCGCTCCACGGCCGCCACCCTACCCGTCGGCCCCGGACGCGGCCGGTTCCGGGGCGTGCGCCCGGCGGCACCTCCGGCGGTCTCGGTGTCCTCGGTGGCGCCTCGGGAAGTCCGGGAACGACAGAGCCCCGGCTGGACGGGGGATTCCAACCGGGGCCGATCTGCCGCGACGGGAAGAGCGGTCACCTCTGGGGGGGACCTGGGGACCGGGCCCCTTCGCCGTCACACAAGTATGAACGGTAAACCTTTCCCGAATGTTCCGAGCATTCCCGTGTGGGTGATGTGAGTCACCTCACCCGATTTCGCCGGTTCTCGTCAGTCTTTTTCGGGCCGGTAGACGGCACCCGGTTCCGCCTTGCCGGGGGCGAGGAGTTCCGGGACCGTCACGAACGTGAAGCCGCGCCGCTTCAGTTCGTCGATGATCGGCGGCACGGCGGGGACCGTGCCGTCGTAGATGTCGTGGAGCAGGATGATGCCGTCGCCGTGCGCCTGGTCCAGCACGCGCTGTCGAATGAGATCCGAGTCGGTGGTGGAGTAGTCCTTGGCGGTGATGCTCCACAGGACCTGGGCGAGACCGAGTTCCCGGCTGACCTCGGAGACCGTGTCGTCGGTACGGCCCTGGGGCGGGCGCATGAGGGTGGGCCTGCGGCCGGTGATCTTCTCGACGGCGTCCTGGGTCCTGGACAGCTCGTCGCGGACCTCCGAGGCGTCGAGGTCGGTCAGGATGCGGTGGGTCCAGGTGTGGTTGGCGACCTCGTGCCCCTCGTCGGCTATGCGCCTGACGACCTGCGGGTAGCGGTCGACGTGCTTGCTGCCCAGCAGGAAGAAGGTCGCGGGGACCTGCTTCTCCTTGAGGATGTCGAGGAGCCGGGGAGTGTCCTTGCCGGGCCCGGCGTCGAAGGTCAGCGCGATGCACTTGACCTTGGCGCAGTCGACGCGGCGCGCGTCGCCGCCCGTCTTGCCGTCCGACCGGGCGTCCTCCGGAGTCACCGTGTCCATGCCGCAGCCGCCGAGCGTCAGCGCCAGCGACACAGCGGCGAGCACCGCGACGCCCGCTCCCTTGCGTCGCGCCAGCCTGGATCGGAACATGTCGTAACCCGCCTTCCCCGTCAGTCCTTCGAGACAGCCGGAACCGCCTGGTCAGGGCGGTTCACTCAACCGATCAAGAACTCTACACACGGTGTATAGCGCCATCACGGGCGGGGTAGGCGCGGCCCCTGCCGGACACCTGCGGCACCTGCGAAGCCTCCGCTCCGACTCGGGGCCGCCATCGGCTCGTGGCGGGTTCGCCCGAGGAGTGCCGCGCCCTCTGCTCCCGTTCGAGCACATGGGACCGACAGCACGGCGTTCGCCGCCCCCGACAGGCCGGGACATCGCGGTACCCCGCCCAAGGACTCCCCCAGCCTCGGTCCCCAGGACCAGAGCGAAGCCGACGTTCTACGCGGCGCAGCCCCTTCGCGCACACGTCACGGTTCTCGCACACGTCACGGACAGGCAGACATTCACGGACCGCACACACCTCACGGACGCACACGCGCCATAGGCCACGCATGTGTCATAGGCCGCACATGTGTCATGGGCCGCTTACTTCCACAACCCACGGTTCCGCCCTCAGCGGGAGGCCAGCAGCAGTCGAGCCTCGGTCTCCTGGTCGCCGGAGACCGCTTGCAGGGACTGGATGTCGAAGCCGACGGCAAGCACCTTCTCGACCTCGTCGACGGCGTGGTAGCCGCCGGTGAGCGTGGCGCCGACCGGCGCCGACAGGTGGGTGGGGCGCACGCCCCGGTGTGGCCCTCCCGCCGTGTCGAAGGTGGCCGCCCAGACGGTGACAGCCGGGCCCGTGGACCCCTCCGGGCTCGGGGGCGCCCCGTCCTCCAGTTGGTAGACGCCGTCGAGGACGTCGAAGACGGCTTGGGCGTCCTCCTGGCAGCAGCCACTGAGCTGCACGGTGACGTCGGTGTCGATGTGCATGTCGGCCACGTCGCTCATCTCCTCGCGCCCGCCGGTCGCGCCCTGCGTCCCCCCTCGCGCCCGGCATACCGGCCCACTCCTCATGTCACGTCTCCAGCATCCCTCTCGGGACCCCCGCCCGCGAGGCCCGGCCTCCTTCCCGTCGGCGGTCCCGCCACTCAGGGCCATGTGGTCGCGCGCCCGCGCCGGGAACCCCGCCGGGGACCCCTCGCCGCCTTCCCACGCCGGAACCGGGCGAGCAGCCCGCCCCGAGTCGACCTGCCGGGCCTTCGCTCGACCAGCACCGCCGTCCCGATCGACGGCACCCCTGCCGAAGCCACCGCGTCCGGCAACCGGGACGCCGACGAAAGCGAAGGCGAAGGCACTGCCACGGCCGGTGAGGGCACCACGGCCGGCGACGACGCCACGGTCGACGGCAGCGAGAGCGGCACCGCGACAGGTGCCACCGAGAGCGGCGCCGCGACCGGCGGCACGGACGGTCCCGCAGTCGGCGGCATCGCAGGCGTGGGCGGCACCGAACGGACGGGCGGCACCGAGGGCGCCACGTCCGTCCACGACCGCAGCCCGCTCCTCACGCCCCACTCGCCCGGATGCGGTGCCTGCCGGTCGCCTCGGGCTTCGTCCAGGGCCAGCGCCAGGCTCAGCCGATGCCAGAGGATCTCGTCCGGGTCGTCGGCCCTCATCAGCCGCTCGACGAGGTCCCGGGTCGACTCGGCCCGCGCCGGGACCCCCGGGGGCGGCGGCGGGCGCAGCCGGTCGAGGTGATGACGCTCGTACGGGTCGTCGACGACCTCGGCCACCTGGACCGGGTCGAGCAGGGCGGCGATGGCCGCGGCCTTGGCCCACGGGTCGCCCGTGGCTCGGAGCTGCACTCCGAGCCTGCGGGCCCGCCAGTTCCTGGGGCGCAGGTCCTCGCCGGCGGCGAGGCGGTCCCGGAGTTCCCGGGGGAGCCGCCCGGTGAGCAGCTCGGGGCAGAGGAGGCCGAACTCGGCGACCTCTTCGGCGAGGTACGTCCACACCACCGCCCGGTAGCGGTTCAGGGAGAACCGCACCGGGTTGAGGTGCCCGGTCCTGACCAGCCGGGTGAACCGCTCGGGCGTGATCTCCAGAAGCGCGGCGGCCTCGCCCGTGCCGATCGCCCGCACCCGGTCGCGCAGCCCCGCAGGGAAGTCGGGCGCGGCTTTGAACCGGTCGATCTCACGCTGTTCGACCCGCCGCCGCCCGCTCTCCCCCGCCGGTACCGTCCTCACCAGGCCCAGTTGGACCGCGAGCTGGAACTCGTCGCGCCTCAACTCCAGTTCTTGTGCGGCCCGCCCCGGTGTCACCGTGCGCATGCCCTCGTCGACCGTCATGCCGTGGCCCTCCCCCGTATGTCTGTGTGCTCTCCGTGTCGCGGACCTCTCGGACCCGCCCCACGAAAGTAACTCAGAGTGAGGAAGTGTGCACGACCTGTGGATAACTCTCTGTGGATAACTTCCCTCAGGGCCTCAGAACACCCCACCGCCCGGCTGTCGCGCCTCCACGGCGAGGTGCTCGCCGACCCGGTTGACCAGCAGCGTCATCTCGTACGCCACCTGACCGACGTCCGCTTCCGCCGCGCTCAGCACACACAGGCAACTTCCCTCCCCCGCCGCGGTGACGAAGAGCAGCGCCTCGTCGAACTCGACCATCGTCTGGCGTGCCCTGCCCGCCCGGAAGTGCCTGCCCGAGCCCCGCGCGAGGCTGTGGAGCCCGGAGGAGACGGCCGCCAGATGCTCGGCGTCCTCCCGCGCGAGCCCGCTGCTCGCCCCCGTCACCAGGCCGTCGTTCGACAGCACCAGTGCGTGCCGTATGGAGCCGACGCGTTGGGTCAGGTCGTCGAGCAGCCAGTCCAGTCCCTTGTCCAGTGCCATCAGTGGTCCTCCCCCTGCATGGTGCGTTCCCTCCGGCCGGGACCCCCGTGGTCCGGGCCGCCATGGTCCGCCGTATCGCCGCAAGCCTTACGCACTGTCGTGGACAGAGCAAGCACTGCACACCGCCGCGCGTTCCGCCAGGAACCCTGCCCACCTGGCCGAATCCTGATGCGGATCAACTGGCTTCGGTCGGAGACGGCGGAAGCGGAACCACTTCCCGATGTTCGATGTCAACGCACCCTTCTGCCAGGGCACTTCACTGTCTACGGTGGACATGCCGGGCAGTCGTGCCCGGGAGAGGCGGTGGAGTGTGGCACGAGTACCCGGGAAACTGCGCGGACTCCTTCCCTCCGCCCGGCGCGCGCCGGGGGCCGAAGCACCCGCCCCCGCGCGCCCCCGGCAGGGACACAATCTCTTCGAGGCGGCGGCGGAGTACGTGGCCGCGTGCGCAGAGGACGATCAGGCGCGGGCCGAGGAGGCGGCGAGCCGGGTCTCCCCGGGAATGCTGTCGTTCGGCGTCAACGAACTGGCCTGCCGGGCACTGCTGACGCTGGCCCGGGAGCGGAACGAGTCGCCGGGCGCCGTGGCACGCTCGCTCCTCGGCCTCCGGGAGGAACCGGCCCGGCACCCCGCAGGCGGAGCCTGATTCCCGCACACGGAGCCTGTCTTCCGGCCGAGCGGTGCCTGGCTTCCCCGCCGTGCGGATCCTGATTCCCAGCCACCGCGCAAGGGGTCGTTTCGGCGATAGAGGTCACGGCGACGGAGTATGGACAGTTCTCCCTCCGGGCCGGTTAAGGTGCGCCGACTACCGGACGGGAGGCCGTGGTGGATGGTACGGACCCGATCGCCGAGGGTGACGCCGACGCCTTGTTCGTGCTCACTGCGGCGCTTCTGACACCCGCGCGCTTCCCGAGCGTGCTCGGCGACGACTATCCGGCGGCCTGTGCCGCGCTGGGGCTCGCGCCGTACGCGGAGGGGTACGGGTTGCTGTTCGGGCAGGACGGGCTCGGGGCGCGCTGGACGGTGGTCGTGGACGACGTGCCGCTGGTCGCGGTCGCCATCGCCTCCTGGGACTGCGGCATGGCCTACGACCTGTCGCCCGACGAGCGTGCGGTGGTCGCCGGGCTGCCGGGCTGGCCGCTTCCCGTGGCGACGCACGCGCCGGGGGTGCCCGCGCCTCACGATCCGGAACCCGAGGAGGGCGATCCCGCTCCGCTGGTGCCGCCCTCCGGCGAGGTCTGGGGGCCCGCTCAGCGCCGTCTGGGCGCCGACGAGGTGGCGCGCCAGTGGTCGCTCTGGCGGGCCCGGGTGGACGAGGACGGGACTCTCGGTCGGCCCGGTGCCGTCGACGGCACCCTCTCGTCCGCCGCCCCCACCGTTGCCGTCCCTTTCCTCTCGTCCGCCGTCCCCGTCACGGGTGTCCCGGCCGCCCCTGCGCCCGCTCCCGACCCCTACGCCGGTGTCCGAGAGGCGCTCGATCAGCTCCGCCGCTATCTCAGGGAGCCGCCTCCGGTCGGCCGGGTGCGGTCCGACGCGGAGCCGGACGGGGGCGGACGGACACTGCGGGCCGACGGTCCCGGCTGGTCTCTGGTGGCCCGGAGTGACGACATGGCCTTCGTCCTCCTCGACGAACTGCCCCGCGAGGTACTTCCGGTGGCCCGGGGAGCCCGGCTGCCCGCCCTGCTCGCGGGGCTCGACGCGATGGCCGTTCGCCAGTCCTGAACGGCCCCTCCCACTCGCCCCTCCCACTCTCCGCTCCCGCTCTGCCTCCCCACTCGTCCGCCTGCTCGGAGGGAGTCATCGCGCCCCATAGGAAACCGGTCGGTGATGTGGGCCGAAGCCATGGCCCGGAGGTGGGTGTGCGCCGCACGATGTGGCGCCCACCTCTTCCCCTCGTCCCACCGGAGGCCCGCCATGCGCCTGTTCCCAGGCGTCTCCCTGCTCGCCGCACTCCTGACCGGGGTCACCGTCCTCGCTCCCGCGAGCCCCGCCGGGGCACAGGAACGGACCGCCGGGCACTGCGCCCGGCAGGACCGGCTCCGCGTTCCCGGAGCCGAACACCAGCAGTCCGCCTGTCTGGGCGACCTGACGACCACCGGGCTCGCCGGGACCCCGTACACCGACACGGCGGACCAGGCCGGTCTGGCCGCGCGGGCGACCCGTACCCCCTCGGGTGTGCCGGGGGTCCAGATCGACGGCTACTTCCCCGACGACTCGCACCTCAACGCCACCCACGGTTGGGCGCACGACGCACAGTTCGTCATCCGGCTGCCCGACCACTGGAACGGCGGACTCGTCGTCACGGGCGCGCCGGGTACCCGTCGGCAATACGCGACGGACGTGCTGATCTCCGACCAGGTCCTGGCCCAGGGCTACGCCTACGCCGCCACCGACAAGGGCAACACCGGTCCGGACTTCTTCACGGACGGCCGAAAGCCGGGGGACGCGGTCGCCGAGTGGAACCGTCGGGTGACCGAGCTGACCCTGGCCGCCCGGCAGGCCGTACGGCAGCGCTACGGCCGGGCCCCCGGGCGGACGTACATGACGGGCATCTCCAATGGCGGCTATCTGACGCGCTGGCAGCTGGAGAACCGGCCCGAGCTGTACGACGGCGGGGTCGACTGGGAGGGGGTGCTGTGGACGGCGCAGGGGCCGAACCCGTTCGCGAGTCTGCCCGTGACGGTGGCCCGGTCGCTGGGCCGGGCCACTGACGAGGATCTGATCCGGGCGGGCTTCGCGCCCGGATCGCAGTTCCTGTGGCCGTACCACGAGAAGGTCTACTGGGGGCTGACGCAGAAGGTCTTCCGGGCCGAGTTCGACCCGTCGTACGATCCGGCGTGCCCCGGTACCACGGCCGGCGGCACCACTGAGCAGATCTTCGCGCCCTGTGCCTCGGATGCCTCGTACGACTACGCCAGGCGTCCCGCCGCCGTCCACCGCGCGGTGGCGCGGGTCTCGCTCACGGGCAGGATCGGCAAGCCGCTCATCACGCTCCACGGGGATCTGGACACCCTGCTGCCCATCGGCACCGATTCGGATGTGTACGCGCGGATGATCGACGGTCAGGGCCGGGGCGGGCTGCACCGGTACTACACGGTGCGGGGCGGCACGCACTCCGACGGTCTGTACGACACGTATCCGGAGCGGCTGCGGCCGATCCTGCCGTGCTACCGCTCCGCGTTCGACGCGCTGACCCGCTGGGTCGAACGGGGTGCGGAGCCTCCCCGGGACCGGACGATCGACCGGCCCGTCGGCGGTGACCCGGTCAACTCCTGTTCGCTGAAGGACTGAACCGGTCCCCTGTCGGGTTCGGGTGATGCCGAACGGGGCAGGTGCCGCTCTTCCGCCGGGTTCAGACCCGTTCCAGCGGGCGGTGCGGGCCCTCGGGCAGTTCGGCGCGGATCGGGTCGCCGGGTCGGATCTCGCCGCCGGTGCGGACGATGCCCATGATCCCGGCTTTGCGGACGATCTCGCCGTTCTCGTCCCGGCCGAGGACCTGCTTGAGGAGCCCGTGGCGGAAGTTGTCGATCTGGGCACACGGGTTGCGCAGACCGGTGACCTCGACGACGGCGTCGGCGCCGAGGTACAGCAGAGCCCCGGTCGGCAGAGCGAGGAGGTCGATGCCCCGGGTGGTGACGTTCTCGCCGAGGTCGCCGGGGGCCACCTCGAAGCCCGCGCCCGCGACCTCGTCGAACAGTTCGGCGTGGATGAGGTGGACCTGGCGCAGATTGGGGCGGGTCGGGTCCTGGGCGACACGGGAGCGGTGCTTGACGGTCACGCCCGCGTGGACGTCGCCCTCCACACCGAGCCCGGCGAGGAGGGTGATGCTCTCCCGGTTGGGTTTGGTGAACGAGTAGTCACCGTTGCTGCTGACTGTGGTGACCGTTGCGTCGCTCATGAGGAGCCCCCTCGTCGAACCGATGATCACATCGGTGGTGGTGAGTGATCCTGCTCGACCCTACTCCGCCCCCTCGGACCGCAGCGGGGCCCCCACCTCGTGCAGATGCCCGAGGGCCTCACGGTACGAGTCCACGAAGCCGGTCTCCGTGTACGGGACGCCCAGGGCGGCGCAGTGCGCGCGTACGGCGGACTGGGCGAGTCGCAGGTGCGGGCGGGGCATGCTCGGGAAGAGGTGGTGCTCGATCTGGTAGTTGAGACCACCGAGGAACCAGTCGGTCAGCGCCCCGCCCCGGATGTTGCGCGAGGTGAGCACCTGGCGTCGGAGGTGACCCCAGCTGTCGCCGTCCGGGTGCTCGTCGGGACGTTCCATGCCCTTGTGGTTGGGGGCGAAGGCCATGCCCAGGTGCACCCCGAAGAGCATGTGGTGGAGCAGGGCGAAGGCGAGTGCCTGGGCGGGGGTGAGGAAGGCGAACAGCAGGGCCGTGTACCCCGTGAAGTGAGCGAGCAGGAGGCCGCCTTCGACGAACCGTTCACGCCGGGTGCGGCAGGGGCCGTCCTGTGCGAGCAGGGAGCGCACCCCGTACACCTTGAGCGCGATGCCCTCCAGGGTCGTCAGGGGGAAGAAGAGCCGGGCCTGGTGGCGGGTGAGGAAGCCGCGCAGTCCGGTGCGGCCGGTGGTCTGGTGCTCGGCGAAGACGAGGATGTCGGCGGCGACGTCCGGGTCCTTGTCGAGGTGATTGGGGTGGGCGTGGTGGCGGTTGTGCTTGTCGTTCCACCAGTCCCGGCTCATGCCCAGGAGAAGGTTGGCATGTACGAGTTGGACGATCCGGCCGATCCTGCGGTCGGTGGTGATCTGGGCGTGGCCGGCGTCGTGGCCGACGAAGGCGACGCGGGCGGAGAGCAGGGCGAGGGGTACGGCGAGCGGCAGGGCCCACCAGGAAGGGCCGGTCAGGGCGAGCCCGGCGACCACGGCGGCGATGCCGAGCAGGTTGACCGCGATGCCGCGGGTGTACCACCAGGGGCGGCGTTCGAGGAGTCCCTGTTCCCTGACCACGCGCAGGAGCGGGGCGAACTCGCTGCCGGTCCTGGCGGCAGGGGGCGTGACGACGGGGGCGGACGCCGCACCGGGGGCGGTTGCCAGGACGGGTGTGACGGCCGGTGGCGGAACAGTGGCCTGGGACATGGCGGGGCTCCGGGTTCTGTGGGTGAAACGGTCGGTGGGCGCCTACCGAGAACGTACGGAGAAGGGGTCGGTTCGAGCCATGGCGTCACCACCCGGCCCGCGCCGGGGGCACGCCGGGGGCGGAGGGTAGGGAGATCCCCCGGTCGTTTTCCGCCACTTCCTTCCCGCCATCAGTCGTGACGGGGATCACAGGTCGACCGTCTGCATGAAATCGGGGGCGCGGGGTATCCTCGGCCGCTCAGTCTTCAGGTAGTCAAATTTGAGGAATGTGTTGTCACTGTCGCCCGGACTCGACGATCCGACCCGCGAACCCTCCCGTGAAACCGCCCTCGACCCGGCCCAGGAGCCGGACCGCGCACTCGTCCGCCACTCCGCCGTCCTCCTCCCCGCCGACCCGCCCCGGGCCGGCCGGATCGCCTTCTGGGCACCGGACGGCGAGCCGCTGCCCGACCTTCCGTACGGCACCACCGAGCTGACGGTCGTGGACGGCGCCACCCTCAAGGCCGTGGCCGTCCCGGCGTACGCCCTCCCCGTACGGGACGCCTTGCCGCTGCTCATCCGTGCCCGGTTCGCCGACACCGCCTCGCCCGCCGCCGCCTTCTGGGGCGCCGCCACGCTCCTCGCCCTCGGCTTCCTCGCCCGGGGGCTGATCCTGCCCGGCCTCACCCCCGGCGACCACGACGCCTGGCGGGCGGGGCCGCTGGGCCCCGACGAGCTGGCGGAACTCCGTACGCTCGCCGCTTCGATGCCGCCCACCGCCCATGCCGTACCCTTGCCGCCCTCGACGGCGGACGGCGCGCCGTTCCTGCCCGAACCCGAGGCGCTGCTCCGGTCCTTCGTCGACGCGGTCGCGGACGTCCTGCCCCGCACTCCCGCGGCTCCGCTCGCGGCCGGTGGGGCCGCCTTCGCCGACTCCGCCACCGAAGCGTCCCGGCCCGTCCCCGAACACCGGGCCTGGGCCGCCGACGTGGCGGCCGTGCACGACGCCGGGGTACGGCTCTCGCTCCGGCTCGAACTGCCCGGCTTCACCTCCGCGTCGCGCGAGGCGCCCGCCTTCCGGGCCGTCCTGCAACTGCACGACGTCGCCGATCCCGCGCTTGTCGCGGACGCGGCCGAGGTGTGGGCGGGCGCCGGACGCACCGCGGCGGCGTTCGGCCCCCGGGCCCGGATGGACGCTCTGCTCTCCCTGCGGCGTGCCGCCCGCGCCTGGCCCCCGCTGGCCCCGCTGCTCTCGGCCGCCGTGCCGGACACCGTCGAACTCGCCGACGAGGACGTCGCGGAACTCCTCGGCCCGGCGGGCCCCGCCCTCGCAACGGCCGGGGTCCAGGTGCACTGGCCGCGTGAACTGGGCGACCGGCTCACCGCGAGCGCGGTGATCGGCCCGGTGGACGAAGGGCGACCCACCCCCGGAACCGGCCCCGAGGGCGTCACCGCGCACGCCTCCCCCACGTCCGGGGAGGCCGAAGAGTCCTCCACCGGCTTCGCCGCATCCGGCCTCCCCTCCTTCCTCTCCGCCGACGCCGTGCTGGGCTTCCACTGGCGCTTCGCCGTGGGCGACCGGGAACTGACCCGGACCGAACTGGACCGGCTCGCCGAAGCCGGACGTCCCCTGGTGCGGCTTCGGGACCGCTGGGTGCTCGTCGACCCGGCCGACGTGCGCCGCGCCCGCGACCGGCACGACCGCAAGGTCACTCCTGTGGACGCCCTCTCCGCCGTTCTCACCGGCACCACCGAGGTCGACGGGCGTACGGTCGAGGTGACGGCGACCGGCCCGCTCGAACGGCTGCGGAAGCGGATCACCGCGCCCGAGGACGCCAGGACCGGGCTCGCCCAGCCCGCCGCGCTCGCCGCGACCCTGCGCGACTACCAACTGCGCGGGCTCGACTGGCTGCACCGGATGACCTCGCTCGGTCTCGGGGCCTGCCTCGCCGACGACATGGGGCTCGGCAAGACCATCACCCTGATCGCCCTGCATCTGCACCGGCAGACGGATCCGGACACCGCAGGGCCCGCCCTGGTCGTCTGTCCGACCTCCCTCATGGGCAACTGGCAGCGCGAGATCGAGAAGTTCGCGCCGGGCACCCCGGTCCGGCGTTTCCACGGCGCCACCCGCACCCTCGACGACCTCCCCCGCGGCGGTTTCGTCCTCACCACGTACGGCACCATGCGGCTCGACGCGGCGCGGCTCGCCGAGCGAAGCTGGGGACTCGTCGTCGCGGACGAGGCCCAGCACATCAAGAACCCGTATTCGGCGACGGCCCGGCGACTGCGGACCATCGGCACACGCGCGCGCGTGGCGCTGTCCGGCACGCCGGTGGAGAACAACCTCTCCGAACTGTGGGCCATCCTCGACTGGACCACACCGGGGCTGCTCGGCGGTCTCGGCGCCTTCAGGACCCGGTTCGCCACCGCCGTGGAAGGCGGTACGGACCCGGCGGCCGCCGCACGGCTCGCGGCGCTCGTCCGCCCGTTCCTGCTCCGGCGCCGCAAGTCGGACCCCGGCATCGCGCCCGAACTGCCTCCGAAGACCGAGACCGACCGGGCCGTCTCCCTGACGCCGGAACAGGTCGGCCTGTACGAAGCCGTCGTACGCGAGACGCTCGCGGCCATCGCCGAGGCCGACGGCATGGCCCGCCGGGGACTCGTCGTGAAGCTCCTCACCGGCCTCAAGCAGATCTGCAACCACCCCGCCCAGTACCTCAAGGAGGAGCGGCCGAACATCGCCGGCCGCTCGGGCAAGCTGGAACTGCTCGACGAACTCCTCGACACGATCCTCGCCGAGGGCGCCGGCACGCTCGTCTTCACCCAGTACGTCGCCATGGCGCGGCTCCTGGAGACCCATCTGTCCGCGCGGGGCGTACGGACACAGTTCCTGCACGGCGGCACCCCGGTGGCCGAACGGGAGGCCATGGTCGCCCGCTTCCAGAACGGAGAGGTACCGGTCTTCCTGCTCTCCCTCAAGGCGGCGGGCACGGGCCTCAACCTCACCCGCGCCGAACACGTGGTGCACTACGACCGCTGGTGGAACCCCGCCGTCGAGGCGCAGGCCACCGACCGTGCCTACCGGATCGGCCAGGACCGGCCCGTCCAAGTACACCGCCTGATCGCCGAGGGCACGATCGAGGACCGGATCGCGGCCATGCTCGACCGCAAGCGGGCGTTGGCGGACTCCGTCCTCGGCGCGGGCGGCGACACGCCCCCCGAACTGACCGAACTGACCGACGCCGAGCTGGCGGAGCTCGTACGACTGCGAGGGGACGGACGATGACCGGCTACGCACACGGGGACGAGGAGCGGACCTTCGCCGCGCTGCCGCCCACTCTCGGCGGCGGTTTCACCCGGACCTGGTGGGGCAGGGCGTGGCTCAAGGCGCTTGAGGACACGGCGCTCGACGGGCAGCAGCTCAAGGCGGGGCGCCGGAACGCGCGGGCGGGCGCGGTGGGTGCCGTGTCGGTGCGGCCCGGCCGGATCACCGCCGTGGTCAAGGACCCCGACGGCACCGCGTACCGGAGCGACGTCCTGGTGCGGGAGTTCGCCGACGAGGAGTGGGACCGGTTCCTCGACCTGGCCGTGGACAGCGCGGGGCACATCGCGGCGCTCCTCGACCGGGAGATGCCGCCGCACCTCGTGGAGGACGCGGCGGGGGTGGGGCTCGACCTGCTGCCGGGGATCGGCGATCTCGACCCGGAGTGCGGCTGCGAGGCCTGGGACCACTGCCCGCACACCTCGGCGCTCTGCTACCAGGTGGCGCGGCTGCTCGACGAGGACCCCTTCGTCCTGCTGCTCCTGCGCGGGCGCGGCGAGCGCGCCCTCGTCGACGAACTCCAGGCGCGCAGTGCCTCGCGGGCGGCTCATGGTGCGACCGGCGCGGGCGACACGCCGGATGCGGACGGGGACGCCGACCCTGGCGGAATGCCCGGTGTGTCGGCCGAGGAGGCCTACGCGTGCGGGTTCCTCCTGCCGCCGCTGCCCGAGCCTCCGGCCCTCCCCGGGGCGCCCGGTGCGACGCCGTCGCTGGACACCGAGACGGACCCGGAGCCGGGAGTGGACCCGACGGCCCTGGAGTTCCTGGCGGCGGACACGGCGGCCCGCGCGTACCGGCTGCTGGCCGATGCGCTGGCGGAGGGGGCGTCCGGGGCGGCGTTTGCCGGGCCGCCCCTGACGGTCGCCCAGGACGCGGTGCGGCTCGCGGCGGGCTTCCCCGCGTCGTGGATCGCGACCCGGCTCGCCACCGGTTCGGGTCGGTCTCGGGCGGATCTGGACCTGGCCACGCGCGCGTGGCGGTTCGGCGGCGCCGCCGGTCTCGCCGTACTGGAGGAGGAGTGGACGCCGGACGCCGAGACCCTGGCGTGGGCCGGGACCCGACTCGCGGAGTCCTGGGAGGACGACGACCGGCCGGCGCTGCGGCGCGCCGGGGGCGCGCGGTGGACGGCGGTGGGCACGGAGGCGCAGGTGCGGCTCGGCGCGGACGGGCGCTGGTGGCCTTATGCCAAGTCCGGTGCGCGCTGGTCGCCCGCCGGTCCCCCGGACCGCGATCCGTCGACGGCGCTGGCGACCGCCTTCGCCTCGGCCGATACGGGGGTGGGGGCCGGTGGCGCTAGCGGAGTCGGTGGTTGAGTTTGCCCCCGGTGGCGGCGGTGGCGGCCAGGCTGCACGCGACGTGCTGTGAGCCGAGGAGGTAGCTCGTGCGGTACGGGTACTGGACGAAGGTGGTCCAGCGGGTGCCGAGCGGCTGGCGTGCGGCCTTGAGCCGCAGCGGTTCGCGGCAGAGCCGGGTGGCCGCTTCCCTGATCTCGTCGTCGGTGGGGTAGCGGCCGGTCAGCCGGGGCCGGGCGACGAGTTCGGCCTGGTGCGGCGTGTCGCAGTCGTGGCGGACGGCGGTTCCCGGCGCGGCGCGGTCGATGTCGAAGCAGTCGCCGACGCGCAGACGCTCGAAGGAGACGGCCCGGCCGGGCGCGGGTGCCGTCGGCGTGTGCGAGCGGCGGGCTGGGCCGTGACCGGTGGCTTCGGTACGGGAGTCCGCCGAGGGCGTGGTGCCGACGGGCGCCTTCGGCGTTTCCCCGCCGGGCGGGCCCGTCATGCCCGCCTCGGCCGAGGGCGTGCCGCTCGTGGACAGGATGGTCGTGGGCGTGTCGGTCGTGGGCGTGTCGAGTCCGGACGCGCCGGGGGCTGCCGTCTCGGCCAGGGGCGCGACGGTGACCGTGGTGCCGTCGGGCCGGGCACCGCCGAATGCTCCCGGCTCGCCGTTCGGGGTGTCGGTGGTCCGATCGTCGGTGGCGACGGCGGGCGGATCGCCGCCCGGCCGTCCTTCGAGGACCGGCGTCTGCCCCGACCTGACGGTCAGGAAGGCGGCTGCCACAAGACCTGCCACCAGCATCGGGACGACCGGCACGCCGAACCGGCAGGCACGCCGCGCGGCCGGTCCGGGCCGGGGCGCGCCGAGCCGGGCGATCCGCGGGGACCAGCCGGAATCGGCCCCGGGCCGGCCGGAACGTGCGGCTGGTGAAGACAGGGGCGGGAACGGAGCCGGGGACGCCGCCGGGGGCTGCGCGGGCGATACGGGGGCGGGCTCGCGCTCCGGCGGCGGGGCGGCGGTCGGCGGGTGGGGCACGCCGTCAAGGTTCACCCGTCGGCGCCTTCGCGGCCACCTTTTTTCGGCCACCGGCCCCTCCCCGTACAGAACCGTGACAATCACCGACCGCGCTCGCGTCCAGCGGCTCCCCGACGCCCGTCCCGTCATCAGGCGACCCGCAGACCCAGCTGACGGGCGGCACCCTCGACCGTCTGCGCGAGGAGCACGGCGATGGTCATCGGGCCGACGCCGCCCGGGACCGGGGTGATGAGGGAGGCCCGCTCGGCGGCCGAAGTGAAGTCGACGTCGCCGATGTTGCCCGGGTTGTACCCGGCGTCGACGACGACGGCTCCCGGCTTGATGTCGGCGCCCTTGATGAAGTTCGGCTTGCCGACGGCGGCCACGAGGATGTCGGCCTCGCGGACCACGGAGGAGAGGTCCTCGGTGCGGGAGTGACAGTAGGTGACGGTGGCGTCGCGGCCGAGGAGGAGCAGTCCCGCGGGCTTGCCGAGGATCGCGCTGCGTCCGACGACGACGGCCCGCTTGCCGCGTGGGTCGACGTCGTACGCGTCGAGGAGGCGCATGATGCCGCCCGGGGTGCAGGACACGAAGCCGGGGAGGCCGAAGCCCATGGCGGCGAAGGACGTCATGGTCACGCCGTCGACGTCCTTCTCCGGGGCGATCGCCTCGAAGGCGGCTCGCTCGTCGATGTGCGGGCCGACGGGGTGCTGGAGGAGGATGCCGTGGACTTCGGGATCCGCGGACAGCGCGGTGATCTCGGCGACGAGTTCCTCTGTCGTCGTGGTGGCGGGCAGCTCGACGTGCCGGGAGCGGATTCCGGCCTTGGCGCAACGATTCCGCTTCATCTTCACGTACGTCACGGAGGCCGGGTCGGCGCCGACGAGGACCGTGGCGAGACAGGGGGTGACGCCGGTGCGGCGGGTGATCTCGGCGGCGCGGGCGGCGGTCTCCTCGACCGTACGGCGGGCGAGGGCCGTGCCGTCCATGAGGGTGGCGGTGCTGGGGGACATGGCGACTCCTGGGCGTCGTGTCTGACCGGTGGCTCGCCCAGGCGCACGGCATCGGTACGGGCGCCGCGCCGGGCGCGGCCCCGTCGGGCCGCTCCCCGGTGGTCGTCCACCTCAAGCGCCAGTCACGGCCCGAGGCCAACTCTACGTGAGCACTCTGGGGGCGGCGGGGCCTGCCCACCCGGACCGGGCCCGGCTACCGCCGTCGCCGCCGGACTTGAAGGGCAGGTCGCGGCCGACTCCTGCACGGGGCGCACTCCCCCGGGCCTGACACCACGCGGACGGCCGGACTCGGCGCGGCCCTTCGCGACTGACCGCCGAGGCCCGACAGGAACGGCAGGAACGGCAGAACAGAGGGGTCTGGCAGACCGGACAGGCTTGCGGAATGGGCAGGGCTGGCCGCCGTTCAGACCCGGAAGAGCCAGACGGGGACGGACAGACTGACCATCTACACGCAACAGGCCGGGCGAGAGCGGGGACGACAGACCAGACCGGCCCGGCGGCCCGGTGGGCCGAGCAGACTCGGCGTATCCGGTGCGTCCTGCGCGGGCTGTGCGTCCGGCGGTACAGGCTCGTCCCGCCGCCTCCGACTCCGACTCCGACAGCGCAGCCGGCACAGCCGACACAGGCGGCACAGGCGTGTCCCGGCGAGTCTCCGCCGTCAGCCGTCGGAGTGCTTGTCGGCGGCTCGCTCGCGCACGACGATGAGCGCGACAGGCCGGGACGACCTCGACGGGGAGGCCGAGTTGAGCGGTATGCGGGTGGCCGGGCGGACGGATGGGGACCCGGAGGCCGGAGACCCACCGTCCCCCGACGGTACGGCCGGACGGCCGGCGTCGGGGGCGGGCAGGGGCGCGGGGGCCGGGCGAGCACCCGCGCGAGGCGAGGCGGACGCCCGGCAGCCGCGCCCGCTGGTCGCCGCGTCGTGGCGGCGCTCGGCACGCGCGCGCGTGAGCCCGGACGGATCGGCGCGGGTCGAGTGGGACGAGGACGAGTTGGCCGCGCACCGGGACGCTCATCCGCTGGCGGCGGTGATGCCGCTGATCCGCGAGTTGACGGGGGTGTACGCGACGGACGGGGAGCATCTCGTCGCGGTCTGCGACGTGGCCGGGCGGCTGCTGTGGGTGGAGGGCCATCCGTCCGTGCTGCGCAAGGCACGCCGGATGAACTTCGTGGCCGGGGCCCGCTGGTCGGAGACGGCGGTGGGGACGAACGCGCCGGGGACGGCGCTCGCCGTCGACCGGCCGGTGCAGGTCGTCGCGGCCGAGCATTTCCGGCATCCGGTGCGCGCGTGGACCTGTGCCGCCGCCCCCGTGCACGACCCGCACAGCGGGCGGGTCCTGGGCGCGGTCGACATCACGGGCGGCAGCGGTCTGGCGCACCCGCACAGTCTGGGGTTCGTCCAGGCGGTGGCGCGGGCGGCGGAGTCCCAGCTGGCGCTCGCGGGGCCCGCTCCGCAGCCCGGCGGGCTGCGGCTGACCACGCTGGGGCGGGACGAGGCGATTCTCTCGGCGGGCGGGCGGCGGGTCCGGCTGAGCCGTCGGCACAGCGAGATCCTGGTGCTCCTCGCGCACCGGGCGGAGGGGGTGGGCGGCGAGGAACTGCTCACGCTGCTCTACGAGGACGAGTCGGTCACCCCGGTGACGCTGCGCGCGGAGCTGTCCCGGCTGCGGGCGGTGCTCGGTCCCGGGGTGCTGCGCTCGCGTCCGTACCGGCTCGCGGGCGTGGTGGACACCGACTTCGCGACGGTGGAACGGCGGTTGGCCTCGGGGGCGGTGGCGGCGGCTGCCGGGGCGTACGCGGGTCCGCTGCTGCCCGGCTCGTCCGCTCCCGCGGTGGTACGGCTCCGGGAGCGGCTCGCGGCCCGGATGCGTGCCGCCCTGGTGGACCGGGGCGACCCGGGACTGCTGGCCGACTGGGCGTACAGCACGTGGGGGGAGGACGATGTGACGGTCTGGCGGGCGCTCTGCGCGGCCGTTCCGGCGGAGCTGCTGCCTCCGGTCCGGGCCAGGCTCGACTGCCTGGAGGCCGAGCTGTCGGCCGGTGCAACGCTCTTGCAACGTCCGGTCCCCCACACTCGCCGGTGAGCGCCGGTCAGGGACGGTCGGCGTGACCCAGGGAGGCCATGTCCATGACCCGTTACGCCGCACCCGGCACCGAGGGCGCGCTCATGTCGTACGAGCCCCGCTACGACCACTGGATCGGCGGCGAGTACGTCGCCCCGGCGCGGGGCGGCTACTTCGAGAACCCGAGCCCGGTGGACGGACGTCCCTTCACGGAGCTGGCGCGCGGCACCGCCGAGGACGTGGAACGGGCCCTGGACGCGGCGCACGCGGCGGCTCCGGCGTGGGGGCGGCTGGCGGCGGCGGAGCGGGCGGCGGTCCTGTTGCGGATCGCGGACCGCATGGAGGCGAATCTGGAGGCGCTGGCGGTCGCGGAGACCTGGGACAACGGCAAGCCGGTCCGCGAGACGCTGGCCGCCGACATCCCGCTGGCGATCGATCAATTCCGCTACTTCGCGGGGGCGCTGCGGGCGCAGGAGGGGACGCTGAGCCAGATCGACGAAGAGACGGTGGCGTACCACTTCCACGAGCCGCTGGGGGTGGTCGCTCAGATCATCCCGTGGAACTTCCCCATCCTGATGGCGGTCTGGAAACTCGCTCCGGCACTCGCGGCGGGCAACGCGGTGGTCCTCAAACCGGCGGAACAGACCCCTGCTTCCGTGCACTACTTGTTGAGCCTGATCGCCGATCTGCTGCCGCCGGGGGTTGTGAACGTCGTCAACGGCTTCGGCGAGGAGGCGGGCAAGCCACTCGCCTCCTCCCCCAGGGTCGCCAAGATCGCGTTCACCGGTGAGACGGCGACCGGCCGGCTGATCATGGGGTACGCCTCCGAGAACCTGAAGCCGGTGACGCTGGAGCTCGGCGGGAAGTCGCCCAACATCTTCTTCGACGACGTGTGGGCGGCGGACGACGACTTCCGGGACAAGGCGCTCGAAGGGTTCACGATGTTCGCCCTGAACCAGGGCGAGGTCTGCACCTGCCCGTCGCGCGCTCTCGTCCAGCGCGGGCACTACGGCGAGTTCATGGAGGCGGCGGTCGCCCGCACGGAACTCATCGTGCCGGGGCACCCGCTGGACACCACCACGATGATCGGGGCCCAGGCATCGGCGGAGCAGCTCCGGAAGATCGTCTCGTATCTGGAGATCGGCCAGGAGGAAGGCGCGAAGGTCCTGACCGGCGGCCAGGTCATCGAGTACGACGGTGAACTGGCGGGCGGCTACTACGTCCAGCCGACCGTCTTCGAGGGCGACAACCGGATGCGGGTCTTCCAGGAGGAGATCTTCGGCCCGGTGGTGGCGGTGACCTCGTTCACCGACTTCGACGACGCGATCCGCACGGCGAACGACACCCTGTACGGTCTGGGCGCGGGCGTCTGGACCCGCGACACGAACACCGCGTACCGCGCGGGACGGGCGATCCAGGCGGGCCGGGTCTGGACGAACTGCTACCACACCTACCCGGCCCACGCGGCCTTCGGCGGCTACAAGCAGTCGGGGATCGGCCGGGAGGGTCATCACATGATGCTGGACCACTACCAGCAGACGAAGAATCTGCTGGTCAGCTACTCGGCGAAGAAGCTGGGCTTCTTCTAGCGGAACGGAAGAAGGCGCCTGACCTGGGGATTTCCCCGGCTCAGGCGCCTCCTCGGAGCGCCCGGACCTTCCCATGGCGGAGGTATCGAAATACCGCTCCTCCTCCCAGTCCATCCCATCGGTATCCCAGTCCTGACCAGCAGTCCCGGGCCATACACGGGCCAGATCGCGGCTCAGCCCCCGAGGCCGGCGTGGCGCGGAGGGTGACGCCCTGCGTGAGTGCCGGCGGGCAGGGTCCACGCCGTGAGCCGGGGCTGCCGCACGATCTTCGGGCTTCGCGCACCGGTGGTCGACGGTGGCCGCGCCCGTCTTCTCCGCCCCCGCCCCCACCCGGCCGACGTGCGGCCGGGCCTCCCCCCTTGCCTACGACGTGTCCCGCTTCGGGCCCGCCGAGGCCGTCAGGGTCCCCTTCACGCCGTGACCGTGCCCGCGAGCCGGCGCACCTCGGTCGTGAAGGCGTTCAGGAGGCGGCGGGCGGCGGGGTCCGTGAGGGCCGAGGTGCGGTATTGGAGGACACCCTGGACGGCGTCGGGGGTGAACTCCACGATGAGGGCCACCTCGAACTTGGCCTGGGGGTGGTGGACGCGCACCCGGCGGCAGTCCAGGCCCGGCAGGTCGAGGGGGTGCGGGCCGTCCATGCTCAGATAGATCTGCGGGAAGTAGCGGGGGCGCGGCCGGGCGTCCCTCAGGAGGAGTCCGGCGACCGCGCCGAAGGGGACGTCCTGGTCGGCGAGGGCGGTCGCCAGTTCCCTGCCGCGGGAGCGCAGCCGGTCCCGGTCCTGCGGGCCGGGGCGGCCGTCGGCGCGCAGCAGGATGGTGTTGACGAAGCAGCCGACCACGTCCTCGGTCCCCGGCGCCCAGCGGCCCGCCGCCACACAGCCGAGCAGGAACTCCTCCAGGCCCAGCACCTCGCCGACGGCCCGCTGGTAGGCCGCGTTCAGGAGCATCGGCACCGTGACCCGGGCGGTGGTCGCGGCACGGGCGAGCCCGGGGACGGCGCCTTCCCCTTCGGTGAGGACCAGACAGCGGGAAGCGCCCGGTCCGTCCTCCAGCGGCGGCAGGGAGCGCACCGGGAGACCGCCGACCCGCTCGGCCACCGCTCGGGCACGGGCGGCGGCATCTGCCGGGGCGAGGGTCGGGACGGCCCCGGGAAGCGGGGCTTCGGTGGGCGGGGTCGTCGCCGCCCCGCTCCAGAGGGCTTCGAGGGTACGCAGGAAGACGCGCAGCGACGCGCCGTCCGCGACGAGGTGGTGCCAGACCAGGAGCAGCACCCGGCGCCCCGGTCCGGCCGACAGCAGCAGACAGCGGCTGAGGGGGCCTCCGTCGAGGGCGGGGCCGGTGAGCGATTCGCGCTCGATCGTGGCGTCCAGCTCGTCGGCGGCGACCGCGCGGCGCTCCACGGTGACGGTGTGCTGGCCGAACAGCATCCCGGGGACCCGTCGGTGCAGGCGCAGCGCCGCCGTGAACGCCGGATGCGACGCGAGGGCCTTCTCCACGGTGGCGGCGAAGGCGTCCTCGTCCAGCTCGCCGAGAATCTCGTAACAGGCGTGTTCGATGTAGAGGGTGGGTTCGGCGGAGACCTGCTCGTGCATCCAGATGGCGAGCTGGGCCGGGCTGAGCGGGGTGCCGGGTTCCTCCGCCACGTCACACCACCGGTCCGGCCGGATCCGCCGCGAGCGCCACGAGGGCGTCGCGGTGCAGCGTCCAGACCCGTTCGAGGCCGTCGCGGTCCCACTGGCCGGTGTCGCCGGTGACGTCGAGGCGCAGACCGCCGCCGACGGCGTCGAGCACGGCGTCCACGACCAGCGGATAGCTGGTCTTGTCCCACATGCGGGTGGAGTCGACCCGGATGCGGCCGCCGGGAGTGCCGTCGCGGTCGTCGGACAGCTCGGCCCAGAGACGGAAGTGGGCGAAGTTGAGGATGACGTCGAAGAGCGGGCCGCCGGCCAGGGCACGGATGTCCTGGAGCGGGAAACGCCGGTGCTCCAGGGCGTCGCGCTCGGCGTCGAACGCCTGGCGTGCCAGGCCCTCCCAGCTGGCCCCCGCGAGGTCGGCGGAGACCGGCAGGATGTTGAGGAACAGGCCCACCAGACGGTCGGCTCCGGCAGCCTCGGGACGCCCGTTGACCGGCAGGCCGACCACCGGCCTGCGGGTGTCGGCGAGTCCGGCGACCACGGCGAGGTGGGCGGCGACCACGAGGCTCTTCAGCGGAACCTTCAACCGGGCGGATACGGCGGTCAGTTCCTCGCGCAGCCCGGCCGGGACGTCACGGGCGACGCGCAGCCGTCCGGTGCTCGGCGCGGCCGTGCGCCGGGCCAGCGGCGTCGGACGCAGTTCCGCGCACCGGGCACGCCAGAACTCCCGGGTGCCCTCCGATTCCCGCGCGCGTTCTTCCAGGCGTACGAACTCCTCGTACGGCAGGGCCGGACGGCGGGGCGCGGTCTCCTTCCCCGCGAGGGCGTCGGCGTAGGCGTCCATCAGATCGGCGAGGAAGACGGTGTCGCTCCAGCCGTCCATGATCGCGTGGTGGAAGCCGTAGAGCAGCCAGAAGGAGGTGTCGTCCCGCCGGGCGGCGCACACGCGCATCATCGGGGCCCGCGCCACGTCGAAGGGACGGCCCGCCTCGCCGGCCAGCCGCTCCAGTTCGGCCTCGAACGCGGCCTCGTCCAGGCCCCTCAGGTCGGCGGTGGCGAGGGGCAGGGCGGGCACGGTCTCCACCACCTGGCGGGGTCCGCCCTCCGCGCCGAGGTCGAAGCGGGTGCGCAGCACTTCGTGGGTCCGGGCGGTCCGGTCCAGCGCCGTGCGCAGAGCGCTCTCGTCGAGCGGAGCGGCGACCCGGTGGGCCATCACGTCGTGATAGAGCGACTGGTCGGGACTGCTCACCGCCTCGAAGATCAGGCCGAGTTGGAGCCGGGTGGCCGGATAGGCCGCCTCGCACCCGTCGGGGAGCCCGGCCGAGGCCGCCCCGGGAGGGACCGATTCCCCGGCTGCCGGCCCCCTTGTTTCTCCGGCTCTCCGCCGGTCCCCGGACCCGCTGTCCGGGGCCGGGTCCGAAGGCCGCCCGGCCGAGGCCGCCGGGTCCGGCGCTCCCTCGTTCCGTACGGCCTCGTCCGGTGCCGTCAGGTCCGGTGCCACCGCGGTCTCCGGTACGGGCTCCGGGGTGTCCTGGTCGTCCGCCGGGCACACCTCGCGCAGTACGGGGGTGTGGAACATGTCGGCGAGCGAGACCGTGACGCCCAGTTCCTCGGCGTCGGCGACGGCCCTGATGGCCAGCATGGAGTCGCCGCCGAGGGCGAAGAAGTCGTCGTCCGGTCCGACGTGCGGCACGTCGAGCACCTTCGCCCAGACCTCGGCCAGGATCGCCTGGTTGCGGCCGACCGGAGCCGTACCGGCCGGGGACCCGCGCCCGTCCTCGGGCCCGGCCTCGGCTTGCGCGGCAGTGGCGGCGGCCTGTTCCGCGAGGGCGCGGCGGTCCAGCTTGCCGGAAGGGCCCAGCCGCAGCTCGGCGGTGATCACCAGACGGGACGGGACGAGATGGGGCGGCAGCGTCCCGGCGAGAGCCGCACGCAGCCGGGGCGCGTCCGTTTCCTCGCCGGGGTGCCCGACCACGTAGGCCACCAGCTGTTTCCCGCCGTCCGCGACCTCCTCCGCGACCACGGCGGCCTCCCGTACCCCGGGCAGGCCGAGCAGCGCCAGTTCGACCTCCTTGGGTTCGACGCGGAAGCCCCGGACCTTGACCTGCTCGTCCGCGCGGCCGAGGTACTCGACGGTGCCGTCGGGACGCAGCCGCCCGAGGTCCCCCGTGCGGTACATGCGTGCGCCGGGGACGGCGGACCACGGGTCGGGCAGGAACGCGGCGGCGGTGGCGCCGGGCCGGTTCGCGTACCCGCGGGTCACACCGCCGCCCGCGACGAAGATCTGCCCCCGCTCACCGGCGGGCACCGGCCGCAGGGCCTCGTCCAGGACGTGGACGCGGACACCCGCGAGCGGACGTCCGACCGGCAGCCGGTCCGCCGCCGTGTCCTCGGGCGTCACGGGGTGGGCGGTGGCGAAGGTGGTGGTCTCGGTCGGCCCGTACCCGTTCACCAGGACGACCCGGCGGCCCTGCCCGGCGGCGTACCGCAGGAACTGCCCCGACCTGGCGGGCGAGAGGACGTCGCCGCCGACGACGACCTGGCCGACCCCGTCGAAGACCTCGACCTTGGAGCGGACCAGTTCGTGGAAGAGCGCGGGGGTGAGGAACAGGGTGCTGACCCCGTGTTCCCGCACGACCTCCGGGAGTTCGTCGATCGCCTGGTAGGTCGAACCGGGCAGGACCAGGCGCGCGCCGTGCAGCAGCGCGCCCCAGATCTCGAAGGCGGAGGCGTCGAACGAGGTCGGCGAGAGCTGGAGGAACGTCTCGTCGGGGCCGAAGCGGACGTACTCCTGTCCCCGGACGAGCCCGAGGGCGTTGGCGTGGGTGACCACCACGCCCTTGGGACGCCCTGTGGAGCCGGACGTGTAGATCACGTACGCGGCGGCGTCGCCCGGCGCCCCCGCGGTCGGCGGCCCGGGGTACGCGGGGGGCGTTTCGCCGCGCGGCCCGTCCGCGTCCGCCGGGTCGGCGACCGGGACCACCGGTGCGCCGCCGGGCAGCACGCCGCCCGGCTCCGCCACGACCGCCGCCGCCCCGCTGTCGCGCAGCATGAAGTCGATCCGCTCACGCGGGTACTCCGGCGACACCGGTACGAACGCGGCGCCCGTCTTGAGCACGCCGAGCATCGCGACGACGAGGTCCACCGACCGCTCCAGATGGATCGCCACCCGGTCCTCGGGGCCGATGCCCCGCCCGGCCAGCCGGGCGGCGAGCGCGTCGGCGCGTCGCCTCAGCTCCCCGTAGCCGATCCGCTCCCGGCCGGAGACGAGGGCGGTGCGCTCGGGCGAGCGCGTCACCACGGAGTCGAAGACACCGTGCAGGGAATGGTCGCGCATGAGGAGCTTGCCCTTCCGTGAGGCCCGGTCCGAGGCCGGGCTGCCAGGTCGTGTCAGTGGGCGCCCCGGCTCGCGGCGCACCGCGCGGCGGAACGGGGCGGGGAACGGCGGCGCTACGGAGCCGCCGGGCGCCGCGCGCGGGGGCGCAGGACGACGGGGAGGTGAGCCGGCCCCGAGACGAAGGCCGAGTAGACCGGACTCGGCGGGCCCGCCGGCTCGATCTCGGCCACCTGCTCGCACAACTCCTCAAGCAGAGCGGCCAGTTCGATGCGGGCCAGATGGGCACCGAGGCAGAAGTGCGGACCGTGGGCGAACGTGAGGTGCCGGTTGGAGGCACGGCCCGCGTCGAACGACTCGGGCGCGGTGAAAGCCCGTTCGTCGCGGTTGGCCGACTTCAGCCACACGCTGACGACGTCCCCGGCGGCGATGGTGCGGCCGTGCAGCTCCACGTCCCGGGTGGCGGTGCGGCCCGCGTGGAGCAGCGGCGAGGTCCAGCGCAGGATCTCCTCGACGGCGCCGCCGACCCCGGTCGCGCCGTCCCGCAGCGCATGCCACTGCTCCGGGTGGTGGGCGAGGACGTGGGCGCCGCCCGTCATGGAGAGCCGGGTGGTCTCGTCGCCGCCGAGGATCAGGCTGTAGCAGTTGAGGACCAGTTCGTCCTCGCTCAGCCGGCGCGTGCCGATCTCGGCGCGGGCGAGCAGCGAGATGACGTCGAGCGCCGGACCGCTGCCGCGCTTGCGGGCGAGCTTGGAGAAGAACATCAGGATCTCGGCCTGGGCGAGCCGGGCCTGGAGGGTGGCCGGCACCGGCTCGTGGGAGCCGAGCGCGACGCTGGTCTGCCGCAGGATGAAGGCGCGGTCCTGCTCCGGCACGCCCAGCAGGTCGCAGATCGCGGAGAGCGGGATGCGGGCGGCGATGTCGTCGGCCATGTCCACCGGTTCCCCGGCCGCGCCCCGCTCGACCGCCTCGCGCACCACGCGGCGTGCGGTGCGGCGGATGCCCTCGCCGATCTCGGCGAGCGCGCGGGGCGTGAACGCCTTGCGCAGCTCGGTCCGCAGCTCGGTGTGGCGCGGCGGATCGCTGACGACCAGCATGCGGTTGCCCGCCGAGTCGCCGTCCCCGAGGAGGGTGGTGAGCATGTTGCCGCGCGCCGAGGAGAAGGCGGCGGTGTCCCGCAGCACGTCCACCGCGTCCTCGTGCCTGCTGACCACCCAGAAGCCCCGCCGTGCGCCGGGCGGGGCCGCGTGCCAGGCGAGCGGCGCCCGCGCGCGCAGTCGCGCGAAGAGCGGTCCGAGATCCTCCTCTGCGTGCCGACGGGGATCGGTGAGGTCGACGCCGTCGAGGGCGACGTCGGACGGCGGCGGAGCCGTGGGGGCGCTCATGACCGGCGGATCGCCTCTCTGACGCTGCGCGGACGGATGTCCGGCCAGTGCGCGTCGACCCAGCGTTCGCACGCCTCGGCGTCGCCCGCGCAGGGCGCTTCCCGCCATCCGGCCGGGGCCTCGAAGTGGACGGGCACGATGGCGTACTGCTCCTCGTCGTTCACGAGCACACGGTGGGTCGGGGCCGGTGCGGAGGCGGCCTCCGGGGTCGGGACCGAGGTCATCGGGCGTCCTCCCTTTCGTCACGGTGGTGGTGCGGGTGCCGGGCGGGGCCGGTGAGCACCCGGTCGAAGCGGGCGCGCAGACCGGTGCCGCCGCGCTGCTGGAAGAAGTGGCCACCGGCGACCAGCTCCAGGGCGAAGTCGCCCGCAGCGACCTTCGACCAGCGGGCCACGTCGTCGGGGACGGCGAGCGGGTCCTCGGTGCCGCCCACGGCCAGCACGGGGCAGTGCACCGTACGGTCGTACCCGCCGGCCAGATGGTCGTGGCCGAGCCGGAGATCGGCGCGGACCACCGGCAGGAACAGCTGGGCGAACCTCGGATCAGCCAGTGCCTCCGGCATGCCCCCGAACCGGCCGAGGGCGTCGACGAGGTCCGCATCGGAGCGCTGGTGCAACGGCACCGTGTCCGCTGCGGTGGCGCCGCCGCCCGCGGTGCGCGAGGCCGCGACGGCCAGGAGCCGGGGCGTGACGCCCCGCTCCTCGAACCGCACGGCGGCGGTGTGCGCCAGATGCGCGCCGAGGCTGTGCCCGAGCAGCAGGGGCCGCTCGCCGGGGGCGAACTCCAGGAACGCGTCGGCGAGTTCCGTACCCAGATCGGTCAGGGCGGCGGGCATGGGAGTGCGCAGCCGACGCCCGCGCCTGGGGTACTGGGCCACCAGCGGGCGCCATCCGGGGCCGAGTTCGGTGATCCACTCGCGCATGGAGTGGATGTTGCCGCCCGCGAACGGGAAGAGCAGCGCGTACGGTCCCCGAGGTCTCTCCTCGGGGACCGGCGGGTCCCCGCCGGGCGGGGACATGCCGGGCGGGGACATGCCGGGCGGGGACATGCCGGGCGGGGACATGCCGGGCGGGGACATGTCGTACCAGCCTCCGGGCAGTGCCTTCATTCCTCCTCCCCCCTCGGCCGGGGCGTCCCGGGCGGCCCGCCGTCCGCCCGGTCGTCCGCCGCCGATCCGCCGTCCTTCCCGCCGACGTCCCCTGGCGCTCCCGGGGGCTCCTCGCCTTTCCGCTCCCCGCGTTCCTCCGTCGCGGCCATCCGTGTCACCGGACGCCAGGCGAGGACGGCGAGGAGCAGCAGGCCGACGCCCGCGAGCAGGAACGGAGTCCGGATGCCGAACCGGCCGGCGACGGCGCCGGCCACCAGCGCGCCGAGGGGCGCCGTACCGGTGCCGAAGAGGCGGTAGACGCCGTTGACCCGGCCGAGGACCCCGGGCGGCACGGTCGTCTGCCGGAACGACACGGTCAGCGTCTGGTACACCACCGCGCCGAAGGTCATCAGCAGGAACGCGGCCCCGGCCAGCACCGGTACGGTGGTGAGGCCGAGGACGAGCGCCGAACCGCCGGTCAGGACCAGTCCGGCGAGCGCGGCGGGAAACAGACCGAGCCGGGTGCGCGCCCGCGCGGCGAGCGTGCCGCCCAGGACGCCGCCGAGGGCTCCGGCCGCCAGGAAGAAGCCGTACGCTCCCGGCCGCAGGCCGAGCCGCTCCAGCACGTACAGGACCAGGATCGCGCCCACACCCGCGACGAAGAAGTTGATGAACCCCAGCATCCCGGCGAGGGTGAGCAGCAGCCGCTCGCCGCGCAGATACCGGTACCCCTCCCGGATCATGACGCCCCAGCCCGGGGCCGAGCCGGGGCCCGCCGCACGGGGCGCCGGTGCCGGGCGCACCGCGAGCAGCAGCAGGACCCCGCCGAGGAAGGTGGCCGCGTCGAGCAGGAACGGCAGGGCCATGCCGGCGGCGAAGAGCAGCCCGCCGAGCGGCTGGCCCACCGAATCCCGGGAGACCAGCTGGGCGGCGTGCTGACGTCCGTACGCGGCGGTCATCCGGTCCTTCCGCACCACCTGCGGCAGGAACGACTGGGCGGTGACGACGAAGAAGACCTCGCACACCCCGAGCAGCAGGGCGGCCGCGCAGATCAGGACCAGGCCGACGACGTCGGCGAGGACGGCGAGACCGAGCAGCGCGATCAGCAGGAAGCGGATCAGGTCCGCGGTGACGAGCAGCCGCTTGCGGTTCCACCGGTCGGCGGCGACGCCTGCGAGGGGGGAGGCGAGCAGCGGCAGGGTGCCTGCGACGGTCACGAGGGCGAGAAGCTGAGGATCGGTCGTGTAGGAGACGGCGAGCAGCGGCAGCGCGGTGAGCCGCATGCCGTCACCGAGCGCCGACACGGCGGAGGAGGCCCACAGTCGGCGGTAGTCGCCCCAGCCCGTCGGGCCGAAGCGCGCCTCCCCGTCGGCGCGGTCCTGGACGCGCCCGCCCGGGGCCGGTGCGCTCACGCGGCCTCCCCGCCGACGTGCCCGAGGTCGACGGCCCGGACCGTGACCGCCCGCTCGGGCGGCTGCCGCTCCGGCAGCGCGTGCAGCCGCTGGACGCCGTCCTCGGCCGGGGGGAGCCCCCTCGTGGCCCCGGCGGGCGCGTCCTCGAACCCGGCGAAGCGGTAGGTGATCTCCATCACCCGGTTGCGGTCCGTGGGCCGGAAGTCGGCGACGATGCCGGTACCGGCCCGCGCGGCCTGGTCGAGCAGATTGCGCAGGATGAGCGAGCCCGCGCCGAAGGACACCACCCGGCAGGAGGTGGCGAGCAGTTTGAGGTGCCACTGCGGGGTGTCGGTGCGCAGCAGGACCACGCCGACGGCGCCGTGGGAGCCGAAGCGGTCCCGCATGGTGACGGCGAGGACCTCGTGGCCCGGCTCGGCGATCAGCCGGACGAGCGCGTCGTGCGGATAGTGGACGCCGGTGGCGTTCATCTGGCTGGTGCGCAGGGTGAGTTCGGCCAGGCGGACCAGATCGCCCTCGGTGGCCCGGCCGATGCTCATCTCGATCTCCAGGGACCGGAGGAACGCCTCGTCCGGCCCGTCGAACTCCTCGCGGGCCCGATCCCGGGCCATGCCCGCCTGGTACATGCGACGGCGGCCGGCCGCCTCCGCGGTGACCGTGCCGGGGGTGAACTCGGGCCGCTCGGCCAGGGACGCGAGGTCCTCGGGCGTGTAGACCCTCACCTCGGGCAGGTGGGCGGCCATCTCGGCCCGCTCGTACTCCGTGTCGTCGACGAAGGCGAGGGCGGCGGTGGCGAAGCCGAGCCGTTCGGCGATGCCGCGGACCGATTCGGGCTTGCGACCCCAGCCGATCCGCGCGGACACGAAGTACTCGGCGACGCCCAGCCGTTCGAGGTGCGGCCACGCCTGGTCGTGGTCGTTGCGGCTGGCGACGGCGTGCAGGATGCCCCGCCGGTCCAGCTCGGCGATCAACTCGCGTACACCCGGGCGTAGTTCCGGCTCGTCGCCTTCGAGGAGGGTGCCCTGCCACAGGGTCCCGTCGAGGTCCCAGACGAGGCACTTGACCGGCGGCGCGGACGCGGCGGACGGGGCACCGGCCGCCCTGTCCGCGCCGGTCCCGCGCTCGGTCTGCGCCGTCCCGTCCGTCCCGCCCGTTTTATCGGTCACCGGCATGGTCACACCTCCCACAGAGTCGCGGCCCACGCGGCCACCGGGCTGTTGTTGAGGACAAGGACGAGCCCGCCGGGGGCGATCTCGCCCTTGGCGAGCAGGTCCCTGAGGTTGAGTACGACGTCCATCGCGCCCAGGTGGCCGTAGCGGGCCAGGTTGTCGCGACACACTCCGTGGACGGGCAGGCCGAGCAGCGTCTCGTAGAACTCGAAGGCGGAGGCGGTGACGTTCTGCATGAGCACCGCGCCGACCTCGCCGCGCGCGGCGCCCGCGTCCCCGAGCACCTCGTCGACCAGCCTGCCGAGGCGCTGACCGCTGTGCAGGGCCAGTTCGAAGCGGTAGCGGTCGGGCGAGGAGCACTCCTCGCGCCACTCGTACCAGGGGCTCTGCTTGTAGTCGACCTGGAAGAGGTCGTGGAAGGTGCCGTCGGTCTCGCCCCGGTGCGCCCGCAGGACCGGCCGGCCGCCGCGTTCGAGCGTCATGGCGAACGCGCCGTCGCCGGTGACCGTCACGGGGGGCCGGACGCGGTCCGCCCCGGTGGGCCGGCTGGCGTGGGCGATCAGCACCTGCCGGCGGGCGGGGTCGGCGCGCAGCAGGTCGGCGGCGAGCCCCCAGGCGGCGCTGGAACCGGTGCAGCCCAGCCCGTCCACGGTGAAGGCGAAGGCGGCGGTGAGCCCGGCCTCGGCCTGGGCACGGCAGGCGTCGGAGCCGAGCAGCACGTCCGGAGAGCGGGCCCCGACGTGCAGCAGTACGTCCGGGCGGGCGCCGTGGGCGGTGACGAACTCGGCGGTGGCGCGGGCGGCGAGGGCGCCCGCGCTCTCCTCGACCACTCCCACCGTGTCGATGCCGCAGACGGAGAGGAAGTCGCGCCCGGCGGAGTCGAGTTCGGCCGCCTCGGGCAGTTCGCCGGGGGCGACGAACCGCTCCGGGAGCACGCAGTGGATGCGACCGATGCCGATCGCCGCGGCGGTGGTCACGCGTACACCCCCATGGCCTCTTCGGCGAGTCGCAGCTGGCAGATCTCGTTGCTGCCCTCGATGATCTCCATCAGTTTCGCGTCGCGGAGGGCGCGGGCGACGGGGTGCCCGTCGTGCGCCCCGGCCGAGGCGAGTACCTGGGCGGCGGCGGACGCGGCGGACGCGGCGGCGGACGCGCCGACGTGCTTGGCGACGAGCGCCGCGTCGAACATCTCGGGAACGCCCTCGTTCCAGCAGCGGGAGGCGTGTTCGCACAGACGCAGCAGGGCCTGTTCGGCGGCGCGCGTCTCGCCGATGTGCCGGGCGACCAACTGGTGCCGGAACAGCGGCTGTCCGAACTGCTCACGGGTCCGCGCGTGCCGGACCGCCTCGCGCAGACAGGACTGGACGATGCCGAGACAGCCCCAGGCGACGGAGAGACGTCCCGCGGCGAGCACGGACTGTCCGGTGAAGCTCAGCGGCGCCCCCGCACCCGGCAGCAGATGGCCCCGGTCGAGTTCGACGCCGTCGAAGGTGAGGTCGGCGTGACCGGCCGCGCGGCAGCCGCTCGGGTCGGGACGCCGCTCCACGCGCAGCCCGGGGGCGTCGGTGGGGACGAGGACCATGGCGGTGCCGTCACCGTACCGGCCGAAGACGAGGACGAGATCGGCGTACGTGCCGCCGGTCGTCCACACCTTGGCGCCGTCGATGCGCACCGTGTCGCCCCGGTCGGTGACGGTGGTGCGCATGGCCGAGAGGTCGCTGCCCGCGACGGTCTCGCTGAACGCCACGGCAGCGGTGGCGCCCGTGGCCAGGCGGGGCAGGAAGCGTTCGCGCTGGGCCGGGTCGCCCCAGCGGGTCAGCGCCCAGGCCACCATGGACTGCGACGTCATCAGGGAGCGGACCGAGGCGCAGAGGGTGCCCGCGTGGGCGGTCAGCAGACCGGCGGCCAGCGAGTCGAGACCGAGACCGCCCCACTTCTCCGGCACCTCCGGGCAGAGCACACCGGCCTCCGCGAGGCTCCGGACGACCGTCTCCGGGATCGCGCCCGCCCGGTCCCAGGCGTCGGCGTGCGGGGCGGCCAACCGGGTCAGCAGCTCCTGCGGACCCCGCGCACCGGTACTCCGCCGAGCGGTCACGACTCCTGCCGCAGGGTGGTGACGAGCCCGGCGACGGCGGACGCCGACCGGAAGTTGTCCAGCCTGAGCAGACCGGCGGTGACGCTCACCCCGTAGGTCCGCTCGACATGGGTCACCAGGTGCATGGCGAACAGCGAGGTGACCGCACCCGTCGCGAACAGGTCCTCGTCGGCGGCGAGTTCGATCCCGGTGCGCTCCTTGATGAAGGCGAGTATCTCGGTCTCGATCCCGGTGGTGGTGTCGGTGCTCATGCCATCCCCGTTCCGTATGCGTAGAAGCCCGATCCGGTCTTGCGTCCGAACCGCCCCTGTTCGACCTTCTCCAGCAGAAGCCGACAGGGGCGGTACCCGTCGGATCCGGTGCGCTCGTGCAGCACGTGGAGGGTGTCCACGACGTTGTCGAGACCGATGAGGTCCCCGGTGGCGAGGGGGCCGGTGCGGTGGCCCAGGCAGCTCGTGAAGAGGGCGTCGACCTGCTCCGGGGTGGCCAGGCCCTCCTGGACGATGGAGGCCGCTTCGTTGATCATGCGCTGGAGCACGCGGTTGATCACGAAGCCGGGTCCGTCGCCGACCACGACCGGCGTGCGGCCGAGCCGGGAGAGCAGGTCCAGGGCCCGCTCCAGGACCTCCGGCGCGGTGCGCGGGCCGCGTACCACCTCGACGCCCTCGATGAGGTAGGGCGGGTTCATGAAGTGGGCGCCGAGCACGTCCGATGGCCGGGCGGCCGACCCGGCCAGCTCGTCCACCGGAATGGCGGAGGTGTTGGTGAGCAGCGGGGTGCCGGGGGCGACCGCCGCCGAGACCCCGGCGAGCACCGCGGCCTTGACCTCCGGCCGCTCGACGACGCACTCGACGACCACGGTGGCGCCGGCCGCCGCCCGCAGGTCGGCACTGGACTCCAGGAGTCCGTCGGCGCTCGCCTCCGCGGGCAGCTTGCCCAGCATCTGGGCCATGCGCAGGTTCTGCCGTACGACGTCCCCGGCCCGTGCGCGGGCTTCGGCGCTGTCGTCCACGAGCAGCACCGGAACCCCGTGGCCCACGGCCAGCGTGGCCAGCCCGGCGCCCATGGTGCCCGCGCCGATCACCGCCAGTGTCGGCTCGCTCATCCTCGTTCTCCTCTCGTGTCGGTGAGTCCGGAACCGATCGACCGCCGGTACTCCGGCCGGTCGGCGAGACGGCGCAGGCTCCGGACAAGTGCCCGGGGTGCGACGGCGGAGGAGGCGCCTTCGGCGGTCAGCCAGGGGCGCCACGCGTCCGCGTCGACGGTGACGTGCGCGTCGTCCGGTGCGCCCGAGGTGTCCGCCGGGGCGTCCTCGGTGCGGATCAGGGCGATCGCGGCGAGCGTCTCGTCACCGCTGTCCAGGGCCAGATCGGCCACGGCGGCGTGCCAGTCCCGCACCGGAGCCTCGGTGGTGGGCATCCCCTCGGCGACGAGTCCGCCGATCAGGGCGCGCAGTGTCGTCGGCTCGGCGTCGACCAGGTGGTGGACCCGGCCCAGGGTGTCGGGGCGGTGTGCGAGGGCCACCACCGCGCGGGCCACGGTGTCGACCGGAGCCATGAACAGGGGCCGGTCGTCGGCGGGGCGCAGCCCGGTGGCGAGACTGCCCGCGAGTATCCGCCAGGTCATGTCCTTCGGGTTGCAGGCTCCGCTGACCGAGTCGCCCAGGACCAGACCGGGCCGGAACACCCGGACCCGCATGCCGTCCTTCTCGGCCCGTTCGATCAGCCGCTCGCCGACCCACTTGCTGGTGCCGTAACCGCCGGATTCGGCGGACAGCGGCTGGTCGCGCTCCTCGCGGACGCGGCGGGGCGTTCCGGTGGGGGTGGCGGCGGCCAGGCTGGAGACGTAGCTGAGATCGGGGACGCCGTGCGCCCGCATCCAGCGCAGGAGTGCGACGGTGCCGAGGACGTTGGCCTCGCGCAGGGCGCGGTACGGCTCGGTGAAGACGACCCGGGCGGCGCAGTGCACCACGCGGCCGACGCGGGCGGCGGCCTCCGGGACCCGGTCGAGGGCGGCGGAGCCTTCGGCGAGGTCGCCGACGACGACCCGGACCCGGGCGGGATCGGGCCGGGGAAGCGAGTAGGCGTCGGCGGCGGCTCTCAGGCGCCGCCAGGCGTGCTCCTCGTCGCGGGCCCGGACCAGGCAGTACACGGGCGCCTCGTCGGCGGCGCACAGTTCACGCAGCAGGAAGGCGCCGATGAAGCCGGTGGCGCCGGTCAGCAGCACCGCGCCGCCGGGGCGCTGCGGCGACGCCTCGCCGAGGGACAGTTCCAGGTCGGCGTCGACCAGGGCCCCGTCACCGTCCAGGGCCTCTCCCCCGAGGCCCCCTCCGGCGAGCCGGGTGCGGACGGCGTCGGCGACCCGGCGGACGGTGGCCCGGGTGCCGCCCACCCGGTGCAGGTTCAGCCGGACGTCGTGACGGCGGCCGATCTCCAGGGCCATCCGGGTGGCGAGCAGCGACGTGCCGCCGAGCCGGTCGAACTCGTCGTCCACGCCGATCGGCGCGATGCCGAACAACTCCTCCCACAGGGCGACCAGTTCGGCCTCCAGCGCGTCGGCCGCGGGCACCGGGGCGCCGAGCCGGTCGGGCCGGGCGTCCGCCGTGACGGCCCGGTCCCGGTCGGTTCGGGACGCGGCGCTGTCGCGGCCGGGTGCGGCCGGGCCGTCCGGCCGCCCGCGCAGGACGTCGCCGATCCGGTCGAGGGCCCACAACCGGCGCCGCTGGAAGGGATAGGTCGGCAGCGGCACCCGGCGGGCGCCCGGGGCGGAACCGTCCGCCCTCGCGGCCCACGCGACGTCCACGCCTTCCAGCCACGCGGCGGTCAGCGCCGCGTCGAGGGTGTCGGCGGGGTCGGACGCGCTGCCCGCCCCGCCCGTCGCATGGCGGTCGGGGCCGCTCTGCCCCGGCCCCACGACCAGGAGGTACGTGCCGGCGGGGAGGGACGCGGGCACCTCGGGCGCGGTCCGTGCGCCGGGGCCGAGGGCGGCGAGCACCGCCTCCTCAAGGGCCGCCGCGCCGGGTGACGGGTCGGTGCGGACCACGAGCGGGGTCAGCGGGCGGGACAGCACGGTCCTGGCCTGCGGCGGCCGGGGCATCCGCAGGGCGCCCGCCAGCCGGTCCGGCGGGGCGGTGACGACTCTGCGGTGCTCGAAGGAGCGGCGGCCGACCCGCAGGGTGTGGACCAGGTCGGCGACCCGGTACGTGCCTTCGTCGAGGGCGTCGGCGAGCCGCCCGCACAGCGCGTCCAGGGCGGTGCGGGTACGGGCGGACACGGTCAGCCGTACCGTCGCGGGCGCCGGGTCGTCGGCATCGGCGGTGCGGGACACCGGGTCGGGAGCCCGCAGCACCACGGCCGTGTTGGTGCCGCCCTGGCCCATCGAGTGGACCAGGATCCTGCGGTCCGGGTCCGTACACCGCCCCGGAACGGTGTCGATGCGCAGCGAGCTGCCGGCGAGTATCCCGGGGTCCCGGGGGGCGGTGAACTGCGGGTGGGGCGGCAGCTGCCCGGTGTGGGCGATGTGAACGGCCTTGAGGAGACCGGCGATTCCCGCCGCCGAGCCGCAGTGGCCCACGTTGGCCTTGACGGAGCCGAGTCCGGCGAAGCCGGTGCGGCCCGTGGGACTGCGCAACGCCTCGGCGAGGCCCTGGAGTTCCACGTGGTCGCCGAGCGGGGTGCCGGAGCCGTGCGCCTCGACGTAGGCGATCCGGTCGGGGTCGGTACCGGCCGAGTCGAGCGCGGCGCGGACGACGTCGGCGACACCGCGCGGGCTCGGCGCCGTGAACCCGGGCCGGTCGGCGCCGTCGTTGTTGACGGCGCTGCCCTCGACGACCGCCCACACGTGGTCGCCGTCGGCGAGCGCGTCCTGGAGCCGCCGCAGCACCACCACGCCGATGCCCGCCCCGGGGGCCGTACCGCTGGACTTGGCGTCGAAGGAGCGGCAGTAGCCGTCCTCGGAGACGATGCCCCCGGCCTCGTAGCGGTATCCGGCCTCCGGCACCGATCCGCCGCTGCCTCCGGCGAGGGCGATGTCGCAGTCCCCGGCGAGCAGGGCGTTGACCGCCTGGTGCACGGCGGTGAGGGAGGAGGAGCAGGCGGTCTGGACGGCGATGGCGGGGCCGCGCAGCCCGAGCCGGTGGGCGACCCGGGCGGGCATGAAGTCGAAGAGGCTGCCCCGGCGCACGTCGCCGTCGGCGACGGCCGCGAAGCCATGCTCCCGTGCGCGGGCGAGATAGAGCGCCATGGCGTACGTGCTGAAGCTCGCCCCCGCGTAGACGCCGACGAGCGGGCCGTCGTCGCGCGCCGGGTGTCCGGCGTGTTCCAGGGCCTCCCAGCACACTTCGAGGAAGACGCGCTGGTACGGGTCGATCAGCTCGGCCTCGGCCGGGGCGATGCCGAAGAACCCGGCGTCGAAGTCGGTGAGGCCCGGCAGCCGCACGCCCACCCGCACGTAGTCGGGCGAGGCGTGCAGGGAGTCGTCCACACCGGCGGCCCGCAGCTCCTCGTCGGTGAACTCGCGCATGCCGACGCGTCCTTCGGACAGGTTGCGCCAGAAATCAGCGGGGCCCCACGCGTCGGGGAACCGGGCTCCCACACCGACGACGGCTATGTCGGTCTCGCTGGTCATTCGCTCGCCTTCCGGTTGCTGGTGCGCTGCGGCGTGGTCCGCCGGCGCCGTGCGGCAAGTCGGCTCCGGTCGCCTCCCCCCGCCCCGGGGGTCACCCGGACGGAGAGCGGCGGCGGTGCGAAGACGGGGTCGTGGAGCAGGGCTGCCTGGGACCGTACGGTCGCGTGCCGGAACAGGTCGCCGACCTCCAGCGGCCGTTCGGTGAGCGCGCGCAGCCGTTCCAGGAGCCGGATGAGCAGCAACGAGCTGCCACCGGCCTCGAAGAACGCCTGGTCCAGGGAGACGTCGGGGGTACGCAGCACCTCCCGCCAGGCTTGCAGCACCTGCTCGACGAGGTCGCCCCCGCCGACGGGGGCGCCGGACCCGGACCCCGGTCCGGCCCCGTGCACCGGCCCGACCGCGGCTCCGGTGACTTCGGACATGCCGGTGTCGGCCGCGAGCAGCGCCCGCAGGGCGTGGCGGTCGGCCTTGCCGGTGGCGGCGACCGGGATCCGGTCGAGCGCCATCAGCCGGTCGGGCACGAGATGGGCGGGCAGCAGCGCCCGCAACCGCTCGCGCACCGCCGCCGGGTCGGTGACGGCCGCGTCCAGGACGGTGAACGCGACGAGTTCGCCCTGGTGGCCGAGTACATCGGCCTGGCGGACGCCGGGCAGTCCCAGCAGGACGTGCAGCGTCTCGCCCGGCTCCACCCGGAAGCCCCGCACCTTGACCTGGTCGTCGGCCCGGCCGCGCAGGTGGACGCGGCCCCGGTCGTCGGTGAAGGCAAGGTCCCCGGTGCGGTAGATCCGCTCCCCGGTGGGCGCGGTGCGGAAGGCCGCGCGCGTGGCCTCGGGCCGCCCGAGGTACCCGGCGGCGACCTGCGGTCCGCCGATCCACAGGACCCCGGTGCCGCCCGGCGGGACGGGGCGCAGCTCGTCGTCGAGGACCAGGACGGTGACGCCCGGCAGCGGCACGCCGACGGGCGGCGTCCCGTCCTCGTCGGGGTCGAGGCGGTGGGTCAGGACGCCCACCGTGGTCTCCGTGGGGCCGTAGTGGTTGAGGAGCAGGGCGTCCGGGGCGCGCAGGGCCGCGAGTTCCTTGGCGAGAAGCGCCGGAACGGCCTCGCCGCCGAGGACGATCGCCCGCAGCCCGCCGATCTCCTCCCGCAGCGGGGTGCGCAGCAGCTCGGCGAGGTGCGAGGGCGTGAACTTCACCGCCTGAACGCCGTGTTCGCGCACGACCCGGGCGAGCGCCGCGCCGTCGAGTGCCTGCCGGTGGTCGGCGATCACCACGCTGCCGCCGGACGCGAGGGCCCCGTGCAGCACAGTCACGGCGAAGTCGGTGTCCATCGTGGTGGCCAGCAGGGTGCGGCGGGCGGCGAGCCCGGGATGGGCACGGTGCAGTCCGTCCAGATAGGCGGCGAGGTTGCCGTGGGTGACCCGTACGCCCTTGGGACGGCCGGTGGTTCCCGAGGTGTACATCACGTAGGCGAGGTCGTCCGCGTCGAGGGCGACGGGTTCGGGCCGGGTGTCCTCGCCGCCGGGGCCGTCCGCCGGGACCAGGGACACGTCCGCGCCGCAGGCGGCCACGGCCGCGGCGCCCGCGCCGTCGACCACGACGGCCCCGGCCCCGGTGTCCTCGATCAGGAACCGGAGGCGGGAGGCCGGCTGGTCGACGCCGACGGGGCCGTACGCGGCGCCCGCGCGCAGCACGCCGAGCCGGGCGGCGAGC
>NZ_MSJP01000037.1 GCF_014596525.1 Streptomyces sp. CBMA291
GGGCGGATCCAGGTGCGGACCCAGCGGCGGGACCAGCAGGGGAACCAGTGGGGGACGGCCCCGCGACCCGGCCCGGCCCCGGACCGGGGCCCTGGACCACACCAGCCCAGCCGGTACCCCCACCCCCCCCCCCCCCCCCCCGCGCCCCCCCCGCCCCCCGCGCGCAGGGCGGCCCGCGCCTCGTCCATGGGCAGCGGCAGCGGCTTCGGCCGCGTGGCGGTGCTCACGACGACCTCGTCCAGCGGAAGGTCTTCACCGCGACCGCGCCGAAGAGCAGGGCGAACACGAGGAGCCCGGCGCAGCCCACCCAGACGTCGGAGAGGTCGCCCCGTCCGGTGAGCGCGTGGGACACGGCGTCGTTGAGATAGCGCAGCGGCATCACCAGGGAGACCTTCTGGAGCCAGGACGGCATGGAGTCGAGCGGGAAGAAGGAGCCGGAGAGGAACGCCATCGGCAGCATCAGGAAGTTGGCGACGGCGGCGACGGACTCCGGGGTGTTCGCGAAGGAGCCGATGATCACCCCGAGGAGGAGGAAGGTCGTGATGCCGAGGACCAGCACGGGGATCAGCAGCGGCCAGCCGGAGGCCGGTTCGAGGCCGAACAGCGGCAGCATCGCCACCCCCACGAACAGCACCGACTGCACGGCGCCCACCACCAGGGCGATGACGTACCGGGAGCCGATGACCGCCGAGAGCGGCGCCGGGGACATCCGGATGAGGCGCAGGATGTCGTCGGTGCGCCACTGCATGAGGGTGAACGAGATGCCGAACACGGCGGCGTTCGCCACGCCCCAGGACAGCACTCCGGCCGCCGTGTACGACAGATAGGTCAGTCCGCTCTCCTCCACGGCCTGGCCCCGGAAGATCAGCCCGAAGACGACGAGGAAGAGCAGCGGGAAGGCGAAGGTGAAGAAGAGGGTGGTCTTGTCCCGGACCTGGGCCCGGTAGCCCGCCCCGGTCAGTGCGGCGTAGGCGCTCATGGTCACGGCTCCGTGGTCTCGGCGTGCGGGTGGGAGGACCGTCCGGAACCGGCGAGCCGGGCGGTCAGATCGAGGTAGACGTCCTCCAGGCTCGCGGTCCTGGTCTGGACGCCGTCGAGCCCGGCGAGCCGGTCGACGGCGGCGAGGACCCGGCCGGCCGCGTGGGTCTCCAGGACGAGGGAGCCGCCCTCGACGCTGACCCGTTCGACGCCCTCGATGGCCGCCGCCCGCGTCTCGTCGAGCCGCCCGAGCGGCAGCATCAGACGGCTCGGCGCGCGGGAGGCGCCGACCAGGTTGTGCGGCGAGTCGGTCACCGCGATCCGGCCGTCCACCAGGATCGCGATCCGGTCGCAGAGCGCCTCGGCCTCGTCGAGGTGATGGGTGGTGTGGACGATCGTGCGGCCCTCCGCCTTCAGCCCCCGCAGCACCTCCCACAGGGCGCGCCGGGCCTGCGGGTCGAGCGCGGCGGTCGGCTCGTCCAGGAAGATCAGCTCGGGCCCGTGGACGAGGGCGGAGGCGATGGCGAGCCGCTGCCGCTGGCCCCCGGAGAGGTTCTCCACCTGGACGTCACGCTGTTCGGTGAGGCCCACCGAGGCGAGCGTGGCGTCCACGGCGCTCCGGGGCGCGCCGTAGAGCGCGGCGACCGTCCGCAGGTGCTCGTGGGCGGTCTGCCGGACGAAGAACGCCGAACTCTGCGTCTGGACGCCGATCCGGGGCAACAGCGCCGTGTCGCGCGGCCACGGCGACGTCCCGAAGAGGGCGACCGTGCCCGTGTCGGCCCGGCGCAGCCCTTCCATGATCTCGATCAGGGTGGACTTGCCCGCACCGTTGGGGCCCAGCAGACCGAAGAACTCGCCCCGGTGGATCTCCAGGGTGACGTCGTCCACCGCCTGCCGGTCCCCGTACCGCTTGGAGACGCCCTTGACCTGGACGGCGGCGGTCGGCGGACCGCCCGCCGCGGATGTGGTTGACATGGCCTGTACCTCACTCGTGTGGTGCGTGGATCGTGCCGGTCGGGAAGCGGGTGGAGCGTGCGCGGCCGGTCAGCCGAGCAGGGCGAGGACGAAGACGGCGGTGCCCGCCGCCGCCAGGAGCAGCAGGAGCGGCGCCCCGATCGCGTACGCCGTGTAGATCCGCCGGGCCCGCGCCGGGTAGGCGGCGAGCGCGGGCGAGTCCCGGCCGCCCCGGCGCACCCGCAGATAGGCCCGGGTCTCGGGGGCCAGATGGGCGGTGCCCAGGGCGTGCCCGAGCATCCGGTAGCCGTCGAGCGGCGGCAGCGGTACGAGGTTGCTCAGCGCCTGTACGGTGCCGAGCAGCAGCAGACCGGCGAGGGCGGGGCGCTCGGGGGCCCCGGCGGGCAGTAGCAGCCACCAGACCCCGAAGGGCAGCAGAAGCACCATGTTGAGCTGCGCGCCCGCCCCCGCGATGACCAGTTTGGCCCGTCGGCCCGGCAGGAACAGGTAGTTGTCGACCGTGCAGTAGAGCAGCGCGGCCGGGAACCGCCAGCGCAGCCCGATCTCGGCGACATGACCCCCGTGGTGCTGGGCGGCCACCCCGTGCGCCAGTTCGTGCAGGGTGATGCTCAGCCACAGGAACAGCGCGATGCCCAGGAAGACGACCGGCTGCCCGGCCAGTTCCGCCGCGTCGCCGAACAGCGCCGGTGCCCGTACGGCGAGCACCGCGAGGAGCGCGAGGACGGCGGCGAGCAGCGGGTACTGGACGGCGGGCCGGAGCAGCGGGCGCAGGGCGCGGTGGAGCCGCGCCGTGGTCGCGTCGGCGTCCGCGACCATCGGCCGGGTGCCGCGCCACAGCGAGTTGGGGCGCTTCGGCGCGGTCTCGGGCGCCACCGGGTCGGGCGCCCCGGCGAGCAGGCCCCGGGTGCCGAGGAGGCCGAGCAGCCGGTTCCAGTTCTCCTCGCCGAGCCGTCGGCCGAACCGGTCCGCGTACGCGGGCGCGAGGTCGTCGAGGTTCCGCGTCCCGTCCAGGCGCGCCATCAGGAAGTGCTCCTTGACGCCGACCTCGAACGCGGCTCCGGTGACGGGGTGCCGGACGAGGTGCACGGTACGGGGCCCGCGCAGCAGCGGCGCGCTCAGCAGGACGCCGGGCCGGAGCGCCGGACGGTAGGCCCGCGCGGCGGCGGCCGTCACGACTCCGCCGCCCCGCCGCGCGCGCCCTGCGCGTCCCCGGCCCCTGCCGTCTCGTCGCGCGCGTCCCCGTCGCGCGCCTCCCTGAGGACCTGCCCGAGGACGAAGGAGAGATAGGCCTCGTCGCGGATCGTCACATGGAGCCGGTTGTTGGTCATGTGCATGTACGGGGAGAGCAGCCGGGGCAGTACCGCGGGCACATGGGTCAGCGGCTCCAGCGGCACCGCGTCCACCGGCTCCGCCCGCACCTGCCCGGTGTCCTCCCGCGCGGGCCCCTCCCGCAGCGGGAACAGCAGCTCGCCCCGGGTGGCGAGGTCCGCCGCGCGGGAGCGCAGTTCGAGGCAGTGCTCCGCCCAGCCCCGCAGGAAGGAGGGCAGCCGCCCCAGCTCCCCCGAGGAGACCGCGGCCCGGATCGCGGTGAACCGGCGGCCGAGGGCGGGCGCCATCTCCGCGTAGTTCCGCTCGTACTCCCGCGAGCCGATGAAGCCGGTCCCGGGGAACGCCCGGTGCCAGAACTCGTAGTAGCCGTCCAGATAGTCCGCGAGCCGGTCGTCCTCGGGCAGGAAGCAGCTCGCCATCACCATCATCAGCTGCGCGGAGGTGCCGAGCAGCACCGTGCGCAGATGCAGGTTCATGGTGCGGAAGGCGTCCACGACCAGATCGCTGGAGTGCCGGAAGTGCCACTCGGCGAGTTCCACCCCGGCGGGCCCGCCGTACTTCGCGTACTCGGGGGCGTACGGCTCCTCGCTGAAGCTGTTGTTGGGCCGCAGCCGCATCCGGCCGTCCTCGCCCATGTAGCGGCCCCGGTCCTCGCCGGGGAACTCGATGTCGAACAGGGCGTTGTAGAAGTCCTTCAGGAACCCGGAGTCGACCTCGTACAGCGCGGGCCTGCTCTTGAGGAAGGCGCTCAGCGCCTCCTCGGCGCGCCGCCGCACCTCCGGGGCGGCCTGCGCGCTCGTGGGCCGCAGCCGCAGCCGGACGTGCGGGCCCTCCAGCCAGTAGTTCAGGAAGAAGTACCCGTGGAGCAGGCCCTCCTCGGTGAGCCGGGCGACCAGCGGCCGGACGCAGTCCACGAGCAGCGGCCGGGGGCTCGCCGCGTAGAACACGTGCAGCGCGATCCAGTCCCCCGGCTCCGCGGGGGAGGGCGCCGGGGCGAGACCGTCGAAGGGGAGCGGGGCGATCAGTTCCGGCATGTCGGGCCGTCCTCGGTACGGTGGCGGAAAGTGAAGGTCTCCACGGCCAGTTCGGCCACGTGACGGCCTTCGTCGGACGTCAGGTGCAGGGCGTCCTCGGCCGGCAGCATCTCGCGCAGCGCGACCCCCGAGCCGGGCGCGCGGTCCACCAGGGCCTCGAAGGCGGTCAGCGACAGCGGACTGTCGAAGTCGAGGTAGACGGGCTTGGCCCCGAGCGCCCTGCGGCCCTCGCGCAGCACCGTGGCGAAGACCCGGTCGGGCAGTCCGTGCGCCCGCTGCCAGCGCCGCCACCCCAGGTACCAGGCCGCCTCGTCCGTCCCGGGGGCGCGGACCGGCAGCACGGACGCGTCCGCCGTCCAGCTCCGGCGGCTGACCACGACCTCGCCGTGCACCACCCGGGGACGCCGGGTCACCCCGTCGACCGCCGGGCCCTCGGGGACCCCGCCCCACACATCGGTCGGGGTCATGCTGCTCGGCGAGAGGAGCAGCAGGGTGCGGGGGATCTCCGGCAGCGCCACCGGCACCAGATAGCCCAGATAGACGGGGACCACCTCGCGCCCGAGCCGCTTCGACCGCAGGACCAGCCGGTCGGCCGTCTCGTCGTGCTCCAGATACAGGTCGTCCAGGTGCAGCCGGGCCTCCTCCGGGACCGTCGACGTCTCGCCCGGACAGACGATCTGATGATCGGTGAGACGTCCATGCAGATTGAGGTTGCTGGTGACGGGCCCGCCGGTCAACTCGGCGAAGACCGCCCCGGACGGCTGCCGGTCGCGCAGCTCCGCCCGCAGCTCCGCCGAGAGCCCGGAAGCCTCCGGTCCGTCGTACACATGAGTGAAACGGCTGAACGGGAAGGCGAGCCCGCCGTACGAACGGTTCAGGACAACCCGCCCCGCCCCGCCACCGCTCGCGGGCCGCACCACCTGAAGGTGATGACTCTGCGGAGTGAAGTCCGCGTTCAACGGGTCGAGTTCATCGGCCAACGAGTCCAACAGATCCGCCGGAAGGCTTAGTTCCTCGTCCGTTCCCTGCTTCTCCCACAGTTCGCGCATGCCGGACACGAACCGGCGGCGGGCGTCGTCGAGCGTCCGCAGCGCGCTCTGGCCCAGCCAGTTCTCCTCCGGGACGTACGCCCCGCTCGCGTCGAACGCCGAACGCTTCGCCGTGAAGGAGACGTACTGGTCGAAGAAGTCCTCGTGGAAGTCGTGCACGAGACCGAGCAGATCGTCACAGCGCCCGCCCCGCCCGTACCGGGCCAGGAAGAAACCCTGGAGGCAGATCCGGTGCGGAAGCGTCAGATCGAACATCGGCAGGACGCCCTCGACCGCGCGCAGCGCCGCCGCCGCCCCGCCCGGGAGGAGCCCCGCGTCCGCCACCAGACCGTCGCCCGCGCTGACGTCCTCGTACAGCAGCGTCCGGGGCAGCGTCGGCTCCTCGGCGCCCAAGGACCGCTGTACGTCGAGGAGTTGTTCGCGCAGGGTTCGCAGCAGGGCGCGGCGCTCGCCGAGCCGGGCGGCCGGGTAGGCGGCCAGACAGGCGGCCGCGACCCCCAGGCTCTCGGCGACGGCGTCCGCCCACGGCGCCGAGAGATCCCGCAGCGCCTCCCGGAACGACTCCAGCGGATCGGCGCTGTGCACATCGGTGCGCAGACACGGCACCTGCACCATGCCGACCTTGATGAGCGCGGCGGCGTACCGCTCGCACTCGGCGGGCTCCGCGCCGTGCTCGGTCGCCAGACGCTCGACCAGATCGCGATGGCGCAGCCCGGGGGAGCCGTCGAGGAACGCGAGCAGCCGCTCCAGGGTGCCGCTGCCCCGCAGATAGAACAGCCGGTCACGGACGGAGTCGAAGGTGACGGACGCGTCGTCGTCCCCGCTCGTCACCCACTGGCGCACATAGCGGATACGGTCCTCGTCACGGCCCCAGCCCGGCGAAAGGACCACGGGCAGATCCTGCCGGAGCACCGGATCGGCCAGGATCAGATCGGCGATCCGGCCCAGGGCGACGACGTTCAGGCGGACATGCCCGGTGCGCTCCGAACCCAGGTGCGGGCCTGTCCCCTCGACGCCGGATCCGGTGTCGGCCGCGGCTTCGGCGTCGAAGACGGCGGACGCGACCGGGGTGAAGGTACTGAACGGGCTCGTCTTGCACGCCGTGCGGTAGAGATACGTGAGCGCGGACCGCTCGATCTTCCGCATCCGGCCCTGGGAGGCGGAGCCGGAGGCCTTGCCGGTGCCGGTGCCGGTGCCGGTGCTGGTGTCGGCGCCGGTGCCTTCGGCCGTTCCCGTCCCGCCGTTCAGATAGGCGTCGAGCCTCCCGTCCAGCGTCGGCGAGGCGAGCAGCAGCCCCCGGCGGATCTCCTCCCGGGACAACACCGCGCGCAACGCACCACGTGCCGCGCCCAGTTCGTCCGCGAGCAGCGCGGGGCCCTCGGCGAGCAGCGCGCCGAACCGCTCCCGGTCGTCGAGCCAGCCGGCGACGCGTCCGCCCGCCGCCCCGTCGAGCCCGGTCACCAGGCGCACGGCCGCACCCGGGTCGGCGGGCGGCCGGTTGTTGAAGAGTCGGCGGCGCAGGGCGAGCAGGGCCCGCCGGGCCTCGTCGCCCAGGGCGTCGGCGGCCCCGAGCAGCCCGTGGAGGGTGTCGCTGAGGGCGGCGCCCTCGGCGGCCAGCCGCTCCTCGCGGGCCAGCACCTCGTCGGCCCAGGCACGGGTGCGCGGGCAGCGCAGCCCGTGCACGCTCTCCACGGGCAGTCCGGCGGCCCGCAGCAGGAAGCGGCGGCCCACCTCCCAGGTGGCGGGGCGCCGCCCGGTCGTCTCGATGGTCGGAAGTGTCATCGCGGTTCCCCCTCAGGCGATCTCGTGGCGGAAGTCGGCCGGTCCGGGGCGTTCGTTGCCGAGCGGCATGATGAGCAGCGGCGCCTCCGCCGTGCCCGCGAGCCCCAGCTTCTCGACGAACGACACGTTGTCGAAGCCCAGCGCGACCCCCGCGCCCAGCGAGAGCGCGGACGCGGCCAGATAGAAGGTCTGCGCCACGGCGCCCGCCGTGCCGACCGCGAGCCGGTAGCCCCGGTCGCCGACCGCGTCAAGGACCGCCGCCGTCCGCACCGTCGGCACCAGGACCACGCCCGCCTGCTCCAGGTTGTAGTTGGCCAGGAAGTAGTTCTCCTGGAGGAAGTGGCCCTGCGGTCCTGGCACGACGAGCGACAGTTCGCCCGAGTCGGCGTCGTGGACGTACGCACCGGGGGCGATGCCCTCGACATGGTTGACGAAGGCGTAGAGCCGGACCTGACGGGGGGTGCCCGCCGGGGCCGCGTCCCCGCCGAGCGAGGTCGCCGCGCAGGCCGCGAGCACCGCCGACAACTGCCCGGGGGTGACCGGACGGGCCGCGTCGAACCGCCCGAAGCTGCTCCGGCGGCTCCGCAGCACCCGCCGCACCGGCACCTCGGGGAACGCGGGCGGAGGCAGGGCGATCCGCGTGCCACCGGCGGGCACGGGCCGCGCCGCCGAGGCGGCGAGCGCCCCGGGAGCGGGCCGCTCGGTGGCCCCGGCCACGGTCGCCGCGTGCATCGCGAGGACGGTGGGGAACCGGATGACGGTCCGCGACCGCTCGACGTCCCGATGCCGCACGGAGGGGTCGGGCGCCGGGCCCGGGTCTCCCGCGCCGCCCTGACGGCCCGCCGCGCCCACCGCACCCGTGGCCGTCCCCGTACCGCTCCGGTCACTCGTACCGCTTGACCGGTCCTCGTCCTCCCAGTGCAGCGGGACCACCGCGAAGACGCTCTCCTCCTCGCCCTCGGTGCCGAGCAGCCCGTTCAGCCGGGGCTCGTCGAACCACAGCAGGGGCGCGACGCGCAGCCCGTGGGCGGCGGCCCAGACCCGCCAGGTCTGCACCAGGGTGCCCACGTCGGTGCAGACCACGTGATAGCCGAAGCTGTTGTACTTGAACGCGGTCTGCCAGTACTTCACGCCCAGCACCAGATACTGGTCGGTCTCCAGCGCCTCGGCGGGCGCGTCCGCCCCGAGCGCCTCGCGGATCCTGCCGGTCACGTCCCCCGTCAGCAGCCTCTGTACGGCGTGCCGTTGGACGTCGTAGTAGTGGAGACCGGGGGTGAGCGGCCCGGAGGGGCCCGAGGCCCAGTGGACGGAGACGGGGTAGAGCCCGCCGCCGCCCGCCGTGCCGCGCGACCAGTTGGCATGCGTGTAGAACGGCAGCCCGGACAGATCGCTGTTGGCCTGGATGCCCAGACGACGGCCGGTCAGCCCGTACGAGTCCTGGAGCATCGCCGAAAGCAGCGGCAGCGTGAAGCCGGGACCACCGGGACCCCCCGGCCCCTCGGTGCCGTCGGCCGAAGGCAGCAGACCGGGCCCGGCCGGCGCGTCGGCGAGACCGGAGCCGTCGGGCAGCGCGTACGGCTCCGCGTCGGGATAGAACTTGCCCCGGCGCGGTCCGTCGGGCCAGTCGGGGACGAAGTCGGCGGGTTCCATCGGAACGCGGCCCCGGTACAGGACGGCGTCGGCGTACTCATGGGCGAACCCCATCGGGGTCGGCCTCCTTTCGGACGGCGGGCGGGACGGGCGGCGCAGCGCGGCCCGAGTCGTCTCTTTCGGGCGTGCCGGTCAGGGCCAGGCAAGATCCGAAAGAGACGGCCTAGGGGAACGGATGGGGCGCGGGGTGGAGACCGGCGGCGCCCAGCGCCGCGCGCATCCGGGGCATGTGCCGGGCCCGCTGCCGGGACCAGCCGAAGTCGATCGGCAGCAGACCGGGCACCAGCACCTTCACGGTGTGCAGCCCGAGGGCCCGTTGCTCGGGAAGCGTCTGGTCGACCACCACCACGTCGAAACCGGCCTCCGTCACCGCGCCCGTGACCCGCAGCAGGTCCTCGCGCAGATCGGCGGAGACGGCCGACGCCCCCACGGCGGGTCCGCCGGGCCCGGCGGCACGCGGCAGCGCCAGGTCGGCGACGGCCAGCGGCGCGGCGGGCTCGGGCTGCCGCAGCAGGAAGTCGGCGTGACGGCCCGTCTCCGGGACGCCGTACATCAGGGGATGGTCGTGCAAGGTGGTGACCCGCGAGAAGTCGGCGGCCATGGCCCGCAGCCGGGCCTCGTCCCGCCGGGTCCTGCCGACCAGGTTCACGGAGTCGGTGGCGATCTCGCACAGCGCCGCGTCGAGCGCCGATTCGGGGTCGAGCCCGGCGCCCGCGCCGAAGCACATCCGGCCGACCCCGCCGTCGAACCGCTCGGCGCAGCCGGTGACCACCGGGACGGGCAGATCGTGCCGGGTGTCGAAGAACCGCGCCCGATAGCCGTACATGGCCAGCCGGTCGACCATGTGCCGGGTGCTCGCCCGGGTGCTGGTCGACGGGTCGATCTCGCGCAGCGGGGCCTGCCCGTACCAGGCGAGCAGGAAGGCGTCCCGCTCGACGACCTCCATCAGACCGAAGTAGACGGCCTCCTCCAGACTGCCGCCCGAGGCGCAGCCGTTGGAGCTCTCCTGCACGAACCGGTGCTCAAGGCCCGGGGCGTGGTAGTACGCGAGGACCTCGGGCACCGCACGGGGCGCGCCGTCGCGCAGCGACCAGCCCCACACCCAGGGGATCTCCCGGTCGGGGGTGAACGGGCGCACCCGGGGGTTGTCGAGATGGAACCGCTCCGCGTACAGACCCGTCACGCGCGGGTCCACGGCCGAGGGACCCAGCTCGTCCAGGGAGGCAGTGAGCCGCGCGGCACGGGTCCTGGCCCGCATCCCGGCGTACCGTTCGAGCCCTTCGAGGACGCCGATGCGCTGGCTGCGCGCGTAAGTGTCGGCGTGACCGCCCCAGAACGTCTCGCGCAGATACTCCCCGGAGCGCGAGGAGAAGCAGCCGACGGTCGCCGACGTCGTCGTCGACGCCACGTCGCACACCACCGAGGAACCGATCGCCCCCCAGTGCGGATTGGCGAAGGCGTCCACCGGCAGCCGGTAGTCCTCGATCCGGCGGACCCGGAAGACCCCCTCCCGGTACTTGGGCGCCGGGCGCAGCTCCACGGCGGCCCCCTCGGCGCTGTCCGCCTCGGGCACCCCGCAGGTCGGGCACTCCGGGTCGGGCACGAGCGGATGACTCCGTACGGTCAGCGTGTCCAGGTCGATCAGATGGACACGCGGGTACGGGCCGGGCTCGGGCCCCGCCGCCGCGAGCCCCGCGACCAGGGCGGCCACGGCGGTCGCGGCGAAGGGCAGACCGTACGGCCAGCCGCCCGCCCGCCGGGTCTCCGTGCCCCGTTCCAGCCCGTCGCGCAGCGGCACCGAGCGGACGCCCTGCCAGCGGCGCGCCAGACAGGTCGCGCAGCCGCGCCCGCCCCCGCCGGACGGCCAGGGCCCGACGAGCACCTGACGTCCGTAGAGGTGCACGGGAAGCCGCCCGTCGGACGCGCCCGGCGCGGTGAGGGACGGGCTCGCGCCGTCGGACGCGCCCGGCGCGGTGAGGGACGGGCTCGCGCCGTCGGACGCGCCCGGCGTGGTCAGGGACGGGTCCGCCCCGCCGGAAGCGCCCGGCGCGG
>NZ_MSJP01000038.1 GCF_014596525.1 Streptomyces sp. CBMA291
GCGTGGCCGGGGGCCGCCTCCCCGCGCGCGTACCCGGCGCCGCCGGAACGGGCGTAGCCCCCGGAGCCCTCGTAGCCACCGGACTCGCCGGTCGCGGTCCCGCCCGCGTCGCCGAAGCCGCCGGACTCCGCCCCGCCGCGCGCGTGCCCGGCCGGACCGTCCCCGTACCCGGCCCCGTACGGCGTGTCCGGCGAGCCGTTCCCGTCCCCGTACCCGGCCCCGTACGCCCTGTCCGCCGGGCCGTCCGCGTACCCGCCGCCGTGCGTGGCCCCGTCCGCCGGTCCCGGGGGCAGGGCGGGGCCCGGGGTGTCGTCCGGCGTGCGGACGATCCGCAGATGGCCCTCGCCGTCCGGGGCCGTCGCACGCGCGCGCGTGCCGACCGGGTCGTCGCCGGGGCCGGTCAGGCGGAGGGCCGACTCGCCGAGGCGGAGCAGGGCGCCGGGGCGGAAGTGGACCGGGTGCTCGCCGACCGGGACGCCGTCGAGGGTCGTGCCGTTGGTCGAGCCGAGGTCGGCGACGCTGACCCGGCCGTCCTCGGCGACGACGACCGTGCAGTGCGCGCGGGAGACGTCCGGGTCGTCGAGCGGCACGTCGGCGTCGACGGAACGGCCGATTCTGATCGGTCCGCCGTGCAGCAGGTGCACCCCGCCCGCGTCCGGGCCCGCCACCACCCGCAGCCGGGCGCAGGCCGTCTCGTCGATGCGCTCGTCCGGGCCGGGGACCTGGAGGGAGAGGACCGCGCCGTCGACGAGCGGGGGCTCGCCGAGGACGGCGCGCCGGTTGTCGAGCCGCTCCGGGCCCGCGTAGAGCACGGTCGCGCCCGAACCGGAGGTCTCGGGACCGGTGACGGCGGCGGCCAGAGCGGAGGCCACGGCGGAGAGCACCGTCCCCGCGGGGGCCGTGACGAGTACGTCGCAGGTGCGCCCGGCGCCATGGCCGGCGTACGGCGCGAGAACGGTCAGCCGGATCTGCATCGCCGTCAGCGGTCCCTTCTGCGCGCGAGGCCGGCAAGGGGAACCGCCCGGTCTCTCCCCCCACCCTGCTCGGGCGCGTCGCCCGGTACAGGTTCGGCACGGCGCGGGGCTCCCGACCCCATGGACACGACGTGCTGGAGGCATCCTCGCACCTGCCACCGACAACCCGCCCCCGGGTCGGCCGGAAGTGATCTTGATTGGTCACCCATGGGCGGAAAAGTGCCTGGTCGTCCATGCCACCGGAACATGCCCGGCAACCCTTCCGTCCCGAAGAGCGTCTTCTTCCGGACAGCGTCGCCCCGGAGGGGCGGCCGGAACCCGCCTGTGGACGACCGGCCTGCGCCCGGTGCGGCGGCACTAAAGTGGGTCGGACATCCGGACCGGTCACCACCAGGAAGCGACCTCCGGGACCACCTCCGGGACCCCGGGACCACGATCAGCAGGGAGCGCGTGACGTGCGGCCTATCGGCAGCAAGTACCTGCTCGAGGAGCCGCTCGGGCGCGGCGCCACGGGCACCGTCTGGCGAGCCCGCCAGCGCGAGGCGGCGGGGGCCGAGGCGGCCGTGTCCGGCCGGCCCGGCGAGACCGTCGCGATCAAGGTCCTCAAGGAGGAGCTGGCCAACGACGCGGACATCGTGATGCGCTTCCTGCGCGAGCGGTCCGTGCTGCTCCGGCTCACCCACCCGAACATCGTGCGCACCCGCGACCTGGTCGTCGAGGGCGACGTCCTCGCCCTCGTCATGGACCTCGTCGAAGGCCCGGACCTGCACCGGTACCTGCGCGAGAGCGGCCCGCTCACCCCGGTCGCCGCCTCCCTCATGACCGCCCAGATCGCCGACGCGCTCGCCGCGAGCCACGCCGACGGCGTGGTCCACCGCGACCTCAAGCCGGCCAACGTGCTCCTCGCCGAGCAGGGCGGCGAGATGCACCCGATGCTCACCGACTTCGGCATCGCGCGCCTCGCCGATTCCCCGGGGCTCACCCGCACCCACGAGTTCGTCGGCACGCCCGCGTACGTGGCGCCCGAGTCCGCCGAGGGCCGCCCGCAGACCTCCGCCGTCGACGTCTACGGCGCGGGCATCCTGCTGTACGAGCTGGTCACCGGGCGTCCGCCGTTCGCCGGGGGCAGTGCGCTCGAAGTCCTGCACCGGCACCTCAGCGAGGAGCCGCGCCGCCCCTCCACCGTGCCCGCCCCGCTGTGGACGGTCATCGAGCGCTGTCTCAGCAAGGACCCGGACCGGCGGCCCAGCGCCGAGAACCTGGCGCGCGGGCTGCGCGCGGTCGCCGCCGGCATCGGCGTGCACGCGACCCCCGCCCAGATCGAGGCGGCCGAGGGCGTCGGCGCGCTCCTCGCCCCCGACCCGGCGCCCGCGCCCGTCCCGGAGACCCCCGGCGCGGCCGACCCCACCCAGGT